>NZ_BAAGXU010000001.1:0-278997 GCF_054779675.1 Emticicia fontis
GTTGGAATGACCAATATCTCTATGGTATCATTAACAATATTTAAATGCGTTTAACCTGGTATTATAAGGAATCCTTGTAATGGTATGTGTATGGTTATAAGAGGCGATACCTGAGCCTACCGGATTTTCCATAGCATATTCAATCCAGAGATAAGGATTATAGACGCGATAATAAAACTGGGTAGTAGCACTTGGTGTATCAACCTGGTCTTTCCAGGCAAAATAGGTATTATCTATGTTTTTCTCAATCAATGCCCACCATTTATCCGCAAACTCGGTTTTCATATTGTAGACATACTCTTTCATAATTGCCACTACATTCGCTTTAGTAGCAGTGCTCATATCTGAGTATCTCAAACCATTTGCAAATGCAGTATAGCTATAAGTACCTTTGTAAGGGTCGGTTTGTCCGGCCTGAGCTGCCGGGCCTGCACTCATAGCACTTGGTGAAGCCGCTGTTACCGCCAAACTTTTTTCAGTCGAAGTCATGGCATTATACATAGTAAGGCCTAGTTCTCTTTCATCTTTGACTATATCAAAGGCAGTACCATTATAAGTGCCAGCGCAAGGTTCACATGCTATAAATGCCGGAACAATACTCACATTATCACCATGCACCAGAAAGTTGATAGCACAGTGGTGCCCGTCTAATTGAAAACCCCATGAACCACTTGAGGCCGGGTTACCATATAAATCCAACCAGTAATAGTTAGGGTCCCACATACCTGCATTGAGGTTGTTCAGATAGGCTTCTGCCAGTGTCGTAATTTCATTTACTTTCTTATAGCCTGCCTCACTCAAAAAGGCTTGTAGCAATGTTTTGAATAGGATTAATTGTGTGCTGCTCAAATCTCCATAACGAAGTGCGCCACGCGCGGACCCTTTGGCAGGGGTATTATGCCAATACGTAAAGCCAAGGATTGAGGTATTATCCAGACATTTCGCTAAGGCACTTATCTGAGCAGTAGTTAATGAGTTTCTGAAATTAATCATGGCAGTTTGTAGCGCAACAATACTCGCACTAGTTGAAGCAGCCACCGTTCCGGGAGTAGTACAAGAAGGAATAGCCGCATAAGAATCTGTATTAGTACCACTACTGGTTGATGCGGCTACGGTCAATACCAACGTACAAGACTGGCCACCCAAACTAATAGCAAAAGAAGCTGAACCTTCTGTATCAGGAGTACCTGCAATAGTAAATGTCGCCGAACCCGCATCACTCGATAAGGTACCTGCCTGTAAAGTGGCTGTGAGACCTGTAACTCCGGTTGAAGAAATGGCGATTCCTGACGAATAAGCTGCACCATTACCGCCCGTGTAAGGGACTATAGCCGTTCCTGAATAAGTAGTACCCTTAGTAGAGGTAGCTGAAAATGTTGCAGATGCACAGGCTAACGCATTGACAGAGGCAGTTGTAGGTGTTACATTACCTGTGCTCTCTTCTGACTTACAGCTTTGCAACAAAACTAATACAAATAAAGAGATATAAAGAAATAGCTTTGGGCTGGTACGCATAATCATTATCGGTTTGATTGTACCTATAATGACGCTGACATATAGGCTGAAGTTGTTTTCGAAGGACGGAAATCGGTGATTTGAAGGAATGTATCGGTGAAATAATAAAGAGCATATACTAAGCCTCTCAGTTAAATTGAGGCATCAGATCTTTTCTAATTGCTATATTCTCAACTCATCTATCTTGAAATATTATCATAATCTCATTTTAATTTTCTATTTTTGAATAAATAAACAATACCTACCTATGATTAACGACCGCAGAAAATTTTTAAAAAATCTAAGTAAAACTACCCTTGGCGCTGCCGCCATCGCTTCTACTCCACTCATTGAAACGCAAGCTGCTACCAACTCTAATACTGCCGCTAATGTTGTAAATGTCGCACTGATTGGTGTACGAGGCATGGGCTGGGCAGATTTGCATTCTTTTCTTAAAAATGCTGATACGAAATGTATTGCCTTATGTGATGTAGACGCTGATTTACTGGCCACCCGAGCAGCCGAAATAGAGAAAAAATTTGGCAATAAGCCACAGACCTTTAACGACCATCGGGAGTTACTCAAAGTAAAAGACCTGCAAGCCGTAATGATAGGCTCGCCTGACCATTGGCATTGTATTCATGCCTGTGATGCCCTTGCTGCCGGAAAAGATGTATATGTAGAAAAACCTATTTCACTGAATCCGGAAGAGGCTGATTTGATGGTGAAGATGGTAAGAAAACATAATAGAGTGCTACAGGTAGGCCAATGGCAACGCAGCGACCGCCATTGGATTGAAGCCCTGAAAGAACTAAAATCAGGCTCAATCGGCAAAGTAAGACAGGTGAAAGCCTGGGCAGATGTAAACTATGGCAGAGATTTTAATGTAGTGCCCGATTCGGAAGCACCCAAAGGTGTGGACTATGACCGTTGGTTAGGGCCCGCTCCAAAAAGACCATTTAATAAAAACAGATTTCATGGTACATTCCGATATTTCTGGGATTATGCCGGTGGATTAATGACTGACTGGGGTGTGCATATGCTGGATATGGTGTTGGCAGGTATGGATGCTAAAGACCCTAAATCGGTAATGGCCATTGGTGGGAAACTTGCTTTCCCGAATGATGCAGCCGAAACACCTGATACTTTGACTACCGTTTATGATTTTGGTCATTTCAGTCTGGTTTGGGAGCAGTTTATGGGTATGGGTACCTCGCCTTATCTGGATGATGTGAGCGAACCTGGAGTGGCTTTTATCGGAGAGAAAGGTATTCTGGCTATCAATCGTGCTCATTGGAAGATTCTTCCATTGGAAGACAATGGCAAATATCTAATGAACCCTATGCCTCCACGTAGAAGCTGGGATTCAGGTCTGGACGCACATACCAAAAACTGGCTTGAATGCATCAGAGACCGCAAAGATCCTAATTGTACTATTGAAATGGGTAGAAACACAGCAATAGTAGCCCAATTAGGAAACATTGCTTATCGAACAGGTAAAAAACTGGAATGGGATGCTGACAAACGCCAGTTCAGCAATGATACTGAAAGCAATAAGTTGCTGAAAGCCCATTATCGTACGCCCTGGGAATTGCCAAAGGTTTGATTTATAGGATAAAGAGTAAAAGGATTTACTTGCTTAAAATAGATTGACAAAAACTTAATTTATTTTAGGCAAGCGCGCTCTCCATCTCTTCCCTTCGCTCCATGCAACTACCTAATGTTTCACGCACTCTTCCCTCTGCTCCCTTCTGCGAATAATTTCATACCCTTTTTTTGAAAGGAAACAAAAAATATATAATTTTGATTGTGGGTATAATTACTACCCTACCATTCACCTGAACCTAAAAACTTACCCTGCTTAACCATCTTAGTATTTTCAGCTAAATCCGATAATGCAGAGAATTATTGTCTTTCTGATTGACGACGATATAGACGACCAGGAAATTTTCACATTTATTTTTTCGGATGCTTATCCGCTAGCCGAATGTGTATTTGCAGACGATGGTCTATATGCCTTAGAGAAATTGCAAGATGTTTCATTTAATCCCGATATCATTTTTATTGATATTAATATGCCT
Organism: Emticicia fontis; assembly: GCF_054779675.1. NCBI lineage: Bacteria > Pseudomonadati > Bacteroidota > Cytophagia > Cytophagales > Leadbetterellaceae > Emticicia > Emticicia fontis. Next base: position 3,576 of record NZ_BAAGXU010000001.1, read on the forward strand.
CGTCTGAACGGACTGGAGATTCTGAAAGAACTCAAAAAAATTGAGCGTCTTTCTGAAACGCCCGTTTATATGTATTCTACTTCTAAAGAAAATGTGGTTGTGGAAGAAAGTATAAGACTGGGAGCTACGGGTTTTATTAAGAAACATATTGATACTGACGACGCAAAAGAAGAGTTTCGAAGTATTATTGCCAAGCTCAAATTGTAAAAGAAAAGCTTATGTCTGAAAAGAAAATCCATGAGTTCCTTGCCGGGGGCGGAGAAATGGGAGAACGTATCCGCAACTTCGACTGGAGTAAAACCTCATTGGGGAGTCCTGAGCATTGGCCACAGGAGCTAAAAACCTGTGTGCGTATCATGCTCAGTTCGCAACAACCTATCTGGATAGGCTGGGGTAAAGACCTGATTAAGCTTTATAACGATACTTATATTGATATTGTGCGGGGTAAACACCCAAACTCGTTGGGTCAACCAGCATCGGTTGTCTGGAAAGACATCTGGAAAGACATTAGTCCCTTGCTTTCAAAGGCCATGCAGAAAGACGAGGGTACATATGTGGAGTCACAGTTGTTGATTATGCACCGAAGTGGCTATCCCGAAGAAACCTATTATACTTTTTCATATACTCCTGTATTGGGTGATGATGATAAACCCGCAGGTATTATCTGTTACAATACTACTGATACCGAAAAAATCATCAACGAGCGTTCGCTCAAAACTTTACAGCAATTAGATAGCCTTGTTCAGAAAAAAACCGAAAGGGAAGTATACAAACAGGCAGCCAAAGCCGTTGAGTTCAATCAATGGGATTTCCCCTTTGCGCTCATATACAAAATAAACGACGAGGGAGATACCGGAGAGCTAGTAGCGACGGCAGGATTTGAAGAAAAGCACGCTACTTTGCCTGGTATTGTTGACATAACTAAACCGACTGCTAATACTGAAAATTTCTGCAAGGCTGTTACCGAAAACAGGCTGGTAGAATCCGAAAATAATGGCCGTTGGGGGAATTTACCTAAAGGTGCCTGGGATATTGACCCGCATCATTTCATTCATGTGCCTATCAGGGGGGCAAATAAGAAATTCCCGCTGGCTATTCTGAGTATCGGTTTGAATCCTTACCGACAATTTGATGAAGTCTACAAAAACTTTATTCAACTCACTGCCGACCAGATTTCTTTAGGTGTCAATAATGCTATTGCCTATGAAGAAGAACGGAAACGGGCAGAGGTACTGGAGGAATTAGATAAAGCCAAAACCCTGTTTTTCTCAAATATCAGTCATGAATTCCGTACGCCCATTACGCTGATGCTAGGGCCTCTGGAAGAATTACTCAACAAGCCTGATATTCACCTAAGTGCTTACGAAAGGCAACACGTAGAAGTAACCCACCGCAATGCCTTGCGCCTGCTGAAACTGGTAAACACTTTACTCGATTTCAGCCGGATTGAAAGTGGTAGGCACCAGGCGCATTTTGTGCCTACCGATATATCAGCTTATACTAAAAACCTTGCTTCTAATTTCCGCTCGGTGATGGAAAAAGCCGGGCTGGAGCTGATTGTTGAAGAAGGTACTATAAAAGAGCCTGTTTATCTGGATAAACAGATGTGGGAGAAGATTGTATTCAATCTATTATCTAACGCTTTTAAATATACGTTAAAAGGTCGTGTAACAATTAGCCTGAGCACACATGGGCCAAACATTTTGTTGAGTGTAGAAGACACAGGTGTCGGGATTCCGGCTAAAGAATTGCCACATATGTTCGACCGCTTCCATCGGGTGCAGAATACAGCAGGTAGAACGCACGAAGGAACGGGTATTGGTTTATCACTGGTAAAAGAGTTGGTGCAGTTGCACAATGGAGAAATAAGTGTAGAGAGTAAAGAAGACGTAGGGACTAAATTTACTGTAAGCATTCCGATAGGCAAATCTCATTTACCTGCTACACAGATACAGGAAACCACTGATTATATAGATACTATTTCTAATGTTTATGTAGACGAGGCTACCTCTTTTTTAAAAGATGAATTGGAAAAGGCCACAACAGAACCAAAAGCTTTTGATGCCAGTCTGGCAACGGTTCTGATTGTAGATGATAACACCGATATGCGCCAGCATATTGAGTCTATTATCGGCACTAAATACAATACACTTACCGCAGGCAATGGTGTAGAGGCGTTACAAATTATTAAACAACATCAACCATCCTTGATTCTGAGTGATATTATGATGCCTGTGATGGATGGGATTGAGTTGTTGAAAGCAGTAAAAGAGAATCGCGAGATAGCGCATATTCCGGTCATATTAATTACTGCCCGTGCCGGAGAAGAATCAAGAATAGAAGGCTATGAAACAGGGGCCGATGATTATATGACCAAGCCCTTTTCGGCCAATGAGCTATTATCTAGGGTAAAATCGCAGATAAAAATTGCCCATGCCCGTCAGGAAGTGGAACAAAGACTGAGAGGATTCTTAATGCAGGCACCTGCGGCTATTGCCATTCTTGAAGGCCCAGAACACGCCTTTAGTCTAGCTAATACCAAATTTCAGCAATTAATTGGCCGTTCTCCTGATGAGCTTTTAGGTTATGGTCTGAAGCAATTATTCCCGGAACTTGAGGGGCAAGGCATTTATGAGATATTCTCTTATGTCTATAACAGTGGTGAGCCTTTTGCTGCCAACGAGTTTTTCGCTTCTTTTCTGTATGAAGGCAATATCCGTTCGGGTTTCTGGGATTTTATCATTTATCCGATAAAAAACGAAAATGGGATGATCAACGAGTTGATGTTGCACGTGATTGAATCTACAGCACAGGTTGAAGCCCGCAAGAAAATTGAAGCCAGTGAAGAGCAGTTCAGAACGTTGGCTGAAACCTTACCACAATTAGTCTGGATGACCGACCCACAAGGTAACCAGCAGTACGCTTCTGCTCGTTGGGTTGAATATACAGGTTATGAATCATCGGCAGAAAACTGGGTAAAAACTTTGCATCCAGATGACTTTGACAGGATGTCCAGAGCATGGAATCATAGTTTAACTACGGGCGATACTTATAAAATTGAATTAAGGCTCAAAAACAAGAATGGTGAATATCGCTGGCATTATGGGCAAGGCGAGCCTATCCGTAATGAACAGGGAGAGATTCTCAACTGGATTGGCACTTTCATGGATATTCATGAGCAGAAACTCTTTACCAATAAGCTGGAAACTATTGTTCAGGAGAGAACTGCTGAGCTTCTGGAGAAAAACACAGCTCTTGAAAACTCTGAATCGTTCTTACAGCAATTAATCGATTCTTCGGTAGAGTTCATCATGGTTATAGACAAAAATCTGAAAATCATGACAATCAATAAACGGTTCGAAGAAGGAATAAATAGACCCAAAGAGGAAATTCACGGCCAATATTTATTTGATTATAATCCTAAAGCCAAAGATACCATTGAGCATGAAGCCATTCTGAAAGCCTTACAAGGAGAAACGGTTCATTTTGATAAAAGGCGCTCTATTGCCCACGAGGATTTTTTCCTGGATACGTACTTTATTCCGCTGACGATTCAGAACCAGATTGAAGGCGTAATCATTATGTCGAGAAATGTAACAGATATTGTACATTCTGAAATCATGCTCGAAGAAAAGAATAAGGCACTTGAAAACTCGAACAGAGAGCTTGAATCATTCAATTATATTGCCAGTCATGATTTACAGGAACCTCTACGAAAAATCAGAACCTTTATTCACCTGATTGAAAAAAGTGGTTTTGATAGTGAAAGCTCCCGGAAATATTTCGAAAAAATCAACTCCTCTGCCCAGCGCATGAGCGATTTGATTCAGTCGGTATTGACTTATAGCCGACTATCTAAAACAGGCGAAGACTTTGTAGAAACTGATCTGAACAAAATACTATTAGAAGTACAAACTGATTTTGAATTATTGATTAAAGAAAAGAATGCTACGATTAAGACTGGTAAATTACCGGTTATCAAAGCCAATACTTTGCAGATTAATCAGCTTTTCTCTAATCTTATCAGCAATTCGCTTAAGTTTTCAACCGAAAAGCCGAAGATTACCATCTCGTCAAAAATAGAAAAGGGTAAGCAGGTAAATCTATTAGCTAATCTGGATCAATCGTTTGTCCATTTGATATTCAAAGATAATGGTATTGGTTTCCCCGATGAGTTTAAGGATAAAATCTTTAATCTTTTCCAACGCCTGCATGGTAAGTCTGAATATTCAGGAACGGGCATCGGGCTTAGTATTGTGAAGAAAATAGTTGAGCAACATAAGGGCTTTATCTCTGCTGAATCAGTAGATGGTGAGGGGGCGACTTTTCATATATGGTTGCCGGTTGAATAACTATTTAGTGATTTAGCGAATGCGTGATTGTGTGATTGAGCGGTCGCCGTGTGGTGATTATTAATGCGTGATTAATTATTATAAATATTTAAATGTTTTGCCAGATGAAAAAAGTTATTTCTTATGTATGCCTAGCCGGGCTGTGCGTTTTTCTTTTCAGTTGCGAAAGCGAATCAAAATCTCAAGAAGTTGACATCATTGAAAAAGCCATTGAATCTTCAGATACTGAAGCAAGATATGGAAGTACCCCCGATGTACTTAATAAAATATATGAAGAATTACTCAAAAAGGATACTACTTTAGCTAAATTAGATGGGACAATAGATTTATTGATCTATGAAAAAGACAGACTTGAAAAACCTTTCAAATCGTATGACGAAAAGAATACAGTTTATTATGACAATGCAAATGCTCTTTTAAATAGTTTTAGCGACTCAGTTTTAAAACAGAAATATGCAGCCATGATTCAGAAAAGTCTGGAGAGCTATCACAATAAAACACAAGACTTAAGGGATGTTATTAATGAGCATGATTTGAAAACAAAGAAAATTGAAGAATTGAGATCTATCTTAAAAATTACAAAAACATTAGTCTATATAGAAAAGTATCAGAATAAATCTAAGCCAAATAAGGACACTTTGCTTAATATTGACAAAAAGTTAGATAGTAAAATAAATGAAATACAGAAGTTTATACCCAATTACTAAGTAAATTATCTGTTTATCACCTTAAATTCTACCAAATTAAACATGAACCCACTCAACTGGTTGCTTGTTGCTCAGCGTCTGCAAGCATTAGCGCAAACCGGATTGGCTTATTCGGAAATTGAATATGACCGCGAGCGTTATCAGGAAATCAATGACATTGGTCAGCAGATTCTGGCGCAATTGAGTAATGTTGATATTGAACATATCATTCAACTCACCCCTGACGAAACAGGGTATCGTACACCCAAAGTGGATATACGCGCCATCGTTTTTCGTGGAACTGACGAATTACTGATGGTACAGGAGAAAATAGACAATAACCGCTGGACAGTGCCGGGCGGATGGGCAGACATTGGCTATACGCCCTTTGAAGTAGCCGAAAAAGAAGTATGGGAAGAAACCGGACTCCAAGTAAAAGCTACACGACTATTGGCGGTATTCGATAAGAAAATGCATCCTCATCCGTATCAGCCGTGGTATGTCTATAAATTATTCATCCTATGCGAAGTAACAGGTGGTGAATTATTAACCCAAACCAACGAGACTTCGGGAATAGGCTGGATATCTCAAAAAGAACTGCCGAATCTATCCCTATCGACTGACAGAGCTACTTACTCACAATTAGAAAAGATGTTTGAGTTTCAGGCTAATCCTGATTTACCTACTTTGTGTGATTAGTATATGAATAGTAGGGAACTTCAAATACTATAATTATGAATCTTTTAGATTTAAATCAAGACAAAACTTTGCTTAGGCTATGGCTTTAAAAAACTGCTTTTTGATATTTTCACTTTCAATCGTTTTACTTTCATGTAATAGAAAACAAAGCCAGTTATTTTCTTATCCACCCAATACAAAACCACTAGTCAATGGGAAATTTTTGGATGTATCCTATATAGAATGTCTGCATATACTTGAGTTTCTTTATTGCCTCCAGCAAGACCCAAATTCACAAGAGCTTTATAAACGGATAAAACCAAAAACTGATAGTCTCGTATTTGGGCAATATATTTTAAACTATACCGATTATAGGTTCAGATTATATCCCATGCCTGTTAGTCAGGAATTTGCCATTGAATATTGCAAGTGGAGAGGTGCGGTAGTAACACATTTGAAGAATTTTGGAGAAAAACGTCCACATACACTATATCATGATATAATCACGCAAAACAAAGAAGCCAAATTTATTATAAAATATAGCATTCCTACAGCGGAGGAATTACAAATACCTTACAAGTATAAAACAGAATTTAAGAATTATGACACGAGATTCATGACTTATGAGGTGCTAAATCAGGAATCAACAGATACAACTAAACTCTATCTTTTAAGATGTATTGCTACTATTGAAAGATAGTGTTTGCATGAGGCAAAGGGCATAGGACAACTTTTTCACCCTGTGCCCCATGCCCTCTGCTCCATGCTCCCAACTTACTCAATCTTCAAAGACTTTATCGGATTCAGTAAAGCGGCTTTGATACTTTGAAAACTAACTGTCAGCACTGCAATGCCTATGGCCGATAATCCTGCTACGGCAAACATCCACAGTTGAATATCAATAGCATAGGCAAATTCTTTAAGCCATTGACTCATGGCCCACCAACCCAACGGAAAAGCAATGATGGTAGCGAATACAACTAACCAGAGAAAATCTTTAGATAATAACACTACTACTCCTGCAACCGAAGCACCTAAGGTTTTACGGATACCGATTTCTTTGGTACGCAATTGCGCTACATAAGCCGACAATCCGAATAATCCTAAGCAGGAAATAAAGATGGCGAATATGGCAAAAACTTTCATAATATTCCCGATACGTTGTTCGGAATCATACAGATGAGTTATTTTTTCGTCCAGAAATGAATAACTGAATACGCTATTAGGTGAAACACGTGCTACTGTATTCCGGGCGGCTTCTATGGTTTCAGTTAAATGATTGCCTTTTACTTTCATCAGAAAATAAGTGGTTTCCCTTGGGAAATTCGCAATGACCAATGGTTCAACAGCGTTGTGAAGCGAGGCAAAATTAAAGTCTTTGGCGATGCCCACGATTTCACCCGGCTTATCCCAGAAAACTAATTTCTCTCCTAAAGGATTTTTTATTTTAAAGGCTTTTGCTGCTGCTTCATTTATAATAAATGTTGGCGGAGAATTGTCAGCATTTCTCAGAAAGTTTCTTCCCGATTTTAGATCAATTTTCAGTACAGACAATAAGTTTTCGTCTCCAAACACAAAGCGCATTTGTACGTCTTCCTTCGGTTTCGACTCCAGACTAAGCATATCCATGCCTATTCTATCACCCGGCAAACTGGAAGTTAAGCCTACTTGTGTGATAGATGCATTTTTTAGTAATTCATTTCGTATGGTATTCACCTTGTCGTGCATATCTCCATAAAGTTTAAAAGCTACTACCTGCTCCTGCTCAAAACCTAGTTTCTTGTTCTGAAAGAATTTCATTTGCTGATATACCACAATGGTACTGAAAATCATAAACACTGAAACCACAAACTGAAATACAATGAGCCCTTTGCGAACGATTGTCACTGATGAGCCCATCAGTTTTTTACCTTTTAATGACTTTATTGGTTCAAAACTTGAAATAAACCATGCAGGATACATACCAGCCACAAAGCTGATAAAAACTACAATGGCTACCATTGTGAGGATATTGACAGGTGTGAATAAAGTCAAGACAGAAAGGTTTTTGGCTGTCAGATCATTATAAAAAGGCAAGGCTAGTATAGATATCAACAAAGCTATGGCAGCTGCAACAAGGGTCATTAAGGTAGATTCACCTAAGAATTGCTTAATCAGTTCTAATTTTCTTGCCCCTAATACTTTGCGCACTCCTACTTCTTTCATGCGGTTGAAAGCCTGTGCAGTAGCCATATTGACAAAATTAACTGATGCCACCAAAAGGATGAGCAATGCTACTATTGAGAAAATATAGACATATAATATATCACTGTTTGGTCCCATTTCTTTTTCGAAATGTGAGTATAAATGAATATCTGTTATGGGTTGCAGATACAGTTTCCGGCTTTTCAGAATATCATCGCGCTTCTCACCATTAGCTTCAAAAAATTTCAGCATGAATTGTGGGATTTTGGTCTCTACGCTCGAAGCTGATACATTCTTATTCAATACGATGAAATTATAGAATCCAGACCAGGTTTTACTTTTGAGCCTATCCTGCACAGGTTCTTTATAAATGGTAGACATGGAAATCAGGTAATCAAAAGTCAGGTGCGTTGGGAATGAGAAATTCTCGATTACCCCAGTCACCATCAACAGGTGATTATCTAAATCATCCTTAATATATTTTCCTATCGGGTCTTCATTACCAAAGTATTTCGTAGCCATGTCTTCGGTCAATATAATGGCATCCGTCTGGCTCAAGGCAGTTTTTGGATTCCCTTTGATAAAAGGCAGATCAAATACTTCTGTTACGGTTGAGTCAGCATAAAACCCGCGTTTTTCTTCAAACTGTCTGACATCACTGGTAGATGATGCCTTATAACTAAATACGCGATCAGGATAAGGACGATTAAAACGGGCAACAGTCTGAATAGCCGGAATTTCCTTTTGCATTTCAACGGCTATTACGGGGGCTGTGGCTGTCCAGCGACGAGTATTTTCACCAATATTTTCCATGTTAATCCGATAAATACGGTCGGCATTGGCGAAGCCTTTGTCGTAACTCAACTCATCTTTCACATGCAGGATAATCAATAGCACACAGGCTAAACCCAAAGCCAGTCCCATAATAGTCAGTGAGCTATTGAGGCGGTGCTGTAATAAAGTTCGAAAGGCGATTTTAAAGTAATTTCGTAACATAGTAATAGCTAAATTTGAGGTTTCATAATATTGTTTTTTCTTCCGACGGCGAACAAAAGGCGGTAGCACTGTAAGCACACTAATCACATAGCGAACATCTGCCCGGAACGTTCCATGTTTTTCACACCAATAGACATACATTTCCTCCAAATCCCCTTCTACCTCCTCCAAAGTATCTTCGGGGTGGAAGCGGGAAAGTAGCGTATGTGCCCATTTGGGAGGTGTGTTTTTCATAATTTTATATTTTGGCATGGGGCATGGAGCAGAGGGCATGGGGCAAATTTCCATCCTATGCCCCATGCCCTTTGCCCCTTGCTTATTCACTTTTCAAAGACCTCACCGGATTGACCATTGCGGCCCGGATTGACTGGAAACTGACGGTAAACAGGGCAATTGTGATGGCTAAGATGGCCGCTCCTATAAATAGCCATGCACTGATTTCGATGCGATACGGATAATCTTTTAGCCATTCGCCTACTGCATAATAGGCCGCCGGAAAAGCAAAGACAAATGAAAGCGCTACCAGTTTCAGGAAATCGGAGGATAATAACTGAACAATGCTACTGACTGAGGCACCTAATACCTTACGGATACCTACTTCTTTCATACGGCGCTCGGCTGAAAGGGTAGCTAAGCCAAATAAACCAATGCAGGAGATAAAAATGGTAAGTATCGCACCAAATAGTAGAATCTGTCTCCATTTAGCCTCCGATTCGTAATTCTTCCGGTTTTCTTCATCTATAAACTTATAGACATACGGATTAAACGGAAATAACTTTTTATAAGTAGCCTCGAGATGGTTTAAACTGGCTGTTTCAGAACCCGGTTTGATTTTTAAGAAGACTTTACCGTATTCCTGGCTTGGCTTCATGGTAAATAACTGTGGCCCTATTTCTTTATTCAGGGCATTATAATGATAATCCTTCACCACACCTATTACCTGAAACTTCTCATTATTTTCATACCAGAAATTTACATCTTTCCCTATCGGATTTTTCCATCCTGCTTTTTTGACAAAAGCCTCATTGACCACCACTGCATGCATCGAATCGCTCGGAAAATCGCCTGAAAAATTGCGGCCTTTTACTAGTGGAATTTTAAAAAACGGCAAATAACCAGAATCTATAACATTGTAGTTGAAGTCTATCATGGTTTCACCATTGACTTTAGCTACTGTTCCCCAATTCCCGCCATTTTTAGGTACGACTGCCTGAATATTCGGGTTTTTCATCAATTCATTACTCAATAACTTAAACTCTTTCAGGTTTAACTCTCTTTTGGTTACACTAATCACGTGCTTATCGTCATAACCTAAATCTTTATGTGTCAGGTAGTCGAATTGTTGGTAGATAGTCAGCGTGCCGATAATCAGAAAAGACGCAATAGCAAATTGCAAAACCACTAAAGATTTTTGCAGATAGTTTTTCCCTGACAAATTAAATCGACTATATAAGGTTTGCACAGGACTGTACCCTGATAGTACCAGTGCCGGATAGAAACCTGCCAGTAAGCCAGTCAGAATCAGGAGTAATACATAGGAAACAATTAATTGAACATCAAATAAAAGGTTAATGGTTAATGCTTTATTTGCCAGTTGGTTAAATGTAGGTAATACTGCCCATACCAATAAGAGCGCAAACACAAATGCAAAGAAACATAGCAGGAATGATTCGCCTAAAAACTGTAAGGTTAATTGCATTCTGCTACTACCCACTACTTTGCGCACCCCAATTTCTTTGGCTCTTTTGAGCGAACGGGCTACCGTAAGGTTCACGAAGTTGATGCAGGCAATAACCAGAATAAATAAGGCAATACCCGATAAAATATAGCCATAAATCGGATTACTTCTGTCTTGCAGGCCATTATCTGCCGGTAATTCTTTACTGAGGTGCATTTCTGTAAAAGGCTGCAAGGCATACTCCACTTTATTGACAACTCCAAACTCTTTGGCTACATGTTCAATTCCTTCTTTGGCATCAGCTACATAAACTTTATTCATTTTAGCTTCTACTCTGGCAGGATTTGCCTTAGGATTAAGCACCACGAAGGTATTCAGAAACACATTAAACCAGGTATTACTATTCGTGTATTCTTTTCCATCAACCACCATAGGTAGAAGTACGTCAAACTTGATGGAAGAGTTTTGCGGACATTTGGCAGCTATTCCGGTTACAGTATAGGGTTCGAATTTGGGCTTGTCCTCAACCGTATTTTTAAAATAAATGACTTTGCCTAATGCATCCGTTGTGCCGAACTGGCTTTCAGCCATCTCTTCTGAAATGACTACCGATTTAGGGTCTTTGAGTGCTGTTTTAGGATTGCCGCTTAAGAGTGGAAAAGTGAAAACAGAAAAGAATGAAGTATCTGTGAGGTATACTTGCTGGCTTTTTATTTCATTGCCTTGTTTCATGTCTTTCGTATTCCCCTGATAACGCACAAATGTTTGTATTTCAGGCACTCCGGCCGCAAACTTGGGGCCTTGCTGATAACCAGTATTGCCAACACGCTCTTCTAATACGCCTTTGGGTGTAATACGGTTGCTGGTAATTCGATAAATGTTTGGATTATTGGCCTGAAACTGGTCGTAGCTTACTTCGTCTTTGGTATAGAGCAGAATGAGCATAGCAGCGGCCAGACCGATGCTTAAACCTAATACATTGATGCCTGAATAAACCTTGTTTTGAGCAATGGTTCGAAAAGCGATTTTGAAATAGTTTCGTAACATAGCAGGGTGAAGGATTGAAGTTTGATAATAGCTTTTTTCTTTTTTTCTTCTCAATACAAAAGGTGGCAAAACGGTCAGCACGCTCAAACAATAACGCAAGTCTGACCAGAATTTCCCGGACTTCTGAAACCAATAAGCATACAGTTCTTCCAAGTCACCTTCTACTTCTTCCAGAGTTTCCTCCGGATGAAAGCGGGTGAGTAAATATGTTACCCATTTGGGAGGGGTGTTTCTCATAATTTTATATTTTGGCAGGGGGCATGGAGCAGAGGGCATGGGGCAATTTTACCCTCTGCTCCATGCCCTCTGGCCCCTTGCTCACTCATTTTTTAATGACCTAACCGGATTCATCATGGCTGCTTTGATTGACTGGAAACTTACAGTAAACAGGGCAATCATAATAGCTAATACAGCTGTGCTCACAAACAACCATGCACTGATTTCTATACGATATGGATAATTAGTCAACCATTCACTCACAGCATAATAAGCTGCTGGAAAGGCGAATACAAACGAAAAAGCAACCATTTTCAGGAAGTCAGATGAGAGTAATTGAACAATGCTACTTACTGATGCACCTAATACCTTGCGGATACCAATCTCTTTAGTACGACGCTCGGCTGAAAGGGTTACCAGACCGAATAAGCCAATACAGGAAATAAAGATGGTAAGAATAGCCCCAAAAAGCATAATTTGTTTCCATCTAGCTTCTGAGCCGAATCTAGCCAGATTATCCTCTTCCATGAACCAATAACTATAAGGGGTTAGTGGAAACAGCTTTTTAAAAGTTTTCGCTACATGATTCAAGCTGGCTGTTTCAGTACCAGGTCTGATTTTCAACAATATTTTCCCATAACTGTTGTCGGGTTTCATTGTAAATACTTGTTGACCTATCTGCTGATTTAAACCTGCAAAGTGATAATTTTTTACTACTCCTATTACTTTATATTTCTTATTTCCATCATTATGAAAATTGATTATTTGCCCCAATGGCTCTTTCCAACCTGCTTTTTTTACGAAAGTTTCGTTAACCAGAACAGATTCTGTTGAGTCAGACGGAAAATCGGCGGAGAAATTTCTGCCTTTTATAAGCGGAATTTTTAGTGTAGAAAAATAACTCGCATCTATCGTTTCATAGATAAAGCTCAATTGGGTGTCGCCATTAATTTTAGCGGCATCAAACCAAGTGCCTCCATTTTTAGGCGCTACTGCCAGAATATTCGGGTTTTGCAATAATGCCTCTTTCCATACGCTCATTTCGCTCCGGTTCAGACCTGGTTTTTCAACAATAATCACTTCTTTATCATTATACCCCAGATCTTTGTTTATCAGGTAATTGAATTGTGAATAAATACTCATAGTGCCAATTACCAGAAATGAGGCAATTGAAAATTGCAGTATAACCAGGCTCTTTTGAAGATAACCTTTCCCCGAGAGATTAAACCGGTTATAGAGTGTCTTAACAGGGCTATAATTGGATAACACAAGAGCAGGGTAAAAACCCGCCATTAATCCAGTTATGATAAACAGGCTCATATAAGCCCCAATTAATGTACTATCAAACAAATAAGAAAGCGACAATGCTTTGTTTGATAGTTGATTAAAAGTGGGTAATACCACTTGTACTAATAGTAGAGCAAAGCTGAATGCTATCAGGCACAACAGATAAGATTCTCCTAAAAACTGGAGAATCAATTGCTTTCGTCCCCCGCCTACTGCTTTTCTGACACCAATCTCTTTGGCACGTTTCAATGAACGCGCCACTGTCAGATTAACAAAGTTGATACAGGCTATCAGCAATATAAAAATAGCTATACCTGATAGTATATACGAAAACATCGGATTACTTCCGTCTTCTAATCCATTATCAGGAGGTAAAGCTTTATTGAGGTGAATGTCGGTCAATGGTTGAAGCCCATACTTAACATAGCCACTCTTGCCCTGTGTCTGAGCCATTTCTTTAATTACATCTTTTGCATCAGTCACATATATCTGATTCATTTTACGCTCAATAGTTTTAATATCTGCGTTTGGCTGTGTCAATACAAAAGTGTTAAGCGAAATATTAGACCAATTATTTTTATCTTCTATTATGCCTTTTTCAACCATCAACGGTAGTAACAAATCAAATTTAATGGTAGAGTTCTGCGGACATCTTTTAGTAATTCCGGTTACGGTATAAGGTTCAAATTTGGGATTGTCGCCATAAGCATCTTTTAAATAAATGATTTTCCCCAGCGCATTCGTTGTTCCAAACTGTTTTAGCGCTACATCTTCTGAAATCACTAATGCGCGTGGGTTTAGCAAAGCAGTTTCGGGATTTCCATTAATAAAAGGGAAAGAAAATACAGAGAAAAAGGTCGGGTCAGCTTCAAAAACTATTTGTTTTTTTACATCAAGTCCCTGCTTTATATTCTGCCATCCTGCTTTGTAGCGAACATAATGCTGTATTTCAGGAATACCTGCCATAAATTTGGGTCCCTGCAAAAACCCTGTAATGCCTTGTCTGTATTCCAGTCCACCCTGGCCATTGTAAGAATCAAAAAAAATTCTGTGGATATTCGGATTATTCGTGTGAAAGCGGTCATAGCTTATCTCGTCTTTTGTATACAACATAATGAGCATGGCAGCGGCCAGACCGATGCTCAAGCCCATTATATTGATAGCAGAATAGGCCTTGTTGTGCGTAATGGTTCGAAAGGCAATTTTGAAATAGTTTCGTAACATAGCAGGATTAAGGATTGAAAGTTTATAATAGCTTTTTTCTTTTTTTCGTTTGCGGACAAAGGGTGGTAAAACCGATAGCACATTCAATAAATATAATAGGTCAGCCCGCCATTTGCCCGATTGTTGAGCTCGATAGACATACAGTTCTTCTAAATCTCCTGTTACTTCTTCCAGGGTTTCTTCCGGATGAAACCATAGGAGCAAACGGGTTAGCCAGCGGGGTGGCGAAACCTCCTGATTCATTGGGTCTTGCTCGGTCAAGTCAGGCTTTTTCATAGTCCACTCAGGCGAAGGGTATGTGGTGGTATCATTTGCCATAGTCCCTGGCGCAACTCGTGCACTTCCTGTAAGGTTCTGCTACCCAAAGCCGTTACTTTAAACAGGCGCTTCCGGCGGCCTCCTCTTTCGTTGGTAGCCCCACCCAATTCTGAACTCACAAAGCCTTTTTCCTCTAAACGAATAAGAGTATTGTGTACCGTACCAAAGGCCACTACCCGCCCCGTATGTTCTTCCAAAGCCTGATTGACTGATACGCCGTAAGCTTCCTTATCCAGAATGGCCACCATGAGTAAAACCATCTCTTCAAATTCGCCCAAATTTGCTCTATGCATAAGACTAGGTGATTAGTTTCTATTTTGTCGTACAAATATAATGCCATATGGCAAAAACGGCCTTACAGGCCATTCTGAGGCATATTTACATAAAAGTGTCCGTCCGCTGGCGGACAAAATATGTCCACTTGCGGACGGCGGACATTCACTTTTTACTTTGAAGAAATAAGCTTATTTTTGACAGATACATCTATCAAAATTTATGATAAAGCCCAGAATCGAAACATTACCAGAAAAGAAACTGATAGGCAAACACCTGACAATGTGTTTTGCTGATAATAAGACAGGTGAATTATGGAGAAGTTTTATGCCCAACCGCAAAGCTATCACGAATGCTGTTGGCGCTGAACTTTATTCTCTGCAAATATATACGCCTGAGTTTTTTAAACCGTTCAATCCAACCGCCTCTTTTGAGAAATGGGCAGCCGTTGAGGTAGCGGATTTTGATACTATTCCGGAAGGGATGGAATCTTTTACATTGGTGGGTGGACTATATGCGGTTTTTCTGCATAAAGGCTCGAGTAATGATACGAGTATATTTCAATATATATTCAGCACATGGCTGCCGAATTCAGAATATTTGCTTGATGATCGACCGCATTTTGAATTGCTAGGTGCGAAATACAAAAATGCTGACCCGGATTCGGAAGAGGAGATATGGGTACCGATAAAGCGAAAGATGAGCAATTTTATATAGAATTTTATAGAATTTTTTTAAATTCGCATCTGATTCTTGCTTGATGTGGATATTGAAGTTTTATTAAAAGACCAAAGTTCTTTTGAAAAATCTTTTTTATTATTTGTTGGCTAAAATCTAAAGACTCTGGTGGCTAAAAAATTATCGACTTCTCTAAATTTCCAATATCTTTTCTGCTTTTGAAGAAATCTTCAGGCGCTTAAAATAAACCGGGTTAGTCATAAAAATTCCACCTACTAATTCCATAAACTATGAAAAAGAATTTACTGCTTTTTTTACTGGCAATGGCAAGTCATGCCTTATTTGCTCAATCTTATACACTTACCCGTGGACTACCTGTGGCAGAAATTTCGGGTACTGGTACAACCATTTCAGGCCTGGGTTATAATAATTCTGTTGGCCCGTTTAATATTGGCTTTAATTTTCCTTTTTTCGAAAATACCTATACGCAGTTTTATTTAAGCTCATCTGGTATTATTACATTCGGAAGCGGTGCTAACTATATGGTGCATACCATTCCGGATACATTTCAGCCTAATAATGTTATTTCTTTTGGTTCAAGTGACTGGAATTGTGGGCGGGATACTCCCACCATTAATTATTTTACTACCGGAGTTGCACCCAATAGAATACTGGTTGTCAATTTTAAGAATGTTAAACACAATTATTCCGGTGATGGTCTGTTTTCTGTACAGATTCAGTTATATGAAACGAGCGGAAAAATAGAATCACATTATACTGTGTGTAACCCATACAGAAATAAACTAACCATCGGTTTAGAAAACTCCACTGGAAGTATTGGTGTAACCAATAAAGATTTAAATAGTAGATTCGATTTAAGTATTGTTAACGAAACTATACGTTTTGAAAGATTCACTCCATGCAATAATACTGTTTCTGTTACAAGCTCTTCAAATCTTTTATGTCATGGTTCATCAACGTTAACAGCCAGTGTTTTTCCTGCTGATTCCTATAGCTATCAGTGGTATAAAAATTCTGTTGCTATATCAGGAGCCACTAATAATACCTATGAAGCAACCAGTATAGGTACCTATTTTGTGCGGGTTGTAGGGCAAAATAATTGTATCATTCAAAGTGAAGCTATCGAAATTGTTTCTTCTGTTAACCCTACACTAAATGTTAACTCTACTTACGTATGCAATGCCATCTCTGTTAATACTGCTTTAGAAGGCAACTTTACCTATCGGTGGTTAAAGGATAATACTGTTGTTGCAGGTCAAACCTCTATTTCTACTATCCCTCAGGCAGCTGGCATTTACAAAGCTGAGGTAATTTCGGGAAACTGCTCAGAATCCAGCAATAGTATAAATATTTCTGCTAATAGAGTAGAAACGCAAAATGTGAGTACAACGCTTTGTAATAATATAAATCTGAATGCAGGCCTTTCCAGTCAGCCACAAGGCAGAACTTATCTCTGGACTGGCCCCAACAATTTTAGTAGTACGATAAGCAATCCGGTTATTACTAATGCTACAGTCGCTAATGCCGGAGTTTATACAGTTACCGTTAATTTTGGTTGTGGTGATACACAAACCGCTACTACAAAAGTAACTGTAAACCCAAATACTATTTCTCTGAATAACTCTTTTTCGACCAATATATGCGGTACCACAAATTTTAATATTAATACTAGTTCTTCTGCTACCACCAGCTATTCATGGCAAGGCCCTAATAGCTTCAGCAGTACCTTGCGTAACCCAACCATTAATAATACTGCTTCCATCAGCGCAGGTATCTATACTGCAACTGTCAATTTTGGCTGTGGTGATATACAAACTGCTACTACCGATCTGACTGTTAATCCTAATTCGCTATCTATTAACAGATCTTTTTCAGCCAACCTGTGTAGCACAGCTAATTTTTATCTAAGTGCCGGCTATACAAATTCCCGTACTTTTTCATGGGCAGGCCCTAATGGCTTCAGTAGTTCGTCAAGTAGCCCAACTATCAATAATGTACCCGCAGCAGCGGCTGGAATTTATACGGTTACTGTCAACTTTGGCTGTGGCGATTCACAAACTGCAACTACTAATCTGACCATTAACCCTACTAATTTATCTCTAAACCCCTCCTATTCATTACGCTATTGCAATACTGCCAATATTTTTCCTGAGGCTACATCTACTCAATCGCGTACTTACTTATGGAGTGGCCCCAACGGATTTAGTAGTACAGCCAATAACCTCACAATTACTAATGCTACTGCAGCTAATGCCGGCATCTATACAGTTACCGTTAATTTTGGTTGTGGCGATAGCAGAACTGCAACTACTAATATCACCGTTAACCCCAATGATTTATCTATTAATCCTTCTTTCTCGGCTAATCTTTGCAATACAGCCAATTTATATGTTAATGCTGACCATACTAATAACCGTACTATCTCCTGGGCTGGCCCTAATGGCTTTAGTAGTTCGTCGAGCAATCTTATTATCAATAACGTACCTTCAACAGCAGCCGGGATTTATACGGCTACGGTAAATTTCGGGTGTGGCGACATACAAACTGCTACTACCAGGCTTACGCTTAATACCAACAATATTTCGATAAACTCTTCTTTTTCGGCAAATCTTTGCGGCACTGCTAATTTATATATCAATAATAACCCAACAGCCTCTATGACTTACCTCTGGACGGGGCCAAATGGTTTTAGCAGTACAGCCAGCAATCCGAGTATTACAAATGTGGCGCCTGCCAATACCGGAATTTATACAGTTACAGTTAATTTTGGCTGTGGAGACATCAAAACAGCTACTACGAGTCTTACAGTTTCTTCTAATACGCTCACGGTAAATCCAGCTTTTGCAGTAAGTAATTGTTCGACAGTAAATTTATCAGCCAATGCCAATGCCACGCCGACTACTACCTATTTATGGACTGGGCCTAATAATTTTACTAGTACACAACTAAGCCCGAGTATTACTAATGCCACATCTGCAAGCGCCGGAATTTATACAATTACGGTTAATTTTGGTTGTGGAGATATCAAAACAGCTACTACCAACCTTACTATTAATGATAACGTTTTAACTGCCGGGATATATAATCCCGTTACTATTTGTGGTACCACCAGTTTATATGCCGCTGCTAGTATCGGGCCATCCCATACTTATTCCTGGGCGGGACCCAACGGTTTTAGCAGTGCATTAAGTAATCCGACTATCAATAATACAACCACTAATAACGCCGGGGTTTATACTGTCACGGTTAACTTCGGCTGTAATGATATCAAGACAGCCACAACCAATCTGACAGTTAATGCTAATACTATAACCTTAAATCCATCTTTTTCAACTAATTTATGCGGTCTGGTAAACTTATCTGCTACTACAACCACAACTTCATCACGAACCTATTCATGGGTTGGACCAAATAGTTTTAATAGCACTCTGGGCTCTCCTTTTGTTTACAACGTTACAAATGCTGACACAGGAATTTATACACTCACCGTTAATTTTGGTTGTGGTGATATACAGTCGGCTACAACTCAGTTATCTGTTAATCCTAATACTATATCTATTAATCCGTCGTTTTCAGTGAATCATTGTGGTTCAAAAAGCCTGTATGTCACCACTAGTTATACCTCTTCAACAACTTATGCCTGGACAGGACCCAATGGTTTTAGCAGCACTTTAATTAGTCCATCTATCAACAATGCGGATAGTGACAACGCGGGTATCTATACTGTCAGTGTTAATTTTGGTTGTGGAGATATACAAACTGTCACTACTAACCTGACAATCACGCCAAATACTATCTCTCTTGAGCCTTCTGTTTCTGTAGAAATCTGTAAAACAATCAATTTATACGCCACAACTTCGTATACTTCTTCCCGTATATATTCATGGGCAGGGCCAAATGGTTTTAGCAGTACTGCACTTAGTACTTCTATTACAAATGTCACGAAAGCAAATGAAGGATTTTATACACTCACAGTTAATTTTGGTTGTGGGCAGACCCAGACAGCCACTACCTTTGTAAAAGTTAATCCCAATACATTTTCACTACAATCAGCGCATTCAGCCCTCCTTTGTGGTGGAGCTAATTTCTATCTCAATACCAATTCAACCTATGGAACTACTTATGCCTGGGCAGGTCCTAATGGTTTTACAAGTACTGTAAATAACCCGTCTATCAGCAGTGTCACAAATGCCAGTGCGGGTATATATACTGCAACTGTTAATTTTGGCTGCGGTGATATACAGACAGCTACTACACAATTGACTGTAAATACCAATAGCTTGTCTCTCCCGGCAATTACACCTGGTAATATTTGTGGTATAGTAGATATTTCCCCCTACGGAAGCACTACCTCTTCGATGACTTATTCGTGGGTAGGGCCAAATAACTTTAGCAGTACCAGCCGTAATCTTACGCTTAATACAGTTTCTAATGCGAATGCAGGAATTTATACGCTTACCGTTAATTTTGGCTGTGGTGATGTGCAGACAGCAACCACCAGGTTAACAGTAAACTCAAATACTTTATCGCTCACTTCACCTGTGACAGCCAATCTTTGCGGTAATATTAATGTAAATGCCTCTGCTTCTTATACGCAACAAAGAACTTATGTCTGGACAGGGCCTGATGGTTTTAGTAGTTCAATGCCCAATCTATCTATTAATAATATTAGAAATGCGAATGCAGGGATTTACTCATTAACTGTCGACTTTGGCTGTGGAGAAACAAGAACCGCAACCACCTTTGTAAATGTAACTCCTAATACTTTATCAGTAGAGCCTTCTACATCAGCTTATCTTTGCGGTACTATTAGTTTAAATTCAAATACCACTTATAGTTCAAGAAGTATCTATAACTGGAAAGGGCCGAATGGTTTTACCAGTTCTCAGGCTAATACCAGTATTTCTACTGCGACTAACGATAAAGCAGGAATCTATACACTCACAGTAGATTTTGGCTGTGGAGAAACTAAAACAGCTACTACTGAGGTTATAGTTAAGCCTAATGTAATA
Source organism: Emticicia fontis (assembly GCF_054779675.1). Lineage (NCBI taxonomy): Bacteria > Pseudomonadati > Bacteroidota > Cytophagia > Cytophagales > Leadbetterellaceae > Emticicia > Emticicia fontis. The sequence goes on from NZ_BAAGXU010000001.1 coordinate 24,226, forward strand.
TGGGTCAATCCTGCTAATTCAACTAGTCTTTGTGGTACAATCAATCTGGTTGCAAACAGCACTTTTTACAATGCAACTTATGCATGGAGAGGCCCTAATGGTCTCAGCAGCGACTCACAGAATCCTACTATTACGAATGCAAATAGCTCTCATGGGGGTATATATACTGTTACTGTCAATTCAGGGTGTGGAGACATTCAAACGGCCACTACTCATTTAAGTGTCAATCCTATTACTTTAAATGTGTCGCATAATGGGGGCTATAGTAGTTGTCCCGGCACAAATACTGAGCTTAAAGTAGCGTGGAATTCTCCGGTAAATTTAACTGCGACTTATGCATGGACTGGTCCAAACGATTTTTCAAGCAATAAACAAAATCCGTCTCTACTACTGACAGAAAAGTCGGGAGGCACTTATACTGTTACTGCCAATTTTGGTACCTGCGGTATTTCTACGGCTACTACAGCAATAACCATGAACCCGCCCACAATAAGTGCTGGTGCATCTACAAGTGCAATGCTTTGTGAGAGCAATTCGGTAGATTTATTTGCGTTTATTAATGGCTCTTCTACTGAAACAATTGCAGGTTCAACTATTATTAACTACACCTGGAACGGTCCTGATAATTATATCAGTCATGAAAGGAATCCGACTATTAACGACCTTACTACGGCCAAGGCCGGTTTTTATACGCTAACGGCTGATTTAGCCAATGGTTGTAAAGGCACTTATACATCTGAAGTAGCAGTTAACGTAGGTAAAAATCCCGAATTGCTTACAAGTTATTCAGCTCCATATACTTGTGCAGGCAACTCTGCTACCCTATTATATTCAACTAATCCTTTAGGAAATACCTCAGTAAATTATTTATGGACAGGCCCCGACGGCTATACCAGCACAGATGCCCGACCGACTGTTAACAATATTGGTTCAGGTGGAATTTATACCTTAACTGCTACTTTTACAGGCGGTTGTGACGGTACTTATACTTCATCTGTTCCTGTTTTTATTAAGCGGCAACCTGGGATACAGGTAGACTCAATTCAGACAGCTTGCTTAGGAAGAGATCTTACACTCCGATTATATAACGCATCTCTTCCCAACAATCTCAGTGCTGTCTGGACAGGCCCCAATCATTTCAGAAATGAAACCAGCCAGCCACTAATTTCATACAATGCTACGGCGGATATGGGAGGAATCTATACGCTTACATTAACCGATATAAGCGGAGCTTGTTCAGAACCATTTGTAGCCACTACAAAGGTAGTAATCAACGATTGCTCTTCTACCTGCACTCTAACAGCCTCTAGTAATGGGAGCTCAACTTTTCTCGGTTGCCCTGGAAGCCATGTTTATTTAAGCGCCAGATTGACTTCTTTAGGAGGTAATTACTCGTATACCTGGACAGGCCCGAATAGATTTACAAATAATAGTGATTATGTTTCTATTACTAATTTAAGCGAATCTGTTTCGGGAGTATATACGGTAACTGCAACATCAACTGCATGCATTGGCACACTCACTGCTACTACATTTGTTGGCATCAACACTAATACAACTACTCCTGAGCTGGATTTTTCGGTAAACAGTAATTTATGTGAAGGAGGAAGTAGTCTATTTATTATTAAAGCTACCAATGGTTCTATACTTTCTTACTCATTCGAAGGACCTAATGACTATAAATATTATGGAACTCTATCTTATTCATCTGCTGCAGGATATGATCAGATTGCTAATATTAATACTCATATGAGTGGTGTTTATACAGTAAATGCTACTTTCCAGAAGCTTTGTAGTGATAGCGTTTATCAACAAAGTGCCTCTCTTAATGTTACCGTTCATCCACGTCCTGCTCCGCCTGTTATTATCGCAAATCCAACGACTTTAGAACAAGGTGAAACAACTACTCTTACAGCCAGTAATTGTAGCGCTGGTAATACTTTAAAATGGTTTAATTCTTCAACTGTCAATCCTTTAGTCGATATGCCTCCTGTCTCTACCAGTTACTGGGCTGTTTGTCAGTCAGCAGGTTGCATGAGTCTCAGTTCGAATCGTGTGATGCTTACACTTGATAGCTGCCCACAAGCATTTGTATTGGCAAATCCTAATCAGAATTATACCAATGGAACTGTTTTAAAAAGAGCAAAAGCAGACAATGGCAATATTACGGCTACTAACTTTGTTACGGGTACTGCTAATGTTACCTATCAGGCAAAAAGCATTTTATTAAATGCCGGATTTAAGGCTGATAATGGTACAGTATTCAAGGCCGAGACAGGAGGGTGTAATTAAATACCTACAAGATTAACATAGAATGAATAAACTGGTAGTAATTGTATTTTCTTTGATAACCTTCTGTTGTTTTGGGTTTGATGACGATATGTGGAAAGATACAAGTTCCTATAAAAATAGCGCTTATCTATTACAATTATCAATTCATTATTTGCAAAAATCAAATCATGCACGAAAACCCAGTGGCGTAAGCGAGGTTTGCTTCTTGAAGAAGTTGGAAAAATGTGCTACTTCTTCAAAACCTAAAGAATAGGCAATCTCTGACACATTCCAATCGGTTTGTTTCAATAATATCTTGGCTTCTCTGATAATCCTGCCGCTAATCAGGTCAGTGGTCGTTTTGCCTGTATTTTCTTTCAGAACCTTATTCAGGTGATTTACGTGCACGGCCAATCTATCGGCATAATCTTTCGCAGTGCGCAGGCTCAATTTCTGTTGCGGAGACTCAATCGGAAACTGGCGCTCTAATAATTCAATAAATAAAGAAGACACGCGGGCAGCGGCATTGTGGCTGGTATAAAGTGCCGTAAGCGGTTGTAGTTTTTGCCCGTAATGAATCAATTCAAGCACATAATTACGAATCAGGTCATACTTGTAGGTATAGTCAGACACCAATTCTTTGTGCATTTTTTTGAAGATATAATTTATTTCCTCTACCTCTTCGTCCGTCAGTTGGAAGACCGGATAGCCACCTGATTTAAAAATCGGCAGGTCGTCTAATACTACTCCACTTTTGTTTTTGATTAAAAACTCATCGGTAAAAACACAGAAATGCCCTGATTGGTTGGTGTCTTTTGGCACATAATGATAAGGGATTTTGGGTGAAGCAAATAACAGGGCATTCTTGTCAATATCAATCACCTTATCGGCATACTCAGCCTTGTTTCTGCCTCTGATCAGACTTATTTTATAATAAGCCCGCCGATTATAAGGCATTACCTGTTTTTCTCTGATTTGTCGGGTCATTTCAGCAATGCTGAATACATTAAAATGCCCTATTTCGCGACTATAATCTTTAGGTAGAAGCGAAATCACATCGCCATCATCATTCTTGTAGCTTGTTTGCTTGTAAAATTCTTCAATTGAAACTGCTTCCATATGCTTGTTGTAAAATTCAAATATAAAATCTTTCAAAGATACTATATGAATGAATACAATCTGAGCTAAGGGGATTAAAATTTCGACTCCATAATTATCCGCTTAAACGGGTAGAATACAGGCGAACCCGTGAATCTGCTTCTCAAACGGGCTTTATAGGCCGCAATAAATTGTTCTTTCACTTCTCCGTTCAGTCTTTCTATATAAGGAATCAGGGCTGTGCCTGATACCCAATCAAATAGTGCATCAGAATCTTTTAGCACCAACGGATAAATCTTTTCGAAGACGGTCATTTGCTGGCTGCCATTTTCAAAAAATATCTGAGCATATCTTTCAATATCCAATACAGGAGAGTTTCGTGTCCATCCTTGTAAGGCTGTGCAAAAGGGTTCTTCTGCTGCCAGTTCATCCAGAATAAGGTTGGATAAATTCTGGTTCTGGTTAGGTAGTTGAATCACCAATTGTCCGCCGGTTTTTACCATCCCAATAATCTTTGGCAATAATTCTTCATGGTTGTATACCCATTGGATAGCGGCATTTGAAAAGACCAAGTCCCACTTTGTATTCCGGTTTACTTCTTCCTCAATAGTTCTCAGTTCAAATTGCACACGGTCATTCTCAAACGCCTTTGAGTCGTTCAGCATTTCCTGCGAAAAGTCTATGCCTGTTACTTTTGATTCCGGTAAGGCATCCGCCAGTTTTCTGGTCAATTCTCCTGTCCCACAACCCAGGTCTATTACCTCAATTCCTTGCCTGATTGTAACGAGATTCAGACAATCATAAAACGGAGCAAATCTTTCTGATTTGAATTTATTATAGGTATCTGGATTCCATGCCATGTTTGTGCGATTTAAGATGGTGTCTGTTTATAGTACAAATTATCGCCTAAAAAGATTTGCCACACACTCGGGTTTAATCAAATAAGACAATATCAGGTTTATAACTTGTTTATAATCCGCTGAATGATACCCGAAATATAAAATCAGTATGGGTGTACTGAATAATTTTAAGGAAAATTTAAAAAAAATATCTAACTTTGGTTTCTCCTAAACATGAAAGTTTTACTGAAATTTTTCAGCAATAAGCTTACCCATTAGACTTGACTAACCCTTGTCCATTATGAGTAAAAAACGTCCTGCATCTCTGCCGAAAGCCCCACACGATTTCACAATAGTTGGTTTGGGAGCTTCTGCCGGAGGAGTTGAAGCATTTCAAAAATTTGTCGCTGCTATTCCCAAAAACTCAGGTATGGCTTATGTATTGGTATTACATTTGCCACCCGACCACGAAAGCCTCCTGCCCGAAATATTATCTAATGATACCGATTTACCGGTTGTGGAAATAACAGATGAGGTCGATATAAAACCCGACCACATCTATACCATTCCCGAAAACAAGATATTAATCACTGATGAGGGCACTTTAAAATTATTGCCTCGCAATGAAGAGAATCCAATCGTGTATTCTATTGATATTTTCTTTCATTCTTTAGGAGAAATACATCAGAATAATGCCGTAGGGATTGTGTTGTCAGGCAAAGGAAACGATGGCACTTTAGGATTGGAAGCCATTAAAAAATGTGGAGGTATCACCTTTGTACAAGAGCCCGAAACAGCTAATTTCCCAGATATGCCTCAAAGCGCTATTGAGGCTAAAGTGGTAGACTTTGTGCTCCCTGCCGAAAAAATGCCGGAACAATTAATGAAACTACAACAGGTAGTCAATAAAAACTATCCTGATGAAGACGAGAAGGCAATTCCACGTAGTTATGAAGAGGTATTAAAGCAGATTATCTTCTTTATCCGCCAGCACAAAGGCATTGATTTCAGCTATTATAAAGAATCTACCCTACGCAGACGCATTGCCCGCCGATTGGGCCTTTGCCGTTGCGAAGATGTAGCAGAATATTACGAATTACTGAAAACCAATAAAGAAGAACTGGAACAACTCTTAAAGGATTTTCTGATTCCTGTTACCTCTTTCTTCCGTGATTCTAAAACTTTTCAGGCTTTAACTGAAAGGGTATTTCCACACCTGCTTGAGAATAAACTAAGCCAGAGTACTATCAGGGTATGGGTAGCAGGCTGTTCGTCAGGTGAAGAAGCCTATTCTATCGCCATTAGTCTGCACGAGTTTCTGGCACACACAGCCCCAGACATCAGGATTCAGGTCTTTGCTACCGATATATCGGAGAGTAATATTGCAAAAGCCCGCTCTGGTGTTTATAATGCCTTGGATGTAGCCACAATTCCTCCGCATTTACTGGATGCTTATTTTATTAAGCTTGACAGTAGTACGTATCAGATAAACAAGGCTGTAAGAAACAGTTGTGTATTTGCCGTGCATAACTTTCTGAAAGACCCTCCGTTTTCAAAGATAGATCTGGTCTCATGCCGGAATGTGCTCATTTATATGACTACATTCTTACAGAAAAAAGCCCTTACCACATTTCATTATGCATTGAAAGAGAAAGGGGTCTTGTGGTTGGGCAAATCTGAAACAGCCAATGTAGTGTCAGATTTGTTTACACTTATCAGCAACCATGATAAATTCTTTAGCCGAAAATATACCACTAGTCATTTTACCCAAGACACTCATGAAAGTATGGACGAAACCAGAAACTATAAACCCGATACCATCCATACACCCATGATAAGTCAGACTGATTTCCAGAAAAATGCTGATGAGATACTATTAAATCATTATACCCCACCATGTGTCATTGTCAGCGATCAGAACGATATTATTCATTTCAGGGGCGATACTTCTTTGTTTTTTATGCCGTCGCCGGGTAAGGCTAGTCTGAACGTATTGAAAATGGTTCGCAAAGAACTGGCATTTGATTTACGTAACCTGTTGCACAAGGCACATATTGAGAAAGAAACCGTAACCAAAGAAAATATACTGGTTAAACATGGCAGTGACTCTTATCTGGTTTCGATAGAGGTGATTCCTCTGCTGCAATCGGTTGCGCTGCATTTTCTGATTGTATTCAGCAAAAGAGCCATTCTTCCAGTTGAACAGGAAACTTATAAAAGAGGTAATACTAAAACCAAAAAGAGTCTGGCTGAGCTCCATATTGAGCAATTAGAGAAAGAACTGGCCCAGATACGTCAGGACATTCTGAATATCACCGAAAGCCAGGAAGCGGCTAACGAAGAATTGCAGAATGCCAACGAGGAATTATTGAGTAGCAGCGAGGAACTGCAAACCCTGAATGAAGAGCTGGAAACCTCTAAGGAAGAGTTGCAATCGGGTAATGAAGAACTGATTAGCATGAATCAGGAATTGATTAACCGTCAGGAACACCTGAGCCGCACGCAGGCGCAGTTAGAGGAACTGAATAAACAGTTGATTATACAAAATAAAGCGTTTGAGGGTGCGCAGGTAAGTTCTAAAATGGGTAGCATGACCTGGAACCTGCAAACCGATGAATTTACATACTCTGATAACCTGTTCCGTATTTTTGGGTATAAACCTAAGGAGTTTACTCCGACAGTAAAAAAACTCGCCAGTTTTGTACACCCTGATGATCTGCCGGATATTGAGAAAATCATTAAAAAGCCGCTGGGTAAGAAAAAAATCAGTGAGCTTTCGTTCAGGGCTTATACCAAAGATGGGGCGCTTAAGTATATTAAAGGTACGGGCAGTATTCTGAATCTGGGTACAGAAAGTATGCTGGTGGCCAGTTTGCAGGACATTACTGAAGACGTATTACTGAACAGAAATCTCCAGCTACGTGAGGCGCAGTTGTCAGAATCGCAACGTATTGGTAAAATTGGTAGCTGGGAGATTGATTTTGCCACAAATACCATTCAGTGGTCAGACGAAAACTATCGTTTATATGGCTATAAGCCGAAAGAAATTGTGATAGACTTCATCACTTTTGGTCATGTTCATCCGGATGATATTGAGAAGTTGGGAGAGGCTATTGAAAAATCGAGAACTACAGGAGAGGCTTTTGAAACGGAGTATCGTCGCTACGATAAGCAAGGCACGCTGCGCTACATTTATTCAAAAGGTGATGTGCGCAAAGATAAAAAGGGAACTATTACGGGTATGCTTTGTATCAGTATTGACCTTACAGAGTTACGATTGAAAGAGCAGAAATTATTAGAAACCTATCAGCAACTCGAAAGCAAAAATATTGAACTAGAGCATAGCAATGCAGAACTGGCTTCATTCAGCTATATTGCTTCTCATGATTTGGGTGATCCATTGTATAAGATTGAAGCATTTACTGAGCGTATTCTACTGAAAGAAGAGTTGTCTGATACTGCCAAAGATTATTTCTCACGCATTATCAGATCAACACAACGGATGAAGAGTCTGTTGGCAGATTTGCTGAATTTCTCACGTATGACAACCGATGAGGCCATTTTTGCCAAAACCGATTTGAATGTTCTGCTGGATGAAGCCAAGCAAAGCCTGAGCGAGAGAATTGAAGAGAAGAAAGCAATTATAGATTCAGATGATTTACCGACGCTGAATATTATACCCACACAGTTTTATCAGTTGTTTTCTAATATTCTTTCTAATTCAATTAAGTATAGTAAGAAAGACGTAGCTCCACACATTGTAATTAAGGTTACGCTGATGATGGGCGAAGATATTAATGACCCGAGGGCTATTAATAATAGGAAATACTGGAAACTGAGCTTTACTGATAATGGAATAGGATTTGAACAACAATATGAGAACAAGATTTTTGAACTTTTCCAGCGTCTGCACGGAAAGACAGAATATTCAGGTACGGGTATCGGCCTGACTATCTGCCGCAAGGTGGTTCAGAATCATGAAGGACTTATTGAGGTTTTTGGTAGACCAAATATTGGTGCTACTTTTCATGTGTATATACCTGATAGGGAGTAGAAGAAACTAAGTAATCGATACTTAGCCATGTATAAAAACTATCTATACGCCATAGTTGCTGGTATAGCCATCGGGCTGTTTACTATTTATGTATTAGTTGCCGAATTTGAGCTTTTTCTATGGCCTGTGTTGATTGTAAGTATTGGCTACTTTGCAGCAAAAGCAGATACAAAAAAACATTTCTGGACAGGTTTCTGGTATGCTTTGGTACTTAGTATTAGTATTACGCTCACGCATCTTATTTTAACGAAAGATTATCTCGAAAACCATCTGGCCGAAAAGCAACAGATTAATGCCCGTAACCCTAGCATAGTTCCACAATTGGTCTTACTAATAGATGCACCGATTTACTGGCTTATGCTAGGGGTGCTATCGGGGCTTATGACCGTTTTATGGACAAAGGTAAATAAGAGCCAATGATCAATTCCATTTCTGACCAGAGGCAATCAGGATAAGAAAGAACAGTGCAAAAAGAATGGCTGGTATGGCTAAAACTCCGGCCAGTATTTTTGCAAATAATAAATTACCTGCGGCTTTCAGGGCAAGTGTACCGAAGAGTATTGCTGCCAGTGCTCCTAATAAAACCAGCCAGAGACTCATATTGACAGAAGAAACAGAACCATCTGCCAGGCCAATAAAAAAGAAATACAAGGCTATTAGAGCCACAATGGCATCTATCCCCCAGAAAATCCAGAATAATATCATATCCGATAATAATTAAAGTATGTATAGCTATTTCGGAACAAATATGGGGGGAGTAAGCAACAATCAATAATTTAATCGGGCTAATAGCACTATAATTCTATTGAGTGGCCAAAAGAAAACCCTGAAATGTTCCCAACAAAGCATTTCAGGGCATCTAACATTTACTACACTTGTTTCATTTGATATATTTTTCCAGCACGTAAGCAAATCGCGCTTCGCTGTTTCACCGATTCAACAAACAATCTATTCTTTACAATTGCCTATTTCTTTTAGTTTTACTACTACCCTGTTAAAAGTCACTTTTACGCGGGTTCGTGTTCCGGCTTCATCACCGTCTGTATCACCTACAAAGGCAAATCTTTGAATCAACTCTCCATTTCCTTTCTCAAAGAAATCTTCAGAGTGCCCACTATCTATATAACTTGTACTGGTTTCTTTATCACTTACGATACCTAGGATCCTTCGGTTTGATGGGGCAGTATAAATCGTATAAATACCAGAACCCATAGCCGTTGACCAATCGCTTTTGGTTTCGCTGGCTTTCATATAAACACGGGCTTTAATGGTATTGCCATCTACGTAAATATTCACACTTGCTGTTACATTCGGGCCATTTGCATTAAATTCTCTATCTCCCCGGGTATGTGGCGGTACGAATGTAATTACATCAGGTGCAAATGATTTTTCTTCTTGTTTACAATCAGGAATTACAGGTTGGGTAATAGCAATAGAAGACATCTGGTTGTCTTTGTATTCTAAAACCAACCGGCCGCTATTTTCATTCAGCAATACACCATTGCTTCCCAGGTTCAACACTATATGGTAATGCGATAAGCGATTAATGGCATTTGTTACATCGATTTTCTGATTATTATTGGTAATCAGAAAGAGTTTTAAGGGCTGGTTATCAAAATCATATCCTGAAATATCTACCTTATTCCTTCGGTTAGGTGTCAGGTTCATATCAATAGCTGTGGGTATTACCTGACAAATGGCAGGTGTACGCTCTGGAATGGGTTGCTTTAATAACTCTGCTTTTATACGTTGCAGGGCTTGTATTACTCTTGCTCCTAAAAAATCGACATTACACCGGATTTCAGAGCCTGCGGCCGCAATTGTACGGTTGGCAAGATTCTGCACTTCGGTGCGTATAGTACTCTGGGCTTCGTCTGTGAGTTTTTCACTCAACTCCTGCAAGGTAGACTGCCATGATTCTGATTGATGTGAGATTTCATCAATGGCATCGTCTATCATTGCTGCTGTATTATTAGTAAGATCCTGAGCGGTGTCCTGAATGGTTCGTTTCAGCCCACAACCCAGTACAAAGAATACAAGAATGGAAGACACTACTATTTTATTCATGATTATCTGGTTTAAGTTTCATGGCTTCAACAGCAGATCGGGCAACAAAAATAGATTTAACTACCCAATTTTAATAGAGGGAAAACCCGTATTTCATAGCGGAAAAACACGGAATCTGATTATTTCTAATGCCACCAGTATTTGGCTGAATAATTATAAAATGCCTCAACAGCAGAAACAATTATATCTATGCGTTTTTTGGGGAAATAAATCCCCAAAACATAATGGAATATAGTTTTCGGGTAGATTTCGTAGAATTATCATAATCCTCTCATTCTATGGCACTTTACACACAAATCATCTGGCTTTTTGTATTGGCAATTCCTATCGCTTGCGTTGCATGGACAGTTACACATGAAGAGATTTTCAGAGAACCCCGCGAATACTGCCAAAAACAGAGTCAAACAGCCAAAAAGCTATTGCAAAGGAAGTTTTTTTATATTTTCACCTGTGAATACTGCTTTAGTTTTTATGTCAGTATACTATTTATCATTATTACGGATTATCAGCTTTTATTTACCGACTGGCGAGGGTATGTAATTGCCGTTTTTTCATTAGTCTGGATAGCTAATATATATATGAGCCTGTTTTTTAATATCCGTTTAGGCATTAAAAAAGAGGGTTTAGATGCCAAAGTAAAGGAGAAAGAATTAGATGAAATTAATAAAGCGGGGTGAGAAATTCCGGTATATACGCATAAAAAATAAACCTTGCTTAGTAGCAAGGTTTATTTTTTGAGCTATAAAACCTGGTATCTGCTTTATTCGAGCACTGCTTCCATATTGATATATGCTTCTGCCAGATCGGTTAATTTATTATCTGCATAAATCTCTTCGTCTAGTGTTATTTGCAGTAACCCGGCAGCCTCTTTGTATCGCAACATATGTGCAATGGTTCTTAAAGTACCATAAGAGGCAATTTCATAATGCTCTACTTTCTGGGTAGAAAAAATAAGCCCGCAATCTCTTACAATACTGTTTTCTTCGGTAGAAGCAATGATTTCGTTACATTCGTCTAATAAACCTACCATAGCCGGACATTTCTTTGTTTTTGCCGGTTCATGAATCATTTTAAATACTTTTTCAAGACGATTTACATGCTCTAACGTTTCGGTATAATGTGTTTCAAAAACTACCTGTAAGTCTTCTGATGTAGCTGCTCTGGCAAATTTGGGTAAATATTGTATGAGTTTTTTTTCGGCCCAATATATATCTTTAAGACTATCTATGAATAGTTTCCTCAGTTTTTCACCCGTTCGTTTAACAATTTGTGTGATGTGGTTTTTCATGGCAACTTGTTTTAAAAGTTAAATGGATTTAATAATCCCCATAAAAAACCTGTACCACCAAAGGAGAATCCAAATAGATTTAATATGCAAAACAGTTATTTATATCCTGCACTATCACCTATATATTTCAAGTCAGCCTATTACCTTCTCTCGAAGCAAGCTCTGTTTTAATACCCTCAAGATTCTTCTTATTTACTAAACAAAGTGTTATTAAACTCAACAAAACTACCGACAATGAAATAGGGATAGCCGATACTCCGGTTCTGGTAATTAAAAAAACGATGGCCCCTGCCAGAACAATTGCCATACCGATCAATCCTCCCAGAACTCCTTTCAATTCTTTCTCTTTTTTCTTTAATTCTTCTACGCTCAGTTGGTTCAGGTTTGTGTTTTTCATAAAAGTAGTCTTTAGTAATTAAAACTCGTGGTTGCTGCTTCAAATATACGTTAGCTATCCTTGCTTAGCAATAGCATTCATAGCAGCCAGCACGGCTTCATCATATGTTTTGTACTGACCGCTTTCATATTTCCTTAATTCTATCAGGATTATCGGGATATAGTTGAAATGTCTTTCCTGCATATACTCATTCTGGAGTTTTTTCGCGCCTTCGGTATCACCCATTTTTCCGGCAATCATAATCTCTCCCGCTCTTGTAAAATGTTCATATAAACAAGCCCGCCAGGTATTATATCCCTGATTCGACATCGCCTGTCTTATAGGCTCCAACAAGGGTTCAGTATCTACAATTAATTTCTCAGGCAATTTGTCTACACTACGATTTACAAACGAATGCCCGAACTCATGCACACTCAGTTCGCGTATTTCCTGTTTATTGGCAAAACCCATTTGCAGATTGCTGGTATTCTGGAAAGTCTGGAAATCAAGTGCACCAAACACATTAAAAACATGGCTCTTTCCGGCGGAAGTATATTTTACACCAAAACCCATGCCCTTCGGAATTGTCAGACTAGGCACTAAAGTATAGGTATCAAAACTACTCTTATAAAACCCCTCCATTGTGCTGATAAAATCTGTTTTTGGAAGACCTTCTCTTACTTCTTCAAGTGCTGTATCATAATATGTTTTTGAATCAAGCAGGTATTGGTTGAAGTTGATTTGAGTATAAAAGGTGTTGAGTGCATCAAGAAAGATTTTGGTATTCTCTTTGGCTTCTGCAAGGTTCTTTTTCTTGGAGAAATTGATATAGTAAGATTCAGGGACGGCAACGGTTAGTTTAGCATTCGGGAAATCATCTACCTGCACTAGAAGGGCAATCAGGTAATCTAGCCATAAGTGGTCGGCTACTGTAAAGCCATTCAGCAGGCTTTCGTTGGCAGCATATTTCTTGTACTTTTCATAGATGAAATACCCGTAATTGTGCCAGTCTTTTTTAGGCATTTTCTTGCCCCTTACATCCATAGTTTTGGTTTCAATGTCAACACCTTCAAAACCAATAAAATAGGCTAAGCCTAACAATTCGACATTCTTGTTTATCCGGATGTTCAGTTTTTTATTGGGGAGGTTCTGAGCGAATGAATTGCTTGCCAGAAGGGTAAAGAGAATAAATGCAATAGTTTTTTTCATAAGAGGAGAAATATAAGCTGATAAATGAAAAGTTATGGCGGCTTAGAAATAATTGCAGAGAATGCTCGCAATTATACAAAAAAGCCTTTGGTTTAAAAATTTGATTGTAAATAAATAGCAATGCCTCCTGCAAAAGTATGCAAGAGGCATTGCATTTATCTAAAGACAATTGTGTGGGTTTTATCCCCTACACAATAAATAAACTAAATAGTCTTATCACCAGTATATAAAATAGCACTTTTAAAATATTCCTGATCCTTATTGTATAGAAGAATAAAGGCGACAACTTAGTAAAGTCATCGCCTTTAATAATTATGGTTTGAAAATTTATAAACCTTTACCAGGCATACAAGAATCGCATTCCTGCATGAGAAACGGTACTATAAAACACCCCTATGGTTAGTTTTTTAGTATTGACAGAAACTCCAAAACTTACCCCGAATTTATTCTCTTTTTCCTTAACCGGTGGTTTTACGTTCATATTAATAACCGATTTTGAGAAATAATCTAATCCAATATTGGGCATTAGTTTGTTTTTAAACAAATATCCTCCTGCAATTCTGACTCCAAAAGCATTTTTAAAGTCGGGGTTTTGAAAACTACTCCATGTTTCAAGGCCGAGAATAAGTTTCTGAAAATTTCTCCAATAGCTTAGCCCAATTTCAGTACTGCTATGCAATAAAACACCTACGTAATTCATGATTTGTGCGGTGTCTTTTAATGCCATTATTTTGGTGTCTAATTCTCTCAGACTATCGGAATATTTCACTAAAATTGGGGGGATAATTTTTAATGTACTATCAAGCATATGAAAGTCTTTTTTTCTTGCAGCATCAATTTTTATAATATCTAAAGACTTTTTTTTAAGAGTATCATTAAGTTGAGTTATAAACTTAAAATCTTTCTTAGGGTTAGACAGATTAAAATAAGAATTAAGTGTGTCATTTAATGCTTTAAATTGTATAAGGGGTTGAGTAATCCTGCAACAAGAATCTAATTTATTATTAAGCTCTTGAAATTGTTTAGCTACACTGCTTGAATCTATTTTTTTGTTAAGCCTTACTACGAAATACGTAGAATCATTATGATACTTTTTTTTAGTGATTTGCTCTGAAATTAATAATTTTATTGAGTCTATCTTTTGCCTGATTGTTGCTAAACTTTTTTCAACAGTGTCTTTGTCTGCTTTTTTTGAATCTTCCAGTTTCTTGATTTGCTTTTGTATTGAAGCGATAGAATCAGCTATTTTCTTTATAGCTATATCTTGATTATTGTTTTGCTTATATGAGCTTTCTAATACATTAACTAATATCCTTTTCATGGAGTCTATATTATTATAATTCTCCATAATCTGATTTCCATAATTGAACAAAGTTTCGTTACTTCTAGGAGCAACAACCCTAAAATTTTCAATTTTAGAAATTTTTATATCTTTAAACTCTTTAATAAGTTTTTTCTCCTGTGCGAAGAGACAATGTGAATACATCATCATAATAAGTACCAGTACTCTTTTCATCTCATTAATTAAATTAATTTAATTGTTTTTAGATACATTGTTTGGTTTATTCCTGTAAAGAGTGTCTTCAAGTTTTCGCTGATAATTATATAAATCCACTTTTAAAGCATATTTTTCAGGATTTGGAGGTTCAGTATTATAAGAATCAGTATTCCCTATGATTTTTTTAGATGAATCTGAGGATACAATAAAATTACCCAACTGCAAAAAAGGTCTGTCGAACGAAAAAGTCTCTACATTATAAGGCCGGAAATAAGGTAGAATAAGCATTAAAAGCAGATATATATGATTTTTTATCAAGCCTATTTCAGGATAGGTTTGAAATGAATCTTTTTCTTCCACTACATATTTTCCTGCTGCGTTATCCAAATAAAATGTAGTCCTTGTCTTTACGAATGTTATGTGCTTTTCTATATTATAATAGTTGATAATCAGCCATAAAGTCATTAAAACTATCAGACCAACATTAAATAAAAGCAAGCCTTTGAATTGTACCAGACTCAATAAATTTACCCATACTGATTTATAAATTTTGTTTTCAAGCTCCTGTTCAAGGTACTTGGTTACCGTGTTGATTTGATGTGTATATTCTTTATTAAGATAAGCTTTGGAAAGTTGGGTAATATCAGTAGTAATAGTGTCTTTAGCATATATATCTGTGAAGTTCATTAAACATATTTTCAGTTTATCTTTTTCTATTTCAATCTTATTTAATTCTGTTATTGAAAAGACACTATCAGTCCGTTTTATTTCAGCAAGAATTTCTTTGGTACTCCTAAGAATATCAGGTATCAAATTGTCTTTTCGATATTCTGAATCAGCTTCTGCAATACTTGTTTGACTTAGTCTATCTGCATACACCTGTTCATTATTTTGTGAGATAATAAAATGGTAATTGCGTATAGCTCTGGCTTCGGCATTTGAGGTGATAGCGGATAAATCCTTTTTTGGGTCAAACTTAATAACTTCAGGGGCATTAATATTAAAGTCTAATTGCGTTTTTCTTACTTTTTTCGTTTTTTCATCTATTTTAAAAAAGTTATTATAGAAAAAAATACTACAGATGGTGGTAAACAATATAGTAAGTAAAAAGTACTGAAACCTTACTTCTGTCCATTCTTTATGATGCTGGGTTTTCTCCTTTTTATTTGAAATCTGTTTTTTCACTGAGTAATATGTAGCCACAGATAAACAAGCCAGTATTAAAAATAGAGCGCAACCAAAGAAAATAAAGGTGTAGTATTTACTATTATAAAATAAAAAAACACATAATAAAATAAAGGATATCGCAATGATAAACAGCGCAATTATGCTATATTTCTGATATTTAGGTTCTATCTTTTCTTCTTCTATTTTATCATCACTGAAAGTGCCGCCTTCATAGTATTCAGTGTCTTTTCTATAAAACCTCCAGGCAAAATTCAGACAAGCCAGAGTTGGCAATAAGAGCGGCAAAACAAAATAAAGGGCAATAAAAATCCGGTAACTCCAGATTTTATCAATGCCAAAAAACTCTTCCGACTGATTAATAATACTTGGAACAAATGTGTATAAAGAGGCTAATCCAACCACAAATAATAGTAATCTTGACTTTATGTCAGAAAAGAAACCAAAACTTTCTTTCTCCATTTTTTTATTTTTTGGAGCAAGGTAGAGTAGGTATTAGAAAGACACAAGATTTTTTTATCTTACGGTTCCCGTACAAGAGCAATTAGTTAGTAGAATCCATTATTATTGAAAAGTGATGATTAATTTCAGGTATCTATTCAAAAGAAGATTCTGAATAAAGTATATCGCTTGGAAGAAGTATAAAGCAGATTCAGTGAATTTCGGGCAAAGCACAGGAGGTTACAACAATTGCTCTCCTAAGATGACAATAATTTATCCGTTAGCAGTCAAAAGGCTAAATAGTCTTATCACCACCATATCTATCAGGTATTTAACCTTGCTGAGTTTTTTCGTTTTCATAAGCAAAACCTATTTACCGGGCTCTCATCGCGTCGTTATCCGTAAATACATATTCTACTCCTCCGCAACTTCTGTTGAGCATACTGCTCTGGTATCTTGAATAGGCTTTCGGATTAAAGAAACTTCGAGAATCCTGTTTACAATTAATATCTCCGTTGAGTATCTCACATTGCTTGACATCTATGATTCTCTTACCATTGGCCAGAACCACAATAATAGAATCGCCATCCTGCGGAAAACTACCCATAGGAAGTTCATCTGTCCAGAAGCTAAAATCAATGGTGTTTTCACCTTTTACTTCTACCATTTTTACTTTACCGGCCGTGCGCTTGCCCCATCCAAACTGAACGGGCTCGCTTGATTTATTGGTGAAACTTACATAATACAGACATGCTTTGGGGCCTATACAGGCATTACAAAGAAAAGCACCACTTATTAAAAGAATTACAGCTCTGATTTTCATACAAGCACTATTTTGAGTATTCCTTACTACTAAACTACACCCGATGCAGTTTGTTCTTAAAAACACAGATTCATTTCAAGAATCTGCCAAATGAATATATGCAAAAACATACCTGATTGAATAATCTCTTAAAAACAACCATTTTGTAGCAGAATAGCAACAGATAACCAATCTATGGGGAAGAACAAACACACGTATAATAGTCGGTTTTTAGAAATGGGAAATCATTGGCAGACAATAAGCCATTCAGTAGCTTTTAAAATAAAAATCTACTCAAATGTCTGCACTGAAGCATTTTGGTATAATTTTTTAGGGCTTATATACAGGAGTCATTAAAAACAAAAACGCGATAGAGATTATCGCGTAATTAAATTCTTAAAGCTATGCAGCCAATCTTTGAAAATACTATCCAACATAGATTTTATATCTTACGGACTGACCAGCATGTATTTTATTATTCAATTATGACGAGCTCTGAATCGCGTTTTTGCTGGTATCAATTGCTAAAGCCGGTTATCTGAACGAGCACCAGTTGTTTTGGCATTCGCATCTGATTTTAAGCCTCTTAAACGATTTACACTTCCGGGGTTATTAATAGTTGCCTCTGACTCTCTGTTTCCGGCATATTCTTTCTCTTGTGTTCCCGAGAAATCATCATTTGTTGCATTAGAATACTTATCCTTTGTATCCTTTTTTGCTTTTGCGTGTGTTGTTGCCATAATTTTAATCAATTGTGTTGATAAATATTTTTGCTGGGTAATAGCACAAAAACTCTATGCCAAGCCCCTGAAAATCTATTTAAGCATCGATTAAAATCATGGTAAGTGTACCTGATTTATTATTTCTGCCGCCACACAGGTATATTCACATAGCTATCGTTTTGCCACTCAATCTGAATGGGTTCGCCTGAATCTTTTATAGTCTCAGCACTGACATCTTTACCTGTACCATAATTAATCTGTTCGAATGGACTTTTATTGATGTTCAATACCATTACTATTTTGCTACCCTTCTGGAGTTTTTTACTGGTCATATACGTATTACTAAAAGGGAGAACGCTTATTTTACCTGGAGTCAATAATTTTCTTTGGATATTGTCAGTAGTATGACTGGCTCGGCCCATAAAATAGCTGAGGTAGAAATAATCGCCTTTGGGTGTCTGCTCAAATAATACGAGGCTATAATCCATGTCTTTTTTATTAACAATGGCTTTGATTACTCCGGTGAAGGCGCCATTCAATTCCATATCCTGTTCTAATGGCTCAGATATATATACTTTCCCACTCGAATAAAGGGTATCATAAATTATTTCATTTGCATAAAAATAGCTATTCCGGCCTTCTCTATCTTTAAAGTCTACTTCCTGCAATACAGCGCCTTTAGTTTTAGGTTTTTGCTTACTAAGCGTAAAATCTTCTCCCTTTGGTAGATTGGCAAAATAGAATCTTAATGTATCATTACTCACACCTTTCAGAGTAGTACTATGTTTCCAGGTATTAGCGCCCATTACCTGATAATTGATTTTTTCTTTCAGGATTTCAGGTTTTTTGCCTCCTTTCAATACGTAATCAAACCATTCATAAATTACGTTTTTGATAGAAATATTAGCCACCGAATCTATCTGATAACCCTTATAATTGGCTTCAGGGGAGCCTTGTGAACCAAAATGCCCGTAAGGCCCGATAAGCAGATAATGCTCTGCCTTAGGATTATATTTATAATGCTCGCGCAAAAAATACAGCGCTCCTACTTGTCCGCCATCATAATATCCTGTCGTGCTTAAAACGGGAATATTTATTCTGGCAAAATCATTTTTATACGGAATCATCGATTGCCAGTAAGTATCATAAGTAGGATGATCCAGCCATTTACGGAAATATTTATTAGCGGTTCGCCCTAATAAACTGTCACGGGAACGAAATGATACGCCTTCTTCATACCATTTGATGCTTAAATCAAACCATTTCCGGCTATTATAATCGGTGGTATCAAGCCATTTATTATTGGTTACATAATAGGTCCATGAGAAAGGGAATTCCATAAAAACATTGTTCATCATAGGCGAATCAATGCCGGGGGCAGCAGAAGCAGACGGAACGATGGTTTTCAATGCCGGATGCAAATGCTTTGTAGCCGCCCATTGTGTGAAACCATTATAGCTTCCGCCATACATGGCTACTCTTTTATCGCTCCAGGATTGTTTGATTATCCAGTCAATCACGTCGTTTACATCGTCGCCATCTTTTTCATAAGGTATAATTTCACCGGTGCTGTTTTTCTTGCCTCTGGTATAAGCTACTACCCCAACATAGCCTTTATCAGCTGCCTCTCTGGCTCTTTTTATATCGGTTGTGCGGGCATAAATCGTAAATACCAGTATAGTTGCCTGAGGTTGGGTAACTGCTTTTTTCCGTACGATTAATGCTGAAACGTTGGCGCCATCTCTGGTAGTAATCAGAACACTATCCTGAATGATATAATCATTATTGCTGGAGGGAGCTGATTGTCCGTAAGATGTGAAAAAGCAAATCAATACGAAACAAAAGGTAGTAAGCAGGTTTTTCATAATTTTAGTTATACGTTGAATGAGTGTTGTATGCTATTATTAGCATAATGGGTCAATTCATCACAAATTGTATAAAATTCATTTTGTACAATTGTATTTAACATAAATTAACAGTTTTGCATCAGTTAATATCAATGATGGTTTATTGAGGATGGCATATGTTATTGAGGAGGGAAAGGTGGGAAAAGTAATATAACCTGCGTCTATTAATCGTCCCAAAGTAACAGCGAATGAAACGGTCCGCCGTCGCGGTCGCCGTCTAAAATAACAACGAAAAAGTCATCTTTCAAGTGCAGACTAAAGTCTGCACGAGCATAAGAATTATTCTTTACAGGTCGTCATTAACGTTAAACAAGTTCATTAAGAAAACAATAACAATCAACTTAACTATTTATCTTTATTTACCAATCCTTTTAGATAATCGCTGGTTACGTCATTATTTACAATTTCACTCAGTCCATCATAATTTTTTAGCTTCAAAGCCATGTCTTTCATGGTTTTGAGGGCTAATTTTAAATAGTTTGGGCCCAGGCTTACTCTGGCCACTCCTATTTCTTCGAGTGTTTTCAGTTCCGGTATACCAGCAAAGGTCAGCACATTGACAGGATATCCAATGGTGGTAACCAAAAGCCTTAAATCTTCTTCTTTTTTCATCAGAATCGGATAAAACCCATCGGCACCTGCCTCTTTATAAGCCAGCCCGCGTTTAATTATCTCTTCAAACTTTGCTTTTTCATCTGAGAAAAGATTACCATTAATCAATACGTCTGTACGGGCATTTACGAAAAGTGGAATATCTCTTTCTTTGGCCACTTCTTTAATGATGCTGATTCTATTACTTTGCTCTTCAATAGAATAAAGGCTATGCGTATCTGTTTTGGTATCTTCAATATTGATACCTACGATTCCGGTATCTAACAGTAAGTTTATATTCTCACGCAATTGCGCATCTGTTGTGGCGTAGGCGCTTTCAATATCTGCCGTTACGGGCACATCTACGCTTTGGGCAATCTGTTTCAGTCGTATCAATACATCGTTAAATGGTATCTGCTCGCCATCGTTATATCCATTTGAATAAGCCACCGAGGCGCTGGCCGTAGCAATGGCAGGGAATTCAAGACTTTCTAGTAGCAAGGCTCCCAAGGCATCCCAGATATTGGGTAGAATCAATAGTTTGCCTGTATGATGGAGAGCATAGAGTTTCAGTGCCTTTTCTTTTTGTGTTGGTTTTGTTGTCATGATTTTAGCTGATGTCTGTAATTGCTATAATTTTTGAGCCATCAAATACGAAAATAGATTTTCCTTTAAGATTGAGTTCATCTCCTTTTTTTAAGCCATTAGGAAAATCAATCGCCAGAACAGCATGGTAATCAATCTCAATTTCAGCCTTATTATCGGTGTGTTGAAAGCTTTTAATTGTTTGTTTTCGGGAAGAGAAAAAAGCTTTGGCTTTTTCAGCCTGTTCTTTCGGCGCTGCCAATCCTTTAGTACTTAAATTTACTTCTCCATTGGAAATATTTTCAAATTGCACGTTTTCATCTAAATCCTTTAACATGCCCTCTATATCGAAGTTGTTGTAAGACTCAATATAGTGTTGGATTATCTGTTCTCGTTGCTCCATTGTTTCTGTTTTTGTAATTGCCTAAAGATATACGATTTTGCCTGGAATAGGCCCATTATCAGGTCTTATAATGACAGCAATCAACTATACCTTGTGGTTTATCTAACCAAATAATTATTGCTCAATATAATTTTCAGGAGTATAAGTAACTCTTGCGAAATTCTTTGTAAGCAGCTCTGTCTCAACCACTTTGCCACCCTGATATTTCAGGATTTTTTCGCGCCATATCTCATTTTTTCTATAAAACTTATCTTCTATTTTAAGAAACTGATGGTCTTTCTCTAATACATGATAGGCATAGTCCAGGTCTTTGTTTATCCGAAGTTCTCCTTCCAGACATTTGTCAGAAAACCAGAGGTTAATCTGGAAGGTATATTCAGTATTATTGGTAAACTGATAATCAAGATAATTATAAAAAACGGTTGCCCCGCTACCAAAAGGCAGCACTCGTCCATCATCAGGAAAGGGGTCAAAAGAATGATGATATCGCTCGCTTACTGTCAGCGGGCTGTGCATCACCAGCCAATGAATCAGGTTTGAAATCTGACAGATACCCCCACCGATACCTGCCCGTGCTTCTCCGAACGAAAGTTCCATTCCATGCAGATAGCCTTTTCTCTTTGTAGGTAAACCAACTAACTTGCAAAAGGAGAAGGTCTCATTGGGTTTGATGATAATTCCATCCAGATTTTTTACTGCAATCTGCAAGTTCGTTACTTTATTTACCTGCAAGTACATATTATTCTCGCCCAGTTTTTTCAGCAAAACAGACTGATGCTTCTTGATTCTATAAGGCAGGTTCTCTTGCGAACGGGTATGGGCATAGGTTCTTCCATCAAAATACCAATCAAAATAGCGCCTGAATCGCCTTGCCCAAACAGCCAGAAAATATAAAGCAGGATGTATTTGACTTAAGAGTTTTCTTTGTTTCATCGAACGAATATAGCGCTATTATTATTCAAGATACGGATCCATAATCCCTCCTGGAGTGTAGTCCAGTTTTCTCCAGAACTGTCCGGGATTTACACCGCCAATATATTCATTGCTATAAATAATCTTCTCTTTTCTGTTTCTGCCTTTTTCAGATTTGTCGTCAGGGTCAAAGTATTTCAATTCTACACGAAGTTTTGTCTGAAAATCACCTTTATATGCCGGTGATTTAAATTCCCAGTATTCATCAGGTTTGAGACTCAGGGTATGATAACTGTTTCCGCACCAACTATTAGGTAAATATTCAATATCTCGCCATACGCCTTTTTTATCCAGCGCCTGTACCTTCATATATAAGCGGCTATCCTGTGCATAAAAGTCTATTTTCCCATTCGTAGTATTACTTACTACAACACTTATTCCTTTATTATCCGGACTAGGCTTAGCCACTATGTTTAATTGATTAACTGGAAAATTATGCGATTTTCCAAGAACCTTTACATTATTAGAAGAACCACCAAAACCTCCTAAATCATGTCCATTACGTTCGGAAGTGGCATAAAAATAGCCTCTGTTCATACAGTCCAGATTTGTGTTTTCCAGTGGTTTATCTTTTCCAGCTTGCCAGATGATTTTACCCTTTTTGTTTAGATAAGTAAGCCTCTCATTAATATAACATTGCAATAGGTCGTTATGAAAACCAGTTAAATCTACCTGTTGCATAGCAGGCATTATCAACACTTTTCCGTCTGTTTTGGCAACCCCAATAAGATTATGATAGTTACCTTTTTTATCTGGCTCTTCTGACTCGAAAAAAAAGTAATCATCAACAATTTCTCCAGTAGTGATGTCTTCAAATATGGGTTTCAGTATAAAATTTCCGGTTGTATCAATCAATCCCCATCCATCTTCTGTTTCTACAAAAGCTTTCCCATTTCTAAATTTACCCTTTATATTCACATAAGCTGTATCTGCTAATATCTTCCCTTTTGTATCAATCAATGAATACTTATCATTACTTTTCACAAAAGCCCTGTTTTCTGAAAAGTCTTCTACATCATAAAAAGTAGTGTCGTTGATAACTATCTCTCCTTTTAAATTCATAAACCCGTCATAGCTTTTATCGTCAGAATAGGTAAATCTTTTGTCTTCAGACAACCAAGGCTTATTAATATTTATGGCAACAAGCCCGGAATTTACATCTCCATCTATCTGTGAACTATTACGATAATCTCTTGCTATAATTAATTTTCCTTTCTTATCAACAAAACCTGTTTGTAATGTAAACCCTTCAAGTGTGTCCCAGGGTTCTTCGGGAATGTCTATCTTAAAATACCCATTTACTAAATCTTTTATATCTTTATATTTTCCATAAGGAATAATAAACCTTCCTAATGTATCAATCACCCCTACTTCAAAGTTTTTTTTAAGGCCTTTTTCTTCATCTTCATATTCTTGATGATTAAGTCCTCGTACTACAGCTAAACCTTCTATAAAGGAGTTGATTCTCTTAAAAACAGTATCTATTACCAACTTCCCTTCCTGATTTATGAATCCGGTTTTACCCGCATAGGTACCAACCTGTGCTCTTCCGTATTTAAAAGGTCGTATTCTTGGGTAATGAACATCAAACGGTTTCTTTCCTTCCTTATCTATATAAAAAGGCTGACCATCAAGATAAACAATAGCTAGTCCTTCCTGAAATGGGGTAGCATAATCATATTTGGCTTCAATAGCGAATGCACCCGTCTCATCAATATATCCATAAGTGCCATTGATACGAGCTGCTGCAAGCCCCTCCGAAAAATTATCGGCATTTAGGAATTGTGGTTTGATAATTACTTTTCCGGTCGAGTCAATAAAACCAACTTTATTATTTTCAATAATTCTGAAGAGTGCGACATCTATTACCCGAGGGCGTGTGCAACAGCAAACACCTACAATTAATAATAGGATTAGATTTTTCATACGGAATGGTTTTTATATTAGTCACTTTAAGAATACTTTAGGTCAGTCAGTTATCTTCAAAACGTATAAGCATCTATCAATATTTATTTTATTGAGTAAGATTTTTATACTTTATTCTACCCTTATACGTTTTGCTCTTTCATTACTCAAAACCTATACCTCACCTGCAAACTCATATCTGATTTATGATTGCCTTCAATCAAATCATTTCCGCTTCCCATAGTATCTTTATTTTTCAGTTGGGTGCGGGCATAGCGTAGCCATAAATCCAGATGTTGGTTAAGTACGTATCTGCCAATCAGGTATATTCTTGTTCCTTTGCCATAATACGCAGGGAAAGAAACGGCATATAGTACTGTATTTTCAAAAGCATAAACCCGTGAGTCGTAGTCATCGGTAGAAAAATAGGCTACTCTGCCTTTCAGATATAATCTTTTGATAGAGCCCTCTACATCCTGCATAAGCGCATAGCCTGTCGATTTGGCTCTTCCTTCATACTGAAAAGTATTGACCTGTACCCTACTTTGCCATTTAAAATTGCGGCTGATTGTATAATCAAAATTAGCCAGCATATTCTCCCGAATGGTACTCACCACCACATCAGCCGGAGTAGTATTGTATGGTAGATTTTTACCTTTATGTTCGGCATGGTATTGGGCATATAAGAGTGCTTTCTTATTGATTTGATACGACGCTCTTAATAAATAATCGTATCCGCGAGAAGGAGCATCAACCAGATACTTCAACCAGGGGAAACTGAATCTATCATAAAATCCACTGAAATTAAGATTCTTCTTTGGTGAATATTTTAAACCCCAGTAAATCCCCTGCTCATTGATATTCCGGCTTCCTTCTGCCAGCGCATTGCCATAAAAACTATGGAAATTTTTATCATAATGCCTCAAATGCATCGCCCATTCTATTTGTTTGTTCAGGGCAGCAACCCAACCACCGGTGAGCCCAAGCCCACCACTACCACTTCGGGCAGCTTCGCCAAAAAAATTAAAGTTCTGCCAGGTATAACTAAAATTGGCACCTGCTAGTGTATTCTCTTTTCCTGTAAATTCAAACTTATTATATAATCTGGGTCTGCGCATCAGAATAGCATCGAATTGGGTATGTAGCAAAGTAGCTCCTATGTATCCATTTGAAAATCTAAAAGTCGCATTCGCGCCTATATTCTGCTCTGTCAGTTGATTCTTTCGGGCTAATTCTGTTTCAGTCCGGTGGTAACCAGAAGTCAGAATAGAACTGAAATACTCTTCTCTTTCGCCATCTGTTTCATCAATACTGGCGTCTCTTTTGGTATAAGAGTAGAAGGCAGTCAGGTCAATTTTCTTCAATTGATACGTAGCGGCAGCACCTCTGAAATTCCCCCCTTCTAATAAAGAGCCATAAGGTCGGATGCCCATATTGCTCCGCCGGATGGTCGTAACAGCTTCGCTACCTTTTCCTAAAAAGAAGCCTGCCCCTAAAATTAGTCCTTGTCCGAATTGCACCTGATAATCTCCCAAAACCAGGTTTTTCAAGTTGCCTTTGTTCTTTAATTGCAGGTGAAAACTATAGAAATCGAGGTAATTTTTCTCACCTGCATCTTTTTCAGCTACTAAGCCTATCTGAAAATCGCGCGGGCTGCTCAGCCGGTAACGGGCATATAATTGCTGCGGTGAGCCGAGATATTTGTTCTCTATATAGCCTTTGCTTTTTTCTAAAGTCTGACTACTTCTCAGAACCAGGTAATGGTCGCTTGCATTAGTTATACTATTAGATAAAGCTTTGGCGCTGAACTTCTGCCTGACTTCGACAAAAGGTAATAATTGCTGAATGGTAGCCAAATCAAAGCCCGATACGGCTTGAAGCTCATAAATACTCAGCAAATCTCCGTATTGCTGCCGATGTGCCAGCAGGTTTTTTATTTGTGAAACTGACAAAACGTATAAAGAAGAAAGTTCTTCGTAAGTAGCTGAATTTAAGTCGATTGGATTCTGATACAATTGATAGAGGTTTTCGTATAGGTCTTCATAATTGATATTCTCTTGCTGCAACGGGAAAATCCTTTGTATCAACTCATCCAGATTGATTTCGGGCCTTGGCCGGGTTTGGGCAAGCGATTGATACGTTAGAAAAAAAAGCCCGCTCAATAAGAAAATCTGCCCCTTTCTGAATGTTTGAAAAGAGGAGATGAATTGAAAAAAATCAACAGAAAAGCAGGCGTCTTTTTTAATCACGTTTAGTTAGTAGTTATTTATACCTCACCGCAAAAGTGGGGAATATTTCTGCATTCAAAATTAAAGAATTCTTAAAGATAAGCAACTATCTGACGGATTGATGTAGACTTTTTTTCCCAAGAACAGATAATCTGTGATGGCATAGATTTTTAATAAATAGATACACACAAACATCTGCTAGAATATGCGAAATGTAGAAAATCAAACTGAAATTTACATCAATTGTATGGGAGCCACTCCCCACCAACACGGCGTTTTTTTTAGAGTATGGGCACCACACGCAGACTATGTATCAGTAGTGGGTGACTTTAATGACTGGAACGAGGGTGCAAATCCATTGATTGCCAGCGAGGGTGGTTGTTGGGGTGTAAATATTGAGAATGCGAAAGAAGGCGACCAATATAAGTTTTTTATTAAAAATGGTGAATTGAATCTTTATAAAAATGACCCATATGCCCGACAAGTAACCAATTCTGTCGGCAATTCAATTGTATATAATCCTAAAGCCTATGACTGGGAAAATATTACTTTTCAGATGCCTTCGTGGAACGAACTGGTGATATATGAATTGCATATAGGTACTTTTAATCGTTCTAAACCAGATAAGGTAGGTACATTTCATGATGCCATGAAAAAATTACCTTATCTCAAAAGCCTTGGTATTAACGCCGTTGAAATCATGCCTCCTTTCGAGTTTGCCGGAGCGCTTTCATGGGGTTATAATCCTGCGCACCCGTATGCAATTGAGACCGAATACGGTGGGCCAAGAGCGTTTAAGGATTTCATCAAAGAGGCTCATAAATTAGGCATAGCTGTTATACTAGATGTTGTTTATAACCATTTCGGGCCTTCAGATCTTGATTTGTGGCAATTTGACGGCTGGAGCGAAAACGGCAAAGGCGGTATCTATTTCTATAACGACTGGCGCTCAACAACTCCCTGGGGAGATACCCGTCCGGATTATGGACGCCCGGAAGTAGGCCGATACATTAAAGATAATGCCATGATGTGGCTGGAAGATTATAAGGTTGATGGTTTGCGTATGGACATGGTACCGTATATCAGAAACGTACATGCCGATGATAGCCCAGCCAATGATTTACAGGAAGGGCTAAATATGATTCGCTGGATTAATAGTGAAATCAAAGAGCGATTCCCGAATGCTTTAGTAGTGGCAGAAGATATGCACGGGCATAATTTTATTACTGACCCCGTGCAAATAGGTGGTTTAGGTTATGGCTCACAATGGGATGCCGACTTTGTTCATCCGCTTCGTAATGTATTGACACAGGCTTCTGATGAATATGTAGATATGAATCTGGTTTGTACAGCTTTATTTAAACGATATAGTGATGATGCTATGCGTCGTGTGGTTTTCACCGAATCGCATGATGAAGTAGCGAATGGCAAGGCAAGAGTAGCTGAGGAAATAGAGCCAGGAAATGCCACAGGTTGGTATGCCCGCAAAAAAGCTACGCTAGGGGCTATTATGGCGCTAACTTCACCTGGAATCCCGATGATTTTCCAGGGGCAGACCATTCAGGAAGATAGTTGGTTTCAGGATACCGACCCTTTAGACTGGGGACGTTTGAAAACCCTGTCGGGTATCTCTAATATGTACAAAGACATGATTCACCTCAGAAGAAATCTGAGAGGTGTTTCGGCTGGATTGATGGGGCAACATACAGAATTGCTGGCTTTAGACCACGATAAAAAACTGATCGCTTTCCAAAGATGGCATGAAGGTGGTAGCCGCGATACGACTGTTGTAATCATAAATTTCTCGCATGAGACTATTCTCAATTACCCTATCAGATTTCCGTCTGAGGGTAAATGGCTGGTGCGTTTTAATGGAGATTCTAAATCATATGAATCAGATTTTACGCATACCGAATGTATGGAAGTTGATTCAACAACAGATAATGAAACTATGACGGGCGAAATATCTATAGGCCCCTATAGTGCTTTGGTACTTTCACAAGACTAGGAAACCGATGAGCCAGACAGAGCATTCTTTCTGGCTCATTTCTATAAAATTTCACAACCACTATGAAAATCAGACATCGATGGCAGAAAATTACAATTGGAATCGTAAGTAGCATTTTAATCTTGTTGATTATTCTGACCATCGTTGGTTTCTTCTTTCTAAAACCCATTGTAACCAGCCGTATCGAAAAAGGTGTGCTTAAAGCCACCAATCGCCTATATCATATTTCTTTTTCAGATATTACCTATAATCCTACTTTAGGCAATATCGTTATTTCTGATGTAGATTTCGTGGCTGATACGCTCATCTATCAGCGTCTCCATGCTATCCAGAAAGCTCCTGATGATTTACTAAAAATTCATGTTCCAACGGTAAAATTTACTGGAGTATATCCTTTATCCGTCATTTTTACCAAGATTCTGGATATGGGGACAGTCGACATCTATAAGCCTACCATTACAGTCTTCCATAAAAGTCAGCCTTATAATAAGGCAGTAGATTCGGTTGAAAGAAAAACTCCTTATCAGCTTATTTCAAAATTTGTCAAATCATTGGCAATTGACAGAGTTTTACTAAACGATGTCGATTTTACCTATGAAAATCAGGAGTTTAAAACCCCCAAGAAAAATGTCATCAAGAATATATCTGTCGAAATCACCAATATATTACTTGATTCTCTCTCTGATAAATCGAAACAGAAAATCTATTATGCCGACGATTACACATTCATGATTAAAGATATTACTCTGCCCGATAAGAGTCAGCTGAATGATAATCTTTTCCGGAATGTGGTTTTTTCTCTAAGAAACCGACAACTAAAGGTAGATGAATACCATCTGAAACCGAGAGCCGATAATATGACTTTTGGCAAGATATCGGGTGGCCGTGACCGGACGGAGGTATTATTTCAGAATATTATCATCAAAGATATTAAGCCTGAAATGCTTTTCCCCGACAATAAGTTGTATGCACCTAATATGCGTATCAATGGAGGGTATGTAAGAGTATTTAATGATAAGCGATACCCAAGAAAAAAACGTAATAAAGTTGGCGAGTACCCTCATCAGATGTTGAAAAAACTTGATATAAAACTCAATATTGATACTGTTCAGATAAGCAATGTAAAAGTCACTTATTCTGAATTTGACCCGGAAGCTAAGCTAACAGGTTATATTAGTTTTGACCGGATAAACGGTAAAATACTTAATGCTACGAATGATAGTCTGCCCCTACTGAAAAATCCGATTTGTACGGCTCACTTTCATACCTATTTTATGAATAAGGGTAGTCTGGATGTGCATTTTGCTTTTAATACGCCTTCGCCCAAAGGGGATTTTACTGTTGAAGGTCAATTAGGTTATTTTGAAGGTACTTCAATCAATAAGATTACGATTGCACTGGCCAAGGTAAGTATCCAATCGCTTCAGGTGAATAAATATGTTTTTAAGCTAAAGGGGGATGATTATCGGGTAACAGGCACGGGTACATTCTATTATGAGAACCTGAAAGCGACTCTTCTGAAAGTACAAAACAATGAATTAGAAGAGAAAAAAGGAGAACCCAGAAAACGATTATTCGGCATATTCAAACGGAAAGCGCTCCCTACTTTTATCGTCAATAATCTGATATTGAAAGATTCCAACCCACGCAAGAACGGGAAACTTGTAACGGGGAATATCAATCTTGAGCGTGAACCCACCAAATCATTCTGGGGCACTATCTGGGGTGGATTGGGGCAGGCGCTTTTTCAATGCGCTACTGGTACTGTTAAAGATTAAAAAGTTTACTCTGCGGCTATAATCATATATCATATTTTTGCATATTCTGGATAGATTTTCTAGGTTTGATTTATATAAATCCTTTTTGTGGAAAAAATCAAGCAAGAACTCCAATCATTATTTGAAATAAGCGAAACAGAAGCTGGTATTTTTCTAGCTGAGTTCAGGAGAGGAGAACTGAAGAAAAATGAAGTCTTTATTGCTGAGGGAGAGGTTTGCCATGTGGTAGGTTTGATAGAAAAAGGCTTGATGCTCTGTGTTTATAATAAAGATGGCGAAGAGATAATTGATGAATTTGGCTTCGAAAACGGCTTTATTACGAATTACTATAGTTTCCTTACCCAATTGCCTTCTCAGAAAGAAATCCGGGCATTAGAGCCTTCTGTTGTTCATGTCATTACTCGACAAAGCTTAGAGAAATTAGGTAATCAATACCCATTTATTGAGAAAATGAGCCGGATGATGAATGAGAAATTATTCCTGCGGGCACATGACCGAATCCAGTCTTTATTGCTTGAATCGGCGCAGGAACGGTACGAAAAAATGATTGTACAAAGGCCAGATCTTGCGCAACGAATTCCTCAATATATGCTGGCTTCGTATCTGCATGTAAAACCTGAGACCATTAGCCGAATCAGAAAGAAAATCAGCAATACTGCTTTATTGACCTAGGTCAACGAATATGCTGAAATGATTTGATAGGTTTGCAGAAGAAACCATAAACCTACTACCAATGAATCAGATTGAATTATTGACCAGACAAACCGAAAGTGCCTATGCGTGGGCTGATAAGCTTATTGAGACTATTCCGGATGAACAATGGGATACTATTCCGGAAGTGATTGAATCAAGCATAACATGGCAAGTGGGGCATCTGGTTATCAGTTATTATTACCATACAATTATGGTTACGGTCGGGCATCAGGTGGATATATTGCAACAGATACCTATCAAAGAGTATTCTCAGTTATTTCATAATACCGCTTCGCACCTGTCTGTGGGCAAAACGAAACCGGAAGATTTGAAAAAGCACTTGAAACTGATGGCGCAGAAATCAATCAGTATCATACAATCTTTAAACCCCATCAACCTCGAACAACCTTTAGTACCAACCCCTATGCCTCACCCCATTGCTAAAACTAAATTTGAAGCCATAGACTGGAATATCAAGCACACGATGTGGCATTGCGGGCAATTAGGTATGCTAAAACGAATTGTGCACGAGCGCTATGATTTTGGGTTGAGGTAAATAAACTATCTCTATTTTGTCTTTCAGACAGTATTAAAAAGCAAATAGGTCAGACTGAACTGGAAATTAATTCTCTGATATCTTATAACATCTACTACCTCTGCTACATTTTTATACAGAACGGATGTATCTTCAATATTCGCTTTAGGTTTCACTTTAATACGCACAGAGAAAAGCAGATTATTCCATCTAATACCTCCTTCAGTCATTACATATAAATTCAACCGGTCGCCTGTAAAGATTTCTTTATCAGGATAAGAAATTAAATGCTTAACAATAAGACCAGCTCCTACAAAGGGTTTGATTGCTTTTTGATTAACAAATTGGCGTCTATAAAGTGGGACAAAATTCAGATAATTAATACTCTTTGAAAAGTTAGTTGCCTTATCCCTCACATTTTCTTTATTGAAGAAAACCTCAAATCCAAGAATATTCCGATTCAGATTTCTTTTGGGCGAAAAAGATGCACTTATACCAAACAGCATATTAGGTACAATTGTCTTTGTTTCAAAATAACTATAATCAAAATAATCTTTATGCGAGAAAAAATTTCTATCTGTGCCAGCCCCTGCCAACACACCCAACGTAAAAACACTTTTATCTTCCCTTTTCTTCACATAACAGGTATAAGTACAGCCGATACACTCGCTAAATTCAATAAATTTATCAGTTAATGGCAGAATCTCATACGTCAGATTATTGGTAGATATTTTTTTACCACATAGATTAAAGAGCATCTCTAACTGCTTCTGATATAATTTATTATTAAACTCAAATAATTTATCTCCTCGTTGCTGCAAAAACTTATGGTTGGTTAGTTCAATTATCTTTTGACCATCTTTATAAAAGAAATGCTCTTTATCTGTAGCATCTTTTAGATAAAGCAGGCTATAGTCTGCTTTCAACAAGACCAAAAACGCCTGTAAAGTATCTTTAGCAATTATCTGATTGCGGTCTTTTATTAATTTGTTTGTTTCAAAAGGGGTAATATCTAAATCTGTTTTCCCAATTAAATAACTTTCTTTATCTGTTACTCCAAACGAACTTAATTTATTAATGCTATAAGATTGCTCACGATTATTAAAATCCATAAAATTTATACTGGTTGGGTTGACAGTCCAATCCTGGTCGTCAATCAAACCCTTGAGTGTATCTGTTTGATTTTTTAAGATGATATAGCCCTTGACATAGTTTTTTTGTGAGAATGCAGAGAAAGCAATACAAGCAAGAAGGAATACTTTCAGGAATTTCATCGGGCGTGTTCAGCGGTTTAAAACTGTCAGTCAACAGCAGTGGTTAATATATACGTAATGGGCTCCAATTTAATAAAAAACATCCATAAGCAAATGCAGGTTATACAATAATAGTACAGAATTATTAGAAAGTAATTACCTATGAATAAATTCAACTACAACTTAGATTTTAAAAAGACTGATTTCAGGAAAAACCCTGAGTTGTATCGTATTGGTGTGGGAGAACAAGGTGTCTTGTTGGTAGAACCCTATAAATCAGAAATACTTCCCTTATGGCGGTTTAAAACAGTGGAAGTGGCCAAAGAATCAAGCAAAGCCATTTATGAATTGTTTGAAAAATATCTGAAAGCAAAAGATTTTGTAGGGGCAGATATGGCTCGTAAATATCTGCAAATGGGTTTTACTCGTGCCCGCCGCTATGCTAACCATGCCAGCGGTCAAAAATATGCACAAGATAAGCCAAGAGAAGAAGCAGTTGAATATCCGTATTCGAGTGGGAGTCAATTTAAAGAAAATGAGATTTTGCCACAAGAAGCTGATGCTTTGACCAATGAAAAGGCCCAGGCGGCGCAGGTATTTAAAGAACTTTGGTTTAAGGCTAAAGATCATGCGGAGTATAAGGCTTTGAAGGAGGGGTTTCGAGAGAGGTATTATAAATAGCAAAAACCACCCTTTTGGGGTGGTTTTTTCGGTAAGATTAAGAAAGAAAGAAAGTCGGAATCCCTATGAGCCACACATCTCGCAACCCTCAGGGTCGTCGAGTGAGCATTGCATAGCGGCGTATTGATACTCGTCATCACTATTAAAAGTTGCTGCGGCTGTTGCTTTAGCCGTTTGTTCTTCGGCATATTTAGCATAATCCAATGGTTTTTCCTCTACGGTTGTAACGGCTGGGACTACCTCTGCAATCGCTTGTCTGTCTACCGTGAATTTCACAGCATCAGTAGCGGCTTTTGTGCGTAGATAATACATACCGGTTTTCAAACCTGCTTTCCATGCGTAGAAGTGCATAGAAGTAAGTTTACCGAAATTAGCGTTTTCCATGAAGATATTCAGAGACTGACTTTGGCAGATGTAAGCGCCACGGTCAGCAGCCATATCAATAATAGTTTTTTGCTTGATTTCCCAGGCAGTTTTGTAAATGTCTTTCAAATTCTGCGGGATTTCAACGATAGCCTGTACCGAGCCATTGGCAGCAATCAACTTGTTTTTCATGGTATCGTTCCAGAGACCAATTTTTACCAAGTCTTTCAACAAATGTTTGTTTACTACTACAAACTCACCCGATAAAACCCGACGGGTATAGATGTTTGAAGTATATGGTTCGAAACATTCGTTGTTGCCTAATATCTGGCTGGTTGATGCGGTTGGCATCGGGGCCACTAAAAGCGAGTTACGCACACCATTCTGCTTCACTTTCTCACGAAGTTCTTCCCAGTTCCAACGACCTGAATCAGGTGAAACACCCCACATGTCGAACTGGAAGATACCCTGCGAAATTGGAGAACCCTCCCATGTAGCATAAGGTCCCTCTTTCACTGCCATTTCCATCGATGCTTCCATGGCTGCGTAGTAGATAGTCTCAAAAATCTCTTTGTTTAATCGACGGGCTTCGTCAGATTCAAAAGGCATTCTTAAAACAATCAACGCGTCGGCTAATCCTTGTACACCTAAACCGATTGGACGGTGACGAAGATTGCTTTTTTCTGCTTCCGGAACAGGATAGTAATTGACATCAATTACTTTATTTAAGTTACGGGTGATAACCTTCGTAACTTCATACAATTTCTGGTGATCAAATTTCAAAAAGCCCGATTTTGCATCTTTTACAATATATTTTGGTAATGCAATTGATGCCAGGTTACAAACAGCTACTTCATCTGGTGCTGTGTACTCAATAATCTCAGTACACAAGTTTGAAGATTTGATTGTACCTAAGTTCTTTTGATTTGACTTCTGGTTAGCCGCGTCTTTGTAGAGCATGTAAGGTGTACCTGTTTCTACCTGCGACTCCATGATGGCAAACCAAAGATCCTGAGCTTTAATGGTTTTACGGGCTTTACCTTCAAGCTCGTATTTTTGATATAATCTTTCAAATTCTTCTCCGTAACATTCTGACAGACCCGGAGCTTCGCTAGGGCAGAACAACGACCAGGTGTCGTTGGCTTCCACACGCTTCATGAATAAGTCAGAAATCCAGAGAGCATAGAACAAATCGCGAGCACGTAGTTCTTCCTTTCCGTGATTTTTCTTTAATTCTAAAAAGTCAAAAATGTCGGCATGCCATGGTTCAATGTAGATAGCAAATGAGCCTTTGCGTTTTCCACCGCCTTGGTCAACATAACGGGCAGTATCATTGAAAACACGAAGCATCGGCACGATACCATTAGAAGTACCATTAGTACCTTTAATATAAGAACCTGTTGCACGGATATTATGTATTGCCAGACCTATACCACCAGCAGATTGTGAAATCTGGGCAGTTTGGCGTAGGGTATCATAAATACCTGTAATGCTATCTTCTTTCATCGTCAATAAGAAGCACGACGAAAGTTGTGGTTTAGGAGTACCTGCATTAAATAATGTAGGCGTAGCATGTGTAAACCAGCGTTCTGATAGTAATTCGTAAGTTTCTAGTACACGGTCAATATCATCGCCATGAATACCTACTGATACACGCATAAGCATGTGTTGCGGGCGTTCAACAATTTTGCCGTTTAGTTTCAATAAATACGATTTTTCAAGGGTTTTGTACCCAAAATAATCGTAGCCAAAGTCTCTGTCATAAATAATGGCAGAATCAAGCGTTGCTGCGTGTTTCTGAATTACCTTCCAGGTTTCTTTAGCGATTAATGAGGCATTTTGATTAGTCTTTGGGTCAACATACTGATACAGCATTTTCATTGTCCCTGAAAAAGACTTCAAAGTGTTTTTGTGAAGGTTTGAAATCGCAATCCGAGCAGCTAAAATAGCATAGTCGGGGTGCTTTGTCGTCATCGAAGCGGCGGTCTCCGCAGCAAGATTATCTAATTCCGAAGTACTCACTCCATCATAAATTCCTGCTACAACTTTCATGGCTACTTCAACGGGTTGGACAAATGCCGGCTCAAGGCCATAGCATAAACGCTCGATACGAGCAGTAATTTTGTCGAACTTCACCGACTCGCGGCGTCCGTCTCGTTTAATTACATACATAAGGCAGTCAGTAAGGGGTTTGGATTCGAAAAAATATTTTTATGACCACGCACGTATGGTCGGGACAAATGTTCAAAATACAGCAACATAATCATTTATAGGTATGGTGACCGCCAGTCACTTTTTGGGTTTAAATTTTTTGGGTTATGAGCAGTCATAGCTATTAACTTTTTATCTTTTACACAAGTCTGAAATACACTCATATTCAGAACAAGTATGTAAAATTAACAAATTCTAAAGGCTTGAAAAAACCGCACTTCTATACCATTTTAGCAACAGTAAAAAAGTCTAATATTAAGAAAATGTTAAGACCTAATAATCAGCCAGTTAGTATATGCGAAGGTAGAAAAAATCAAACTAAAAAGTTATCCACAAAAGTTATGCACACTTTCTATTTGCTTTTCTAGTAAAAACTTACGTAGTGGTTAGGAAGGAAAATATATTAACAAATGTAAATATTTAATTTTCAGAAAAAAAAATTATTTCTGAAAAAGTTATCCACATTGAAAATTCCTCCTTTAATCATGACATTCCATCAACAAAAGGTCGCCGGTTTCATAAGAAATCCTGACAATTCCGTCGTCAGCGGCCTCATTGCTGTTTCCTGCCCGATAACCAAGTATAAGTGATTCATTATCAAGCCTATACAGTAAGTTTTCGGTTCGTATACCTGTAACAGTTCCTATTGGTATTAATGAGATGGGTGAACCTTTGGTAAACCACTTCTCAAAGATGTTCGGGGTAGGTAGTAAGGGGTAAATTATAGAGTAATCGTCTATTACGACGATCTGAAGTTTACTTTTGTAACGGACAATGTTAGTCATATTAGTGATAGAGTGGTCGGCTCTGCGACCTGTAGCCCAAACTACGTTGGCAGCAGGGAAACCCCTACTTATCAACATATCAAAGGCTTTTTCCAGGTCTGTTTTCTCCTGGTCAGGCGTATGAATAATCTCAATAGGATATTGACTTTTCTCGATTTCTGTTAAGTCAATGTTAACATCAAAGTCGCCTAAAAGTACATCAACCTTAATACCCAATTCGATTACCCGATGAATAGCCTGATCTAAGACTACGACGAAAGGACTCCACTCCAGCAACTGTCCCAATAACTCAAAACTACATGCCTCGCCATTGGCGATAATCAATGCAGGTTCTTGTTTTTCTCTTACGATATGATGAGACGACATTCAACAAAACTAAATTTCAAACTAAGGTAAATAGTAAACCTCAGAATTCTGTGAGAAGTTCTTAAGAATAAGGAATAATTTTTCAGTCAGCTATATTCCGATAGCTAACCTGCTAAGTATAAAGAGATAATAATTATTTCATATCAGCCAGTTTGCCTAAATCAATATCATCGAGCGTAGCTTTGATTTTATCCATAGCAACATCGTTGCCTTTTACACTTACCACAAAGCGGTTGGCCAGCAATACGGCTATCTCACCGTCTTTGCTTTCTTTATCATATTTTTCGAATGATTTATGACCTTTATAAGTAGTAGTTTTTTCGTAACCCGTATCAGTTTCTTTGTCTACATCAACCATTGCCCAGGCTGCCATACCCATAATGGCTCCTGTGCCTGCTACATCTACAATACTTACTTCGATAGAACTGTCACCCTCACGATATTGGGCAGTAGCAGTAGAAACCTGAAAACCCATCGCGCCAGTTTTCTCGCTTGAGGCTTCTTTTCGGGGCAATCCATCGGCATCGGCTGGTAATAATTCCTTAAGTAGTTTAGCATCTACTGCCTCTTTAGGGCCGTCTTTAGCCATTTTTTCGGCTTCATCTGTTACGTTTTGCAGAGCTTCGGCGGCGGTTTTAGGTTCTTCTTTTTCTTCTTCCTCTTTTTTACCTCCGCAGTTTGATAATAAAAAAGTAGTGGCCAGCAGAATGGCGAGTAGTCTGGTAGTTTTCATTTTATAGCTTTAGTTAAAGGGTAAATTTTTGAGAAATATATACACTTTTCTAAAAACAAAAAATAGCTTGCTGTAATTTTAATCTCGGTTGCTACCTTTGGTTTTTATTATGAGAACAGATGCTTAGTTTCCCAAACGCCAAAATAAATATCGGGCTGAATATCATAGAAAAACGCCCTGATGGATTCCACAACATTGAGTCAGTTTTTTATCCCGTCGACTGGCGTGATGCCTTAGAGATTGTCCCAGCTCAATCCTTTCAATTTCAGAGTTCCGGCTTGCCGATTCCGGGCGATGAAAGCAATAATTTATGTATCAAAGCTTATCATCTATTACGCAATAGTCGGCCTGAAATGGCAGATAAAGCCGCGCATTTTCATTTACATAAGGTCATTCCGATGGGTGCAGGCCTGGGTGGAGGTTCGGCCGATGGCGCATTTGCGTTGAAAATACTGAATGAGATTTTTGAGCTAGATTTAAGCATAGCCGAATTACAGCATTATGCGCGTCAATTAGGTTCAGACTGTGCTTTTTTTATTGAAAACCGTCCTGTATTTTGTTTTAATAAAGGAGACGAATTTGAAGAATTTTCGTTAAATTTAAAGGGTAAATTTATCGTACTGGTAAATCCTGCCATTCATATCTCAACGGCTGAGGCTTATGGCGGAGTAAAGCCTCAAAAAGCGAAAATTCCGCTCAAAGAAGCATTAAGTTTACCGTTAAATAAATGGAACGGGATTGTCAAAAACGATTTTGAAGAAAATTTGTTATCGAAATATCCGGTTATTGCAGCCACTAAAAAGGGGCTATATGATCACGGGGCTATGTATGCTTCTATGACAGGCTCAGGCTCAACGGTCTATGGTATTTTTGAGACAGCAAAAGACTTAAAAGCACAATTTCCGGACTTTGCCCTTTGGCAGGGTCATTTAAAATGATACAAGAATTACCAAAGAGAATGTTGAATCAATTAACAAAACGCCGTGAGCCTCTTTCGTTCATGCTCTATCTGGGTATTCTGGGGAGTAGTTTGCTGTTTTTTTTCATTGTTCTTGTATTTGTTACCAAAGAGTTCAATAACCAGCAGATCAGGTTGAAAATTCCCGGTGTTTTCTGGGCAAGTACTTTTGTGATTCTGACGAGTAGCTCAACCTTGCAATGGGCTAATAAGGCTTTCAAAGAAGAGCGATTCCGCAGTTATCGCCTCAATATCAGCCTGACACTCATTTTTGGCATTGCCTTTATGATTTTACAGGCCTGGGGCTGGCGCCAGATGATTCTAAGAGGCATTACGATGAGTAATAATACCGGAGGAATGTTTATTTATATCCTGTCGGGTCTGCACCTGGTTCATGCCTTAGGAGGTATTATTGCATTAGGCATAGCCAATAATGATGCTTTCAAGCGGATGGAATATGTAGAGTCTTATGTATACAGTGTTAATCCACCTAATCAGCTAAAATTGAGGCTGATTAGCATTTACTGGCATTTTATTGATGCCTTATGGCTGCTTTTATTTATTTTCCTGCTTTATCATGCTTCACAAAACCCGGGGAATAGTCATTAATTATATTCGTTACCGCGAAACGTCTATTATCGCCAAAATTTATACCGAAAAGTTTGGGATACAATCGTATATAGAAAATGGCGTAAGGAGCAGTAAGGGGAAAAACAGAATCGCACTTTTTCAGCCGTTTACGCTTTTAGATCTGGTTTTGTATCATGATGATAAAAAGGAGATTCATCGTATCTCTGAAATCAAATCGGCCTATCCGTTCAAGACTCTTCCTTATGATGTCTATAAGTCGAGCATTGCGATGTTCTTAGATGAAGTGCTGAACAAAACCCTGAAAGAAAGTAATGAAAACCCTGTTTTGTTTGAGTTTCTTTATCATTCTCTAATCTTTCTCGATGAAACCGAGCAACATTTTGAGAATTTCCATCTGATTTTTCTACTGAAATATAGTTTCTTTCTGGGCTTTTCGCCGAATGATGCCAACGAGATTCTTACTCAATTCAGGGAAGCCAATATTGTGATTCCGTTTGATTCAGATTATAAAACTTTAATGAATAATCTGATTGCGGCAGATTATCAGACACCTATACCTATGAGCAGAGGTGCCAGAAATCATTTATTAGAGTTTATTATTCTGTTTTACCAACTCCACGTAGAAGATTTTGGTGAGGTGAAATCCTTACAGGTGCTACGTGAGGTATTGAGCTGATATCCTATTTATTGCTCATAGAAACAAAACAGATAAATATAAAAA
Source organism: Emticicia fontis (assembly GCF_054779675.1). Classification (NCBI taxonomy): domain Bacteria; kingdom Pseudomonadati; phylum Bacteroidota; class Cytophagia; order Cytophagales; family Leadbetterellaceae; genus Emticicia; species Emticicia fontis. The sequence continues at coordinate 64,343 of NZ_BAAGXU010000001.1, forward strand.
CTACGTCAATCAACGGTATCAATCCTATTTTTAATGATAAAGGATAATTACCTGCAAAAAATTTGATCCAGGCGAATACCTGCGTAACCAGAATCAGAACTGGTAATAGGAAGGTTGCCCATAAAATTACCCAAAGCAAGGTATTTTTTTCTGAGCCAGGGGCATCAAACATCATCGGCGACATCATGGCCATCATCACTACCGGAATCAGGGCAAGCACCCATAAAACATTATTAATCAAAGCAATTGTTTTCATAGATAGGATATTTTTAAAAGTAACAGCGAATAAAATTCGCCGTCTAAAATAACAAAGTGGCCGCCGCGCGGGAAATTTCATCTTTCAAGTGCAGACTAAAGTCTGCACGTAACATAAAAATTATTCTGTTAGATAAATAAGGAACATGATAACTTATTAAACTAAAAAAAGTACAATTTGTTAAAACTGATTAAGATTCAAGGGCCTATGGAATTAATGCAATTTTATTTCAGGGAACAATTAATATTACAAATGACGTTTTTCTCTGTTTATCGGCCCGGGAAGATACCATGCATCGCGCGGCGAATCAATCGTCTCTATGAGATAATGATAAATCTACTACCCCAACAGTATGATTTTAGCAGAAAACTACTCAAAAACTTTAAAAACAGAATCTTAAGTCGGAAATTTATAGGACAACTATCCGCATAACAAGTATTGAAATGGCCAAGACCAGGTGTCTCCAGAGAAAAAGAAAATCAAAACAGGTGACCATTATGGTGGTAACCTGTTTGAATGAAGACAGAAATAATTTTCAGAAAATCAGAATTACGAGCACTCAAACGGGGCCGAAAAAGGTAGACGCTACGGTGACTACCTTTTTGGCTGAAGGCAGTGATAGGTTACAGAAAATCAGTGTATGCCTATTGTTTTGCCGTCTAATCAATTCGTAAATGCCTTCTATTGTTTTCTTAATATTAAATCTCCAATTTTGTCTTCTTATTTTCCTATTAATTTGTCTGTAATTATGAAAAAATCTCTACTATTTCATGCACTTGTTTTAATCCTTTTTACTTTTACTCTACAAGCGCAGCAAATTAATTTTACACCTCCTCAGGGGCAAACAAAACTCAAATTAGGGCTCGCGCAGGTGGCTACTGCCGCAGCTAATAACCAGTTGATGGACAAAGAAAATGTAAGCAATTATAACCTATTTGTTTTTAAAGAAAAGAATGAGAAAATACTGGTTGATGTGGTAGCCAAAGCCGATGTAGCTGCCTTGCAAAAAGAATTGAGCAATGGCGCTATTGAAATGATAGGAGCCTCGAAAAAACGGGTGACCTGCTGGGTAGAAGTAGATAAGATTAATAGCCTGGCTGCCAATTCAAAAAATATCTCGTGGATTCAGCCTGTAATAAAGCCTCTCAATAATTCTGGACCTATCATGACACAGGGAGACTCTGCGCAGCGCTCAGATATTGCCCGAAAAATGACTGGGCTGAATGGAAATAATATAAAAATAGGCGTTCTTTCTGATAGTTATAATCTCCTGAATGGCGCTTCGGCCGGTGTCAGTGCCGGAGAATTACCAGGGCCGGGTAATCCGAATGGGTTTACCACCCCTGTAACGGTCTTGAGTGAATCATTAAGCGGTGGTGCCGATGAGGGCAGAGCCATGATAGAAATCATTCATGATGTAGCACCGGGCGCACAAATCTATTATTATTCTGCCTTTAATGGTGAGGCTGATTTTGCCAATGGTATCAGAGCATTAGCCGCGGCCGGTTGTAAAATTATTGTAGATGATATTACTTACCTGCTCGAACCATTTTTTCAGGACGGCATGATTGCTCAGGCTGTAGATGAGGTGACGGCCAATTATGGCGTATCTTATTATTCATCGGCCGGAAACTCCAGTAATGGTTCTTATGAAGCTCCGTATCAGGCATCCAGTTTTCAACCGTTCACCAATAGCTCAGAAACTGCTCATAATTTCGGAACAACCGGAAGTCCGGTTTATCTGCTACCCATTCAGATTATTAATGGGATGACAATGACGCTGGAATGGGATGATCCTTATTTCAGCACTGGCAATGGTTCGGCTGGTGCCACTTCAGACCTTAATATTTATCTGGTTATAGAAAATCAGGGCAATTATCAGGTAGTAGCATCCAGTACCGACAGCAATATAGGAGCAGACCCGGGAGAAATATTCCAAATATCCGGAACAGGCAATGCTTATATATTGATTACTAAAAAAGCGGGAACTAATCCCAGAAATATTAAATTTCTGGGCTATCGTGGTTTAAGCTGGGCTGTTACCCCTACGAATATTGTAGGAATTAAAGCTTCTACCATTATCGGGCACCACAATGCTACCAGCACCATGTCGGTAGGAGCGGCCAGCTATGATAAGACTCCTGCTTATGGAATAGATCCTCCTGAACCGGAATATTATACCTCGCGCGGAGGTACACCTATTTATCGATCTATTTCCGGCGATTTATTGCCTACACCTATTATCAGGCAAAAACCTGAGATAGTAGCACCTGACAACGCCAATACTTCTTTTTTCATTGCCGGATATGATTATGAAAATGACGGCACACCGAATTTCAGCGGAACATCTGCTGCTGCGCCACATGCCGCTGCAGTGGCTGGATTGATGTTGCAGGGTAATCCGGAATTAACCCCAGGTGCCATAAAAACAGCCTTGATTAATTCTTGTGTAGATATGGACGACCCCACTACACCGGGCTTTGATACTGGTTTTGATTATGCGACTGGTAATGGCTTAATCAGAGCAGATGCGGCTGTTTTAAGTACGTTGAACCCCAATTGCCCTAATGTTAATGTCACCATTACCCGCTCCACTACTTTTTGCGAGGGTGATTCAGTGATTTTTGATGCTAATACAGCTTCAGGTTATACCTTCCAATGGAAAAGAAACAATACTGATTTACCGGATCAAACACAGGCTCGACTGATAGCGAAAGAATCGGGTCAATATACAGTTGCTATTACAAACCTGAATTGTACGCTGGCATCTACTGCCATCAGGGTTACAACACAATTAGGTGTTCCCGCTCCTACTACTATCAGCCGAAGCATTAGCCAGGGCACAACTATTACTACCGGAAACGGCTTACAAGCCAGTAGCAACTGCCATCCGCAACAAACAGTTACCTATTCAGGCCCTACGATAGGCTATGATGGAAACACCAAAAGTGGTGCCGACCCAACAGTAACCGTGGCTGGTGTCAGTGGTAATATTGCTCTCACCAGAATATCAATCAGATGGCGCAAAAGAAGTGGTGGCTCGATTAACGATTGTGGTACAACTGGTGGCAGTGAGAATCCTTTCAATGATGAAGTATCTTTTAAAATAGTAGCGCCTGGTAATATAACCGTTAACCTGCTCAATGCCAATACCTATGCGTTTTCCGGAAGCTATGCAGGGCTGGTGACAACGGTATTTGAAGATGGTGGTGCTGCGGTGGGTGCTATACCTGCATCCGGCACATTTAATCCTGCACAAAGTTTAGGCATGCTGGATGGCATAAACCCTAATGGTGTCTGGAAACTGATAGCCAATGATGATGCGATGATAGACCCACTCTGTGTAGAAAGTTTCTCGGTTACGGTTTATACCAAAGCAACAGGCGCGGCAAGTACCATTACCTGGTGGGATAGCCAATCAGGAGGAAATCAGGTAGCTACGGGTAATGAATATATTCCGGGTAATACGGCTCCCGGCACTTATACTTATTATGCTGAGGCTTCATGCGCAGGCAGTGGCTTAAGTTGTCAGGCGAGCATCCGGGTACCTGCTACCTTAACTATTGTGCCGGGTTGTGTAACACAAGCGGGAAGCGTAGGCGGTGGGACAAATGTTTGTGCTGTCAGCAATAGCGGAACTTTAACTTTGACTGGCTACACAGGAACTATTCTCAGATGGGAATCATCAGTTGATAATTTTAGCACCATTACTACAATCAACAATACGACTGCCACGCAAAACTATTCTGGACTTACTCAAAATACACAATTCAGAGCCGTTGTTAAAAATGGCTCCTGTACTGAGGCTAATGCAACTCCTGCAAGCATCACGGTGACAACTGTTCCGGCTGCTGCCAGCAATACGGGTCCTTATGATATAGGTCAAACGATTCAGTTAACAGCTTCGGGGGGTAGTTCTTATAGCTGGACAGGGCCAAATGGGTTTAGTAGCGTCAATAATCCTGCTAGCATCAACAATGCTACTCTTGCCATGAAAGGCACTTATACGGTTACAGTTACACAAAATTCATGCACAGCCACGGCCACAACCTTTGTTAATGTGAGTGATACCAATCCTTGCAGCAAAGTAGTTGATTTTGATTATGTACTTGCAGGTAACCCTTTCGATTATAAGTTCCCACTAGTCAATAATATGGTGATTGCGCAAGTGCCCGAAGAAACTTCAATCGTATTGAATCCGATTTGCCCGTCAGTCATGATTGAGAGTTTCAGAATAGTGCTTCAAGGCCCTGCTCCTTTCCAGAATCAGGAAACGATTGAGAATGTACCGATTTATGCGCTTTTTAATAATTCAGGCAATAATGTTTTTGGCCGACATTTGCCTACGGGCAATTATACCATGACCGTGACGGGTTATAATCAGGATAATTTACAGGGCAATGTCACTTATGGCCCAATGGTTATTAATTTCAGTATTGTTGCCAGCAATGCCAGCATTGCTACCCCGACTTTTGATATTAACGCCCTTTGTGCAGGCGGTACTAATACTTTTAATGTCAATTTTGGTACCACAGGTGCATTTAATCCGGGTAATCAGTTTGAGGTGCAATTATCTGATTTGTATAGTTCGTTTGATAATCCGGTGGTGATTGGTACATCTAACACAGCCGGAAATGTGGCGTGTACGATTCCAGCCAATGTAATAGCGGGAAATCAGTATAAAATCAGGGTAGTTTCTACTAATCCTACTATAAATGGCAATTCGAACGGAACAACCATCAGCATTACTTCAAGTGCACTAACACTGGTAAGCCCTGCTGATAATTACACCGGAGCGACATTGATTAAAAAAGCCGGAGAAACCATTAATGCGACTAACAAAATATTCAGTCCGTCAAATATCAGCTACGAAGCCGGGAATGCTGTGATTTTAGGAACAGGTTTTCAGGTAGATAATAGTGCGGTTTTCAAGGCGGAGATCAAAGCCTGTTATAATTAACAAACGGGAAAACAAGTTTTTTCTATTATTTTATGGAATATGCTTTGCTTTTTGTTTAAATATTTCTAAATTTGCAACCCGTTTTAGCGATTTTAAGAAGTTCAATACAAATACAGCAATGAAAAAAGATATTCATCCAAATTATAGACCAGTTGTTTTCTGGGATTTGTCAACAAATTTCAAATTCGTAACACGCTCATGTGTGAACACGAAAGAAAGCATCGTTTGGGAAGATGGTAAAGAATACCCTGTTTATAAAGTAGAGGTAAGTTCTGACTCACACCCATTCTATACTGGTAAAAACGTATTGCTTGATACAGCCGGACGTGTTGATAAATTCAACAAACGTTATGGTAAAAAATAATTATCGAGTTTACCTACTGAAAAGGTCTTTTAGAAAATTCTAGAAGACCTTTTTTGTTTTTACTCACTGTATGATAATCTCAAAAAAGCATATCGGGCTTATGCTAGCTTGATGAATTTTAGATATTTTTGTAGAAAAGCTATGCTAGAATTTCGGAATCATGAACCTCAGGCAAGACATACTATTTTTCTTTAGTGGACTAGGTGCTTTCAATGGCCTGCTTTTAGCTGCTTATTTTTTATTTTTCAAAAAGACCAAGACTTTCACAGGTTTCTTATTAGGTTTATTGCTCCTATGCCTGAGTGTAAGGGTAGGCAAATCTATTTTTCTGGTTTTTAAACCTGATCTGGCTAAAATTTATCTGCAAATAGGCTTATCGGCCTGTTTCTTTATAGGGCCTACACTCTTTTATCTGATAAAATCTATCCGTGAGCATATCGTTGAAGTGCCAAAATACTGGAAGCTGAATTTTGCTATTCATCTGGTAATTATCATTTCAGTGGGTGTAACGTTGCCGTATCAGGACTATCCGCAACTTTGGGGGCCTTATTTTATTAAAATCATTTACCTGCAATGGTTTTTATATACACTTGCTACAGGGATAAAGATAAAACAAGTTTTTGCGAAACTCTTCAATCGTCAGGAAAAACTAAATCTGCCCGAGCAGTTTCAATTATTACTATTCTCGGGTAATACCATCATTTTTCTTAGCTATTTTCTTTCTTTGCTCAATATCCAGCAAGGCTTTTATATAACCGGGCCTCTTTCGTTTAGCTTTATTCTCTATATCAGTATTCTGTTCTTGCTGAAAAAAGAGAAAATGGATACTTATGTGTTTACCACGCAAGATAAATATGCCAATAAAAAAATCGGCAAAGAACTGGCAAATCCATTAATTCAGAAATTAGAACAAATTCTGCAAGAGCAGGAATTATACAAAGATGCGAATCTTAAACTGAATGATTTATCGAAGAAAATCAATATTTCAGGGCATCAGCTATCACAATTATTGAATGATAATCTGGGTAAAAGTTTCTCGACTTATATCAATGAGTACCGCATTAATGAAGCCTGTAAAATGATTATTGAACAGCCCAACCTTACGCTCGAAGCCATCGGATATGAGGTAGGCTTTAATTCTAAATCTACTTTTTATACAACTTTTAAAAAATTAAAACAAACTACGCCGATGATTTACAAAGAAAATACTGAGAAAAGCATTAGTTCATAAACCATTACTTATCAATCTATTATAATTTTATCAAAATCCATGCAAGTCCAGATTTATAATTCCGAACTCCTGAATATTAGATTCTGAACCTTGGTTATTTCTACAAAAATTACATTTGACAAGTATTTGTAAAATGTATATTCTATGTCGAAATCACTTATTGCAATCATTCTATTCATTTTTGTTTATTCGTGCACATTTGCTCAGATTACGCTCTCGGGAAGAGTTTCTGATCACACCACAAGCCAAGGCATCCCTTTTGTGAATGTATCTTTGCTTTCGGTGAAAGATTCGTCTTTCATAAAAGGAAGTGTTACAGATTCATCGGGTATTTTCCAGTTCGCATCCATTTCAAAAGGTAGCTATCTCTTGTTATTCTCTTCCATTGAATATCAGAAGCAGTATCAGGCTATATCAATAGAAAATAACAGTCAGGTTACTATAACATTGGCAACCAACAATCAATTGCTGAATGAAGTGAATGTGAGGGCAGATAAAATACAAATACAGAAAACAGATGAAAAGCTGATTGTGAATATTGCCGATAATAAGTTATTTAATACCTCAACCAATGGTTTTGATATATTAAAGAAAATGCCCGGAATCCAGATTAATAACGATGGTAGTTTGTCAATGGCCGGAGGGGTAATGCCAACTATTTTTGTGGACGGCAAGCCTATGCCTATGAGTGTCGAGCAATTACAAACCTATCTGAACAGCCTCACCCCAGAAATGATTGCTTCCATTGAAATCATTGCTAATCCGTCAGGCAGATATGATGCAGAATACAAAGCTATTATCGATATCAGATTACAACGAGATAAAACACTGGGCTGGATTGGGAATTATGTAGGTACTTTGCAACAAGGCGTTTATTTGTATAATAACAATAACCTCACTTTAACATACAATACGCCCAAGGTGGCTTATACGGCAAGGTTGGGGTATCAGGCAGGTGCTACCGTTTATCGTTATCGGGCATTGCAGCATCAGGCCAATACTAATATTATGCGAACAGACACCTGGCAGAAAATCAATCATGCTAATTATACTATACAATTGGAGGCGGACTATCATCTGAAAAAGAATCAGAATCTGGGCCTTATCTTGCGCACCAACCTGCTAAACAGAAAGGCATGGGCTGATAATACTTTGCACTTCACCAATTCGGCAGATGAGCTTGTATTATCCAACATCCATAGCTTGAATAATTATATTCCCACACAAAGCAATTATGGCATCAATTTAAGCTATGATGCCCGCTTGGGTAAAAATGAATTGCATGTATTAGGTATAGTCTCTCAGGTAAATAACCGTCGGAAAGAAGACATCCAGAATACACAGACGCTTACGGGAGACTTATTGAATTATTGGAAAACCAATCTGCTCAATGCCATTTCTATCCGTTCAATTCAGTCAGATTTTATCAATACTATCGGAAAAGGAAAATTAGAAATAGGAGGCAAATTTGCGGCAATCAGCACCAAAAATAATCTGGTGTATGACACACTCGGTAATGATAATACTTTTGTGCTCGACCTGAGCAGGACCAACAATTTTCATTATGATGAATATATATCGGCCGCTTATGTAATCTATGGACAAAAGTGGGGTAACCTGAATTATAAAATAGGTTTGCGTACTGAGCATACACATAGTATCGCCAATGCGATTACCAGCAGACAGATTACAGAAAGGGATTATTTCAGATGGTTGCCAAGCATTAATCTGTCTTATCTGTTGGCGAATGAACAGCAGATTACAGCTGCCTATACGCATCGGATGACACGTCCTACTTTTGAATCATTGAATCCTTTCCGGTTTTATTTAAGTCCTTTGAATTATTGGGTAGGCAATCCCTACCTCCTACCCTCTACTACCAAGCAATTGAGTGTAACATATACCAAAAAGAATTTCTATACCTTACTCAATATTGGAAGGGAATTAGACCCAATGGCTCGTTATCCTGAGTACAATCGGGTGACAAATGTATTAGAATACTTGGGCACAAACCTACCTTATAATGATTTTGCTACGCTTGAGGCTAATTGGGCTATCAGTGTAAAAAAATGGTGGCGCATGAATCATAATCTGGGCCTATATTATAAAAAAGAGCAGACACCTTATCAGGGATTGGTTTATCAGATTCCGATTACGAATTATATGATTAATGGAAGCCAGGTTTTTACGTTGACTAAGGATTTTACTTTTGATATTTATTATTACTATGTTTCTAAGCGAGGAAATGGACTTTATATTTTCAAACCTATTTATTATATTGATTTAGGTTTGCAGAAAATATGGTTGAAGGGCAAGCTGAATACGAAAATGAGTTTTTATGATATTTTCAATACCAATTATCTCCAATTGATTTTCAGAGAAAAAAGCATTATTGATAATGAGTTTTCACATTGGGGGGGTAATCAGCGCGTAATGTTTTCACTCACCTATAATTTTGGGAAATCAGGTTATAAAATCAAGCAGGATACCAGAAATGAGGAGGAGAGCAGAGTTAGTAATTAAAAGTTACTTAGCTGGTTTCAAAAACGGATGTAGAATCACCGATAGCAGTATCAAAACGCCTCCGATATAAAAACCGGTAGTCATGCGCTCTTTTTCACCAAAAATAAAATAAGCTAACAAGATACCATAAATAGGCTCCATATTGATAGAGAGATTGAGGGTAAAGGCAGAGATTTTCTTCAATAGCTTCACCATTTCGTTGTATGGATAAACTGTACAAACCAAGCCTAAAATGGCTATCCATATCCAATCGGTTGGACTGGGTATTAATTGAAAATGAGTCTCTGGCGAGGCATAAACAATGATTGGAATAAATACCCAGGAAGCTACAAATGCCCCGACCATTTCGTAAAAAGTAATGGTTTGGGCTTCATATTTTTGCGCCAGTTGGGCATTGAGTACAGAGAAAATGGTGGCTAATAAAGCAGCAATGATACCGATAATGATTCCGGTAAGATATTGGTATTCAAACTTAAATACGAAGTACATCCCTGCCACAACAAGAACCCCTAATAGTACCTCTACGCCACTGATTTTTGTTTTCTTAACAAGAGGCTCAAAGATACTCGTAAAGAAAGAGGTAACCGAAAAAGTCACTAAACTTATAGCGATGGTAGAAGCACGTGCCGAACCAAAAAAGCACATCCAATGCAAGGAAATGATTGCCCCAACACCCAGTAATGGCAGACTTTCTTTAAACGGAATAAGGATATTTTTCTTTTGAATTCTGGCCACTATATACATCCCTGCTGAAGCTAGTAAAGTACGGTAGAATACTACTCCCAAAGCAGATACATCAGTCAAACGGCCCAGAATGGCCGTAAAACCTAAAATAATAACAATTAAGTGAAGTTTCAGGTAATCTTGTGGTGATGCTTTGGTCATAAGTTTTAAGGAGCTTAGGGCTGTTGTATAGAGGCCATCTATACGAATAGCCAAAGGTAATCAGATTTTGAAACATATTGGTAGCTATTGACTGGGGTTATTTTGCAGCTTCCGGTTAGCAGAGTTCCAACCTATGATTTGAAAAATGTTTACTTATAGGATTACCACAAACATTTCTATCGATTTCTCTGTTTAAAACTAAACTAATTACTAAAAAGACGTGAATATTTTAATAACCGGAGGTACAGGGCTTATTGGTAAGCAGCTGACCAGACTTTTATTAAGCAAAGGCCATAAGGTCTCTTTGCTGAGCCGAGAAAAAGTAAATATACCGGATGTAAAAGTATTTCTATGGGATATAAAGAAAGGACTCATAGATGACGAAGCCTTCAAAAATATCGACTATATAATTCATCTGGCTGGTGCTGGAATTGCAGATAAACGGTGGACTGATAAGCGCAAGCAAGAGATTATTGACTCTCGTGTAAAGCCCATTCAATTGCTGAATAAGCATCTCAAAGATCAGAAAATCAAACTCAAAGCATTTATTTCGGCCTCAGCTACTGGCTATTATGGAGGTGATACGGGAGAGGCAAGATTAGATGAAAGCAGCCCTGCGGGTCATGATTTTCTCGCTACTTGCACAAAAATATGGGAAGAAGAAGGTGAGAAATTTACTCAGGCTGAAAGAATAGTAAGTCTTCGTACTGGAATTGTATTAAGCGAAAAGGGAGGAGCTTTACCACAACTTTTACAGCCTATTAAATTAGGAATCGGCTCAGCACTTGGTAGTGGTAAACAATGGATGTCTTGGATACATATTGATGATATGTGCCAGTTGTATTTACAAGCCATTGAAGACGAAAAAATGCACGGTGCCTATAATGCAGTAGCGCCTGCCCCTGTGCGAAATGAAGAAATAGTGAGAATTGCCGCTGATGTCTTAAGAAAACCACTATGGGCGCCAAATGTTCCCGCTTTTATACTGAAATTACTCTTTGGTGAGATGGCTATCGTAGTTGTAGGAGGAAGTTATATAAAAAATAAAAGGGTTTCGGAGGAACTGTCATTCTCATATAAATTCACAACTATCAGAGCGGCATTAGAAGATTTATTAAAGTAATTTCTCTAAAGCAAGTTTTTCGCAGAACTCAATTGCAAAATTTATTACCTTGCGCTCAAATCCATAAATGATATATCATGCCTTCTATCTTTTCAAAAATAGTAGCAGGAGAAATCCCGTCTCATAAAATAGCTGAAACTGATGAGTTTCTGGCCTTTCTGGATGTTTTCCCATGCGCGATTGGCCATACTTTGGTGATACCCAAAAAGGAAATAGATTATCTGTTTGATTTGGATGATGATCTATATACAGGCTTAATGCAATTTGCTAAACAGATCGAACCGGCGATCAGAAAAGCTATCCCTTGCAAACGCATTGGCGTAGCAGTGATTGGTCTGGAAGTCCCTCATGCGCATGTTCATCTGATACCGATGAATAGTATGGGCGACATGAATTTTAATAATAAATTAAAGCCTACACAAGAGCAACTAGCTGAAACAGCAGAAAAAATCAGAAGTTTTTTATAGAAGTATGGAGATAATTTACGCAGTTGTTATCTGTATTTTACCACTCTTTTTATCCGTCAGATGTATTTATTTGCTGAGAAAGAATCCGAAGATTTCAGGATTTATGAAGAGCATAATTAACGCCATTCTCTCTGGCATTATTATCGTTTCTATCAGCGTAAGTATCCATCATTTCATGACTGATGGTATCAGCGAAAGATCAAATATGAGTATAGGAGTTTTGACTACCGTGCAAGGTATTATGTCGGGAGTAGTATTTTTGGTGACACGGTTTTTAGGGAAGATCTAATAAGTACAGAGGGTTTTCATTTAGAAAACCCTCTTCATTCTAACTATTCGCCTAAATAATAAATCTCCTGTATATCTTTCAATAATTTGTTGAAATCCAATTTCAGATCTATTAGCTTTCCATTTTTTATATCGAAAACCCATCCATGCACAGTAGGGAAACCTTTTTTCGAATATTCCTGCTGAACGCTGGCCAGTTTAATTACATTGATACATTGCTCCTGAACATTCAGCTCAACGAGACGATCGTAACGTTTGGCTTCGTCTGTAATAGCATTGAGTTCATCTTTATGTAACCTGTATACATCTCTGATATTTCTTAGCCAAGGGTTCAGAATCCCCATATCTACAGGCTGCATGGCGGCTTTTACACCTCCACAATTATAATGCCCACAAACAACTACGTGTTTTACACCCAAGTAGCGTACGGCGTAGTTAATTACAGACATCACGTTCAAATCAGTTGCATTTACCAGATTGGCAATATTGCGGTGCACAAAAACTTCACCTGGGCCGGCACCCATTAGGTCTTCTGCTGTCACACGGCTATCACTACAACCAATATAGAGGTAATCAGGGCGCTGTTCCTTTGCCAGATTTTCAAAAAAGTCTTTATTGGTTCTCTTTTTTTCATTCAACCAGATCTGGTTGTTTTCGAATACTTGATCGTAAGTAGGCATATAGTAAAATTCAAAAGTTGGAAAATTCTTTAATTAAAGTCAAATGAGTTTATGTAATCGAGAGAGTCGTTTGTACACAAATATTGAGAAAATATCAGCTATTTCAACATATACACCGAATTATTTTTCGTGCATCTCAATGCAGAATCCTACTTCAATTTCTCTTTCAGATTCTCAAACTCCTTCTTCAAAGGTGCACTCTCATAAAGAATCTGATAGGCAAAGTTGGTAATAGGAATATCTATATCATAACCTTTCAGCATTTCGTAAATACACTTTACTGCATAATACCCTTCAGCTACCATATTCATTTCCAATTGGGCCGCTTTTACGCTATATCCCCTACCTACCATATTACCAAAGGTACGGTTACGGCTGAATTGTGAGTAAGCGGTAACGAGTAAATCACCCAAGTAAGCTGAGGCGCTTAAATCCCGTTTCATTGGGTCTATCACATCTACTACACGACAGATTTCCTGCATGGCGTTTGATACCATCACGGCCTGAAAATTATCTCCACCACCCAAGCCGTGCGTAATTCCACAGGCCAAGGCTACAATGTTTTTCATCACGGCTGAATATTCCACCCCATACAAATCTGCTAAGGCCGACGTGCTTACAAAACGGCAACGCAATAAATCCGCAAAATCATTCGCCAATTGCAAATTAGGTGAAGCTATGGTGAGGTAAGAATGTTTTTCTAAAGCTACTTCTTCCGCATGGCAAGGTCCGGCTATCACACCAATGTTATAGGCAGGCACTTCATAGATTTGCTCTATCCAGTCAGTTACCAATTGGTTAGTGGCCGGAATCATCCCCTTGATAGCAGATATAATCTTCTTACCTTGAAGATGGCTTTTGTCAACGGTTTTTAGGGCATCTGAAAGAAAAGCTGCTGGAACTGCCAGCACTACCCACTCAGTACCACGTAAGGCTTCCTTTAGGTTGGTATAAGGCTTTACCTTTGAGGGGTGAATCTCTACACTACTCAGATAGTTTTTGTTATGGTGAAGTCTTTTGATGTGCTCTGCGTCTTCACTGCTCCGCATCCACCATTTAATTTGTACATTTCCCTCGCTTAAAATCTTAACAATAGCCGTTGCCCAACTGCCGCCTCCTATAATCGTTATTTTCATGTTCGTCCCTTCAAGGATTTAGTTCATGATGCTAAATAAACCAAAAGCCTTGAAAAAACAAAAAGACCGCATTTCAGCAGTCTTTTTGTATAAGTATTTATTGATGCGTATGAATAAATTAATTCTTCTTAGCTTTATCTTTCTGCTCTCCTTTCTTGGTAACTAAGTCACCGTCTTTCAACTTCTTCGATACAGCGATAAACGGTCCTGATACAATTTCCTCTCCTTCTTTCAAGCCATCTTTAATTTCAATTGTTCCGGCGGCTGTATCAGTAATACCTGTTTTTACTTCACGCATTTTTACTTTGTTTTCTGCACCAGCTACAAATACCACCTCTTTAGGCAATTCTTTTTTCTTAGGTTTTGCCGGTTCGTTAGCACCTTGATCTTCGCTTGGTGGGCCTTGCTGGTCTTTCTTCTCTTCATTGTTGCTTCCGTCACGGGTAGTTACAGCAGCAATAGGTACGCTTATTACTTTTTCTTTTTTCTCAGTAATAATATCAACCGTTGCCGTCATACCAGGTTTGAATGGATATACTTTTTTCGCTTTTCTATCAATTAAATCACGGTAAGATTCCGGTAGAATTCTGATTCTTACCTCAAACTCTGTTACGGCATCAGTAGCAGACGAAGCAGCAGCCAAAGTACCTCCTGCGCCATTGGCAGTATTGGCAATCTGAGTTACGATTCCCTTAAATTTCTTACCTGTCAATGAGTACGAGTCTACATCAATATTAGCAGTATCACCTAAGCTTACACGCACAATATCATTCTCGTTTACGTTGATTCTAACCTCCATATTATTCAGGTTGGCAATGCGCAACATTTCGGTACCTGCCATCTGTGAGGTACCCACTACTCTTTCTCCCAATTCTACGGCCAGTTTAGAGACAATACCATTCATTGGGGCATAGATACTGGTTTTACGTAGGTTTTCAGAGGCATCTTTCAAACCTGCTTCTGCACTTCTGATATTAAAGGTCGAAGCCTCCAGGTTAGATTTTGCAGCAGCAACATCTTGTTTGGCAACCTTCAGATTGGTTTCAGCAATTTCTAAATCAGAAGCTGAAATTACTTTATCAGCAAATAGTTTTTTCTGACGGTCATATTCTGCCTGTGCACGTATCTGGCGAGCTTCTGATTGTGCAATAGTAGATCTTGCTTGTTCTGCGCTGGCTTTTGACTGGTTCACAACGGCTTCAGCACGTTGAGTAATTGAAATATAGTTTTCAGGTTGAACTTTCAATAATAACTGTCCTTTTTTCACAGAATCACCTTCTTTCACATATAAACCGATAATCTCACCGGGTACGTCAGGTGTTATTTTTACTTCAACTTCAGGCTGGATTTTACCCGATGCCGAAACTGTTTCAATAATATCTGTTCTTCCTACTTTTACAAATTCAACTTCGGTAGGTTTTTCTTTACCTATCCAACCCGCCGATTTCGCAACGAATAGAAATATTACAAGTAGGACGACTACGCCGCCCAAAATCAACCAGATTCTATTTGATTTTTTCATTGAGAAAATAAATTTGTATACAATTAGTAATAAGGTAAGTAATTAGCTCTATGCCTGGAAAAAGGTACAAGGCTTAGAAATTAAGTGGTTTGTTCTGATAATAATCTAAAATCTTGATTCTGAAAATATAATCATATTTTGCCTGAATCTGGTTGGCTCTGGCGCGATCCAGGTTAGTTTTTGAAATGCTATAATCCAGTGAATTCAACGAACCTACATTAAATTTAGATTCTGCTGCTCTGTAAGATTCTTCTAAAGCACGCACCTGATTGCCTAAAGCTGAGTATTTTTTTGCCGAGTTACTCATGTTTACATACGCTGTTTCGATATCCTGACGTAGACGTAAACGTACATTCTCAGCCTGTACTTCTGCTTGTTTCTTTTGAATCATAGCTCCGGTGGTACGATACTTGGCATTAAATCCATTGAAAATCGGGATTCTTGCGCTTAACCCTAACGAATAGTTTATATTACCACTTAACTGACGGAAATAACCGATTTTTTCGCTAGTAGTAGAAGTAGTTGGCAATAAAGCGATAACCGGATAACGCACGCCTGCTACATCAACGTATCCAGCTTCAGTCTCAACTATTTTTTGTGATACTAATACTTTTTCGGCCGCTGTAGAAGTAGAACTATTTGCATTAGCAAACGCTGAAACTACCGGGGACTTTAATCCCTTAGCTATATCAACTGCTTTCTGTGCCGCTTTTACGCGCATATCCGCTGCTTGCACATCAGCCAGGAAACTTTGTGCAATTTCATATACTTCTGTAGAAGAGTTCGGATATGGTGCGATGTTCGGATTCGGAACCTCTATTCTTACTACATCCAGATTTCTTTCAGCGGCCACATTCAACAATTGTTTTAAAGTTAGTTTCGCTGTAATAATAGCATTTTCTGCATTTACTACCTGTACTTCATCATTCGCCAATTGTGCTTGAATATCAAATAAATTAGTTTCAGGAACGGAGCCTGCATTGACTAATTTCTGTGTACGCTCTAATTGTATTCTCGATACCTCTACCTGTCTTTGAGAAATCGCCAACAAATCCTCTTGTGAAAGAATATTCAAATAAGCTACTACCACATTCAGGGTAATAGAATTTTTCATCGCTTGTAAGTCTAACTTCGCTACTTCGACATTTGTCTGGTTTAAAGCTATATTATTCCGTGTCTGGTAGCCGTCAAAAACGGTAACACCAGATGAAAGCCCGAAACCATTAGAACCCACAGTATTGGTAATAATACCGTTGGTATAAGGGTTGATGTTTCGACCTGAAAACAGGTTCACGTTGGCACTCCCATTCAGGTTAGGGTATCTGGCCCATTTTGATTGGTCGAGTGTATTGATATTGCCTTCAACTGTTAGACTACTTTGTTTGATAGAAAGGTTGTTTTTCAGAGCCACGTCAACGGCCTCTTGTAAACCTATTTTATCTGCCGGATTGGCATTAGCACTCGTAGCAGTAGGCTGTTGTGCCTGAACAAAGACATTTACAAGTAATAGAGCAGGTAATAAGATTTTAACAAATTTCATAAGGAAAATATTTTTTCATATTCGATGGACCAATTCGATGAAACTTATGAGGCTTTATACGAGTTTTGATAAGACAATCTTACGAAACATTCTTATATACCTGCCACAAGAAATGGATAAGCGGTTTTATTGAAGTTTAGACTTAATACTTTAAGGTTTGAACTTCTTAAAAAATAGCTTTAAGTTTGAAGTATATTTCATTTGTTGTTTAAGAAAGGATTGAAAATGAGCAGTCAAATGCCAAAGGATTTTTTGAAATTCCTGAAAAATCCAGACTTTATAGACGGGATTTACAACTACTGTGATAGTTGGTGTGAGCGCTGTGCCTTTACCAATAAGTGTATGAATTTTGCCATGCGCAAGTATAAAGAAGAGCAAAGCGGTGAGGCCAGTATAGAGGATAGTCTGACAGAGGTTTTTCAACAAACTACGGATTTGATTAAGCAGATTATTGAAGATAAAGGCATGAGCTGGGAAGATATGGTGGGCCAGGCAGATACTGAAACACCCACAATTGATCCACACAAAGAAGCCGATAATCACAGGAATGTAAAAATTGCTAAAGAATATACGTACTTATATGGCTCATTTCTGAAAACCGAACAAGGCTTTATGCAAGGCAAAGGGCTGGAATTTCAGAAAGATTTGAATAAAGGAATTATTTCAGTTGAAGAGGCAGAAGAAGCATTATCACAAATTGAAGATGCCTTTGAGGTCATTAACTGGTACCAAAGCCTTATTTACATCAAAATCAGAAACGCCTGTCAGTTGTTCTTCGAAGAAGATTTAAGTGATTTTATGACCGATTATTATAATGGAAAAGCCAAACTAACGCTTATCAGTATAGACAGAAGCATTGCAGCCTGGCTGGTATTGCAAGTACATTTCCCTGAAAAAGCGTATAAAATTACCGAAATCTTGTTTCAATTAGAAAAACTACGCCGACAAATAGAAAAAGATTTCCCTAATGCTCGTAAATTTGTGAGACCGGGCCTGGACAAATAATTTGCCCTCATATTTAACCTTTTTTCATGCAATACGAAATTGTTATAGGACTAGAAGTACATTGTCAACTTTCGACTGAAAGTAAAATTTTTGCTTCAGATTCTAACCAATTTGGCAGCGAGCCAAATACGAATATAAGTGTAATTACTTTGGGTCATCCAGGAGTATTACCAAAGTTGAACAAAAAAGCCGTAGAATATGCTATCAGAATGGGTCTGGCCTGTGGCTGTGAAATAAGCAGGAATAATTATTTCGACCGCAAAAACTATTTCTATCCCGATCTTCCAAAAGGCTATCAGGTATCACAGGATAAATACCCTATCTGCAAAGGAGGTGGCGTAACTGTGCGCCTGAAAGACGGTAAACAATTCAAGGAAAGATTTCTTGAACTGCATCATATTCACCTAGAAGAAGATGCAGGAAAATCTGTACACGAAGGAGAAAGTGCTTATACTCGTCTGGATTATAATAGAGCTGGTACACCTTTGGTTGAGATTGTGTCGGAACCATGTATGAGAAGTGCTGAAGAAGCTGGGGCGTATCTAACTGAGATAAGAAAGATTGTTCGTTATCTGGATATTTGTGATGGCAATATGGAGGAAGGCTCTATGAGGGCCGACTTGAATATATCTATTCGGCCGATAGGAACTAAGAAATTAGGTACCAAAGTAGAGATAAAAAATATGAACTCTATCCGTAACCTGCAAAGAGCGGTTGAATTCGAGTTTAAGCGCCAAGTACGTATGGTAGAAGCTGGTGAAGAGATTATTCAGGAAACACGTAGTTTTGATGCCGATACAGGAGAAACCTTTGGTATGCGTGTAAAAGAAACCATGAACGATTATCGTTATTTTCCTGAACCAGACTTAGCTCCGATCAGAATTTCGGAAGAATGGCTTCAATCGGTTAAAGATAAAATGCCTGCTTTACCTCATGAGTTATTCAAGCAATTTACACAGGAATACGGAATACTAGATGAGCATGCAGTAGTATTGACTGATAGTAAAGATATCGCAGGGTATTTTCTGGAAACGACTCAGTTCACCAAAAATCACAGAGCCATTGCCAATTGGCTGACCTCTACGATTAAAGGTTATCTCAACGATAAAAGCATGGAGATTAATGGATTGCCTCTGAAACCTAATCAATTGGCTGAATTGATTAGTCTGGTTGACGAAAATAAAATAAGCAGTTCTACTGCAGCGCAGAAGCTTTTTCCGTTATTATTAGAAAATCCTGAATCATCAGCTTTATCATTAGCCGAATCTAACAATTTAATTCAGCAAAGCAATACTGACACCTTGCAAACGTTAATCAACGAGATTCTATCTGCTTATCCTGATAAAGTGAAAGAATTTAAGAGTGGCAAAAAAGGTCTACTTGGCATGTTTGTTGGAGAAGTAATGAAAAAATCAAAAGGTACTGCCGACCCTAAACTCACGAATCAATTGTTGATGGAAGCTCTAAAGTAAGCGATTCAACCTGAATATTAGAATAATTGAATTAACACATATATGAAACAATCTCTTTTTGCTATATGCTTTCTGGCCTTTGGTCTGGCTTGTCAGTCTCAGCCGCAGAATGCACCAGCTGATACCAAAGCAAGTACTACCAACGGAAAGCCGTTTACCATAAAAGGTAAATTAAATAATTCGGTAGCTGGTAAGGTTTATCTGGAAAGAATGAACGACAGAAATATTCCATTGAAAGTAGATTCAGTGAAGATTGCTGCAGATAATACTTTCATAATCAATGGGAAAGCAGCCGAACCAGGGATATATCAGGTCAACATAGCTAATCAACAGGTAATTGGTTTGATTTTAGACGGTGGTGAAAACCTGAGTATAGTAGCGGATGGCGTAAGCACTCCAGACAAAGCCGCTACTTTCAGTGTTGATGGGTCTCCTGCCATGGCTAAATTTAATCAGATAGTAGCCGAAGCTCAGAAATTCCGTCAGACACAAACTACCTTACAAGAGCAGTTTGATGCCGTCTCAAAGAAAAAAGACGAGAAAAAGAAGAAAGAACTTCAAGCACAATACATAGCAGCAGAAGAAACCTATTCTAATACGATCAAACCAATGATTGCTGACTTAGGTACTTCGTTAGCGGGTTTGATTGCTATTAACAATTTTCTGAATCCTGAAAAAGACTTTGAGGTATTTGCTAAAACTGCCGCTCAATTAGAAAAAGAAGGTCAAAATCACTTCTTTGCTAAGCTTTTTAGAGAAGACGTAAAACGCAGAAGCGCGGGTTCGGTAGGCTCAGAAGCACCTGATTTTTCTTTGGTAGATTTATCAGGTAAAAGTGTGAAATTATCAGAACTGAAAGGTAAAGTAGTAATTCTTGATTTTTGGGCTACTTGGTGTGGACCTTGTATCATGTCTTTCCCTGGTATGAAACAGGCAATGGATAAATACAAAGATAATCCGAATGTACAGTTTTTATTTGTAGATACTTTTGAAAGAGTTGATCAAAGCCAATGGAAATCAACCGTTACCAACTTTGTTAATCAAAGAGGATGGAACTCTTATCCTGTTATTCTTGATATGGGTGGAGAAGTAGCCCTCAACTACGGCGTGAACGGCATTCCGGCAAAATTCTGTATTGATAAAGAAGGGAAGATTAAATTCAAAAGTACTGGCTACATGGGCTCTAGCGAGCTGATAGTACAGGAAATGACGAAGTGGATTGATGAAGCTGGGAAATAGAAAATAGCCCCAATAAGATATTAAAAAGGGAAGATTTTAAAATCTTCCCTTTTTAATATCTTATAATCTGGTAACACCTTTACGTTTCAATGCTAAATCATGAGCAGTGTCATAATAAGAACGTAGGTTAGTCCAGTCAAATATCTCTGAGATATTTTCTACACGATTACGTTGCATAATACGGTCACGACGGTTCATTGTCACGAAATTAAACATGATGTCAGCCAACTGGTCGGCAGCCTCATCATAGCTTTTTTCCTTGCGATCTACTACATATACTCCTACGCTTTCGTAATCTTTCATCAATTGAATCATAAAGTCTCCAAAGCCTGATAAATCACTTGTTACAGTTGGTATACCACGAACCACGCACTCCAAAGGTGTATATCCCCATGGCTCATAATAGCTTGGAAAAACCCCCAGATGACAACCTCTTACAAACTGGCTATACTCCATACCAAACAATGGATTGGTAGGCGAAATAAAGTCAGGATGATACACAAATTTTACACGATCTTGCTGATGGTTCAGTAAGTTAGTATGTTTGAGATAATTTGTAATTTCATCTTCTTGTTTTAATAAGTGCGTAACTGTTTGCGGTAACTTCTTAGTCTTCCAGGTCTGAATCGTGCGGCGCAATCTTAATCGCCAGTATTCATCTACAAACTCGTTCAAATCCGGCAAATTATGGTTTTCGTCAGAAGCAGACGCGTGGAATAAGTGCTCACCTACTTGTTTCTCAATTGCCTCACAAGTTTCTCTTATTTCTTCCATTACAGCTCTTGATTGCAAGACCTCAGGATTAATTGAATAGACAGGATTTTTTGTAATAATAAACATCACAATAGTCGTATCAAGTCCCGCCTGTACAATTTTAAAGTTGAGCCTTTTCAATGCTTCCAAGGTCAAATCGTAGCCTTTGTTTCTAAACTCGTAACGTCCTGAAGTAAAGAAATAAAGTGTATTATCTAAATCCCATGAATAACTCTGGAAGAAATGCCCCATCACAAACTGATGGATTTTCTCTTTGTATTTCATGTGAAGATTCTGGAACTCGTGTGTAGCAGCAAAACGAGTTACGTTCAATCCATTTGGTAAAATTAAATCACAGGTACGCCCAAAAAACACTTCGCATTCTTTGGCTGTCACATCGCTTACAGTTGTTAATACATGGCATTTCTGAGCAGCAAAGCGTTCAATTTTTGCCTGCGCTTCTACGCCATAATGTTGTGCTTCATATTCCCAATTGTAGTAACGAAGTTTCTCATAGAAATCTGGCTCATTACCTGCTATATAACGACCCAACATAGTAGCGTGGGTAGTAAATACAGTAGAAATAGGCACATTATCTGCACGAATATCTATCAAAGCCGTTGCCACCATCCACTCATGGAAATGCGCTGCTATATCATTCTTATGCCCATAGGTTTCGCCAAATTCTGTCAGAAATATTCGAATCATTTCACCTAACACAATCACCTGATCGACCAAAGGTTCTGCATTTAATGTCGAAATCTGATGTTTGTTCCAGAGAGCATGTTTCAGGTCATTGCTTTTGTATAGTAGATTCTTGAAGTCCAATAAAACAATTTTGGGTTTGCCTGTTACCAGCCATCGGCCGTAATGTGCTTCATAACCCATTTCCTGCATTCGCTTTACAATCCTGCCAAAATATGACTCTTCCAGATCTTCGATAGGTTCAAACTCAACCATGGCAGTGTTCTGAAAATAGGGACCTATCAGACAGTAATTCTCGCCCCATTCTTCTACCATCGAAGGCACTTTAGAACGGATAACTGTATAAATTCCACCAACTTGGTTACATACCTCCCAAGCTATTTCCATCAATAACGGCTTCTTTTGCTCACGGGGCTGGATACTAATAGTTTCTTCTGATTCTTTTCTTAGTTTTTTGGACGTTACCATGTGGGTTAATTAATTTAATCTATTCCGAATGAGTGAATTATGTAATTATTTTCAACAATAGCAATAAAAAATTTAACTTTTCAAATATTCGTGAACTTAATAGTTGGTTGGAATGTACAAAATAAAAACAAAGCTATCATTTTTACCTTTTTGAAAATCATAAGAGGATTTATTTTTTATGACAGACCGCGCAAAGTATTTGATTGGGGCATTTTTGGTATTTGGAGCGGCTTTTGGATTTGCATTAAAAGGTATTTTTATTAAATCAGCCTACCAATATGGTATTGATTCTATCTCGCTTTTATCGCTGCGTTTCCTGTTCTCTGCGCCTTTTTTCCTGTTCATTATTCTCCGCAAAAGATACAAAGAAGAATCTCATCCTATCTTTGCCAAAAAGCGTTGGCTTTATGTGGTTCTGGTGGGTTTTATCGGTTATTATATATCTGCTTACGTCAATTTCTTAGGGCTCGAATATATCTCTGCCAGCTTGGAGCGGATTCTTTTATTCATCTATCCTACTTTCGTTCTATTGATTAATGCTTTTCTGGTTAAAAGAAGAGTAACAGGTTTACAATGGCTGGCTCTCCTAATTACTTACGCAGGTATTACTATAGCTTTTATCAAACATTTTGAGGCGCATCAGCAGAAGAATATTGCCTTAGGGGCTTTTCTGGTTATTTTAAGTGGCCTCACATATTCATTCTATCTGGTTAGCAGTGATAAACTCATCGGTAAATTAGGCACAACCCGTTTTACTTCCTGGGCTATGCTATCAGCTTTGGTACCGACCTTGATTCATAGTTTTTTTTATAATAGACTCGATATTTTTCAATTTCCACCTCAGGTTTACGTTATAGCTTTATCAATGGCCATTTTTTCTACGGTACTGCCAACCTATATGTTTTCGGCAGGTATCAAGCGTGTTGGTTCAGGTAATGCTTCCATCATTGCCAGCATAGGCCCTATTTTCACCATTATATTAGCCACTTTGTTTTTGCACGAACCCATCTGGTTAGAACAAATCATAGGCACGATTTTAGTACTAACAGGAGTATTTCTGGTAAGCTGGAAAGGCAAAAAATAATACAATTCATTTATCAATTAGAAGATTTAATGCACTTAAGGCATTTTATTAACTAAATTTGAAAGATATTTTACGAAACCGATATTTATGAGATACGTGTGTTTCCTTTTCGGGGTCTTGCTATTGGCCTCATGCAATAAAAAAGAATCAAATCGACAGCCACAACTTTGCGACAATCAGGACTTCCAAAAGTATTGGTATACAGCTAATGCCGAAATCAGTAGTTATAGCCTGAAACAGGCACAATTTGGTAACCTGCACGATGGCGAAGCTATTATGATTTTCAATACGGAAGATTTTCGTAAAGATAAACACGTAAAGTTGGAGTCTGATGCCAAGGAGAAAGCAGTGAAAGTAATGAAACTAAACTTTATCAGGCGTTTTGTTACTGGTATCCACGACTTCTCAATGTATACTTCTGTTTTTACGCCCGTTCATACACAAGATATTACATCTACCTTAAAAGTATCTAATACCAACCAGGATTGGAGTGGGCAAACATTCCTGCAATTGAATTTCCGCCAGAATGGCTATCAGGTTTTAGGTAAATCTTATTTCGAAGAAGAAATTGAAGATGATTACCATATAGATAAAGCAATTCTGGAAGATGAGCTCTGGACACGCATCCGGTTAGTGCCTTGTCAGCAATTACCAGTTGGTAAAGTCATCCTGATTCCGAGTCTTGGTTCACTTCGTCTGAGACGAGAAAAGGCTGCACCTGCCATTGCGGACGTTACTTTAGAGCCTTATAAAGGCGATTCAACTTTCAGAGGAGACTCTTTATTTGATTATCGGGTAAATTATATTGAAAGCAAACGAAGCCTCAGAATTATATTCGAGAAGAGTTTCCCTCATAAAATTGTAGGTTGGGAAGAGAGTTATCGTGCACATAATAAAACCTTAACTTCAAGAGCGGTTTTAAAAGCCACCATTCAAAATCCTTATTGGCAGAAAAATATGCCTGCTGACACCATTTATAGAAAAAAGTTAAATTTGAAGTATTGATTTCATAATTTTGTGCTGTATTTTACGTTCAAGGTTCTGTATTCGGTTCATATCTAAGAACATAAACAATTATGATGAAAAAGAGCAATTTTGTTTATTTAATCGCTACTTCCTTTTTTCTATCATCGGCACTTTTCTCTTGCGGAGACAAAGAAGCCCAAAAAACTGATACCCAAGCTAATAGTCCGAGCATTCATACATTGATTTTCATTGACAAAACTGCAAGTGTTGATGTGCAGAAACCATTTGTTGCACAAAAATACCAGCAGGCACTCACTTCTATAATCGAACAGAATTTCAGAAAAGCAGGCGATACTTTCCAGATATATTATATCCACGAAAATACCTCTAAGGCTCGCACCTTATCGCTTGTCTGCCGTACCGAAATGGAGGATACAGAAGGCGTGAATGCTACTGATTTAGAAGCTATCAAAACCTCTTACGACTTATCAATCCGCAAAGAGCGTAACTTCGTTACTCAGCAATCTTTTAATCGTCTGAAAGCCCAAAACGATAATGCTTCAAACCTTGAAACCAATATCACAGCAAGTATCCCGGTGATTGCCAAACTAGCAGAAAACCCAGGTGATGTAAGGGTTTATTACCTGAGCGATATGGTAGAGAGTGTAAAAAATGGCAGAGATTTTCAGATACGCCCGCCAAAAGATGATGCAGAAGCAGAAGCATGGGCAACAACTGATGCAGCCAAATTGAAAAACTACCAGCTAAGCGGTCCTGAAATATCTATGATTCTCCCATTCGAACCCACGAGTTCATCTAAAGAAAATAACCCTACTGTTACACACTACTGGCAGAAATTGTTTGAAAGCCTTGGGGTAATGAGTGTGAATGAAATGTGATAAATAATTCAACTCTTACTCAACAAAAATAGGCAAATCTTCCGATTTGCCTATTTTTTATATCTTTCTGACAAGAAATTAGTTTCCTTTCAAAGCCTCGGCACCACCTACAATCTCCAAAATCTCTTTGGTAATGGCGGCCTGACGACTACGGTTATATTCAATTTTCAATGAACGAAGTAGCTCGTTTGCATTGTCAGTTGCTTTATCCATCGCTGTCATACGAGCACCGTGCTCAGAAGCATTCGATTCTAATACTGCCTTAAACAATTGCATTTTAATCGCCTTTGGTATTAACTCCAATACAATCTCCTCTTCCGAAGGCTCAAAAATGTAATCAATTTTGCTGGCTTTAGCCTCATTCGCTTTTTTATCTACCAATGGTAACATCTGCTCTACACGAAGAATCTGTGTAGCCACGTTTTTGAACTCGTTGTAAACCAATTCAACTACGTCGTATTTACCTTCCTCGAAAGCAGTCATGATTGCTTCAGCAGCCGAACGTGCATGCGCAAAGTTCAGGTTCTGAAAGATACTCATGTAAGTATCGTTCACTTTGAAATTACGACGTTGCAATGCCTCTCCACCTTTCTTTCCTAACGCCAGAATTTCAACATTGCCTTTAGCCGCCTGCGAAGGGTATTTTTCATTAATCGCAGCCAAAGCCGCTTTAATGATATTTGCATTAAATGCACCGCAAAGTCCTCTGTCTGAAGTAACCACTACTACCAATACTTTCTCTACCTGACGTACCGTTGTAAAAGGGCTTGTAGCACCTACTTCGGTATTGGCAGAAACCGTAGCAATCAGCTCGTTCAGTTTGGTAGCATACGGACGCATCTGAAGGATAGCATCTTGTGCTCTACGCAACTTCGCCGCCGATACCATTTTCATGGCTTTTGTAATCTGCGTCGTTGAGTTTACTGAGACAATTCTATTTCTAACTTCTTTTAATGAAGGCATCTTTCTATATAATTAAGAATGAAAAGAGCTTTTACACTCTTTTCATTCTATGTTATTAAGCATATTTTTGAGCTAACTCTCTACCAACTTTCTTGATAGTATCGGTAGCTGAATCATCTAATTTACCAGCAGCAAGTCCTTTTAATACATCAGGATATTGCGCTTTCAATAAAGTAATAAATTCAACTTCAAATTCTTTTGTTCTGCTTACCGAAACTTTGTCGAGTACACCATTAATAGAAGCATAAATGATAGCTACCTGCTCACCTACCGCAGACGGAGAGAACTGTGCTTGTTTCAAAATCTCCTGGTTACGACGACCACGTTCGATAGTCAATTTCGTAGCAGCATCAAGGTCTGAACCGAACTTCGCGAAAGCTTCCAATTCACGGAACTGCGCCTGATCCAATTTCAAAGTACCTGCTACTTTTTTCATTGATTTAATCTGAGCGTTACCACCCACGCGAGATACCGAGATACCTACGTTGATAGCCGGACGGATACCTGCGTTGAACAAGTTTGACTCAAGGAAAATCTGACCGTCAGTAATCGAGATTACGTTAGTTGGGATATAAGCCGAAACGTCACCCGCTTGTGTTTCAATGATTGGAAGGGCTGTTAATGAACCACCACCTTTTACTTTACCTTTCAATGAAGGAGGAAGGTCATTCATGTTTTGCGCAATCGCGTCATTGGCAGTTACTTTAGCGGCACGCTCCAGCAAACGGCTATGTAAGTAGAATACGTCTCCTGGATAAGCTTCACGTCCTGGAGGACGACGAAGTAATAATGACACCTCACGGTAAGCAACCGCTTGTTTTGATAAGTCATCATATACAACTAGTGCAGGACGACCAGTATCACGGAAATACTCACCAATGGCAGCACCTGTAAATGGCGCAAAGAACTGCATTGGAGAAGGATCTGATGCACCAGCGGCTACGATTACTGTATAATCCATAGCACCATATTTACGTAAAGTTTGCTCAACCGCTTTGATGGTAGATGCTTTCTGACCACAAGCTACATAAATACAGAAAACTGGTTCGCCTTTATCGTAAAATTCTTTCTGGTTGATGATAGCATCGATACAAACCGCCGTTTTACCTGTCTGACGGTCACCGATTACTAACTCACGTTGACCACGACCGATTGGAATCATCGCGTCAATCGCTTTAATACCTGTTTGAAGAGGCTCTGTTACAGGCTGACGATAGATAACACCCGGAGCTTTACGCTCTAAAGGCATTTCGTAAGTTTCGCCTTGAATCGGGCCATTACCATCGATTGGCTCTGCAAGTGTGTTTACCACACGACCAACGATACCGTCACCTACTTTCACAGAAGCGATTTCGCCAGTACGTTTTACAGTTGCACCTTCTTTGATACCTGTTGCATCTCCTAAAAGTACCGCTCCCACGTTATCTTCTTCCAGGTTCAATGCAAGGGCTTTTAAGCCGTTTTCGAAAGCCAGCAATTCCCCGGCTTGTACTTTTGATAAACCATATATACGTGCTACACCGTCTCCGATTTGTAACACAGTACCTATTTCTTCAAGTTCCGCTTCGGTTTTTGAACCTGCTAGTTGTTCACGTAGAATCGCCGAAACTTCATCTGGTCTGACTGATGCCATATTATATTTTGATGAGTTTTTAAATGTAGATTCGAAAATAGGTAGTACACCTTCATTTTTCGGGTGCAAAAGTACGACACATTTTTCACAATTCCGATATTTTAGGTAAAAAAAGATACATAAAAGTAGGACTATTTTTAGAAAACGGCTTTTACGCTTATCGGAGCAACTTAAATGCTGAAATATGGGTATTCAGAATATTCTTTGTTCCGCAAGAAATGATTCTTCTTTGAAAGATTCATTGGCTGAAATTGTTTCAATATTTCATTAAAGCATTTGTTTACACTGATTATCCAAAGGCCATTATTATCTTTTTTCAAAAAGGTAGTCACCGTAGCGTATACCTTTTCCGGTCCTGTTTTAGTGGTCGTAATATTGATTTTTTGAAAACCAATGTTGCCCTCATTAAAAAAGGTTCCCACCATAATGGCTCTATTACCTATTTTGATTTTCATTCTCGTTTTAGAAATTTTAATAATTGTTATGCGAATGACTAATTGTGGACGACCAGCAGAGAACAGTTAGTTCTGGATGGTCATTCATGACTTGGCTTTTCCTAAATTTCGGAATTAGAATTGAGTTTTGAAAGTGTTTGGGAAGTTTTTAGCTAAAATCGTACTGTTGGGGTTATTCTAGCTTACAGCTAAAGTTGCATACGTCGTGTAGTCGAAATGTCCTGCCATGTCTCGCCCTGAAATAGGTTTGTGTAAACCTATTTCAGGGCGAGACATCTAAAAAATCACCGAATAATAACTTTATTTGTTTAATGCAATACATATACGTACTATTGATTTCTTAATGTCAATTTATATAATGCTTAAACACCTTACGTCCCTAAAATATGGTAAAAATTAAATCTATTGAAATAACAAATATTAAAGGAATAGGAAATCGCTCTTTCAATTTAGATTTGATACCTAATAAACCTCATATTCTAGTCGCGCCAAATGGATTTGGAAAGAGTTCATTTGCTATAGCTTTTAAATCTCTTAAAAAGGGGAGAATTGATTTAGAAGATAATCATTATTATTTAAGAAAGGAATCTAATCGTCCAATTCTGGAATTAGAAATTGATGAAGACGGTAGTTTAAATCAATTAATAGCTGATGACACTCAAAATACGATTTTAGATAAATTTGACGTATTCGTAATTAACAGCCAAGTTATAGCAAAAGCATCATTAAGGAAAATTAGTGGTAAAACTGTTGCAAAACCCTCATTAGAAATTGAACCAACTGTTTTAATAAGCACAATTCCAGAAAAAAAAGAATTTGGATATAATTATGCTGGTACGAAAAAAAAATTTGGTGCAGTTGGTAAAATTTTACCTGATATTAGTGAACTTCTTTCTAATTCATCGTTCCTCCATGATTTAGAGAATGAAATTATACTTGAAAAATTTGGGCAATTAAAAATATCAAAAGAAATTAATAGAATAGAGTCTGAAATTAAATCGCAAAACGGCACTGTTGAGGAGATAAAAACCTGGATTCAAGTTAATAAAATTACAGAACTTCAAGGAATTGAAGAATTAAACAGATTGGCAGTGCTTATTAAAAGGCTTAATAATACTATTAAAAATGAAATTGACAGTTTCCTTGCCGCTTTTCAAATAATTGAAATATATAAAAATTCCAACTCCGACTTTAAAAAATCAGTTAAATACATTCATTACTTCGCTTTAAAAAACGATTTTACTCAAATGCTTCACGCATTTAATACTACAAGATTAAAAATTAAACCCATAGAAAATAAGCAAAAGGGATTAATAGTAGAATGGCCAAAAGTCTATGAAATTTCAAATGGTGAAAGGGATATTTTATCTTTTGTTATTCTACTAATGAAAGCAAGAAATACTTTCAAAAAGAAGAACTGTATTTTAATAATCGATGAAATATTTGATTATTTAGATGATGCTAATTTAATTTCGCTTCAATATTTTATAACAAATTTAATTGAGGATATGAAAAAAGAAGGAAAAAACTTTTTCCCTATTTTAATGACTCATTTAGATCCAGTTTATTTTAGACATTTTTGCTTTAATAAGCACAAAATGAAAATCTCTTACTTAAAGAATGTTGCTAGTACAGCAAATCCGAATTTATTAAAGCTCGTAAGGAAAAGAGGTGAAGATTCAATAAAAACACAACTTGATAAACACTATTTTCACTTTCACCCTATTGACATAGATTTAACTACAGAATTTACCGCCTTAAATTTAGATACAGTTTATGCTCAATCGAATAACTTTCACCGAAAAATTCAGCAAGAGATTACAAAATATCTTAATAATCAAACAGACTTTTGTCCTTTAGCAATTTGCTTTGGAATTAGAATAAAAATTGAATCTCTAATATATGATAAAATTAATCTCGGAGAGGACAAGCAAGCGTTTCTTGATGAACATGGAACCTCAAAAAAATTAGATTTTTGTGAAACTCTTGGGATTGATATACTTGAATCATTTTATCTACTGGGAATTATATACAATGACCCGTTACATTGGAATGATTGGTCTGACATAGTTCTACCATTAGCAATAAAGCTTGAAAACTTAGTAATAAAAAAATTAATACGTGATATATTTAGTTTATAAATTCTGTCATAAGCTATCATATTGCCCCCTAATAAAACAAAGAACCAAGAGCCTTGTGTTTCCTCTGAGTCTTTTTGTGAAGCTGTAGCTTGTATACAACGTAAACTCTGAAGGAATATAAAAAGGTAGTACTTGGGAGAATTGCTTTGAGGGGATTATCCCCCTTGGATGAAGAATATGCTTCTTATCAACAGACCGTTTATTTGAGTTCGAAATGACTAAATAGTATTTTCTGTATTTTAGAGTTATTAAAACCAAAAAAATGTCTAAAATTAATGATATTGCCAATACCATAGGCTACATAGGATTAAGAATAAGCCACCTTGCTGACGCTTTTCACACTATACTCGTTAATCAAGAAAATTTAAAAAATATTCCAATAAATCAAAGAAGTGGTATTCCGCATAAGCAAGGCAATTTAGTTTCTGCTATGATTGCTTCAATAGGGGAATTGGTTATGATAACCTCACTTTCTTGGTTAGAAGAATATGAAGAACAAATAACTCCTATTAATCTTCCAGAATATCAAGATAAAGTTTCAAAATACAAGCACATATGTAAGCCTGTTGTGAAAAGAATTAAAAAATGGAGTGGACTTCGTGAATATAGAAATGTGGTATTAGCACATAATTTAAAAATATCTGGCGTATCCGTTTTTAGCCCTAATTTTAAGCCAATTGAATTGAAATTACCTGGAGATGAAGCGGAAATGATTTTGCTGATAAGCCTAATTGAATTTGCCTGTTATCTATTTATAGAGATATTTCATGATGAGAATGAAATTAAAATAGTCTATTTGTTTGATAAATTAAAGCGAATTACTGAAAGAATTGATTTTAATGATGAATTTATTGATATTCAAAAATCTGTATTAGAAAAGAAAAAAGAATGGGCAGCTAATAATGGCTCATAAATAAAAAAATATGCCTATCGTTATTTTTTCGGGAGAGTGGAGAGTCTTTTGTCCCATCAATGTCCACTTAGAGATGAAGAGGGCTCCGAGGCAGGTATCGAGCTATAAGGACTGTCTAGTTCTAAAATAGGTTTGTGTAAACCTATTTTAGAACTAGACAAACCAATAAATAGTCAACTTATCTTAGGACGATACAAAGGTATAATATTCGCTATTACTTCGCCCCCTTATAACTAATCTTATAAATAGTCCCATTTAAATCGTCAGAAACGTATAGAGAACCGTCAGGGCCTTGGGCTAAGCCACATGGACGGTGTTGTACCGGGCCAGTTGGTTTTGCTAAGTCAATACCTGCGAAATTATCAGCAAATATTTCCCACGCACCAGATGGTTTACCATTTTTGAAAGGCACAAATGCTACCATATAGCCTTTTTTCAATTCTGGTGATTGACCGTGAAACGCAATGAAAGCCCCATTTTTGTATTTAGCCGGGAACATCTTTCCTGTGTAAAACAACAATCCGTTTGGCCCTAAGTGAGCCGGGAAAGCTGCCGCAGGGTTCAATGCTTTTTCTCCACCTGTTTTTTTGCCATCGCCACCGTATTCAGGGCATAAGATTTTTTTCTTCTGGAATTGGTCATAATATACATAAGGCCATCCGGCGTCTGCCCCCTCGTGCAATTCATACATCGTTTCTGCAGGCAGTTTCGTACTCATTTCCGGTGTATAGTAGTTCGGGAATGCCTCATGGAATTGTCCTCTCCCATGCATCATCACAAATAGCTTGTTAGATTGAGTATTCCAGTCGATCCCTACAATATTTTTCAATCCGGTTGCATATCTTACGCCGTCGCTATAAGACTGGTTCAGTTTATTGGTTTTAAAACGCCAAACCCCTCCTACCGAATCAAGCAAAGCACAAGGTGAAATACCCTTGTTTGTTCCTTTTTCTTTGCAGGTTTCGTCATACGAGCCTACGGTTACATAGAGATTACCCGCATTGTCTAAAGCAATAGATTTCGACTCGTCACGACCTTTAGCCACTAATCCGGTTACTAATAACTCAGGACTATCAATATTTGTGATTTCGCCATTTGCATCTAATTGGTAACGATACACGCCAGTATTAGACGAAGAGTACAGATAATTGTCTTTAATGACAATACCTGTGCCTTTATAATCTAATAAGTTCTTTTGAGCATCTATTTTGCCATCACCATTAGAATCATACAGGTAAACCATACCCTTCGCTTCTTTTGGTTTAGATATTTTGGCATAGATACCCCCTTTGCTGGTAACAGCCAGGTGTCTGGTTCCACCTAAGTCGCTTCCGATAATGGTAGCGGAGAATCCGGCAGGAACTTTGATAGCTGGGGCAGGGGTTTCGTCATAATTGTAGGCAGACAGTAGAGATACACCCACTGCCGCAATGAGCAGATGGCGCATCTGGAAAAAGGTTCGCATGGTAGTATTTTTCGATTATGGTTGAAAACAGGAAGTGGGTTTAGCCACTTGAAGGCAAAGATAGAGAAATATTAATTGTATCACGATTTTTCAAATCGTCAAAATTCGACAGAATTTTATAAAGCCATCCAATTCGCTAAAACAGATAACATAGTTATTTGAAAGACGATTTAAAAAATAGTGATACACAACTATTTTCATAAAAATTCCTTTAATTTCGCTACTGAACCTATTCAAAGCCTATTCTATGAAAACATTAGTATTATTCGCCTTAATCATTACTATGAGCTATACCGCAACAGCCCAACAAAAAACCCTTGGCAAGGTAAATCGCCTTGACCCCGCATTAGATAATCTGATAGATAAAGATGCTAAAATCGAAATTTTAAGTGAAGGATACGACTGGTCGGAAGGCCCTGCATGGGTCAAAGACGGCAGTTATCTGCTATTCTCTGATGTACCAGCAAACACCGTGTACAAATGGAAAGAAGGTGAAGGTGCCAAGCCTTTCCTGAAACCATCAGGTTATACAGGCTTAGGTGTTTATAGCGACGAACCCGGTAGCAATGGCTTGATTATCAATAAAGAAGGTATGCTGGTATCGTGCGAGCATGGTGACCGCCGTATTTCGGTAATGCCCTTGACAGTTGGTGGCAAACGCACCCTTGCCGATAATTACCAAGGGAAACGTTTCAATAGCCCGAATGACATCGTACAGAAATCAAACGGGGATTATTATTTTACTGACCCTCCGTATGGCTTGATGAAAAAGGCCGATGACCCTACCAGAGAGACTGAGCTTTTCGGAGTATATCGTAGAGCGACTAATGGTACGGTTACCTTGATTGTAAAAGACTTAAGCCGTCCGAACGGATTGGCCTTCTCGCCTGATGAGAAAATCTTATATGTAGCGCAATCAGACCCTGATAAAGCGTATATTATGGCATATCCTGTGCTGGCTGATGGAAAAGTAGGCAAAGGCAAACTATTGTACGATGCAACTCCGATGGTAAAAGAAGGTTTGCAAGGCTTACCTGATGGCTTGAAAATTGACAAAAAAGGAAACATCTTTACCACCGGGCCAGGCGGAATATTGGTATTAACGCCACAAGGCAAATTATTAGGAAGAATAGAAACAGGTGTTCCAACGGCTAACTGCGCCTGGGGCAATGATGGCTCAACACTATATATCACTGCCGATATGTATTTGTTACGTATTCAGACGAAAACGGTTGGTGTTGGGTTTTAAGAAAAAAGGGTCAGGTTTTAGACCTGACCCCATCATATCACTTCCCCCCCACAACCACTTCACATAAATCTTCTTGCTTAAAGTAGGTATTTGCCATTTCTATCACATCTAAAGGCGTTACTGCTCTTATCTTCTGGATATAATTATCATAAAAATCTTCAGGCAGTTCGTCTAGAAGTATGATTTTTTGTCTGTCTGCTACTTCGAAAGGCGTATTTAATGACCCTACCAACGAACCAATCATATAGTTTTTGGCAGTATCCATTTCATCTTCTTCTACCGGAATCGTCTGTAATCTGTGGATTTCTTTGGCAATTTCATCAAGGGTTTGCTGCGTAAATTCTTTCTTTACATCAGTACCCATCACCAGGTATCCGCCATATCGTTGAGGTATCAGACCTGACGAAATACCATAGGTAAATCCTTTCTCCTCCCGGATATTCTTCATCAGACGGCTACCGAAATACCCGCCGAAAATCGTATTAGTGACAATGAATTTGAAGAAATCAGGGTGCGTACGGCCAAACATACGTTTCCCTAAACGAATAGATGATTGCACATTATCCAGGCGTTCTACCAAAACACTTTCAGGATGTTTGATTGCTGAAATATTATCAACAATGGCGCTATGGTTTGGCGATTCCAGAGGTGTTTGTCCCAGATATTGATTCAAAGCCTTTACCTCTTCGTCACTAAATTTACCGGCAATAAAGATTCTGAAAGCTTTGCCACGAATCTGTTTCTGATAGAAATCATTCACAGCATCGCGCGTAATGCTATCAATTGATTCTAAGGTCAAAGTTTTGCCGTAAGGATGATCCGTTCCATAGATTTGTTCTCTGAAAACCTGCCCGGCTACATAGGAGCTTTTTTCAAGGCTAATTTTAAGATTCTGAGAGCTGATATTTTTCTGAACCTGTAATTCATTTTCAGGAATGATAGAATCAGCAATCATTTCCTGCAACAAAGGCAATAGTTTAGCAAGATGCTTGGTAAGCCCATGAACAGTTATGGCCAACCGCTCTACCGACTGACTGATTTCAAGAAAAGCACCATATTGGTCGAAGTATTCACTAATTTCAGTAGCAGTATGACTCGAAGTTCCTTCTGAAAGCATTTTTGAAGCAAAATAGGCTTCTCCGATATGATTTTCATAGCGGCTGCCGGCCTCAAAAATTAGCTCTAAACGCACTACGGGTTGTTCTCCTGCCTTCACCATATACACAGGTACCTGATTATCAAGTAGCATATGCTCCGCTTTGGGAATGCTCACTTGCTCTATTGTCTGCGAGGGAGGTGCTATCGTGCGGTCTAATATCATAGGTTTTAATTAAATATATGTCGTATACTCTTTGGTCTCTAATACAGAAAAAGTAAAATGAATAACGAACTATTCAATAAAAAGTTCATTACTCATTTTACTTTAACGAATGTCTGGCTATAACAAAAAAATTATCTGGCAGATTCCATCAGATTCAGCAAATGATCTAATTCATATTCCAGCACCTTATTGCTTTGTTTCAATTTTCTTACATCCTGCAACTCAATGCCATTGCGGGCATAAGTAGGATGATTCAGAGCGGGATTACGGTAACCTTCACGCATGAATCGCTGAATCATGGTTCTGATTTGCTCCATATCGTCTCTCTTCGGTGGCTCCGGAACAACTACCTGAACAAGGTCTGGTTGTTGTAATTGTGGTTGCACCTGACCTTTTTGAGCTTGTACCTTCGCTTCGTTGGTAGTAGTGGTACTAGTAGTAGTATCAGTATTAATTTCTGTTACTACTTCAAATTTCACTTCTTTTGCTTCCTCCTGTTCTGGCGAAAGATGGAAGCCTGCTGCTACGATCGTTACCCTTACTTTTTTACCCAGCTGGTCATCCACTGCAAAACCGTGTTTAAACAATTGGGCTTTTGCCTGAATCTGACTCTCGATAAATTTGGTTACCAGTGTCTGGTCAGACAATTTGATTTTATGTTCAGGGCTATACGCAATACTCACCAGGATTCTTTGTGCACCACTGATACCATTGCTCTCTAGTAAAGGAGAAGAAAGTGCCGCTTTAATCGCTTCTTCTGCTCTTTTATCACCTTCGGCTTCTGCTGTACCCATTACGGCTTGTCCGGCACCGCCTAATACTTTCTTCACATCGGCAAAGTCAAGATTGATAATACCCGGACGGGTAATCAATTCGGCAATACTTTTTACACCATTTGCCAATACATCATCTGCTTTGGCATAGGCATCTTCAATATCCATATCACCATATTGCATTTCAAGACGCTCATTCTTGATAATCAATACAGTATCACTGTGTTTCTTCAGTTCTTCAATACCGGCTCTTGCCTGCTTGATTTTTTCCTCGCCTTCAAATGTAAAAGGGTCGGTTACAACAGCAACAGTCAGGCGACCCATGTCTTTGGCTATACGTGCAATCACTGGTGCAGCACCCGTTCCGGTACCACCACCCATACCTGCCGTAATAAATACCATTTCTGTCGGTTCTTTCAAGACTTCCCGAATCGCTTTTTCGCTTTCTTCGGCGGCCTTTTTACCCATACTGGCTTCTGTACCTGCTCCTAAACCCTTGGTTAGTTCAATACCTATCTGCAAACGACGGATTTCCGACGGGGCAGATTCCAGCGCTTGCTGGTCGGTATTACAAATCACTAAACCAATATCGCGAACGCCCAAATGATGCATATGCTTAACAGCATTACAACCTGCACCACCAACACCAATCACCTTGATGATGTTTTTAAATTTGTTTTTGCTCGAAACAATTTCGAATTCTGGCTCTGGAGACATTTTAGTAAGAATTTATGTAGATTAGGAAAGTTTGGTACTTTTAGTCAACAAAAATATACAGGTAAACGCAATGATTACGCCTGAGAGAATAGTTTCTAAAAAGGTCTGGCATTATCGTTTAGCAGCAAATACGTTTGTTTTCTAATTAGTTTTTATGGTTTGGTTTATTATAAAATATATACTCAAAATGCACGCAAATTGTTTTAAATATATACCCCGCTAGCACGCTCGTCTTATTAATTCTTACTCCTTAATTCGTATAGTTTTTATCATCTCCTACATTACCTGCCGAAGAAACCTTCTTTTTAAACCAGCTGAATATCCCGCCTCCGCTTTGCTCTTCTTCCTGTGGTGGTTCTTCTTTTTTACCGTTCACCCGGTTGTTTGGCGTATCATAACCATTGTTATAAGACCCCGCTGTCACCTGGCTTTCTGGCACGTCGCCCCAGATTACCTCTTCAGGTACACGCTCATCCATTGGCATAAAGCCCGATAACACAAGCCCTACTACAGTAGCGTATTTAGGGTCAGTTATTTTAGCTACGGCTGTCTGACCAATGTTTCTGACAGTGTTGCCTACCCGGATATTCATTCCATTGGTTACTTTGGTAAATACTTCTTTGATCATGGCGATATTAGATGTACCACCAGTCAACACTACTCCGCTTATCAATTGTCCATCATAGCCTGAGTGCATAATCTCGGCCATCACCATAGAGGCCAGTTCTTTTACACGTTCTTCT
Organism: Emticicia fontis; assembly: GCF_054779675.1. Lineage (NCBI taxonomy): Bacteria > Pseudomonadati > Bacteroidota > Cytophagia > Cytophagales > Leadbetterellaceae > Emticicia > Emticicia fontis. The sequence goes on from NZ_BAAGXU010000001.1 coordinate 102,282, forward strand.
ATGATGATGCTCACATTCTGTGCAACAATCTCTTTATCTGGTAAACCTTCTACACCCGGAATCTTGATAATATCGTTCTTACCAACTTCATCCGGTGGAATCGCTCCCATAATCAATTTCAGTTTCTCAGCATGATCTGGCAATATCTGGAAAGCCTTCACAAGATCATTGGTAATACTCTTACCAGCAAACGGGATCACTGAAATATGACGCAAACCACTCTCGTGGAAAATAGCTATCTCGGTAGTATCGCCACCGATGTTTACTACGGCTACACCTAGTTTTCTATCTATCTCGCTCAATACTGCCATGGCATCGGCCAATGGTGTAAATAAAGTATGAACGATTTTAAGCGGAATAAACCGATGATTGTTCTGTACCTTTACCCCAACACTTTCAATGGTGCGGCGTAGCGCCAGGTGCGGATCGTTAGGGGTTGAAATCAAAAAGAAATTACCTCCTAATGTAATACCGAACCGGCCTACCGGATTATCAGGCACAATGGCTCTGTCAACAATAAATTCTTGTGGGAAAGTGTGAATAATTACATTTCCTGCAGTCGGACGGAAAGACTTCCTTATATCAACAGCTAATCTTTCTATTTCTTCTTTACGAATCGTACTCCGGCTATCATCTCTCGTCAGAAAACTCTGATGCGCTTTGCCCTCTACATTCTCACCCGAAATATTAACAATGACATTACTAATATTGATTTCGGCCTTATCTGAAAGTATATTCAGGATACGGTCGATGTCTTTCGCCGTAAACTCTAAATTCACTACGGTACCATTCGATACCCTTCCCCTCTGGGTAGGCTCTTCCACGATGTCAAGAATTTTTACCTTCCCAACCTCGTCCATTATGCCAGCAACGGCACAAATCTTCGTGCTGCCAATGTCAATACCTACTATTACGCCTTTACTCATTTTGTTATATTTTAAGGCATTTATCCATGACCATTTAGCTTTATGGAGGTTATCATAAAATTATAAATGCCGACCTCTTTACTTACAAACTACCTGTCCATCATACTTTACACTCACGTGCGAGAAGGTGTCCCAGCCCTGTACAGGTAAAATCTGTTTGTAAAATATTTTTAAGCGATTCAATCGATTCTGAACGTTTTCAGCTTCTCCAAACTCAACTACGTGTTTCCCAAGTAGAGGAACAATCGTGATATTTCCGGCTCGGTTAATATCTAATTGGGTAAATTGAGCTCTTAAGAAAGCGTCATCATTTATTAAATTGATGAAATTTAATAATTTTTCCTGACGTTGTTGCTTTAAACTCGGCAAATTTCGGAAATATTCGCCCGAAAGCAATATAATTCTTGCGGAATATCTTTCAGAGAGGGGAAAAAAATACCCTTCTTTATCTACATACACATCTTCGCGCCCGTCAGACATCAGAATTCTGGCTATCGGAATATGCTGCTCTATATCTATATTAAGATTACCCTCTATACCTCTGAAAACCTGACAGCTCCTGATTTGTTTATTTTTTAATACTCTTTTTTCAATTTCTCTTAAATCTATCTTTTCGAAAAGTTTCCCTGTCAGTTGGTCACTACCCTGTTTGGTAGCCAGATTTTCGATTTCTTTTTTATCGATAAAAAATTGCTCGTCAGCATTTTTAATGTTCACCTCAATCTTTTTGCAACGGTCAGTCGAAAAGGTATTACTCGAAAAAATAATCAATACGACAACCCCAGCCAAGGCACTCCCAGCCATGACCCATCTGCCTATTTTCTTAAAATTAACTTTCCTTTCCATTTTCAATTAGCACGTAAAATTTATTGAGCGATTGTGTGATTTAGTGAATGGTGAATTAGCGAATAATTGTGTCACATAGTGCATCTTTGTGTACATCGTGGCAGAAAACTCAATTTAGAATAACTAATTATTTTAATATTCGCTAATTCACAATTCGCTATTCACGATTAAAACAATCACTAAATCACTCATTCACTAAATCACTAATTTCTTCAAAAACCCATTCTTATCGCCCATTAGCTTAAAATGGTCGGCTTCTTTGGGTTCTAAATCGGTTTTGCAAAGTTCTTTTAATTTTTCAATATCCTTGCTCCATTCATACCCGTTAAAGTAGGCTAGCCCCTTATGGTCTCTGATTTTATATAGAGCCCCCGGTTTATAGGCTGTACCCAGATACACAAATTTCAACCCATTGTCTTTTGCCCAGCGTATGGCTCTCCACATCATCCATTTACCCAACGAGTGCGTACGCATATATTCGGTATCAAAGAACGCAAACCAGTAGTGTAATAGAGTTTCGTCCAGAGCCGTCAAAATAAATCCTAAAGACTTACCCTCTGATGAAAAACGAAAAATATGCGTTCCTATTTCTCTCGACAGGATATATTGCCAACGCTCTATACTCATATTATCGTCGCCTATACGTTGCGAGATATATTCCTGACAGAAATCAACAAAGGCCGGATCGTTTAAATCAAAATCTTCTTTTCTGATTACCTCCAGTTCTACCTTTAACGGTTCCACTAAACGATTGACTCTTCGGTTCTCAGAAGTATCATCAAAACTATCCAATTCTACCCGTAAACTTCTGGCCAGGTAAAAAATATCTCCCTCTATGCTCAAATCGCCTGTATAAGGTAAAAATCCTTTTGCATATATTTCAGGCATTTCCTCCTGCGATTCTTTATAACAATAAATCGCGTAATCGAAGGTATAATTTGAATAATCAACTCTGTTTTCAGAAAAGAAAATTTTCATAAAGGATTTTCAGGTATTCTATATTAAACGTAAGACTTCTTCGGCTATCTCCTGCCCTGCATTCGGTTTCGCTAAAGTCTTGATGTTTTTACTTAATTCTTGCATCGTTTTCGGATTATCCGCCAGTTCAATGGCTTTATCCACCAGTTTTTCTCTTGCCTCTACATCCTTTACCAGCCATGCGGCGTTTACATTTACCAGGCTCAAAGCATTCTGTGTCTGGTGGTCTTCTGCGGCAGCCGGAAACGGTACTAATATGGATGGCTTAGCGGCCAGACATAATTCAGAAACCGATAAAGCGCCCGCTCTTGAAACCACTAAATCGGCCGCGGCATAGGCCAGATCCATTTCATAGATAAAATCAGATACATATACCCGATTAGTCTGCAAAGCCTCAACCGCTTCTTTTGCCTGTTCAATAAACAATTTGCCGGTCTGCCAGACAATCTGTAAATCATTCGAAATCAAATCATTCAAACCGGCTTTAATAGACTCATTGATGGTTTTCGCTCCCTGGCTACCTCCGATGATCAACAATATCTTTCTATCATCGCTTAAACCGAAATGCTTCAATGCCTGTTCGCGCTTAGAGGCAGTTTCGAGTATATCTTTTCTTACCGGATTTCCCGTCACTACTATCTTCTCAGCCGGGAAAAACTTCTCCATGCCCGGGTATGCTACACATATTTTCTTTGCCTTTTTGGCTAAATTTTTATTCGTAACTCCGGCAAAGGAATTTTGCTCCTGAATCAGCGTAGGTACTTTCAGGAAATTAGCCATAATCAAAGTCGGCCCACTTGCATAACCTCCTACACCGATAGCCACATCTGGCTTAAAGTTTTTGATAACACTATACGTTTTCCATAAACTTCTGATCAGCTTGAAAGGTAGCCCTATATTGGCCAGCATATTAGAACGATTGATACCTGCAATGGGTAAGCCTATGATATCATAGCCCGCTTTAGGTACTTTCTCCATTTCCATCTTCCCCTCGGCACCTACAAATAAGATTTCTGTATCAGGGTTTTTAGCTTTCAGTTCATTGGCAATTGCCACTGCAGGATATATGTGCCCGCCTGTACCTCCACCCGAAATAATTATTTTAGCGCCTTTATTCATTCAGAATTTTATCGAAATTAGTTCATTATTTTAATGCTGCCACCTTACCCTCGTCGTGCTCGCCTTTGGTTACACTCAATACAATACCAATGGCTACCGAAGTAAACAAGATGGAGGTTCCTCCCATACTCATCAAGGGCAGCGTTTGTCCGGTTACAGGGCCTAATCCTACATTGATAAACATATGAACAAATGCCTGAAAAACAATACTAAAGGTAAGCCCCACACAGAGCAGCCCCCCAAAAGCCCGATTGGTATTTTCGACATTTTTCAGCCCTCTATACAAAAGCCAAAGGTACATAAACATTACCACAATTGCCCCTACGAAACCATATTCTTCTACAATAATGGCATAGATATAGTCTGAAAAGGCCTCTGGCAGATAATTACGTTGAAAACTTTTTCCGGGGCCGATACCTATCGCTCCACCTCTGGCAATGGCAATCATGGCCTGGTCTCGCTGATAATTATCGTCTCTATCGACATTACCTATTACTTTATCCTTATTCAAATCTACATTCATGAACGCTTCAATACGTTCTAATACCACTTGCCCACGGCCAAAGTCTACACCCCTGTTGTATAAGAAAATACTAATACTTACCACTATCACAATAGCCCCTATCACAAAGCCCGCCATACGAAACAGGTAGCGCGCAGGCACACGGCCAACCCACATAATAATAAAGCAGGTAAGCCCCAGAATAACTGCCGTTGAGAAATTGGTAATAGCCAGCATGCCACACAATAAACCACACCAGAAAATCAGCCCTAACAAAGTCTTGGGATTATACTCCATGTTTTGTCTACGGGCCAGCATGGCAGCCAGATTGGTAATTAAAACCAGACGTACCAGGTCTGACGACTGAAACGAGATTCCAAAGATGTTGATCCAGCGTTTGGTGCCCCCTACTGTTGTACCAAAGAAAAAGGTATACATCAGCAGAACGGGTGTAATCCAGAGCAATAATCTTGAAACTCCTGCAAAGTTTGTGTAGTTGATCCGGTGCATACACCAGATTACTCCCAGCCCTAATAATAGATGGATAGTATGCGATAGCAGGTAACTTTCGGTGTTGCCACCGGCTCTTTTATAAGCAAGAGCAGAACTGGCGCTATAAACGACCAGTATACTGAATAACGAAAGCACGGCGATAATAAACCAGATCTGCCAGTCGCCACGCAGTTTGTCTTTTAACCACGTTTCCATGACGTAATGTGCGGAACACCGCAAAAAGATTATAGGATATAAGCACGATTGACTTAACTCAGGGCAGTTTTATGCCCAAAATTAAACCTGATAACAAATGTAAATTAATTATGATGGAAAGTAAAAGAAAAACAGGAAAATTTATTCTAAGGCCACTATCCTGCAATAACTATCGGTTTCACCCATATTTCTCTCTAATAAACCAAATAATGTTTGGTTTGTTTTATATTCCCAGTCCTTTTTTACCGGACACCGATTAAAAAACCTCTTGCACGTGGGTCAATACATACAAGAGGTTTATCTTAAGTCAGGTATGATTATTTGTCTGTCAGTTTCATTTTATTGGCTGCTTTCACAATCAGGAAGAGTACAAAAGCAATAATAAAGAAGTTGATTACCACACTCAAAAAGTTACCATAGTTGATTGTAATGGCAGGTATTGCTTTACCTGCGGCATCAACCGTGGCTGCTTTTAAAACAATTCCACCCGTAACTCCACCTCCTGTCAATACATTGACGATAGGCATAATAATATCATCTACCAAAGAGGTTGTGATTTTGCCAAAGGCAGCACCAATCACCACACCAATAGCTAAGTCAAGGACATTGCCCTGCGCAATAAAGGTTTTGAATTCTTTCAGCATCGATTTTCAGGCATTTAAAGGTTTATAAAAATTTAACTCAAACTGTCTCTAGAGTGTAAACAATAATCCTGCGGCAAACCCCTGACTTATCTGGAACTTATCAATCTGGTCGCGGTCATAGATTCCTAAAAGCGTAAAGTTCACGTTCAGATATTTATTCACTTTAGCAGTGGCAATCAGGTTTATATTATGGTCGATTGAGTTTTTATCAGGCGCTTCTCTTTTGGGTGTATAGGCCAGGAATCCCTGATAGCGCATTTTCAGATTCACATTTTTAGCAATATCTTTATCAAAAGCAGCTACTAACTGTAAACCTGTTTCAAACAATACTTTCTTACCCTTTTTCACGCCATAAGCCTCATCTTTTTTATTGTATTCGGTAAAATCGGTAAAGACTTTATCGCTTGAAACAAATGTCTGACGAAGGGTTGCACCGCCTAATTGTAATACAAAATACGGAACTGGTTTATACTCAACCCCTATGCCCTCAGCCAGATACCCCGGCGCCATAAAGCTCGAGATAGTTCTTTTGCGTTGGGTAGGCAAACCATCATTCTCATAAGCCACGCCATTGGCAAATTGTGACAAAAAGTTAGCTCCCGCAAACCAATTGATTTTAGGGCTGATTTTATGTGCATATTTAGCTTCCAGAAACAAACGGTCAATACTTTTGGCGCTTCTTTGTCCTTTATTATTGATGGTTCCTAGCTGAAATTGTATGTCACTGATAAAAGCCCCTTTGTTTTTATAATATTCTGCATGGTTGTTGAACAAGGCTCCAATCGACCAGTTGTTGATACCACCGCCTTGCCAGTTATTGAATGCTGCCTGACTAAAGTTAATACCAAATTGTGTATTTCTAGGTTTCCAGAACCCGATTTTTAATGAATCAGCCAGAGTCTTGGCATTCTTCAGGCTAAGTGTATCAGTTCTTTGCGCCCATAAGCTGGAGGCTGATAAAAGAATGGTTGTGATAAGAATAAACTTTCTCATTGGATTAAATTTGGGTTAGATATTTTGGTCAAAAGCTTTACGACTGCCCATACAATAGATGAACAGTGTAGTTTGAAAAGATTATAATCTCAGTTTGGATTATTGAGAAGAGTTACAAAATTAATAATTGCCTCATTTGCGAAATAGATTTAAAACATCTTAATATACCGTCCTTACGGGACTTTATTCTTAAATATGTTAGTTCTCTCTACCGATATAACATCCCTAATGGGATATTTTAGTCCCAGAGGAACGATATATCGGTAGTATAATTGAACCTTTCAGAGTCAGTATCCAGTAGGGATAATATATTCTGTAATTCTAATAATTTCCCAAAAGATTCTTAAATAATTTTTGTTTAGTCAAAAATTACAACTTTCTTCGATTGAAGCACTTGCAGTGGAAATACTGTTTTCGATTCTTCGGTTTGTAGTGTTAAAGTAGTATTATCCATGGCAATAATCTCACCTTTTACTCCGTCTATCTCTATTACCTGCCCTTCCTTGTATTTATTTTTACTATAAAACGACGAGATAATATTCAATAATATTTCTTTAGAAGCAAAACCATAACCGATGGCAAAGGCAAAGATAATTCCGCCGATGAAAAGGTTAAAGCTTGATTCCAACAGGCTCGTGTTAATACCCACCTGCGCTACCGACTGAATCACAAAGATGATCAACAGGAAAAAGAAAACGGCTGTTCCTATCAGTTTTCCGGCAGCAATATTGAAAGACTTACAAAGCGATACCACAAAATTACGAAGCGTGTCAGCCAGCCAGATACCTACAAATAGCATAATACCTGCCGAAATCATCTTCGGAATAAACTCAACCAGCAATTTCACCATATCCGAAATTGCAGGCACACCTAAAGTATCTGCAGCCGGACGCAAGATGAATATCAGAATAAAGTAGTATAGAATTTTAGAGATAATAGTGCTTATTTTTATCTCTACCTTCATGCTTTTAATTGGCTCAATCTGCGTCAGCTTTTCACCAATCCTATCAGCACCTATCTGCTGAAGCATTCTTTTAGTGATAGCCGCTACCGCTTTAGCCACTAACCACCCAATGATTAATATAGCTAATGCCCCGATCAGGTTATATATAAAGCCCATAAAGCTCTTAATAAGATTATTAAAAGTCTCCATAAGGGTCTCAACAAAACTTGGTACTTTTCTATCCATAAACTAATGCAATCTAAAATTACTACTTTCCGTCTTTTTCTTCTTCTTTATTCTCCAACTCCTGCAACAATATCACTCCCGTCACCATGGTTTCTCCTAAAAACATTTTTACAACCTGCATAATATCACGGATAACGTCAATTTCCGCAGTGATCATCCCTTTCAGGTGCGCGGGGGCTTGAGCGTCATCGTCAAAATCTTGAAATGTATCGTCGGTCATAACAAATATTTTTTAGAAAATCGAATTCGACATTTCAAGAATCTCTCTTCTAATTATATCTTTCAACAGGTTTAACTTTCTTAAAATGTTCTGTCCGGCCAATTACTTTCTCCAGAACCAGATAGCTTTTATGACAATAATCAGGAAGAATACAATATTCTCGGTATATATTTTCTTCAGTTTCTCTTTCGTGCGCATCAGACGCATCTTCACGGCACTCTCGGTTATTTTAAAAGTTTCCGATATTTCTTTGATACTGAAATCGTCCTGATATTTCATGAGCAAAATAGCTCTTTCGTCAGGATCAATTTTTTGCAGGGCTTTTTTAAGTCCTTGCGTTTGCATTTCTACTAATTCTAAATCATCTCCGTCGTCTGCCAGGTCAAAGTTTTCATCCAGCGCTACCTCTGCCTGTTTCTTGGTCTGCCTTACCTGATCCATACAATAGTTATAAGTAATCGAGTAAAGCCAGGTAGAAAACTTGGCGTGTTCTTTAAAAGAACCCAATTTCAGCACCACTCTTAAAAAAATATCGTGTGTAAAGTCTTCGGCCTGTGCTTCATTTTTTACAAACGACAAACATTTACGGTAGACTTTATCAACATAGCGATCATAAATTTCCTCAAAATAGCCATTACGTTGGGTGTCGATATACAAACGGACCAACTCCTCATCTGCAATTCCTTTAAAAGCTTTGTTTTTCAATTTTGACAGTATGATTAGGGAAAAGTAACTATACGGAAAGAATTTTTTATTGGGTTATTGACAGCACGCAAAAATTCTTGCTATTTTATTGGCTATTTCGCAATTGAAATAATATACGTAAGTATTACGAAACAACCATTAAATAAGTATCAAATATTTATTTTTTTAGTTGAAATGTCAAATTTTTCATAAAATTATTAGTATGCTTGCATAATATCTATCTTATTTTGTTTAACTTCGCCAGTCAATTTTTCCTTAAAAAATCATATAAAAATGTCTGCAAAAGAATATTTAGAGAATACCGCTGCCAAACTCGGCACAACAGAAATTGGTGATGTAAATACCACATTACACTTTGATTTTGGTGGATCTACTTACACAATGCAAGTAGCTGACGGCAAAGCTGAGCTAAAAGATGGCCTGGTTGGAGAACCAGAATGTGTAATTAAGGCCAATGACGATGATTTTGTAAAAATAGCAACCGGCGATATGAACCCGATGATGGCGATGATGATGGGCAAGCTGAAAATATCGAATCCGGGTGCGATGATGAAATATGCTAAAATGTTAGGATTGATGTAAGAATCTAATCTGTTTTCTATTCAACACCATAAAACCCCATAGGAACAGTATCATGGCAACGAAATTTTTCAGTAAACGAAATGTGGATTTTCTACTCTATGAAGTACATGAGGTAGAATCACTGACCAAGCATAGCTACTTCGCCGACCACAACAAGGAAACATTCGATATGACGATTGATGCGGCTACCCAGATTGCCGAGAATCTGATGTTCCCGTTTGTGAAAGACGTTGATAAAAATCAGCCTGAACTGAAAGATGGGAAAGTGAAAGTTCACCCTTCCATCAAAAACTACCTGAAGGCGGTGGGAGAATCAGGTATTATCGGTGCTGATTTTGACTACGAAAATGGCGGCGCTCAATTACCGGTTTCTATTACCAGTGCCGTAGGCTATATTCTGATGTCGGCCAATAATGGGATGATGTATATCGGTCTGACAGCCGGAGGTGCTCGCCTGATTGCCAGTTTTGGATCAGATCAGTTGAAAAAAGATTATATCGAAAACATGATTTCGGGTAAATGGCAAGGCACTATGTGCCTCACCGAGCCACAAGCCGGAAGCTCGTTATCTGATATTACTTCCTCTGCCGAACCTTTGGAAGATGGCACATATAAAATCAAAGGCCAAAAGGTATTTATCTCAGCCGGCGACCATGATGCTACCGATAATGTAATCCATTTATTTCTGGCTCGTATAAAGGGAGCCCCAAAAGGCACCAAAGGTATTTCATTATTTGTGGTGCCTAAATTCCGTCTGGATGGCACCGATAATGATATTACTTCAATGGGCATTTATCATAAAATGGGTCAGAAGGGTGTTCCGGCCATGCACTTAGGCTTTGGCGATAGAAACGATGACTGTATCGGTTATCTGGTTGGCGAGCCTAACAAGGGACTAAACTATATGTTCCAGATGATGAATGAGGCGCGTATCGGCGTAGGTCTGACGGGTATTTCTATCACTTCTGCCGCCTATTATGCTGCTTTAGAATATGCCAAAGAACGCCCACAAAGCCGTAGATTGAATGCTAAAACAGCTTTAGATACACCGCAAATACCCATCATTCAACACCCTGATGTGAAGCGGATGTTGTTGTTCCAGAAATCAGTAGTGGAAGGTGGACTATCCTTGTTATTAGAAACTTCTAAGTTTTTCGATTTATCAGAAGCCAGCGACGACCCTGAAGAAAAAGAAAATGCCCATTTATTGGTAGAATTATTAACGCCAATCGCCAAAACATTCCCTTGCGAGTATGGTGTAAAATCTATCAATGACGCCGTTCAATGTTTTGGTGGGTATGGCTTTACAGAAGATTTTCCTGTTGAGCAATATTATAGAGATGTTCGTATTACGCCTATTTATGAAGGTACGACTGGCATCCAATCGCAGGATTTATTAGGCAGAAAAGTAATGCTGGCCGGAGGAAAAACCATGAAACTTCTGGCGCAGGAAGTAGGTAAAACTATTCAGGCAGCTATGGGAATCAGCGAGTTGAAAAAATACGCCACCTTGCTTACTGAAAGCAGCCAACGCTTGCAGGGAGTTACCATGCACCTATTAGGCATTGCCGGAACAGGAGATATAGAAAGATTCTTGTCTGATGCCACCTTATATATGGAGTTATTCAGCTTGAATGTAGTAGCCTGGCAATGGTTAAAGCAAGGGTTTGTAGCACACCAGAAGCTAACAGCAGGAACCGATGACGTGGATTTCTACGAAAGTAAAATTCATACCATGAAATATTTCTTCCATTATGAGTTGCCTAAAACCCAGGGTTTAGAAACCCGTCTAATGGATACAGAAGTATTAACTATTATGACAGAAAAAGAGTTGGTGATGTAATAAAAAAGGGGAAATTATTTCCCCTTTTTCATTATATAAATCTGTGAAACTTAATCACACAATCGCTCATTCACTAAATATCTCAATTCGCCGATTTCACCGAACCTGCACCAGAAGTATTTGCTACTACCGAATTAGCGCCTCCTTTATAACGTACAGTACTTGCACCACTTGCTCCTGCAATAATTTTGCTCGAAACATTTACTTTCACTCCACTTGCACCAGAAGCATCAACATTAGCATTAGTCACTTTAAAAGAATAAGCATCAATGCTTGAAGCACCTGATACATCAGCACTCAGGGTTTGTCCGTCACCGGTAATGTTTAAGCCTGAAGCACCTGAACAATTCAGTAGCAGACTCTTGGCATCTACATTAAAAGTAGCCTGAGAAGCACCTGATACACTTATATCCAGTTTATCGCTGCTGAAGCCAGTAACTTTAGATTTACTCGCACCTGAGAAATCAACCTCAGTTAATTTCGGCATTGTAATAGTAATGTATACTTCTTTGCGGTTTTTCCAGCCACCCCAGTTATTCGGATAACCAATATTTAACTTACCACCTGACACTTTTACAACTAAATCTTTCACGTCTTGCTCGCGGCCTTCTACTTCTACTTTATAAGAGCTGGCTTGTGTCACATTTATCACAAAGGCACTTCCCATGTCCAGTTTATCAAATCCCGACACGTTGAATGTACGTTTATCTTGTGCAAAAACTGTTGTTGAAAAAAAGATGAATAAAATGAATAGTCTTTTCATGATTTTGGTATAGTTTATGTATGTACTAAAATAAGATGATAAAAATATAAAAAGGTTGCATAATTCCTTAAATATTTTTTCTCTCATATGATCCTTGCTTTCCGATATCTACACTGCTTTATTTCGTGTGTGTTTTTCGTAAATCAACTTTCGGCCAAAAACTATACATCTATTTTTACTAAAATTCTTACTAAAAAAACATTTTGAAGACAGGAGTCTTTATTGATACCTGTGCAGAAAATTTGTTTACGTTAATATTGTCAGTAAAAAGCTGTCGCCTGGCTTTTTGCACAATATTTCTATGAGTTTTAGTAAACAAAAAAGCTACCTTCATGAAGGCAGCTTTTCTGGTAATGTATTTTTTTCAAATAATGATTATTTGTTCAAAATCATTTTTTGGAATAAAGCTTTGTTGTCTGCTTTGATAACTCTTACAGTTAATTCAGTAGCAGCAAGGTTTTCAGGTAGTAAATATGCTTTACGTAGGTCTTTTACGAAACCTTCTTTGTGCATAATTTTAGAACCGTCTTGATTAGTGATATCTACAATAATCTTTTCGTTTTCGTTCATACCTGAAAGTTTCAAGAAAAATTCACCTTCGGTTGGGTTTGGATATACCCCAATTGCTGGTTGAATGTTACGGCTTCTTGCTAAAGTAAAAAGAGCACCGTCTTTCAGGTTAGTAGCAGAAGAAAGATTAGCATCTTCTGTCATAGACCATGTTCCTTTATCCAAGAAAGCGATTCCATCTAAATCAGATTTGCTGTTTACTGAAACCGTTGCAGAAGATTTTAAAGATTCTGATCTTAACGACCAGTATTCAGTCTGGTTGATAGCGTCAACGCCTTCTGATACTTGTTCTGAAACGTTTAATGGGCTTTTATATAAATAAGCAGCTGTTAAAGTCTGGCTTTCGTTAGATCTTGCTACTCTGAAAGAGCGGAAGTTTGTACCGTCACCTAATGGGAACTCAAAAGCATCGTTTCCTTCTTTGCTTACTACACCTCTTACGTGTGAGAAGTCAGAAGCGCCATCATATTTACCATTTGCAGCAAATACTAAAGGATTTTGTGCCGATGATTCGATAATACCTCTGCGGAAAGAAAGGTTTTCGTCAACACGAACAGCTGTTTCAAGCTTTAAATCGTTGTCTAATAGCAATTGGCCGAACGACAATTCTTTTGAGCTTTTCAAAACCTGAGGTGCGCTGCCATCAAAAACAACTGTACCTGCCGATTTTACTGTGCTAAGATTGTCAAAGTTTTTTTGGAAGTGTATCTTACCGTTATTTGTAAGTTTCCCTTCGTTTACTACATCAGTATTGAAGCTAACTACTGCTCCTTCGCTTACATAAAAGTCAGTGTTGTTAACCACCTGTGCGTGTAGTTGAGTAGCAACAAGGCATACTCCCAGAGAGTAAATAATTTTTTTCATATAATCCTGCTTTATTTTTCTGTTTTCCGATTATAAAATTAATGAGTGTTATCTAGAAGAAAAAGCTTTTTCTCTAAATTTTATTTAATGGTAATCAAATTTATATGGGCAGGTTGACTTTTTTGTGTACGATTTAGTGAATCGATTCTTCGTGTATATTCTATTACTTTATTGTAAAACAAATATCATTCCATAAGGTTTGTATGCCAGAAAAATATTTATTATAAAATCAGTATAATTTCACCTTATTTACTAATAAAACCCATACTAAACCTAAAGAAGCTATTAAACCAAAGGCAAATGGCAAACTAATGCTTTCAGAAACAAAGCCAATCAGCACCGGTCCGGCAAGAAATCCGGCCATGCTGAAAGTATTCATTGTGGCTAAGCCTGCACCTTTGGCCATGCCCGGCACTCTGGCCGAGCTACCATATAATATAGGTGCGCCACAAGACACACCTGCACCAACCATAGCAAAGCCAAGAATTGCTGTAGCAGTATAAGGTAATGCAATAGCTACTATAATACCACAAATAGCTATGATACCTCCAACCCTTAGCACCGTATTACCACCATATCTAGGAATCAACGCATCTCCGGCAAAACGCCCTACCGACATACATAGCGAATAACCTGCTAAACCCCAGCCAATGAAATAATCTTGTGTTTGTACTACATCTCGCATATAGACGGCTGTCCAGTCGGCCATAGTTCCTTCAGTAATATTCGTGCAAAGGCTGATTAATATCATTAATAATAAAGCGCCTTTCGGGAATACAAATCTGGCTCCCTCGCTTTGTTCTATCTTTTCTTCATGAATACCAATTATAGTGGGACGAATAAACAAGGCCAGAGCAATAAAGCTGATAGCCAGCATCCACATATAATAAGCGGGAGCGATTTTCATCCCCAGCATAAAACTAGCCAGAATAGACCCCAACATCAACCCCGCACTGAACATTCCGTGGCAGGTAGACATAATATTGATATTGTATTGATGCTCCAGACTCGTCACACAGGTATTCATTGATACATTCGTCACCGAAATACTCAGACCAACTAAAAACAAACTGAATGCAACTAATGGAAGGTAATTCATACTCACGGGCATAGTGTATAGTATTGACATACCAATCAACCCGGCAAGTGTCATGGTGCGCATACCAAAACGATTAATCAGGATCGTGGTAAACGGATTCATCCCGGCAGCACCCAAAGGAAAGCAAAGTAATAATAGCCCTAACTGAGCATCGTCTAAGGCATATTTTTGTTTGACAAAGGGGATTAACGTAGCCCAGCTACCAAACAAAATACCCATAGCTGTAAAAACCGTAGCTACTGCCAGACTCTGGCGGTGGAAGAAAAAAGTGGATAAGTGCTTAAACATAAATAACGGTATAGAACGAAACACATACAATACTTGTATGCAGAAGAATGATACGCTTTTCTTTGGTAAAATATTTTTTGGCAGCTTAAGCTGTAATCTCAATTCTGTTTTTTTCAGGGTCTAATATGACACTCTCATAATAGCCGTCTCCTGTCCATCTGGGCTCTCCTACTATTTCAAAAGCATCATTTCTGAGAATCTCGGTTAGTTCATCTACTTTTTCTTTACTACCTACCGAAACCGCAAAATGTGTAATACCTATAAACTGCTCATGTCCGGTATTATTGGCATCAGTAATATTGGGCATTTGCATCAGCTCCAGCCTTGCACCATCCTCAAAAGAAATAAAGTAAGACTCAAAGTTCTTCTTATCGTTTCTATACTTCTCATTCGATTTTCCGTCGAAATATTTCATATAAAAACTTCGCATCAACTCCAAATCTCTTACCCAGATAGCCAGATGTTCTATTTTCATAACTCAACCAGCGTTTTAATTTTCTGGTAACTCATTTCTTTATAATCCCAGATATAATCGTTGCAAACAGGAAGTTCTTCTTTTTTATAGGTACTTAATACGCCTATTACCTTTGCCCCTGCGGCTTTTCCGGCTGACACGCCTGCGTGTGAATCTTCAAATACCACACAGTTTTGAGGTGGAATTCCCAGATTAGCTGCTGATTTCAGGTATACCTCCGGACTGGGCTTATGATGAATTACATCAGCACTGGATAGTAATGATTCCATCTGAGCAGCTAACGGCAGTTTACTCAAAATCAGTTCAAGATTTTCTACAGGCGCCGAGGTGGCGATACCTGTTTTTACACCGTTGGCTTTCAAATCAGCTATAAACTCCAGCAAGCCATCAATCGGTACTACCTCAGGTTCATACAATTGTCTGAAAAGTGCTTCTTTTTCAAACTCCATTGCAATAAACTCATCGCCTATTACGTCTCTTTTAAGGAAGTATTTCAGAATATAACTATTGCTTTTGCCATACATGTGGGCAATGAACTCGTCTTCAGTGGCATCAATCTCAAATTTTTTCAAGAATGCTTTCCAGGCAAGTGAGTGGTGCGGATTCGTGTCGCAGATGACACCGTCCATATCAAAAATTACTGCAAATGGTGTTTCCAATACTCAATTAATCAATTTTTTGCAAAATTAGGGCATTTAGTCTGTGTTTACTACTCATTTATTTACTAATAATGATACATGATTGTCAATATGTCCGTCAAAAATCTTAATTTTGCATAAACCCTGCTAAAACTGTTTAAGATGTTCTTTCATGCGTTAGAAGTTTTCAGAAGAAAACGTGTTCTGTCTTTTTTTGTCTTTCTTTTTTCTATTCAGTCTTTTGCACAGATTTCTCTTTCTTTTCCTACCAATCGAATCGTTTTTCAGCGAAATAACGATAATCTTGGCTTTATTACGATTATGGGTAATTATTCCCAACCTATTGATAAAGTTGAAGCAAGACTGATTCCTGTAGCTGATGGATGGGGTACGCCTATTGACTGGACAACGATACAGGACAATCCTAAAGCAGGTTATTTTTCTGGCAGGTTGACAGGCTTTGGCGGCTGGTATAAAATGGAGGTAAGAGGCATTAAAAATAATAATGTATTACAAACCATTACAGTCGACAGAGTAGGTATCGGAGAAGTATTTGTGGCTTTAGGACAATCGAATGCTTCAGGTCTTCCGCTTTCAGAACTACCCGGCAACAATGTTCTGAGAGCAAATGATGACCGGGTGAACGCCATTGATTTCAGTAACCGCGATGTTGTTTTTGACCCCTTGCCCGAAAACCTCAATTTTGTTCATTTAGAGGCACAGGTGAACATAGCTCCTGCTGGTAATACAGCCTGGTGCTATGGCGAATTAGGGGATAGATTAGCCAGAAAACTGAATGTGCCTATTATGTTTTTTAATGCCGGAGAATTAAGTGCCTCGGTTATTAACTGGCGCGAAAGTGCAGAAGGCAAGCCCACCACCAATATATTTGGCCAGGTAATGCCCAAACTCTTGCCCTACACCAATCTGCGCAATACCTTACATTATTATGGGGCATTGCTAGGGGTACGCTCTTTGCTATGGCTGCAAGGTGAAACCGATAACCATCCCAACCATCTATCGGCAGAAACTTACTCTACTGAGTTGATGAGGCTCATTGATATTGCACGTGCCCAATTCAGCGGTGATTTAAGCTGGGTAGTGGCCCGAACTTCACTTACCTATCAGTATCCATCTAATCCTGAGATTATCAGAGGGCAAAATATTGTAATTGAGCGTCCGGGGTATAATGTATTTCCGGGGCCGTATACCGACGATTTGCAACTTAACAGACCAGACTTTGTGCATTTCAATAATGCCGGGCCAGGCAATATGGGACTAAGTGCCCTGGCCGAAGCCTGGGATAAATCTTTAGACGATAACTTTTTCAGAAACTCAAAGCCAGTTATGGCGAGAGCTGCCGTAAATATAAACCTTAATTGCGACCCAAATAATCTGGCTACCTTGACTCTGCCTGATAATCTGGTAAACTATAACTGGTCGAACGGAGGAAACACGAATCAGATTATCGTAGATAAAGGGGTGTATTCTGTGAAAGTGCAAGATGGGCAAGGCAACCAGTTGCTGACACCCACTGTTAATACAAACTTTATGTATCCGGTTACCAGACCACAGATTTCGTATGAGGGAGATCTGGAGTTTTGTGCCAATATCAGGTCAAGTATCAATCTGAAAGCGATGGATGAAGAGTTGAAAAATTTCCAGTGGAGTACCGGAGTGAATGCAACAGACCTGACAGTAACCAATAACGGGCAATTTTCGGTAAGAGGATTCAACGAATTTGGTTGCGCTTCCAGTAGTTCTGATATTGTGGAAGTGAAGATAAACCCTGCGCCTGTTAAGCCACAGATTGCCGTTTCGCCCAATGCCTCAGTGTGTGTAGGCACAAGCATTAAATTGAGCGTGAATAATGACGAAACCCTGCTTTGGAGTAATCAGACGACTGCCAAAGATTTTTCGATAGATACCGTAGGCGTATATAATTTTAATGTAAGAGCGACCAATGCTTTTGGTTGCACAGAGCTATCTGATAATGTAGATGTGAGAATTAACCCTCTACCAGCCAAGCCAACTATTACATTTACGCCTGATACATTGGTTTGCAAGGGCACGAGCATTAAATTACGCACTGATACCAACGAAAGTGTTCTGTGGAGCAATAATGCTACCACCAAAGAGATTTCGGTAGATTCAGTAGGTGATTTTACTTTCAGAGTAAAAGCCATTACTTCCTTCGGTTGTATACAGGAATCAGATGCCCAGAATGCGCACGTAAGAGAAATGCCCAAAACACCTGACTTAGATAAATTGGGTATTTACACATTACAAGCGCAGAATGTAACTCTTGGCGAATCAGACCAGTTTCAATGGATTCGGGAGAATAGCAAATTTACTACCTCCAGAGTAGCCTCATTAAAAGTACAGGAACCCGGGGCTTATCAGGTTTCAGTAGTCAGAACTTATCAGTTAGGAGGTCGTACCTTGACTTGTGAGTCAGTAGCTTCGAAGTCTTTATTCTTACGATTAGCCTCAGAAGATATTACCTTGTATCCGAACCCTGCCACTGATCTGGTATATTTGGAAACCAAAGAAAATCTCAAAAATGTAACCCTTGAATTTTACACCTATACAGGCAAATTAGCCTACAGATTTTATCTTACAGATACTACCGAACGCAAAGACCTTAATTTAAGAAATGTGGAGAATGGCAGTTATATTGTAAAAATAAAAGGTGCCGATTTTGAGAAAACCGAGCGCATAATTATTACTCAGTAAAAAAGAACTATCTCTATCGATATTTGGTTACAATAGATGAGGTTTTCCCTCGTCTAAGTAATTTAGTGAATGAGCAATTGGTCAGCCGCTGCGCGACAATTTAGTGATTGGCAAAATTTAGTTTCTCACTAAACATCCATTCTCAGTATCTAAATTACTACTCAGGTTTTTTATACGATTTATCTCAAACGCCAAATACAAATACCTGAACTTTCGTCAGAAAGAACGGGCTTTTTCTGCATGGAAAATTCTTCTCGTAGTTTTATAAAATATCCTGATGTTGATAATCTTGACCCCAAGCAATTTATCATCATCAAAGGAGCCAAAGTCAATAATTTAAAAAATATAGATGTTGCTATTCCACGAAACAAACTCGTGGTAGTGACGGGTCTGTCAGGAAGTGGAAAATCATCCTTAGCCTTCGATACCCTTTTTGCCGAAGGGCAACGGATGTATGTGGAGAGTCTAAGCTCATATGCCCGCCAGTTTCTGGGGCGTATGGAAAAACCCGATGTAGAATATATCAAGGGGGTATCTCCTGCCATAGCCATTGAACAAAAAGTAGCTACCAAAAACCCACGCTCAACGGTTGGTACTACTACCGAAATTTACGATTATCTCAAGCTTTTATTTGCCCGCATCGGTATTACTTACTCACCGATGACCGGACGAGAAGTAAAAAAAGATACGGTTACTGATGTGGTGAATTTTATTCTCTCACACGCAGAAGGCACAAGAGTAATGGTGTTGACACCACTAAAGATTAAGGACGACCGCAAGATCAAGAAAGAATTAGATTTACTCTTACAGAAAGGTTATACCCGCGTGCTGATTGATGGAGAAATCAAACAGATTGAGGAGATAATAGAGGATGATTATGTGATTGACGAAAAACAACACAGAATCGAGATTCTGATTGATAGAAATACTGTGAAGCATGAGGATGAAGACACACAATTCCGTTTTTCAGATTCGGTACAAACCGCCTTTCTTGAGGGCGAAGGTGAGTGTATTGTAGATATAGTAGGTGTAGAAAAACGTACTTTCTCAGATAAATTTGAATTAGACGGAATCACCTTTGAAGAACCAAGTGTCAATCTATTTACCTTTAATAATCCTTATGGAGCCTGCAAACGTTGCGAAGGCTTTGGTAAAATATTAGGTATTGACCCGGATCTGGTAATTCCTGATAAAAATCTTTCAGTTTTTGAAGGAGCGATTGTGCCGTGGAGAACAGACCGCATGAGTGAGTGGCTAGCACCTCTATTAAGAAACGGTATCCGCTTCGACTTCCCGATTCACAGAGCATACAGAGACCTGACACAAGAGCAAAAAGATTTGCTTTGGACGGGTAATTCATACTTTCAGGGCTTGAATGCCTTTTTTGCGGATGTTGAGAGCCAAGTATATAAAGTACAATACAGAGTCATGCTTTCGCGCTATCGCGGGCGCACCGATTGCCCGGATTGTAGAGGTTCTCGCCTGCGTAAAGATGCCGCTTACGTAAAAATCGGAGGTGTTTCTATTACTGACCTAGTATTGATGCCTCTTTCTGATGTCATACAATTCTTCAAAAAACTGGAATTACCCGATTATCAGCAAGGCATCGCCAAACGAATTCTGATAGAAATTAACAGCCGCCTGGATTTTATGGAACGGGTAGGTCTGGGTTATTTAACCTTAAACCGATTAACTTCCTCTTTATCTGGTGGAGAATTCCAACGTATCAAATTAGCTACTTCATTGGGTAGTGCTTTGGTGGGTTCCATGTATATTCTTGACGAGCCGAGTATCGGTTTACACCCAAGAGACACCCGCCGCCTTGTAGGTGTATTAGAATCTTTGAGAGATTTAGGCAATAGTGTAGTGGTAGTAGAGCACGAAGAAGAAGTGATGATGGCTGCCGATGAAATTGTAGATATTGGCCCGGAAGCCGGAACCTTAGGTGGCAATCTGATTTTTCAGGGGAATTGGGAGGATATTATGAGACTGAAAACAACCCCACCCCCCGCCCTCCCTAACAGTGGGGAGGGAGCTATAACTTCTGACGAAGTTACTTTTATTAAGGCTGATGGTGAAGTTGTCAAGAGAGGGAGTCATATTTATACTGAACCTTATTATCATACTACCCCTAAAGACTGGGAGATTCTTAAAAACTTTGCCAAAGAAAATCGCAAGAATCAGACAGAAGCAGAGAAACTGCTTTGGGAAAGTTTAAGAAAAGAAAAGTTGGGTTACAAATTCAGAAGACAACACACGATAGAAACTTTTATTACAGATTTTATATGTCTTGAAAAAAATCTGGTAATTGAAGTGGATGGCGATATTCACGACAATTTTGTAGAATATGATAAGGCAAGAACCAAGTTTCTAAACGGCAGCGGGTTTGAAGTATTAAGATTTTCTAATAAGGACGTTTTTGAGAATATAAATAGTGTATTAGAGCAGATAAAAAAGAAACTCGAAGAAACGCCAGATTTTAAAACTACAGTAAAAAAAGAAAATACTTCCGCGTCTAACTCCCTCCCCACTGTTGGGGAGGGTTGGGGTGGGGTTCTGAGCCACACCATCCGCTTCCTCACAGGCGAAGACAAAGTGCCAGTGCCCACGCAAAGAAGAAAACCTACTGATTTTATTGAAATCAGAGGTGCCCGTGAAAATAACCTGAAAGAAGTGGATGTAAAATTCCCGATAGGTGTATTGAACGTGGTAACAGGCGTGAGTGGCTCGGGAAAATCGACTTTAGTACGCAAAATCTTATTCCCTGCCATTGCCCGATTAAAAGGTGAGTATAGCGAAGAAGCCGGAAAATATAGCGATTTGATAGGTTCTTTAGACAGAATCACGCAGGTTGAAATGGTCGACCAGAATCCAATTGGGAAGTCTTCGCGCTCAAATCCGGTAACTTATATCAAGGCCTATGATTATATCAGACAGCTAATGGCCGACCAGCAATTATCAAAAGCCCGCGATTATAAGCCTGCTTTCTTCTCATTCAACGTAGACGGTGGTCGTTGCGAAGCTTGTCAGGGAGAAGGGGAACAAACCATTGAAATGCAATTCATGGCCGATGTGCGCCTGAAATGTGAGAGTTGTGGCGGCAAGCGTTTCAAACAAGAGATTCTGGAAGTAAAATATAAAGACAAAGACATTGCCGACATACTGGCGATGACCGTTGACGAAGCCATTACCTTCTTCAAAGAAAGTGACCCTAAACTGGCTGAAAAGCTACAACCACTACAAGATGTAGGCTTGGGTTATATTGGTCTGGGGCAATCATCAAGCACACTTTCAGGGGGAGAAGCACAACGAGTAAAACTGGCGTTCTTCTTAAGCAAAGGCAATGCAGATAAAGGCAAAACCTTATTTGTATTTGACGAACCCACCACCGGACTGCATTTCCACGACATCAAGAAATTGCTGAAAGCCATCAACGCCTTAGTTGACCAGGGCGATTCGGTAATTATCATTGAACACAACATGGAAATCATTAAATCAGCCGATTGGATTATTGACTTAGGGCCCGAAGGTGGAGAGAAAGGTGGCTATGTGACCTTTGAAGGTACACCAGAAGACATGGTAAAACTGGAAAATAACTATACAGCAGAGTTCCTGAAAGAAAAGATAAAGGTCTGATTACTCAGACCTTTATCTTTAATCCATTATCTCAAAAATAATATTGTCTTTCACTTTACTGTTTTCTTCATCCACCCTTGAATTGATTTCCTTAATCACATCAAAAAAAACAGCCAGTTTATCAGCAGGAATCATTTCCTGAATCTTCTTGTTAAAGATAATTACGCCCTCACGCGCAAAGTTTCTTTTTCTTTTGCCTTCTTCTGTCAGATATACCTTTACAAAACGTTTATCATCCGCATCCGTTTCACGATAAATCCAGCCTTTTTCTTCCAGCGTTTTCAGCATACGGGTCAGGCTTCGGGGCTCCATTCCTATCGATGGGCCTATTTTGGTAGCAGGTGTACCTTTCTCTGAATCAATATTAAGCAATACATAGCCGATGGCCATGGTTATATCATATTGGCTTGCATAGGCATTGTACATACGAGAAATAGCATGCCACGCCCATTTTATATGAAAATCTATCGTCTTTTCCTTCCTCATTAATGTTTTTTGCTTCGGGTAACCACAAATGTAAAAAAAAATCAGTATGCAGGCATACTGTTATGAAAATTATTTTCACAATTCTTTAAAGCAGTCTCAAAAGACTTTTTTATGTTAAATCAAATGTATTAAGCTTTTTTTACTGTATTGATTCAGTGCTTACAAGAATATCCCTACTTATAAAAATAGTTTCTTAAATAACTGGCAATCAAAAATTTATACTTTATATTTACGTATAGACTAAAAAGGCTTTTTCATTAACCTATATCCAATATCCCTCACCATGGATTACAATGCACCTGAAGTCAACTTTGGAAGTAAAATCAAATATTTTGGCATCTTCAATTTCGTTTGTTTTGCGTTTATCCTTTTCGGAGTACATCTCTCTCTGAAAATACTCGCTTCTTTAGCTCTGGTTGCGTTAGTGTTCTCTTTTGTAATGGCCTATTTAGACAACAACCAAAATGAAACGAATTATAAGCTTTTATATCTTGTTTATTTTGTTGCTGTTATCATGAATATCGTGGTGTTTGGTTTCTGTATCAATATGTTGTCTGGCAGGAGCTCATCAATGCCAACCGTATTCTATGCTGTTTTGATAAATTTAGGGCTAATTCCGGGGTATTATCTGATAAAGATTTATCAAATGGTTTTGAACAAAATATTACATAAGAAATATTGGAAAGAGATAGAAAGACTTGAAAACGAAAAGGTTTAAAACAATACCTTTTTTGTTAAGATAAGCTCTTCCAGGTATCAAAAACAAAAAAGCGGCCGAGTCACCTCAGCCGCTTTTGTCAATATAAAAAACTATAATTCTATCAAACATTTACTTTCCGAACCCAGCCGAAAGTATCTTCTACTTTACCTGTACGAATATCGTTCAAGGCTTTTTTCAAGCGAGAAGAGAGTGATTCTTCTGTAATGGTAGGCAATACATAATCTTCGCCTTCATAACCTACGGCAGTACTAAAGGACTAATGATTATTATGAAACGATAGTTTTGTGAAATGTGAACATCTCGAATAATAAAAATATTAATTACAAAATTAACTAAATCAGAAATGAATATTATTTAAAACCGATTGGTAGGTACTTTAAATGACTAGTTATACAATTTTGAGAAAAATAAATCTACTATTTGCTGATTTTCAGGAAAATTATGTACTTCAACAACTTTACCATTCTCAATTTTCCATAAAAGACAAGACATATTATTTAAATTCTCTTCGTTTTCAAGGTTACTCCAATTCCTATGACAGTCAATTACAAAATTTTCATTAACACCCATAACTATTGGCTCTGCCTTAAATAGTCCTTTCCCTAATTGTTGAAAGTATTCCAAAACCGATTTAATACCCACTTTTGTTCCGCTCAATGGGTGTGTTCCGGGTATATGCCATTTTATATTTTCATCAAGCACCTTACTTATTCCATCATGATTATTTTCAGCATAGGCAGCAAAGAAAGCCCCGATAAGCTTAACGTTTGGATGTTGCTCTTCCATAAGATTTTATAACTATTATTTTAAAGTAAGAACCTGTTTAAACTCATTTTTTCTGACTACAAATAATGTTTGCGTCATCAATGAAATTTTAAACAGGTTCAATTGATAATTTCTATTTTTTAACTCATTTTCCTTATAAATAGGAAATTGAATTTACGCTAAATTGCTTCAGGCATTTACTTTCCAAACCCAGCCGAAAGTATCTTCTACTTTGCCAGTACGAATATCATTCAAGGCATTTTTCAAGCGAGAAGAAAGTGATTCTTCTGTAATAGCAGGCAATACATAATCTTCACCCTCGTAACCAATCGCAGCAAATGGAGATACCACTACGGCTGTACCAGCACCAAAAACCTCAGTTACTCTACCATTGCTGATACCTGTGATTACCTCTTCTACCGATACGATTCTTTCTTCTACTTCAATACCCATCGATTGAGCTAGTTTTACCAGAGAATCACGGGTAACACCTTTCAGAATAGTAGTGCTTACAGCTGGCGTAACCAACTTGCCATCTATCACAAACATCACGTTCATCGTACCTGATTCTTCAAAATTCTTATGCTCAATCGCATCTGTCCACAACAATTGTGTATAACCTTGCTCTTGCGCTAATTTCGCTGGATACAACGAAGCGGCATAGTTCCCTGCGCATTTGGCATAACCTACACCACCCGGAGCTGCACGGATAAACTCTGTCTCAACCTTCACTTTCGGAGGTGTAGAGTAGTATTTACCTGCCGGGCTCGTGATAATCATGAAGCGGTAGTTTTGTGATGGACGAACACCCAGATATACATCAGTCGAAATCATGAATGGACGTAGATATAATGAATTATCTTCACCCTTTGGCACCCATGCGGCATCTAAACGCAACAATTCTTCCAGACCACCGATAAAGATTTCTTCCGGTACCTGTGCCATGCACATACGCTCTGCCGAAATATTAAAACGTTTCCAGTTATCTTGCGGACGGAACATCAAAACTTCGTCATCATCATTTTTGAAAGCTTTCATTCCCTCAAAAATCGCTTGTCCATAATGCAATACAGCCAGAGCCGGATTATAGCTTATATCTCCAAAAGGTAGAATCTTAGGTGTCTGCCATTGTCCGTTAATATAATCAGCCACGAGCATGTGATCTGTAAAGAGCGAGCCAAATGTAATATTATTAGGGTCAAACTGATGAATCCTGCTTTCTGTTACCGTCGTAACATCGAAGTTTAGTGTCTCTGTCATGATAAACTTAATTTTTTAAACTCAAATAACTATTTCACTTGCGAAACAACAAATAATATACCACATTGTCAAGGAAAAATGCAAAAATAGTTGTTAAGACAAGTTTTTTAAATCTATCAATACCGTTGCCTCAAAAAACAGCCCGATTCTATACTGATATTTGCTGTTAGTCGCTACTTTTGCGTAAATTATAAGCCACGAGTATGTCTGAAACGAATGAAATTAAAGTAGCGGTCGATGCCATCGTGTTTGGGTATCAGCAAAACACCCTTTATGTTTTGCTGGTGAAACAGAAGTTCGGACAAATGAAAGGAACATGGGTATTGCCGGGTGGTTTTGTACTGAAAAATGAATCTCTGAAAGAAGCCGTAACCCGAGAACTACAGGAAGAGGCAGGCATAAAAGTAAATTATCTGGAACAATTATATACTTTCGGTGATGATATTCACCGTGACCCCCGTTTCCGGGTTATTTCAGTTGCTTATTTCGCTTTGGTAAATCCCAATAACTTTGCTTTGGTAGATCAGAACGATACAGATGCCGAAGAAGCCCAATGGTTTCCAATAGATCGGGTTCCTGAATTAGGCTATGATCATAACGAGATTATCAAAGTAGCCCACCAACGCCTCAAAAACAAACTCACCTATCAGCCTATCGGGTTTGACTTATTAGCCGACGAATTCCCTTTCTCAGAGCTTGAAAGCCTCTATACAGTTATTCTGGAACAGGAGATTGACCGCCGCAATTTCAGAAAGAAAATACTAAGCTTTGGTTTTTTAGAAGAAACCAATACGCTTGCCGCAAATACCGGGAGCGGTCGCCCTGCCCGATTATTTAGATTTAACAACAACACTTATAACCAGTTGCTGAGCAAAGGTTTCCATTTCGAAATTAAATTTGCGTAAATTTCACACAAAATATTTTGAGATGTCAATTTATTCAATCTATATTTGCGTAAAAAATACACAAATATATGAAAACGCTCAATTTAGATAAAAACTTCCACCCATTTCCAGAGCTGGAAAGCATCAGTTTCGAGGCTTTCACTTTTGCAGGTGGAGAACCACATATCAAAATCAAACCTGACTTTGATACCACACAGCCGGTTATGATTAGCCACCGATTAAATTCATTCAATGATTTAGGACTTTTATGTATAGCAGTTGATGCCTTGAAACGAATGAAAGTAAAAGAGATAAGTGCCTTCATCCCCTATTTTCCGGCAGCCCGACAAGACAGAGTGATGATAGGTGGCGAACCTTTGACAGTGAAGGTTTATGCAGATATTATCAATGCCTTGCAACTGAATAAGGTAATCGTTTTTGATCCACATTCTGAAGTAACTCCTGCTTTGTTGAATAACTGTGAGGTGATTCCCAACCATGCTTTTATCAAAAAGTCAATTGAGCGCATTGGAGAAACGCCCTTATTGGTTTCACCTGATGGTGGTGCTTTGAAGAAAATCTATAAGGTATCAGAATATTTAGGGGGTATGGAAGTAGTAGAATGTTCTAAAAGCCGGGATGTAAAAACAGGTAAACTCTCAGGTTTTAAAGTATATGCTGATGATTTAGAGGGTAAAGATTGCCTGATAGTAGACGACATCTGCGATGGTGGCGCCACCTTTATCGGCTTGGCAGAAGAGTTAAAAAAGAAAAATGCCGGAAAGCTCTACTTAGCTATTAGTCACGGGATATTCAGTAAAGGATTTGCGAATCTGACACCGCATTTTGAAAAAATATTCACTACTGATTCTATTAAGAATATTACAGAAGAAGGGGTTGTGCAGATTAATTTAGGAAAAATATGATGAAATACACAATTGAAAAACTCATAGCAAACGAATCAACCGGGAATAGAAATAAATTCCTGTTCTTCTGGGGGCATCAGCCTGCTAAAGATGGTACCATCACCAAAACCTGCTTTAGCCAATGGTGGTTAAGTAGCTTCGTAGTTGATGGCATTACCTATGCAACTGCTGAACATTGGATGATGGCGAAGAAAGCGGAAATATTTAAAGACGAGGAAATATTAAATAAGATTCTATCAGCCAAATCGCCTGCCGAGGCTAAGAAATTAGGACGAAAGGTGAGGAATTATCAGGAAGAAATCTGGTTGGCAAATCGCTATACCATTGTAAAACAAGGCAACTTCCATAAATTCAGTCAGAATCAGGCATTGAAAGATTTTCTTTTGGATACAGCCGAAAGAGTAATTGTAGAAGCAAGCCCGGTAGATAGTATCTGGGGAATTGGCATGGCAACAGACTATAAAGACATAGAAAATCCTGAAAAGTGGAAAGGCTTGAATTTATTGGGCTTTGCTTTGATGGAGGTTAGGGATGAATTAAGAAAACAATGAAAACAACATTATACAGACCTATAGGTCTAAAAGAATTACAATTGATTATTGATAGTGACTATAAAAAGTTTCCGCCACGATTATCATGGCAACCTATTTTCTATCCTGTTTTGAATCAGGCTTATGCCGAACAGATTGCTTTACAATGGAATACGAACGATGAGTTTTCAGGATATTGTGGTATCGTAACAGCTTTTTCATTACCAACAGATTATTTACAAAAATATCCAATACAAAACGTAGGCGCCGCCATTCATGAAGAGTTATGGGTTCCTGCCGAAGACCTGGAAGATTTTAACAGTCAGATAATCGGTGGTATAGAAATTATAAAGGTTTTTGTAGGCACACAGTTTAATGCTTCTGCTGATGACGAAGCAACGAAAGTAATAAACACATGGCAACAATTCAATTAATCAAAGGTGATATTACTGTATCAGATACAGATGCCATTGTAAATGCAGCTAATTCATCTTTATTCGGTGGTGGCGGTGTCGATGGAGCGATTCATCGCAAAGGAGGGCCACAGATTTTAGAAGAATGTAGGGCTATCAGAGCTAGACAAGGTGGTTGCAAAACCGGAGAAGCCGTGTACACTTCTGGTGGATTATTACCTTGTAAATATGTCATTCATACAGTAGGCCCCAGATGGAACAGCGGTAAAAACAAAGAAAGAGAACTATTAAGAAATTGCTATCATAATTCACTGAGAATAGCCAATGAATTGAATGTGGCTACAATTGCTTTTCCAAACATCAGCACTGGAATCTATCATTTCCCGAAACAGGAAGCCGCCGAAATAGCGATTCAAACAGTACAGGAATTTCTCAAAACAGAAAACAAGACTATTCAGGAAATAATTTTTGTCTGTTTTGATGAGGAGAATTATGAGATATATAAAAATAAAATCCATGAACGTGACTAAAACCAGAAACAGCAGAGCCATTACGGCAGAAGAAACCATAAAAATACTAGAGCAAGGATGGTATAACTCTGGCAATAAAACCATAATTATCAAAGAAGCGGTTGATTACTCTATTGAAAATGCAAAACTCATCAGACCTGATGGTTTTGATGAAACACTGCAATCAGCGAATAATAAATTGAATAGTCTGAATTTTGAAACCACTATTGAAGTAAAAAATTGTACAGTTTTAGAAGCATTAGCAGAATCAACTAAAGCTCACAACCATGTGGGTTGCCTTAATTTCGCTTCTGCCAAAAACCCCGGAGGAGGTTTCTTAGGAGGCGCACAGGCGCAGGAAGAGAGTCTGGCAAGAGCCAGTGTTTTGTATCCGACACAAGTAAAACACTTTGAAATGTACGAATATAATCGCTCACAAAGCACGGGTTTGTATTCAGATTATATGATATATAGCCCAGATGTACTGGTTTTCAGAGACGATAACAATACCCTCTTAGAGCATCCTTACAAAGTTTCATTGGTAACGAGTCCGGCTGTAAATGTGGGCGCTATTAAACAGAATGCTATCGCAGAATTAGCATTGGTAGAACAAACCATGCTGCAACGAATGGATAAAGTATTAGCTGTTTTTGTTGCCAATGGCATTGAAAATTTAGTTTTAGGTGCCTGGGGTTGTGGTGTTTTTCAGAATGCGCCTAAAGATATTGCCGGATATTTTGCTCACTACTTAACTAATAATGGAAAGTATAGCAAAGCATTTAAGCATATCCTGTTTGCGGTATTAGACCGAAGTAAGGAGCAGGAGAATATTATAGCTTTTGAACAAGTATTGAGTGCAAAATGAAAACCGAAAGTTATATACAACAACTCAAAAGATTACCAGAGGAGGGTAAATATATTATCGGTCAAAAAGTCGAGAACAATATAGTTGTCTATCAGGCATTTAATCCAAACATAGCCCGATATGCTATTGCGCACCAAAAATTCGGAGGAGAACATTATAGCTTTAACCGGATGTCATGGATAAAACCCGGATTCCTCTGGATAATGTATCGGGCAGGTTGGGCGTCTAAAGAACATCAGCAACATATTTTAGCTATTACTATTTCTCAGATGCACTTTGAAGAGATTTTAAAGCAGGCTACCATTTCATCATTTGATAATACTCTTTTTGACTCTAAGGAAAGATGGCAGCAAGAATTAGCTAAAACCCCGGTTCGCCTACAATGGGACCCAGACCACGATCCTTATGGGAATAAAATCACCAGAAAAGCCATACAGTTAGGGTTGAAAGGAGAAATGCTGAAAAAATTCTGTACTAACTGGATTATCAAGATTGAAGACATTACTCCTTTTGTACATGAGCAATATACCTGCGTGAAATCAAAAAGATTAGAAGATTTACAGGTGCCTGTTGAAGATATTATTCAGATTATTGACGAAGGTATTTGTAAACGAATCGGAATAGCAATTACTTATTAACCATGAAAAGTCTGATACATAGTGCCTTGTTTGGAGTGGCCGTAGGCGATGCTTTAGGGGTTCCGTTTGAGACAGAAGCCAGAAGCTACTTAAAGAAAAATCCAATTACCCAGATGAGAGGCTTTGGAGTCCATGCCCAACCAGCAGGCACATGGTCTGATGATAGCTCGCTTACTTTTTGTTTAGCAGAGAGCTTGTGTAATGGCTATGATATAGAAGATACGGGTCAGAAGTTTGTTCAATGGTATACCCATGGATATTGGGGAGCACATTATACCCTTTTTGATATTGGAGGCACGACAAAACATGCCTTAGAAAGAATCAGGAAAGGTCAATCGGCTAAATTTTCGGGTAATTTATTTGAGGATGATAATGGAAATGGTTCTTTAATGAGAATCATGCCTATTGTTTTTTACCTGAAAGATGAAACAGATTTAAACAAAATTATTCAGATTGTCAGGGAGGTTTCTTACATCACTCATGCACATTTTCGCTCGGTATTTGCCTGTTTTATTTATGTGGTTTTCAGCCTGCAATTAGTAGCCAAACATAGTAAAGAACAAAGCTATTTAAATACCAAACGTAGAATAAATGAGTTTCTGAAAACTACCAATTTTAATCCTGAAGAAGTTGCCTTATTCGATAGAATTTTACAAGAGGACATAAGCCGGTTTCCTGAAAATGAAATAAAATCATCAGGCTATGTGCTGGATAGTTTAGAGGCTTCTTTATGGTGCTTAATGAATAGCAATTCTCTTGAAGAAACCATTTTGAAAGCAGTTAATCTGGGAGGTGACACTGATTCAACGGGAGCAATTGCCGGAGGTTTAGCAGGATTGCTATATGGCTACGAAAATATTCCTTTGGAATGGATTAATACGCTGGCAAGAAAAGATGATATTGATGATTTATGTAATAGACTGGCTTTAAAACTAAATCAATTTTAAGCTTTGATGAATAGCCCCATTACACACGAACAAAGATTATCGCTAGCCCGGAAATCACTGAAAGGTATTTCGATAGGCGATGCCTTTGGCGATAGTTTTTTTGGGAAAGAAGAGGAGATTATTATGGTTATTCAACAACACAAAATTCCCTCTACGCAATGGGAGTTTACAGATGATACTGTTATGGCAATTGCGCTCTATCAATCTCTGGAAAGGTATAGAGTAATCAACCAGGATTTTGTGGCACAGCAATTCAAAGAGAACTATTTTAAAGATATTAACAGAGGCTATGGTCCATCTATGCACAGTTTTTTCAGAGAGATAAAGGAAGGAAAACATTGGCGGGATATTTCATATAGTAAGTTTGAGGGCATGGGTTCTATGGGCAATGGTGGCGCCATGCGCGCAGGAGTAATTGGTGCTTATTTCTTTGATGATTTGGAAGAAGTAAAAACCCAGACAAAACTCTCTTGTGAAATCACGCATACAAATATTGAAGCCATTGAGGGCGCAAAAGCTATCGCTATAGCTACTGCTTTAGCTACACAAAAGAGATTTCTTTCTATCAATTTTACTGAACAGGCATTTTTGCAGCAGATTTATGACGAATTAGAAGACTCTGACTTAAAGAGTAAGGTTAACAAAGCCATTTCACTAGAAGGAGATTATAGTATTGAAACGCTGGTTTACGCTTTAGGTAATGGTATAAAAATGACCGCACAAGATACTGTCCCACTAGCTTTATGGTGTGCTTCAAGATACCTTACTGATTTTGAAAAGGGTCTATGGAAAACGGTTTCAGCTTTGGGTGATAGAGATACAATTTGTGCTATGGTTGGAGGAATATTAATCATGTCGGTAGATGAAAGCACTATCCCTACTACTTGGTTAGATAGTGTTGAAAAATGGGAGAAGAGTATATTTAATTTTTAAGGATAAAATTCCGATTCTCAATCTATTTATTTGCAAGTTTCACCAACCAATAAAAATTCACTCACATTCTCTCCTCTATCCATTATTATCATTTATTTACTGCTTAGTTTTAAAATCGAATAACACATGACAGAAGAACATAAAAAATCAATCAGCAAATTTCTCAGTCTGGTGCTCAGGCATCAGCCACTGGAAATTGGTCTGATACTCAACGAAAACGGCTGGGCTGACGTAGCAGAATTAATGCAGAAATCAGCTACAAAAGGCAAACGTTTTTCGATGGAAGAATTAGAAGAAATTGTAACAACCAATGATAAAAAGCGTTTTTCTTTTAACGGAGACAAAACCCAAATCCGCGCGAATCAAGGACATTCAGTAGAAATAGATTTGGCGCTACAGCCTGTTGCACCACCGGAGGTACTGTATCACGGCACAGCGCAAAAAAATCTGGACTCTATTCTTGCAAAAGGTATCCAGAAAATGAATCGCCAGTATGTGCATTTGAGTAAAGATACAGAAACCGCCCATAAAGTGGGGGCAAGACATGGTAAGCCTGTGATTTTGACTATTAACGCAACCCAGATGCAGCAGGATGGTTTACTATTTTATCAGTCAGATAATGGTGTCTGGTTGACTGACTCAGTAGACCCGAAATACATACAGCTATGAAATCCAGAACTTTAGTGATAGGAGATATACACGGTGGTTTAAAAGCCTTAAAACAGGTACTCGAAAGAGCTTCTGTGACAGAACAAGACACCCTCATTTTTCTGGGCGATTATGTAGATGGCTGGAGTGAATCTGCCCAGCTTATTCAGTTTCTGATGGAGTTAGACCAGAAACAGTATTGTATATTCATTAAAGGCAACCATGATACCTGGTGTGAGGATTGGCTGAGAGAGGGTGAGCTGGATAAAACCTGGTTTTTTCATGGAGGAAAATCAACCTTGAAAAGTTATGAACTTCTTGAAGATATTGAGCGGGAAGCTCATCTGAATTTCTTTGAATGGATGAATCTTTATCATGTAGATGAAGAGAACAGGCTTTTTGTTCATGCAGGTTTTACTTCAATACACGGACCTTCTCATGAATTTCATTCATCCAATTTTAAATGGGATAGAACGCTCTGGGAAATGGCCTTGACGATGGATAAACATATAAGAAAAGATTCAAAGCTTTACCCAAAAAGGCTATTGCAGTTCAAAGAAATTTTTATCGGGCATACACCTACACTTAACTATGATGTTACAGTACCAATGAATGGTTGCAATGTCTGGAATGTAGATACTGGCGCTGCCTTTACTGGAAGCCTCACCATTATGGATATAGACACCAAAGAATTCTGGCAAAGTGACCCTTTACCGAGCCTGTATCCAAACGAAAAAGGAAGAAATAAATAAATTAATATAAGCAATCAGCTATGAATCCTTTATTATTAACCGATGGCTATAAAGTAGACCATCGCAGACAATACCCAGCAAGTACAAGCTTAGTATATTCTAACTGGACACCCAGAAAAAGCCGATATGAAAATATTCAGGAAGTGGTGTTCTTTGGTTTGCAATATTTTCTTAAAAAATATATCATCGAAGACTTTACCAATCACTTTTTCAATCAACCAAAAGAAGTGGTTGTCAATCAATATGCGCGTTTTATTAATAATTATCTGGGAGAAAATCAGGTAGGAACTGCCCATATTGAAGCCTTGCATGATTTAGGCTATATCCCAATGGTTTTCAAGGCATTGCCTGAAGGTGTAAGTGTGCCTGTTCGCGTGCCTATGTTTACGATGTATAATACCAAGCCAGAGTTTTTCTGGTTGACCAATTATTTCGAAACCTTGCTTTCAACTGCCATCTGGGTGCCTTGTACTTCGGCCACCATAGCCAAACAATACCGTAAAATTCTGGATAAATATGCGCAAGAAACCTCATCAGTACCTGAGTTTGTAGATTGGCAGGCACATGATTTTTCGATGCGTGGCATGGGCTGTGTCGAGGCCAGTATAACTTCCGGAGGAGGGCATTTGTTGAGTTTTACGGGTACAGATACGATTCCTACCTTGCTCTTTTTAGAGCATTATTACAATGCCAATTCAGATAAAGAACTCATTGGTGGCTCTGTAGCTGCTACCGAACACTCGGTTATGTGTATGGGGACTAACGAAGGTGAATATGAAACTTTTAAACGTCTGATTACAGAAATATATCCGAAAGGTATCGTATCCATTGTGTCTGATACCTGGGATTTATGGAAAGTCTTAACTGAATATCTGCCTGCCTTGAAAGATGAAATTACTAATAGAGCAGGCAAAGTAGTAATCCGCCCGGATTCAGGCGACCCAGTGGATATTATCTGTGGAAATCCAAATGGAAAGACCATTGAAGAAAAGAAAGGAGTCATTGAATTGCTTTGGGATACCTTCGGTGGTACTACCAATGCCAAAGGCTATAAAGAATTAATTCCTCAGATAGGCGCTATTTATGGCGATAGTATCAACATGGAGAGAGCTACCCAAATTTGCGAAAGATTGAAACAAAAAGGTTTTGCCTCCACTAATGTAGTTTTAGGGGTTGGTTCCTACACCTATCAATTCAATACCCGTGACACTTTCGGCTTTGCCATGAAAGCTACCTATGGTGAAGTAAATGGAGAGGGCAGAGAAATCTATAAAGACCCTATTACTGACGATGGCACAAAAAAATCTGCCAAAGGTCTCATACAGATTTACAAAGATGAGAATGGGCATTATCACCTAAAAGACCAATGTACCTGGGCCGAAGAAAAACAAGGAGAATTAAGAGAGGTTTTCAGAGATGGGAAACTATTGATTGATGATTCATTGGCTGAGATTAGAAAGAGAATAAAAGGTTGATAATTTTATATAAAAATCAGCTAAGAAGACTTCTTAGCTGATTTTTTGTGTATGACGATTTTTTAAATCGTCGCCTAGCAAGTAAGGATAACCAGTGTTATTTTCTCTTTTCGTAGCAAGACGATAAAATTCTACCGAATTTTGACGATTTGAAAAATCGTCATACACATATCAATTGTATATTTGCTGATAAAAACAATACACATCATTTCAATGAAAAAACTGCATTATCTGCTTCTTATAACTTTAGTCGTTTTATTAAATGCCTGCGATAGTAGTACCAGCGAAAGCCAAAAAACATTGTCAGACATATCAGGTCACTGGATTAGCAGAGATTATCTGATTACACTAGATAAAACCCTATCTCCTCAGGGAGTAGCCGAGCAGTTTCCTTTTTATGAAACCGAGCTGTTATTAAATAGCCATACACCCGATTCTATCACCGTCTTCAACGGACAGGTAGAAACCTTTACCCTACCTTTCAAAAGAAGCGGTGATACCCTGCGCTTGAAATTAAACCAGGATCCCTTCACCGAAATCATCTATAATCCAACCAGAAAAACCCTCTCCTTTTTTGATAAATCCCTGAACCGCACTTATACTTTCATTCGGGCAGATAATAGTCTGATTGACAAGAATGTAAAACCCTCAGCGGCTTTTCAGGCTGCTGTTAATAAAAGAGTTTTGGAAGGAAACTGGCATATTATTCAGGCCGATACGCTTGGCACTTTGCTACAATTCGACCGTTTCGGGCAGATAAAAGGCTGGGACAAATACCTCACTTATACGCTTTGTATCAATGGCGATTGCGCTGCCAATGAAGACGGAGACATTATTATACTTAACAATAATGGCATTGCTGATGAATATGGTTTCCACTCAAAAAATGATACTGTTACACTCTTTAAACTCATTCAGACCAACGATGCCGACGAAAAACCCGTTTACAAAAACGGTGAAGCACTACACCGTTTAGTCCGTAAAAAATAAGCTTTGCTAATCCTCTAAAAAAAATCAATAGTATGCTTGCATAATATTTTTAAAATTCTTTATCTTTGTAACAGTATGCACGCATAACAATTGCGATACTGTCTATTCTGACAAAAATTACTATTAATACTATGGTAGCAACTGAAAATAAGGCCTCTATTAAAGGAGGAGAGTTCTTGATAAAAGATGTAGAAGCACATCAGATTTTCATTCCGGAAGAGTTTTCAGAAGAACAACTAATGATTGCCGAAACCTGTCGCGATTTTTTGCGTACAGAAATCCATCCACGTCTCACTGAAATTGATAATGCTAAATCTCCTGAGTTGATGTCGTCATTGATGACTAAAGCCGGAGAACTAGGATTACTAGGCACAGCAGTACCGGAAGAATACGGTGGATTTGGCATGAGTTTCAATACCTCTATGCTTGTGGCAGAGGCATTGGGACAAGGTCATTCGTTTTCAGTTGCGCAGTCAGCCCATACGGGTATCGGTACTTTGCCGATTGTATATTATGGTAACGAAGAGCAAAAAGCTAAATATTTACCTTTATTAGCCACAGGCGAATGGAAAGCAGCCTATTGCTTAACAGAGCCTGATTCAGGTTCTGATGCCAATTCAGGTAAAGCAAAAGCGGTTTTGTCTGCCGATGGCAAGCATTATATCATTAACGGACAAAAAATGTGGATTACCAATGGTGGTTTCGCAGATTTGTTCATTGTTTTTGCTAAAATTGACGATGGAGCGACGGCTCCCGATAAAAACTTGACGGCCTTCATCATCGAAAAAACTTTTGGTGGTATCACCATGAATGAGCCTGAGCATAAACTAGGTATCAAAGGCTCAGATACCCGCCAGATTTTCTTCAACGATTGCCATGTGCCCGTTGAAAACATGCTTTCAAGCCGTGGAAATGGTTTTAAAATTGCCGTAAATATCCTGAATATCGGTCGTATCAAATTAGGTATTGCCGTAATCGGTGGTTCGAAAGGTTCAATAGGTCATGCCATTAATTACGCCAACGAGCGCAAACAATTTGGTGTTTCTATTGCTACTTTCGGGGCTATCAAATATAAACTGGCTGAAATGGCAACCCGTATTTTTGCTTCTGAATCTGCTAATTACAGAGCCGGACAAAATATTGATGATGCTATTTTAGACCTGAAAGCACAAGGACTGAACGATGCCGAAGCGAAACTAAAAGCTTTGGAGCAATTCTCGATTGAGTGTGCCATTATGAAAGTACATAGCTCAGAGGTATTAGATTATACCGTTGACGAAAGCTTGCAGGTATATGGCGGTATGGGTTATTCGGCTGATGCACCAATGGAGCGCGCTTATCGTGATGCCCGCATCAACCGTATTTTTGAAGGCACCAACGAAATCAACCGTATGTTGATTATTGATATGCTTCTGAAACGCGCCCTGAAAGGAGAAATCGATTTGATGACACCTGCGATGGCCGTTGCTAAAGAAATTATGTCTATTCCTGATTTTGGAGCCTCAGACGATGATACCCCATTCGCCGCAGAAAAGAAAGTCTTGAAAAACCTGAAAAAAGCTGCTTTAATGGTAGCAGGTTCAGCCGTACAGAAATTCATGATGGCCTTATCTAACGAGCAGGAAATCCTGATGAATCTGGCAGATATGGCTATTGAGATTTATGTTGCCGAATCAACTTTATTAAGAGTTGAAAAACTGATTGGCATTAAAGGTGAAAGTGCAGTAGCCCTACAAAAAGACATGGCCTTGATTTACTTGCAGGAAGCCGTAAACAGAGTGAATACCGCTGGTCGTGAGGCTATCACTTCATTTGCCGAAGGCGATGAATTGAGAGTGATGCTGATGGGCTTGAAGCGTTTTACTAAGATTGAACCATTTAACCTTAAAAATGCACGCCGCCGTGTAGCGGAAGCCATGATTGAGGAGAATAAATATATATTCTAAAGATTTTAAAGCTCAAATAATCAATAACTAAAAACCAATAAACCGTCTTTCATTTTGGAAGACGGTTTTTTATTTCCGGCTCGGCACAAACTCCCAGAAGTCTGATACGCCAATATATTTCTCTGTATTGATTTTGGTAGCGCCTACATAATAGCCAAAACCCATATAGACTTTTCCTGATACCTTACCCGTAGCTATTTTAATATTGCCACTACCCGGATAGGTAGCAAATTTAGTCCATTTATCAGTCACCGGGTCATATTGCCAGATGTCTCTGAAACCCTTGGCTTCTGTTTTACTTTGTCCGAGTCCATAATAGATTTTATCTTTTACGCCAAAAATGCACCCTTCATATCGATCATCACCAGGGAAATCTGCTTTTCTGACCCAGGTATCGTCTGCATCATTGTATTGATAAAACTCTCTGGTAGGTATCTTTTCGCTTTCACTCTCTGATAGCAAAAAGCCCACTTCCTTTTTATTCACCTCAGCCGATGCCATCGCAAACTTCCCAAGAAAACTATAGGGAAATGGCTTACGTTTCTCATATACCCGAATCCTGCTGATAAACCACAGTTGTTTACCTGCATTATTTTCAATAAAATATCCGCCATTATTTACCATGCAGCCTGTTAATACACCCTTGCCCACTATATCGCCAGTCTGATTGAAATCTGTTATCATCCAGGAATCCAGATAATAGTTCATACCATCAGGAAAACTTTCGTTGAAATAATAGCCTCCGCCAAACAATGAAAAGTATTCTACTTCTCTTCTGCCAAATACTGCAAACGGCCCCAACAACAGAGAGCCAAATCGCGGATTGCCCTCTATCTTCTTGAGGTTCCAGAAATCACCGTCTGGTGCATAAGTACCTGTTATAGTAGTTTGTGCATCAATATTACCCATCATGTCAATCCGGCTTTTGTTATCAACTGCCAGATGGTCATTAGTTGTATCGGGCCTGCCCAATACACAGGTATACAGGTTTTCTGATTCAGTTTTTACTACACCATCTGTAAAAGAATAGGAAACGGGCGAATTAAGTTTTCGCCACATGGGTGAGTCTGGTGTGTAAACCGGAGCTTCTTCTAAAGTAGGCGACTCATCTATTAATTCAGCAGGATTCTTTTCACAAGCAACGATGCTTGCAATCAGGCTACCTAATAATACTGTTTTAATTATATTCTTCATAATTGTTTCTTAGTTTTAAAACCAGGGCTAAAATCCAACCCATCAATTGCCTTGATACAAAAGCTATAAATACCCCTACTGCCATACTACTGGCGGTGTACAGCCATACCCCGGATAGGCTGTCTGGCAATTGGTAGTAGGTTTCTCAGCAGGTATTAAAGGCGGTAAAAGCCCGAAACTAGGCTCATCAGAAAAACTAACCGATGATGGGTCTACTGTCAGGCGTTTAGTACTGACTCCTGAAACACCAAAAAAGCCCAGAGCAAAATCCTTATCATCTTTTTCATTGACAATGTTCCCGATAATAGTCGAAGGTAAAGGGTCAAAAATACTTCCCGTACGTGTTCTTTGTTCTTCATACTGCTGCCAGAAAAGATAAGACTCTTCCGAAATCGACATCTGTTTTACTTCAATATAATGTTTTGCCAAGGGTGCATCAGGGTCAATAGGCGAAAAATGTACCAGACGTTTCTTTATTTCTTTACCGTTGATATAAGTATCTGCAAAAACATTAGCACCATCATCGCGGTTATACGCCCAACACGAAAAAGCACAGGTATTAGCACCGCCACCTTTGGTGATTTTCAAAGAAATCGAATAGCTCTTCCAGCGATAATAATCCACTGAGTTTTCGGCATCTTTGGTATCTATATAAGTACGCACAAAGCCCTTTGTTTTATCGGCATAAATATTCGAGATAGGCGATACTCCTTTCATTAATTGTGGCTTGGTAATATATACCTTGCCATCAGGCATTTCAATACGCAACGAGTACGAACGCCCCACCTGACACCGGAACTCATTATCTGTCTGATACAGGGCCGGTTCATAAATATTCTGACGAAAACGCACCGAATTGCCCGCATCATCTGTCAGAATAACTCTCGCCCCATTTACAGCCAATCTGGAAGTAATGATGCTGCCAGAAACAAATTTGCCTGAATAGCTCAAGCGAAGATTATAAGGTGGAACTTCGTTGGTTATTTCACCATCAACTACCAGTACAGGCGTTTCATTCCGGTAAGGTAATTCTACCTGTTCTACACATGATAGCTGAACAAGGATAGCGGCAATTATGAATAATATATTTCGTTTCATCTTTTTTAAAAATTGTAAGTAACAGCCACCGCAGGTATGATATTTCCGAAAACAGATAAACGATACGCACGAATAGAATTATTATAGCGCACAAAATAAACTGAGTACGGATTCCGACGCCCGTAGACATTATAAAACGAAAGCGCGATAGTATAATATTTCTTCTGCTCAGGGGTTTTGCGGGTATCTTTCAATAAAGACATATCCAGGCGATGGTAATCAGGAATACGGTCTAAATTTCTTGCCGAATAATCAATGACTGTTTTACCTAATAATCGATAAGTACGGTCAGGATAAGTAGCCGGACGGCCAGAGGCATAGACATAATTGGCAGAGAATGTCCAGCCATTACTGATAAATTGCTGAATAGACAGCGCCAGATTATGTGGTTTATCAAAGGTAGACGGAAACCACTGGCCTTTATTGATTTGCTCAGTCGGGTAAGGAGAATTAACTCTTGCCAGCGTTCTCGAATAAGTATAAGATAAACTACCTTTCAGACGACCTTTGTTTTTCTGAATACTCCCTTCAATTCCATAGGCATTGCCAATAGCTTTTAATAATTCTGTTTCAATAGTTGGGTTAAAATATAACCTTGCTCCATTCTTATATTCTACCAGATTCTGAATGTCTTTATAATACGCTTCAATCGAAGTCTCATAGGTATTGTCTTTAAAGTTTTTGAAAATACCTATCGATAACTGGTCGGCAATCTGCGGTGGAATATGCGAATCAGACACTTTCCAGAAATCAACCGGAGAAATGGCAGTTGTA
This sequence comes from Emticicia fontis, assembly GCF_054779675.1. NCBI lineage: Bacteria > Pseudomonadati > Bacteroidota > Cytophagia > Cytophagales > Leadbetterellaceae > Emticicia > Emticicia fontis. The sequence goes on from NZ_BAAGXU010000001.1 coordinate 143,360, forward strand.
TTCGAAATCAGGTGCAGATACTGGCGCATCCGGTTATAGCTGAGTTTGATAGCCGAGCTTTTGGTAATGGCAAACCGGAGTGATAAGCGTGGCTCTATCCCTCCATATTGTTTAATCAGCTGATTTTTGGCGTATGATACACTATCCGTAATACTTTGCGTAGTGCGAGATTGCCCTTCGGCATAATTAAAAACCTGCTTCGGCCCTAAGTTCTGAAAAGTAGAATAACGAGCGCCTGCCTGTATACTTATTTTTGGGGTAATCGACCAGTCTATGCTGATATAAGGAGAAATCTCACGGGCAAATTCTTTAGGCAGATTCAGGGTGATGATGCTTGAAGTACTTACATCCGGCTTTAAATTACCCGGACTAATGCTATAATCCACGGCATTGACCCCGATTTCGGCTTTTGTCTGGTCTTTAGGTGTGTATAAAGCAAAGGCGCGCAATTCATTATGCCTTATATTTGAGTTAAGCGTAAATTCATAATCTTTTCTACGGCCTTGTGTGCCAAAATCGTAGTTGCAATAAATACCCTGCACATTCACCGTAAGTGTTTTACTGATCAGGCTGCTATATTGCAAACTCAGGCTTTGCGTTTTGGCATAGTAGAGTGTATCGTCGGCAAACTTGAAATTATCGTAGCTTCGATAACTATTCAGCGTCAGGATATTTTTAGGATTAATTTTGTATTGTACTTTTCCGTTGAAATCATAGAAAAAGGCTTTGCTCTTATCAGTAGGCTCAGGAAACTGACTAATCATGAAATTAGGATATGCTACCCGACCCGCTACCATAAAGGTAAGCTTATCTTTCAGAATCGGCCCTTCTAATACTACTTTGCTAGTAATCAGACCAACGCCAACTGAGCCTGTTAGTTTTTCTGCATTGCCACTTTTGGTGTTCATTTCCAATAGCGAAGATAAACGTCCACCATATTGTGCAGGAATACCACCCTTATATAAGGTTACGCCCGATAAGGCATCAGAATTGATACTACTTAAAAAACCCAATAAGTGTGATGTATTATAGATAGGCATTCCATCCAGCAGAACCAGATTCTGGTCAACCCGCCCCCCTCTTACATTAAAACCACCTGCTCCTTCACCCACGGTCGTGATACCAGGTTGTAGCGTAAGGGCTTTAATAATATCCGTTTCACCAAATACCACCGGAATCTTTTTCAGGTTTTTCATTTCCAGCTTCACTACTCCCATCTGGGTTTCTTTGATGTTCCGGTCTTCTTTAGTAGCTTTTACTTCCACTTCAGCCAGCTCGTCTACACGTAGATTGAGTTTAATATCTCTTGTAAGATTCTGATTCAGATTGATATTAAAAGATTCGATTTTATACCCTAAAGCCCGGACAGTTACAGAATAACCGCTTTTAGGTAGATAGATAGTAAATTTCCCACTGCTATCGGTTAACGCTCCTCTGGTAATGCCTGAGAAAAATACGCCTACCCCCGGTATGGGTTGTCCGCTGGTGGCATCGGTTACAGTACCGGAAAAAGAAAATCTACCCTGAGCAATAGCACTAAAAGTCAATAGAAGAAAAAGACCACAGAGTAATGCTGTTTTCATAGGTGCAGGTGCTAGTAAAATAGATAGGTAAAGTATTGTCTTATTCCAAAAGTACAAATAAATCTTTCTTAAACCAATTTTCGGCAACCGTGTATAGACGATACTCATAAAAGCTCTGATAAGCCCTCACTTTGCATGGATAAAATCTCTTTTATAAAAAATATCAGAAAATATTTGCGCAACCGAAGAGTTGCATTTATATTTGCAACCGATTAGTTGCATTAACAATGATACGAATATGAGACGAGACGTTTTTCAGGCCATTGCCGACCCCACCAGAAGAGAAATTATTGGCGTAATAGCCAAACAGGCATTAAACCTGAATTCAGTAGCCGAAACCTTTGATATCAGCCGTCAGGCAGTTTCAAAGCATATCAAGATACTGACCGAATGCGGACTGATTGTGATTCAGAAGCAAGGACGAGAAAATTATTGCATAGCCAAACTGGAGAAATTAAGTGAGGTAGCCAACTGGGTAGAGCAATACAAACAGGTATGGGATCATAAGTTTGATGCATTGGATAACTTATTATATAAACTTCAAAAAGATAATCAGAACAATGAAGGTTAATACACTTAAAAGCATTGGCGCTATTGTAGCCGGCTTTCTTATAAGTAGAATATTATCAGGTTTTACTACTTACTTGCTTTCAAAAAATGGGATTTTCATCAATGAATCAAATGAAAGCCCTTGGCTGGTTCCGATACTTTTTTTCTTATGGCACAAAATATATGGTGTAGTAGGTTCTTATCTTGGAGCGAAATTAGCGCCAAAGGAACCCATGGCACATGCCTTGATCATTGGATGTCTTCACTTGGTGTTGAGCCTGATAAGCTATCTCTATGTATGGCAGACTCGCCCAAGCGGCTCTTTCTCATGGTATCCAATCTTAGCTTTGGTGCTAATTCTGCCCTGTGCCTGGTTAGGTGGAAAACTAAACGATTGGACGACCCATTCGCTAAAAACAACAAACGTAAACTCACCCTATAAAAACCCATAACTAACAAATACTTTACTCACACAAAACTTCTCAATTATCATGGAAATATCTCAAAAAATCGCGCCGTTCTTATGGTTCAATGGCAATGTGGCAGAAGCCATTGATTTATACACTTCTGTTTTTAAAAATTCAAAAACCATCTTCGCCAGTCGTGCAGGAGATAAAGTGATGACAGCCAAAATTCAGTTGGAAGGTGTAGACTTTATGCTTCTGGATGGAGGCCCGCTGTATTCTTTCACCCCGGCTGTTTCATTCTTCGTAAACTGCGAAACACAGGAGGAAGTAGATGATTTATGGGAAAAACTCATCGCAGACGGAGGTAAACCAGATAGATGTGGTTGGCTGAAAGATAAGTTTGGCGTTTCATGGCAGATTATTCCTACTACTCTGGGAAAGCTATTGAATGACCCGAACCCCGTAAAATCAAAGAATGTGCTGAATGCCATGCTGCAAATGAATAAAATAGACATTCAGCAATTGAAGGATGCCTATGAGAAAGAGTAAGGAATTTTATAGGCTATTGGAGTTTTAAATGAACTAAAAATAATAGCGCCAGCCCGGCGCCTGAGCGCAGTCGAAGGCCGTGCATGGCCAACATTCCAACTGAGATTAATGCATATATTTTAAAATTATCCATTCACAATTAAATAAACAATGATTATGAAAAGTAAGAATGAAACCAAAGTTGTCGGAGAATCCGGCAAACAGGAAATTGTTATCACAAGAGAATTTGAAGCACCAAGAGAACTGGTATTTAAAGCCTATACTGACCCCGAATTGTTGAAACAATGGCTCGGGCCAAAAGGCTACGAAATGCAGGTTGATAAATTTGATGCCAGAAGTGGCGGAGAATATAGATATATCCACATCGGAAAAAAAGGGGAAGAATATGGATTCAGAGGTGTATTCCATGAAGTCAATGAACCAGAAGTAATTACTCAGACCTTCGAGTTTGAAGGAGCCAAAGGTCATGTATCTTTAGAAAAAGCTACGTTTGAAGCGCTTCCGGGAAACAGAACAAGAGTAACTGGTTTATCGGTATTCCAGTCTATTGCTGATAGAGACATGATGCTGCAATCTAATATGGAAACCGGCGTAAGAGAAGGCTACGAACGGCTGGATGATTTAATTGAAAGCGGTGCATTGAAATAAGTGATAGTCCTGTATACGTAGAGGTAAAGGTATGCCAAGCAAAAACACCCGATGTTTTTTTATTATTTTAGAAAATAACTACCTTTGGCACTCCAAATATTATTTTGACACGCTCGTAGACACCTCTACGTACACAGATTTAAAACTTATACATCATGGCATACGGACTCCTTAAAGGTAAGAAAGGTATTATTTCAGGTGCATTAGATGAGAAGTCTATTGCATGGAAAGTTGCACTGAAAGCAAAAGAAGAAGGTGCATCAATCGTTTTAACAAATGCCCCAATAGCCATGCGCATGGGCGAAATCAAGAAATTAGCCGAAGCCTGTGAGGCAGAAATCATTCCGGCAGATGCAACTGTGGTAGAAGAAATTGAAAATCTTTATACCAAATCAATGGATGTTTTAGGCGGAAAAGTTGACTTCGTACTACACTCTATCGGTATGTCGCCAAATATCCGTAAAGGCAAAGCTTATGGCGATTTGAACTACGACTGGTATATGAAAAGTGTGGATGTATCAGCCCTGTCTTTTCATAAATTCTTGCAGGTAGCCGAAAAAATGGATGCTATCAACGAGTGGGGTTCAGTAGTTGCTTTGACTTACATGGCTGCGCAACGTACATTCCCATTCTATACAGATATGGCAGAAGCCAAAGCAATGCTGGAATCAATTGCCCGTAGCTATGGCTACCGTTATGGTAAACTAAAAAAAGTACGTGTAAACACCGTTTCGCAATCACCTACTAAAACGACGGCAGGTACAGGTATCGGCGGTTTTGATAAATTCTACGATTTTGCTGATAAAATTGCGCCACTAGGCAATGCTTCAGCCGATGATTGTGCAGATTATGTAATCACGCTTTTCTCTGACCTTACCAAAATGGTAACGATGCAGAATCTTTTCCATGATGGAGGATTCGTAAACACTGGTATTTCAGAAGATGTAATGGGCTTGTTGGATTAATATCTACGAAGCACGTATATACAAAGGGGCCGGCTCAAAAGCAGATTTGAGGCGGCTTTTTGTTTTTATGCAACAAGTGAATACGGATTTGAATATTTAAAGTAGATTTTCAATTGTGGGGTCAAATTTTGCTTTTGAGCGCTTTCTGAACTCTTGTTTTTAACATTCATAGAAGTTGGGGCTATTTATTTTTTTATTTCTTAGATTATGGCAATACAAGCCAATCCTATTTCTACATCTACTTTAGCCAAACCTTTTAGCCTAAGTCTTTTAAAGCTATGACGGTCGCTGCTGCGATTAATTTCATCTGCCCAAAGGTCATTTCCACATCTATGCATTATGGTTTTTATTGCATACTTAGGTTAGGCAATTGCGCTTGTGTGTTCAATAAAGACAGCCGAAATTTCGTTATTATTGTCGCGGAATTTAATCTGCCATGAGTTTGTGCTTATTTAAAGATTAAATTTTGTGACTAAAATATAAAAAACCAAAGAAATGAAGAGAACAACGTATTTGCTGATTCTACTGGGCTTTGTTTTTGCCTGCAAACCCAAAGCAGAAGTTATCACACCTGAGCCTGAAGAAAACAAGTGCAGGCAATTATCTTATAAAGAAGCTACAGGAACCGGTTTAGTTAGTGCCAACACAGTTTATTCTTATAATGAGAAAAAACAATTGATAGAACTCAAAGATATATTTCAGGGAAGAACCGATAAATATGAATACAATACAAAGGGGTTGCTGATCAAGAAAACCCGAAGCAATTTATCAGATTTGAGTAAGCAACTGGAGGTAGAGTACATATATAATGAGAAAGACCAGTTGATTAAAGAGACACGAAAGTGGCTGAATCCGAGCGGGGAGACGGCTACAGAGGAAAAATTTTTATTTGAGTATCATGCCAACGGAAAGCGAAAGAAAGAGGAGTATTATGCGCCCAATAAGGCTGAAGTCTATTGGAGATATACGTATGATGAAAAAGGGCTTGTTATTATGTATGAAGCGCCTTTAGGTGAAGTCGTTAAATACGAATATAAAGCCGATGGCAAAATGTTAAAATATATTTATATTACGGCCGACAAAAAAACTACTATTGAAGATACTTATGAATATAATGCAAAAAATCTTCTTGTTAAAATCAATACTACGGTGAATAATGTTTTAGGCGGCTACAGAAACTTTAAATATAACAGCAAAGATCAGGAAACGGCCTGGATTTCTTACGACGCCAATGGGGTGCAGTTTCAGAAGAGAACCACCGAATATACAGGTGATAACTATGTAGTAAAGAATTATAATTCTGCGGATCAGTTAGATGATCAGACAGCTTATGAAGTAGTAGATGGAAAGATTATGAAGAAGACTTTTTATAGAAAGGATGTGGAGCAATACGTTCAGACTTATTCTTATGATGCCTCTGGTAACATGATAAGAGATGAATACAAGTCTTCAATTCATTCTGTTTCTGTTATTAAAGAATGGGCATATGCCTGTGATTGAAATATTCTGAGTAAAGAGAATATACTCATTACTTTTAAAACCTTGCCTCACTGTGAAAGAAATTGGTTGATTAGTAGTTTAATGTTGTGGAAAAGTGACTTCGACTCCGCTCATTCACCGAAAATTCGACCGTGCGACGGCCGCCCCACAACAGTTGGGAGAGTTTTTTTTATCCCCTCCACTCCGTTGGGACGGCCAGCGGAGGGAGGGGTTGGACGCTCGCAACCTAGCGTGGGGTCATATTCAATAGGTGCGCCTTAGCGATATTATTGATATAAAAAACTTTTGAGAAGACCACTTTATCTCATCATCATTTCTTCATCTCCCCATCAACCAGTCGCCAGATACTTAGTGGGTTATCACTTTTCAGTTCATCAGGTAATAAACTATCCGGGAAATCCTGAAAACTTACCGGACGGGTAAAGCGGGTAATCGCTCTTGTTCCTACCGACGTAGAACGCGAATCAGTCGTAGCCGGGAATGGCCCGCCATGTATCATGGCATGACCTACCTCCACACCTGTCGGAAAACCATTCAAAATTAATCGACCTACTTTCTGCTCTAAAATAGCCAATAGTTCGGCATATTCTTCCAGATCCTGTTGCGTGCCGTGTACAGTAGCTGTCAGGTGACCAGTCAGGTTTTGTGCCGCTATCAGAATTTCTTCTTTGGTATTGGCTTCTACAATCAAGCTCGTAGGCCCGAAAATCTCTTCAGCCAGATCCGGTTGTGCATTCCATGATTCAATATCTGTATGAAGAATCACAGGTTCTACCGCCGTATGTCCTGCCGGAGCTTTACCAATACCCATTACCTTGGTAAATTGTTTCGAGTGTTCGGTTCCTCTCACATACGCATCACGGATACCCGGTGTGAGCATTACGCCACCCTGTGTATTCGGCGCATTATTTTCTATTTCATCAATAAAATCTTTATCATTCTGCAAGAACAGAATACCCGGATTGGTACAGAACTGTCCTACCCCTAAGGTAACAGAAGCAAGATAGGCATTGGCAACGGCTCTACCTTTTTCGGCCAATATTCCAGGCAATACAAATACAGGATTCACACTACCCATTTCGGCATATACCGGAATCGGTTCAGGGCGACTCACGGCTGCATCAAATAAAGCTTTTCCGCCTTTCAATGAACCTGTGAAGCCAATCGCTTTTACGGCAGGGTGTTTCACCAATGCCATCCCTATTTCATGGCCATCATCAAATAGCATCGAGAAAACACCATCAGGCATTCCTGTTGCCTCTGCTGCTTTTTGTATAGCCTGTGCTACTAATTCAGAAGTACCCAAGTGAGCCGGATGCGCTTTTACAATAACCGGGCAACCCGCAGCAAATGCCGAAGTAGTATCTCCACCGGCTACTGAGAATGCTAAAGGGAAGTTACTGGCACCAAAAACGCCTACGACTCCTAGTGGACGCTCCATCGAACGTAAATCCACACGTGGAAGCGGCTGGCGGTCTGGCATGCTTGCATCAATACGGGCATTTACCCATGAACCCTCGCGTAACAATTGAGCAAACAAACGCAATTGTCCTGTGGTTCTGCCTCTTTCACCTACGGCTCTGCCTTGTGGCAAGCCTGACTCTAACATATATCTTTCTAATAGCGTATCGCCTAGATTTTCTATTTCTTCGGCAATTTTCTCTAAGAAATTAGCCTTTTCGAACCCCGATTTTTTGCGGTATATCTGAAAAGCTTTCTCTGCTTTCTCAGCGGCATAGTCAAGTTCTTCAAGGGTTGCTTTGAAGAAAAGCGGGGCCAGAGCCTCGCCCGTAGCCGGATTAATACTTTGTATGGCCACAGTACCTTCTGAAAAGGTCTCAAAACCAATGATATTTCTTCCTGTGAGTTGCATGTCAGGGATATTATGAACGAATTGTTGTCTTCGTTCTGCGTGTTTATTTATTTTGTTTCTACTGTATTTACTAAAGTGCCTATTCCCTCAATCGTGATTCTGATTTCATCGCCTACTTCAAGCGTAAAATCATCTGGAGGTACAATGCCCGTACCTGTCATTAAGAAACAACCATGAGGGAAAGAAGTTTCACGGAAAAGAAATTCAACCAGTTCGGTATGTTTGCGTTTCATCCGATTGATAGCAATGAAATCGGTGAAGTAAGGAAGATCAAAACGGATAATTTCAAGTTTAATCTGAGTCTCCGAAATAATAGGCTCGTCTAAGATAGTAATACATGGGCCTATGGCTGTACTCTTATCGTATGATTTAGCCTGTGGCAGATATAAAGGGTTTTCGCCCTCAATATCTCTCGAACTCATATCATTGCCGCAAGTATAGCCAGAAATCTGTCCTTTTGAATTAATAAACAAAGTCAGTTCAGGTTCAGGCACATTCCATTTAGAATCTTTGCGGATACGCACTTTTTGTCCTGGTCCAACCACACGGTGTGGGGTAGACTTAAAGAAAAGCTCAGGACGCTCAGCGTCATACACTCTGTCGTAAAAATTATCACCACCCGCTTTCTTAGATTCCTCCATACGCGCATCTCTGCTTCGCATATAGGTAACCCCGGATGCCCATACCTCCTGCGATTGTATAGGAGCCTGTAAGCTGTTGTCAATTAAAGATTTATACTCTGGTACAGGCGACAGCAATTGTATTTCGCGCTGCAATTCATAAAATAAATCTTCACGATTAATAAATAAATCCCAGTCCTGATGGCGAGAAAGGAAGTATTGGTTTTGGTATTCGATAACGAATCCTTGCAAAGTTTTGTAGGCTTTCATTGAAGGGCACAAAATTTTTTTTCAATATTAGGTAAAAAGACTTATATACGTATGCTATAAGCCTATATTTATGTGGCTTTTTTTATTGTACTTAATCAAACGCAAAAAGCAACATTTATTACATCAGATACAATTAAAAAAATATTAGAAACTATTTAAGTTAGGTTTTATGAATCAAAATGAATTATTTTTTGCAAAGGCAAGATAACAAAACCGGAGTTTAGCAGAGCTAAATGAGGATTTTGTTAGCGCAGCATTTGCGAAAAATAACCGTGGCGGCGGACCGCCATTTTGAACGGAAAAGATTAACTTAAACAGTTTATCAATCTGTTCAGGTTTTTTCAGATTATTAAATTCAACTCTTATCTGTGCCGATTTGTTGCAAATTTCATTGAAAAGGAACAAAGAGATCAGCTTTACTCTATATTACTTTAAATAGGAGATTAAGGACTAAGGAACTTTTAGAAATACGATTATTTTTCTTCAAAATGGTTCATAAAACCCAAGTCAACCAATTTCTAAGAATATTTATCTTAACTTTGCGGCAAGAAATTCTGATTATCCTTATGCTTAAAAAACTACTCTTCATCTGTTGTTTTGTTACGCTTGCCAACGCTTGTTATTCTCAGGCTTTTACCTATTATCCTTTCAATTCTATTTTTTCGGTTGCCAGCAATCCGAATAAAGGTGTCTGGCTCGATTTCAGGTTTCAGATGAACTCATACTTTTCTTCTTTAAGCACAGAGATTTCGCCAATGGTCAATCTGACGAAAGGGAAAGCTAAAATGTATGTTGGCGCGGGTATCAAAGCCAACTTCCTGAATTATCTGAATACAGACCCACAAAAAAGAGCCCCTCTGGAAGGCTATTGCTTTAATCTGGGCGTGCGGGTTTCCCCATTCGAAAAAGTGCCACAGTTTCAGGGAGTGTTTGAATTATCTCCTTATGCCAATAAGCAATTTGATTTAGGGATTTTCAGAGCCAATTTAGGAGTAGCTTATGTATTTATGAAAAAGAAGAAAGCAGAGTAATTGAAAGAGGCCATTAAGCCTCCATTATTTCGCTTTCTACAAAATACATACCTTTTTCACCACGATTCTTGATGTCTTTCTTGCCTCTGTCAGAGCAGATAAAACGGTCTTTAATCAAGAGATAGGTATCTTCTGAAATATTGACTTTCCCCGGCAGACTCACGGATTCTACCCGAGAGGCAATGTTGACAGTATCTCCCCAAAGGTCAAAGGCAAATTTCTTTTCGCCTACAATGCCTGCCCCCAATTCTCCTGTATGAATCCCCACACGGGCTTCAAAATATGGCAAATCTTCTTTTTTTCGTTGCTGTTTGCGAGCCTCGATACATTCCTGCATTTCAAGCGCGGCTCATGCTACCCGCACGTGTGTTTCATTATCTAAAACCGGAACACCCCCGGCAGCCATGTAGGCATCGCCAATGGTTTTTATTTTCTCAATCTTATTATGCTCTATAATGCGGTCGAAGCGCTTAAAGCAATAATCCAGTTCGGCTACCAATTCCTGTGGTGTCAGCCTTTCAGCAAGGAAAGTAAAGCCTACGAAATCAGAAAACAGAACACTTACTTTAGGATAATACTTGGCCTCTGAATAGCCGTTCTTTTCTCCATTTTGGACAAACACCCCCTAAAGTAGTGTTTTAATATTTTCTTAATTAAATTGCCTTTACACAAATTAAATAAAGAAAAGAAATAATAGTACTTTTTTGATTTTGTACTGAATTTATCAATGTATACTTATAGATTTGTAATAACAACACCATAATAAACCCTCTTCAATTTTCCTTAATTTGAAAGTCATCATTATTAAATATAACGCGGGCAATGTACAGTCGGTCATGTATGCCTTAGAGCGTATCGGTGTCGATTACGAATTGTCTGATGATGCCGACACCATCCGCTCGGCCGAAAGAATCATTTTTCCGGGTGTGGGCGAGGCCAGTACAGCCATGAAAAGCCTGCGTGAGAATGGTTTAGACAAACTGATTCCAACGCTGAAACAACCCTTTCTGGGCACTTGTGTAGGTATGCAATTACTTTGCCAATCGTCGGAAGAAAACAATACCGATTGCCTGGGCGTATTTGATATACCTGTTCTGAAATTCCCGCAGATTAAAGGCTTCAAAGTACCACAAACAGGCTGGAATGATATTTATGGCTATGGTTGTGAATTAACCAATGGTCTGGCAGAAAATTCCTACGTTTATTATAACCACGGATACTATGCCCCTTTATGTGATTATACCGTAGCAAAGACTAACTATATGCTCGAATATTCGGCCATGCTACAAAAAGATAATTTCTTTGCCGCCCAGTTTCACTCTGAGATAAGTGGCGATGTAGGGCAGAGGATTTTTGAGAATTTTTTGAAGGTACAATAACCTATTTCTTTACAATACTACCGGAATACGACAAGAATATGCTCCAAATCATCCCCGCCATTGACATCATCGAAGGCAAATGTGTTCGCCTCACCCAAGGTGATTATTCCCAGAAAAAAACCTATAACGAAAATCCGCTTGAAGTAGCTAAAATGTTTGAAGATGCCGGAATCAAGCGCTTGCATCTGGTTGATTTGGATGGTGCCAAACAAAAAAAGATTGTCAATGCCAAAGTTCTGGAAACAATCGCTTCAAAAACTAATCTGCATATTGATTTTGGCGGTGGTGTACAATCAGATGTGGATATCAAACTAGCTTTTGATTGTGGAGCAAAACAAGTTACCGGAGGAAGTATCGCTATTAAAAACCCTGATTTATTCGAATCTTGGATACAAACCTATGGTGGTGAAACGATTATTTTAGGCGCTGATGCCCGCAATGAAAAAATCGCAGTCAGTGGTTGGGAAGAAGAAACCAGTGTATGGGTTTATGATTTTGTAGGTGAATGGGTTCAGAAAGGAATTCAATATACTATCAGTACCGATGTAGCCAAAGACGGTTTGCTACAAGGCCCATCGGTAGATTTATATAAGAAAATGCAGGCACAATTTCCTGACTTAAAGGTAATTGCCAGTGGTGGTGTAAGCTCAATGGCTGATCTGGAAGAATTAGCTGAACTCAATATTTTCGGAGTAATTGTCGGCAAAGCTATTTACGAAAACCGTATTAGTTTAAAAGATATTGAACGCAGATTTGTATGAGTCACGAATTCAGAAAAGAGGACTACGTTATCAGCACCAACAAAGAACTGTTGCAGTTTGATGTAATACATAATTTCCTGAAAACCAGTTATTGGTCACCGGAAATTCCGATGGATGTGGTAAAGCGAGCAGCGGCAGGTTCAATTGCCTTTGGAATTTATAAAGACTCTGGCGAACAGGTAGGCTATGCTCGTGTGATTTCAGATTGTGCTACTTTTGCTTATCTGGCTGACGTATTTGTATTAGAGTCGGATAGAGGTAAAGGTCTTTCTAAATGGTTGATGGAATGTATTCAACAATTACCTGAATTACAGAACCTGAGACGCTGGATGCTGGCAACCCGTGATGCCCACGGCCTGTATGCCCAATTCGGCTTCACGCCATTAGATAATCCTGACATTATGATGCAGATTGCCAGACCGAATATTTATAAAGAATTGAGTGAATGAGTGATTTAGTGATTATAGGAATTAACCTTTAGAATTGAACTCCATGATTAAGAAATTTTTAAAATTAATCACTCATTCACTAAATAAATATATTCACTCAATCACCAAATAGACCAAACTATGCTTACCAAAAGAATAATCCCCTGTTTAGATATAAAAGACGGACGTACGGTAAAGGGTACAAACTTTGTGAACCTACGTGATGCCGGAGACCCTGTTGAATTAGGCGCTGAATACGCATTGCAAGGTGCTGATGAATTAGTATTTCTGGATATTACAGCAACTGTTGAAGAGCGTAAAACTTTGATAGACCTGGTTCGTCGGGTTGCGCGAACGGTTAATATTCCCTTTTGTGTAGGTGGAGGAATCGGCTCAGTTTCTGATGTCTCTAAACTATTGAATGCAGGAGCAGATAAGGTTTCAATTAATTCATCGGCTGTGCGTAATCCCGGTTTGATTAATGAACTGGCTTTAGAATTTGGCTCACAATGCATAGTTGTAGCTATTGATACCCGATATATTAGCTTAGAAAATGGTTCTCAGGAACATATCGTTCATACACATGGTGGCAGAAAACCAACCGAGCTACGCACCATTGAATGGGCAAAAGAAGTAGAAGACAGAGGTGCCGGCGAAATCTTGTTGACTTCGATGGACACCGACGGCACTAAAGCCGGATTTGCCTTAGAATTAACTGCCCGGATTTCTGATAACGCCAATATCCCTATCATTGCCTCTGGCGGTGCCGGAACAATGGAACATTTCTACGATGTTTTTACCACCGGAAAAGCCGATGCCGGATTAGCTGCCAGTATCTTCCATTTCAAAGAAATAGGTATTCCTGAATTAAAACATTATCTGAAAGAACAGGGTATTTCTATGCGTATCTAGGTAGCTTATTTGCTTGCTACCAATCGCTTGATTCGCCCGCTATAATGGTCCAGTATATAGATTTCTTCGTTGGCATCTACCCCAAAAGAGGATACAGAGCCGCCATCACTGCTTAATAATTCAAGACCCGTTTTGGTCATGTCATCAAAACTCAAGGCCCAGATATTTCCTTTGGCATAATCGGCAAAGAGGTATTTGCCTTGTAGTGCAGGTATATTTTTGCCATGATACACATATCCGCCCGTCACAGAAACACCATCGCTCCGAGGGTATTGATGAATCGGATCTATCAGTGTTTTTGATGGGTCGCAATCATTTCTGGGGTTATAGCAGCGGCTTGCTTCTTTCAAGCGCCAGCCATAATTGCTACCTTTCGTAACAATGTCTATTTCTTCAAATTCATTCTGGCCTACATCGCCTACCCACATTTGTCCGGTTTTCGAATCAAAGCTAAACCGCCACGGGTTACGCAAACCATAAGCATAAATCTCTTCTCTGAAACCTTCTGTATTACCTGCATAAGGATTATCCGCCGGAATCCCATAATTTCCCTTATCTGTTTTATGCACATCTATACGCAACATTTTACCTAATATTGAGCTTCTGTTCTGTGCATAGTTATGCTGGTCACCCCATGCTCCCCCATCACCAACGGCAATATATAGATAGCCATCCGGGCCAAAAGCTATTTTCCCACCATTATGATTATCATAAGGTTGCGGAAACCGCATGAGTATTGTTTCTGAGGTTGCTGATACTCTTGAATCTTTGTAAGAATAGGCTTTAAACCTAGCAATAATTGTTTCTAAAGGATTTCTTCGGTTATAGTTTACATAGAAATAGCCATTCTCTTTAAAATCAGGATCAAAAGCAATACCTAGTAAACCCATTTCTCCACCATCATCTACTTTATCCTTTAAATCCATATAAGTACTTGCCGCCTTGACCAAAGGATTATTGTCAAATACTTTAATAAGACCCTCCTGTTCCAATACAAAAATCCGGTTAGTCCCATCGCCTGCATGCACAAATTCCACCGGACTATTAAATTTTAGATTCGGAAAGGCATTCTCCAATTGATAAGCCGCAGGCTTGGTATGAAAGCTATGAAACAGTTTATTCCCATTCAGGTAGTTTATCAACAGCAATATTAACCCAACTGCTACAATGGCAATTGTCAATAGAAAAATCAATAATTTACTCTTATGACGATTGATTGGCGAATGAGCAGGCAAACGAAGATACATATAACATAAAGTTTAGATGGAGAAATTTTGCGCTGATTTACTATGCTATACTACCAATTTGCCATCATATTTACAAGAATCTTCTACGCGAAAGGATAATAACGAAGTACGAACCGTTAATTTTTGCTTCTTTCTATCAGATTCTCCAAAACCAGAACCCATTCATGCGCCTCACATTTCCAATCCATCTGGGTGATTTTCATAGGGGCAAAAAACTGTAAGATTGGATGCTCATAAGAACTCAATAATGGCCCTAAAAAATAACAAAAATCAGGGTCAGGTATTTGCAGATTAAGTGGCGTTTCAGCTTTCAGGCAATTAACTATTTCTTCTCCAAATCCAAAGCTATTGAGTCTACTTAGCTTTAGAAGTGAAGTTTGTAACAATACCTTATTCATTGCTACTTTTTCTATTTCAAATAGTAAAAGGGCAAGTTCAATTAAATCTTTTCTATAATCTTCTAAGGGAGTATTATGAAATTCTCCAAGTAGACGAGCTAAATGATAAACTACCAAGGGAGCGGTTGCATAATTGTGCGATACCTGAAATGGGTGATTAATAAACTCTTTCCTCTTAATAATACCAGCCTGATATTGGTAGGAATCTATATCATACTCGTTGCGAGGCAATTGATATTGCTCAAATAAATACATCAGATTACACAAGGCACAGGCATCAAACTCAATTGCCATGTTTTTCCCAAACCAGGTTGAGTAAATTTTTAAGGCTTTATAATATTCAAAAGTATTTCTTACCTGTCTTTTTCTGGTAGGGCCTTCTGATAGATTGGCGTGCAATTGTAGTTTCTCTTTCAACCAGAGTACTTCTTCTTTACTCGCCTGTGAAGTCAGATAAATTAAGGAGGTATCGTCAATATCATCAGGTAACCTGAAATGTTCTGAATGGCGGAAAATATAGCCGTTTGGGAAATGATTAGAAGCCCGCCCCTCTTTAGGCGTCTGCCAGAAATTATAAGTTTTCAGGCCATCTTTATTCTGAAAGGCAAGGTAATTCTGAATGGCTTTGGCTGTTATCTCTTCAATAATCAATTGAGATTCACCAGGCAAATATGGTTTGAGTTGATTGATTACAAAGACGATAGAAGCCGTATAAAAGATATTGGTATCAGGGCGCTTATAAAGCAGGTATTTATTCTGACGATAAGAGGGAAATATTCCTTTTGGGAAATAAGCATCGCCCCGCGATTGTAACGAGGCGATTGTCTGAATAACTGAGTGAATAGTATCTGTTTCCGAATGGATGGGCATCATGCTACTTTCAAAACCAGTTTACCTGTATTTTCCCCTTTAAATAGCTTCATCAAAGTATCCTGAAATGCCTTAATACCCCCCTCGGCAATCTCTACTTTGGCATTGAGTTTTCCTTGCGCTACCCAGCCCGCCATTTCTTTAATCGCCTTGCCATAATTTGCTGCATTATCAAAAACCACAATTCCTTCCATGCGGGCACGATTCACTAATAACGACATATAATTGCTTGGCCCAGCCGGTTTCTGAATTGCATTATATTGCGAGATAGCTCCACAAATCACTATTCTTGCCTTCATATTAATCAACGTCAGTACCGTATCTAATATTTCTCCCCCAACATTATCAAAATAAACATCAATACCATTGATACAGGCCTCTTTCAATTGCCCTCTCAGGTTTCCTGCTTTATAATCTACACAGGCATCAAAGCCCAATTCTTCTACCACATATTTACACTTCTCTTCACCACCTGCGATACCGACTACCGTACAACCCTTAATCTTAGCAATCTGCCCTACTACACTACCCACTGCCCCGGCAGCGCCTGAAACCACAACTGTTTCACCCAATTTAGGCTGACCTGTATCCAGCAATCCAAAATAAGCTGTTAAACCTGACATACCCAAAGTGCCCAAATAGGCTGGCAGAGGCACGAAATTCGGGTCAACTTTTACTAAATCTTTTCCATCCATCACGGCATATTCCTGCACGCCTGTGATACCTGTTACAGCGTCTCCTGCTTTAAAATCCGGGTGTTTTGAATCTACCACAACCCCAGCCCCTAAAGCACGCATGATTTCTCCGATTCTCACAGGTCTTACATACGATTTCCCCTCATTCATCCACCCACGCATGGCAGGGTCAATAGATAAATATTGTACTTGCACCAGTACCTGATTCTCTTGTAAATCGGGCGTATCTACTTCTTCTATTTCCCAGCATTCGGGTGTGGGGTTTCCAATCGGACGAGCCAGTAAGTTAATGCGTGTGTTGTTCATGAGATTTCAGGTCTGTTTTATCTGTACAGTTCAAAACTATAATATTAAAACGAATTTATTGCATTTCTTTTAAAATTGTCAACGCAGATGTCTATAAAATTGTACTTAGCCGCACAAAATCTAATAAATTCATAAAAATCTTTTAAAAGAGATTTGGTTAATAATCAAGAGTTTAGTATCTTTGCAGCCCGAAAAATAGATTTTAAAGTTATTAAATACATAAAACAATGGCGAAGAAAGGCAATCGTGTACAGGTTATCCTAGAGTGCACTGAGCAAAAAACAAGCGGTGTAGCAGGTATGTCTCGCTACGTTACGACTAAAAACCGTAAAAACACTACAGGTCGTATGGAGTTAAAAAAATATAACCCATTCCTGAAAAAACATACTACTCACAAAGAAATTAAATAATTAATGATGGTAAGGGTTCATAGATTTATCAGAATCCTGAAAAATCATTTGAATCAAAACCTCATAAAACGATACTAAAATGGCAAAGAAAGTAGTCGCTACGCTTCGTGATAAAACCGCAGGAAAAAACTTCGCAAAAGTTATCAAAGCTGTGAAGTCTCCTAAAACAGGTGCATATACTTTCAAGGAAGAAATGGTTCCTATGGAAGAATTGCAAAACGCGCTTAAAGCATAATTCCAATAATTCTATTGGTAGAAGCCTTCTTGTTGCTCAAGAGGGCTTTTTTGTTTTGGTGTAAAGAGTGCATTCGTAGAGACGTAATGCATTACGTCTCCATTGGCCTATTTAATCCAATAGATATAATTTAGGCAGAGTATTTCAATATAATAGACCATTAATCTCACATTGACAGACCCTTGGAGACGTATTGCAATACGTCTCTATGAAAAAACAATATAACTACATCAAAGCCATTGGAAACCCGCAGAAGCAATTATCATTTCTTTCCTATCAAAGTTGTTGCCACAGATATCGACGATTTGAATCATGTCAATAATATTGTATATCTGCGCTATGTGCAGGAAGCGGCAGGTAGCCACTGGCATACAGCAGTACCCACAGAATTCAGTTCACAGATTGCATGGGTGGTACGCAGACATGAAATAGATTATCTGAAACCTGCTTTTTTGGGTGAAAATCTGATGGTAAAAACCTGGGTAGATAATTTTACAGGTGTCACCAGCGACCGCCATTGTGAGATTTTGAGAGATGAGGAAGTGCTGGCCCGCTCACGTACCATATGGGTTTGTCTGGATGCGAAAAGCTTTCGTCCGAAGCGTGTCAGCGAAGAAATAGCTGATTTGTTTTTCAGCTTTTCGTAAGAATTAAACTGAAACTCTCATAAAATTGTTATAGTTTTGTCTTAAAGCCTGTTTAAATCCCGCAGGCTTGGCAATTATTCATATTTACACTATTACTATAGATGGGCTTATTTGACTTCTTCTCGAAAGAGAAAAAAGAAACGCTTGATAAAGGACTAGAAAAATCAAAAACAAGTATTTTTGATAAACTCTCACGTGCGATCATTGGGAAATCGAAGGTTGATGATGAGGTATTAGACGAACTGGAAGAGATTCTGATTAGCTCTGATGTAGGCGTAGAGACAACCGTAAAGATAATCAGACGCATTGAGGCAAGAGTAGAGCGCGATAAATATACAACTATTGAGGAATTAGACAGAATTCTGCGTGAAGAAACGGCAGCTTTATTGGCCGAAAATAACTCGCAAGATGTAAAAGATAGTTTTGAGACCGACAATCTGCCAAAGCCGTACGTGCTGATGGTAGTGGGTGTGAATGGTGTAGGTAAAACTACAACTATTGGGAAACTAGCTCATCAGTTTCAGAAAAGAGGTAAGAAAGTGGTTTTAGGTGCAGCCGATACGTTCAGAGCCGCAGCGGTTGATCAATTGAAACTCTGGGGAAAACGTGTAGGTGTTGAGGTAATAGACCACGGTATGAATACCGACCCATCGTCAGTAGCTTTTGATGCGGTGAAAAAAGGCATGGAAATGAATGCTGATATTATCATTATTGATACAGCCGGACGTTTGCACACCAAAGTAAACCTGATGAACGAGCTAGGTAAAATTAAACGCGTAGTTCAGAAATTTTTACCGGAAGCACCACATGAAGTAATGTTGGTTTTAGACGGAAGTACGGGACAAAATGCCGTAATCCAAGCTCGTGAGTTCACGAAAGTAACAGAGATTAATTCATTAGCTATTACTAAACTGGATGGCACCGCCAAAGGTGGAGTTGTGATTGGTATTTCAGATGAATTCAAGATTCCTGTAAAATATATCGGCGTAGGTGAGCAAATGGATGATTTACAGGTATTTAATAAAATGGAATTTGTGGATTCTTTGTTTAAGAAATAGATTTCTCTACAATTATTATAAAACACGAAAGCCGCTTCAAGAGCGGCTTTTGTTATAATACAGACTTATATTAAGCAATATCACAAATCGTCATCCCTTGTTTCAACGAAGCTATCTGATCGGCGCGTTTTGGTACAAATTCTTGCCCTACATAGCCTTTGTAGCCTGTTTCTACAATAGCACGCATAATTGCCGGATAGTTCAATTCTTGCGTATCATCAATTTCAGCACGACCCGGAACACCACCGGTGTGATAATGTGCAAAATATGGGTGATACTTTTTGATAGTCGCAATTACGTCACCTTCCATGATTTGCATATGGTAGATGTCATATAACAGTTTGAATCTTTCCGAACCTACTTTATCACATAAGTCCACTCCCCACTTGCTATAATCACACATATAATCTTTGTGATTTACCTTGCTGTTCAACAGTTCCATTACCATCGTAACTCCATGCTTTTCAGCCGATGGCATGAGCCTTTTCAAACCTTTGGCACAGTTTTCCATTCCCTCTTCATTTGACATTCCTTTTCTGTTGCCTGAAAAACAGATTACCTTGTCATAACCTGCTGCTTTCAATTTAGGAAAAATACCTTCATAACTGGCCACCAGTTCATCATGCAAAGCCGGATTGTTAAATCCTTTTTCAATACCCAAACCTGCTCCCCAAGGCATGGCACAATGAAGACCATATTTTTTAAGTATTGGCCATTCTTCAGGCCCTTGTAATTCTATTGATTTCATACCCATAGCTACCACCTCTTTACAAAGGTCTTCTAAAGGTATTTTGCTATAACACCAGCGACAAACCGAGTGATTGATTTTACCATTCAGTTCACTGCCTAATATCTTTTCATTCGCTGCAAAAGCCTCAGTAAGGCTCATGGGTGCTGATAATATAGCCGCTCCACCGATGATGTTTTTCAGGGCTGAGCGACGTGATGAGTTAGCTTCCATTGTTTCTTTATGTTAAATTTGAATAGTAGTTTGATTAATTTTCTCTGATGCTTACACTTTCAGCAGTCGGGAAGTCTTTAGGAACAGCCTGAGTTACTTTTCCGGTAGCTACCCACTCAGTGCCTCTTTGCAAAGTAGTAATAAAGCCTTTGCATTTTTGTGAGTAATTACCATGCCCAAGCACAGTATGAAATATTTTTCCTTTGCCATAAGTAATGGTCATTAACATAGGTTCTATCCTACCCGAACCTCTCTTTTCTTTATCACTATTAGCAGTAGCCAATATTTCCATGTTTTCAGCAGGGCCTCTCATTCGGTCGTAAAGCTCATCTTTTTCATGTAACCATGCTTCTGGCAAGCCTTTGGTAATCGGGTGTTTGGTATTGTGTACTTTTACCAGAAACTGATGCTCTACGCCATGGCTACCGCCACGTCCAGCGCTATTATCATGCACGAAATTGTGTTTTTCTTCATCATAATACACATAAGGGCCTGATTTTTCATTGCGGTCGCCCCAGCCTCCTACACCAATCATCTTATTATAGGCTTCCCACTCAGGAAAAGCGTTATCGGCGGCATGAACACTGACAAAACCACCTCCATTACTCACAAATTTCTCAAAGGCATCTTTAGTAGTCTTTGACCATGAGTCGCCATTATAGTTGGATAAAACAACCTGATATTTTGAAAAATCCGGCTTGAATGTTTCCATATCTCCACCTTCTGATGGGGTAGTAGCTACACTTACTTTGAAAAGCCCTGTTTCTTCCAGATAGCCCTTCATCAATTGGGTAGTCTGCGGCCAGTTTTTATGGTTATTCTGTCCGTCGATTATCAATACATTGATAGGTTGCCTGGTTCCTTTCTGCGCAATTAGCTGACTCAGAAACAGAAACGAAAATCCAGCTAAAAATAAGGCGAATCTCCCATTAAAATTTAGTTTTTTATTTGCCATAGCCCTTAGTTTAGTGGTTAGAAATTATCAAAAATTTGTGGCTAACAAATTTATTCGATAGCCACAAATAATCATACTTTATTTCCCATCCTTACGGGCAAACATCGCATTATTTTCGTTACCGCCCGATTTCAGGTATGCAATCAGGTCTTTTAACTCTTCTTCATTCAAGCCATTAATAAGACCCGGCAACATGACTGATACTGACGAATACTTACTTGATGCTACGTCTTTTTTCGCTATTTTCATCAATACATCTGGTGCGTAAGGATTCTGCGATACATAATAGAAATTATTATCTTCATTCGCCAGACGACCTACAATTGAATCTCCGTTTTTCAGGATAAACTGGGTTGCCGCATATTGGTCTGATACTGCCTTGCTTGGGTCAATAATGGCTTCAAGAATATCCTTATTTGAGAAACGCGTACCCAATTGAGTCAACTCGGGCCCAACATTTCCACCCTCGCCACGCATACTGTGACAACGGCTACAGGTAATAGCATTATACATATCCTTACCTTGTTGGAAATTACGGTTCGTTAAGCCTTTGTCTACAGCTTCCAGAGCCACTTCTAATTTCCAGTTTTTGCCTGGGCCTTTCGGGTAATTCTGCACCACCAGATCATTACCTGATTTAGACATCAAGTCTGCACCTGATAATTTTTCGTAATAAGTTACTTTGTCTTTAGGCACATTAGCTAAGGCTAATTTTCTGGCTCTGTCAATAAAACCAATATAACTATTACCTCCACGGAAGTTCAGTGCATTACGGAACCATTTGAAGTATTTATCCTGCAATTGAGGAGTCCAACCAGTTTTGGCAGAGCTTAGCACAGTTGCAAAATAAATCTGCTGCGCAGGAGGCATTTTTTCTAACATTTTGGCAATATCTAATCCATATTGCGGATTGCGCATAATCAAATCGGCAGAAGAAGTAGCTGTTTGTCCACCAGCTATTACGCCCGGAGCTTCTTTTTTATCTAACAAGGCTACTGTTTTTGATACAATCCCAGGTGCTTCCAGATATACCAGAATTCTGCTTAAAAGCTTATTTATTTCATCGTCAGACGAAGGGAAATGCGGATTCAGATAAGCTACAAGTTTAGGTTTTATTGCAGCTGTTGGTTGCCCCATTCTTGAAAATGTCAACTCAAAAGCACGTAACAAATCTATTTTCTGCGATACCGATAAAGTAGCATAGTTAACACTCAATAATGATTTCAACATACTTCCCTCTTGTTCAGGTTTTCCCTGACGAGCCAGAGCAATCATGGCATTGATAATAGTAATAGGGTCTTTTTCTGCCAATGCTTTCTCTTGCCATTGAGCTACAGGTTGATGTTCTACAGCGATTCTTGCGGCATAGCGGATAAGTCTGTCAGGGTGTTTTAAATTAGGCCATGCTTTATCAATTGCTATTGCATTCGGTTCGCCATGAAATGCCTCTAACTCCCGTCTTAAAGTATTTTCTTTAGTTGGCGCAGTCGCTACTGACACATCGGTACTTTCCGGGCCATTATAATATACTCTGTAAAGGTCTGAATCTAATCTACGTCCACCTGTCAGGAAATATAAAGCTCCATCAGGGCCAATGGCTCCATCAGTCAAAGGCAAAGGCATACCTGATAAAAACTCCTCTCTGTCAGCAGAATACGTCGAGCCACTTGGTTTCAGATGAAGCGCGTGAACAATTCCGAAGCTCCAGTCAAATGCCAGAAGTGTATTTTTATATTTTGCCGGAAATTTCGCATCATTTGTATAAAGCAAATTGGTAGGTGAACCTTGCCCGATATTAATGATTGGTGGCAAATTATCAGGTAGAGCAGGCGACCATTTTCCTGAGCCTGTTCTCCAGCCAAACTCACTACCGCTGGTAGCATGACAGATACGAGTCGGGCGATACCATGGCATACCAAAATCCCACTCCATATCGGCGTCGTAGACAAATAAATCACCTACATCATTGTAAGCCATATCGAACGCGTTTCTGTATCCGGCACTTATTAATTCCCAGTGTTTACCGTCAGGGTCAACGTTAGCAATCCATCCACCCGGCTCTTTACGGTCATTCGCATGTCCTCTCGGATCTTTTATTAATGGAAATAGCTGGTCATACTGCCAGTTTGAAGGAAGCCTGTAATCATCCATTTCAGGGGCATCTGTATGATTGCCTGATATTACCATTAAAGATTTTTTATCGAATGAAAGAATAACGCTGTGTGGACCATGCTCACCATCACCCTTTAATTCTTTCATTAAAGTTAATTTATCAAACTGGTCGTCGCCATTGGTATCCTGTAAACGATACAAACCACTTTTTCTTGGAAATTTCTTGCTGCCATAATTGTTTACCATCACATACAAACTATTGAAAGCATACAGCAGGCCATGTGCTGTGCCTAAAGCAACAGTATCGTTCTGAATAGTTAATTTCTCTACTTTAGGTGTAGTCCCCTGACCAATAGCCGGGATAGTAAGACGGTACAGAATACCATATTGGTCTGAGGCAATCATACGACCTTTGTCATCAAAAGCCATAGATACCCATGAGCCTTGCTCATTTTCTGAGGGGCTATACAGGTGTTCTGCCTTAAAGCCGGGTTGTAGTTTTAATTTGGCTATTTTAGGGTTGTCATCTGCACTAGCTGGGTTCTTCTTAAGGCTAGTGTAGGAAGCCACAAACAGAAATACTCCCGTTACAACCACAAGGAGTTTCAGCGTGTTTGGTTTAAAGTTCATAGTTTATATTTAAGGATTGAATTTCAGGTCTTAATTGACCCCTATCCCTACGCGGGTCGCCCTAAATCCCTTTCGGCTTCGGCGGTCCGACCCCAACAGCGGGGAAAGGGACTTTTTTTGCCCTTCCCATTGTTGGGGAGGGTTGGGTGGGGTTTTTATAAATTTAACTCTTTTCTATTAAAAATACTTTCAGGTTGAGGTGATCCTCCTGATAAAATAGCCAACACATTTTTCACGGTCGACACACACATATATTTGTAAGTAGTGGCTGTAAGGCTTCCTACGTGAGCCGTAATGATAGTCTTGGGATGGCTTAATAATGGCTCATCCTGTGCCGGTGGCTCTACCACCAATACATCAGCTCCAAATCCACCGATTACCCCATTATTTAAGGCATCTACCAAGGCTTTCTGATCTACCAAAGCTCCTCTGGCTGTGTTAATCAGAATCGCATGTGATTTCATCATAGCTAATTCTTTTTCACCTATCAGGTTTTTGGTATCTTCAAATAAGGGCAAATGCAAAGTAATAATATCTGATACTTTCAGAACCTCTTCTAAAGGCAAACCCTGATATTCTGATTGTACTGGAAACTTGTCCCAATACACGACATTCATACTAAAAGCATCACCTAATTTGGCTACTCGCTTGCCGATATTACCCATGCCTAAAACCCCGAGAGTTTTGCCATGAAGTTCGTCTCCTACAAACTGATTTCTCCAATCCCAGTTACCTGCTTTTACCTGTCTGGCTGATTCGTATAAATTACGTTGTAACATCAGCATTAAGGTAATGGCATGCTCGGCAATCGTACTTGAATTAGAACCTGGCGCATTTACTACTTTTATTTTACGCGCAGTAGCTTCTTTGATATCTACATTATCAAGTCCAACGCCACAACGAGCAATTACTTGTAGATTAGGACAAGCCTCCATCAATTGTTTGTTTCCCTGCCCTTTTCCTCTGGTAATTACTCCATCAATAGAGTTTTCTTGCAAAATAGTAGCTAAAGGTGTATCTCCGTAAGCTGTAAAGATTTCTATTTCTCCTGCCGAAGCAGCATTATTGAGCAAATCCATTGCTTCATCAGCAACGGTTTCTAAAAGCAATACGTTTTTTTTCATTTTTTGTCGTGATATAAAGTCGCATCAGCTGATTTATATCCTCTGAAATCATTACGCCCTGAAACATAAATACCTGCTTTGAATAGCTCTTCATCTTCAAAAATCTTCGGGTCAATCTCACTTCCCGGTAATGATGATATTTCAACCAGATTACCGGATGGATCACGCACGAACATCTGCATAGCACCATCAGGCAATTGACGAACTTTGCCCCAAGGCAGAATATCAATCACACCCAATTCTTTCATACGGTAGAAAATAGTATTAAAATCGTCTACCTGCACACATACGTGTCCTCTGAATGAGTAGGTATCATCCCATTCTGTCAGGTGTAACTGTTGCTCTTCATTAAATTTAAAGAAGGCAGTCGGGTAGTCGAACAAAAAAGCTGGTAAAGGCTCTAAGCCCATCTCTTTTTCATAAAATTCGCAAGCTTTTTCAAGGTTGCTTACTACCAATGCCACATGGTTTATTTTTACTGCTTTTGCCATAGTTTTATAGGTTATTTTTATTAGTCACGATGTACATAGAGTACGGGGACGCCTAGTCAAAGTTTCACTAATAAAATCTTATAGGGTATCTGATTAAACTGTTTGCTTAAATTCCTTCACAAAATCCCAGTTCGGAGTTAGACCCAAGCCCGGGGCGGTTGGTGCTTCAATCATGCCATCAATGGCTTGTATTTTTTCCTGTACCAGGTCATACATCATCGGGTTACCGCCTAATGAAAACTCTATGATAGTAGCAGCAGGAGCAGCAAAGGCTACATTTACACCTGCCATAAACGAGAAAGCCGAACCCCAGCAATGAGGCGCTAATTCCAGTTGATACGCATGCGCCAGATGTGCTACACGCATGGCTTCTGTGATACCACCAATAATAGCCGAATCAGGTTGAACTACGTCTAAGGCACGTACTTCAATCAAATCACGCACATCAAAGGCGGTATATTCACTTTCACCCGCTGCAATCGGGATAGATGTTGAGGCTTTTACCTCGGCTGTGCCATGGCGGTTATCGGGACTGATAGGTTCTTCAAACCAATAGAGATTACAGTCCTCTACCCCACGGCAAAACTGTTTAGCTTCCGGTACACTAAAAGTACCGTGTGCATCGGTCATTAATTTAATATTTTCACCTAATGCTTCTCTGGCAGCTCTTACGCGTCTGATACTCTCCTGCACGGTTTCGTCCATTACCCCCACACGCATCTTTACACCCTGAAAACCTTTTGAAACATAGCCTAACAATTGCTCTCCGATTTTATCAGTTCCTGCCCAGCCACCGCTGGCATAAGCAGGCATTTTCTCTCTGCAAGCTCCCCCTAACAGTTCAACCACAGGTACGCCTAAGGCTTTACCTTTTAAGTCCCAAAGGGCTGTATCAACGCCGCTCATGGCCGAGATAGTTAAACCTCTTCTGCCTAGTATAGGGAATTTACGGCCTCTTTTCAGCGCATAGTGGTCGCGTGTTCCGTTATAAATATGTTCCCAGATGCGGGTAATATGTCGGGCATCTTTGCCTACCAGCAAAGGCTTTATTTCTTTTTCTACACAAGTAACAATAGAGGCACACACGCCCGAAGACCCTACGGCGGCCTTTGCTTCACCAAACCCTTGTAAGCCTGTATCTGTGGTTATGACAACCAGTGTCATATCAAAGTCGGTCAACAGACCATAATCTGAAAAATGTTGTTTTTCTTTAGGAATCGGGCAGCGAAGCCAGAAAGCTTCTACATTGGTAATTTTCATTATAAAATAGGTTGGTGGCTGCTAAATAGCCGTTTTAGGTATTTTTTAAGCGAGCAGGATGCTCGCGCCACAATTATAGCAGTGGTCTTAGGGTTTCGATAGACTTTCTTGTCAGCATCGAATAGAATTCTTCTGTAACTGAAGAACTACCGTGGTCTTCCAGAAATTTCTTTTGCTCAGGGCTTAATCCTTCCGGACTCAGTTCAATCGAATTTGGATAAGGATTGGCAGGAGTTCTATCTAAAGGAGCACAGAATTCTACTGATAACACCTGATCATATTCAATTTCACGAAGCGTTTCAATGATTTTAGGCCAGTTGATAGTTCCCATTCCCGGAGCCATACGGTTACTATCAGCCACGTGGAAACCTACTAAACGTCCTTTGGCACGACGGATAGCATCATAAGTATTTTCTTCTTCAATATTCATGTGGAAAGTATCCAGACATACCCCACATTTTGGGCCTACTGCTTCGGCTAGTGCCAGCGCCTGGTCGCCTCTATTAATAAAATAGGTTTCAAAACGGTTGATTGGCTCAATACCTAATAAGATACCCACGCTTTCGGCATATTCATACACTTGTTTCATTCCCTCAATAGCCCACTCCCACTCTTCGTCCGGTCTGCCATCAGGTATAATTTTCCCTACAGTTCCCGGAACTACTGATACCATCTGGCCATCGAGTTCTTTTACCATCGTCACTACATCCTTAATGTATTGTACTGATTTTGCTCTTTGTGCTTTGTCTTTGGCGAGTAGATTTCTGTCTTCCAGCATCAGGGTTACCGAACCCCAACAAGTTAGTCCGTGGTCTTTTAGTAGCTGATTTACTTTTTTGGTATCATACGCCTCCGGGCTTCCCTGAATCTCCAGTTTGTCGTAGCCCAATCCGGCAATTCGCTTAATAGTAGTCTCTATGGATTCTGCCCGCATCCAGTTGTGAATCGAAATTTCCATTTTAAAGGTTATAAGTGTTGAATATATATAGGAACACTAGGGTAAAGCGCTCTAAGGCAAAAATAATAGTAATTGTTTGTTTTCTTTGATTTTTCAAAGATATTATTTGCTCCTCAAGTCAATCGAAAAAACTATATATATCTTTATTAATACGAACCTAAATCGATTTAGTACTCCTTTAGACTGGATTTTTTATACATAAAAATGATGAAGAAAAACTAAGAGAAGAAAGTAAACGGTGATGAACAGAATTCTTACTGCGTAATAATCGCTTCATTAATTATCTCATGAATCCTTTTTCTGATTCTGAGAGTATTGATTTTGTTGTTGGTAGAAAGTGGATATACTCTATTGGAAAGGAAAATAAAAATTAACTCACGGTCAGGGTCAACCCAGACGACTGTTCCCGTAAAACCGGAATGTCCATAAGTATCATCAGAAGCTGTTGAACCTACAATAGGGCTATCGCCTGAACTCGGTTTATCCCAGCCTAAACCTCTATGGCTTTTCTGGGTATAGTTTTTTGCAAAATGTGTCACGGTTTCGGGGAATAGAAAGTTTCTCCCACCATAAAACCCATGTTGCAAATTCATCTGAAATAGCTTTACTAAGTCGGTGGCATTGCTGAATAATCCGGCATGACCGGAGACACCTCCGAGCAGGGCAGCATTAGGGTCATGTACTGTACCCTGAATTTGCGAGGCTCTGAAAATTGCTTCGTTTTCGGTAGGAGCAATGTTGTTTTTAGGAAATCTTTGTAGTGGATTGAACAACGTAGAGGTCATCCCCAAAGGTTCGTAAAGGTTTTGCGTCAGAAACTCATCCAAAGGCTGATTGGTGATGCGTTCTACCAATTTTTGCAGAATCATCAAGCCTAAATCACTATAAGTATAGCGATAACCTCCAAGCTTATCATAAATATTCAATAGTTTCGACTGAATCACCCAATGCCAGACAGAATCTCTGATACTTGGCTTGATGTATAAATTAGTTGCTACCTGTAAGTTTTGGGGTACTTGTAAGCTGTCATATACTGTGCTATAATAGTCGCTGCTTAGCACGGCTCCCTTTTTGGTTTTTTCCCAGAAAGGCACAAAGGCTACCAAACCGGCCTGATGCATTAATATATCTGAAATCAGCATATTTTCCTTATTCGAGCCCTTCATTTCTGGGAGGTATTTAGATATTTTTTCATTCATATCTATTTCTCCCCGCTCGTTCAGCATCATTACCGTTTGCAGGGTTGCCGTAACTTTAGTCATGGAAGCAATATCATACAAAGTCTCGCTTGTGACAGGCTCATACAAACCATAACGCAGGTTACCAAAGTTTTTGTTATACACTACTTTGCCCTGCCGTGCCACCAAAATCTGACAACCCGGAAATGCTCGATTATCAATGCCTTGTTGCACCACCTGTTCAATCTCATCTAATTTGCGGCTATCCATACCCACACTTTCAGCATTGCCGAACGAAACCCTGCCCAATTTAGGTGTCTGAATGCCGTTACCTACTTTTAAATTATTGTCTACTGTAACCGGCAAACGACCTTTTGCTGGCAAAGCGCCGAATAATATCTGAGGCACTACTTTATGAGAGATAGGGTCATCTTCATAGCCACACACCAGATTGCGCGAAGAACCATAGAGTTTTAAACCATAAGGATTCCCAAAGGCACATACAATCACATAAGTTTTCTGGCTTAGCTGATTAATAAAATCAACTGTGGCAGGTGATACGCCATAATTCCGCTCGCCTTTGCTATTCATGCCATGAACGCTCACTACAACCACTTTGTATTTAGCCGCCTCATCTAATACCCACGCCACATCTTTGTCTGAACTTGGCTTGAATGGCACAGTAAAATGCTTGAAATTGGCGTACTGGCTTAAGCCTTTCTGAAACTGATTATCATAATCGCCACTGATGGCTACGGAGGCAAAAGTAGTGGTATCTAAATGGGTAAAAGGCAAGAGATTATCCTGATTGCGAACAATCGTAACGGCCTGCTCAAACAATTCAGTTTTCAAATCAATTGATTTTTTACCATTTAAATCAGTACCTAAACCTGCTATATCAACCGGTTTGTATTTGCTTAGCCCTGCCCAGTATTTGGCTTTCAGAATTTTTTTTACACGGGCATTCAGCACTTCTTCAGAAATCTGTCCGGTTTCTACGGCCTGTTTGATTCTTTTAAATGCCGCTGGCAGGTTACCCGTTTGTAGCAATACATCATTCCCTGCCATAAATGCCAGAAACTCCGGCTCGCCAGGCTGTAAACCTTGGGTAATGCCCCGCATATTCAAGGCATCTGTTACAGTCAAGCCTTTAAAACCCATCTGGTTTTTGATAATTTCTGTCACAATTTTTTCAGAAATGGAGGTAGGCGTTGCACCACGTGGCTCTAAAGCAGGCACAAATAAATGACCAGTCATGACTGTACCTACGCTATCAGCAATCAGGCGACGGAAGGGATATAATTCTACTTCATTGAGGCGTTGTAAGGTATGATTTACTACCGGAAGCGTTCGGTGAGAATCCTGGTCAGTATCTCCATGACCCGGGAAATGCTTGGCACTACCCAGCACATTGTATTTCTTCATCCCACGCACATAAGCTAATCCTTTTTCAGCTACATTCACCTGTGATTCACCAAATGAACGGTAGTTGATAATCGGGTTATCAGGATTGGTATTGACATCAATAGAAGGAGCAAAATTGATATGGATACCCATGCGTTTGCATTGGCGGCCTATTTCCTGACCAAACTTCTCCACATAGCTATTGTCCTGAATGGCCCCTAAAGTAATCTGTTTCGGAAAATCAATGGCACTATCCAGACGCATACCCAGGCCCCACTCGGCATCAATTCCAATCATCATTGGAATACGTGAAATCTGTTGGTAACGATTGGTGAGTTTAGCCTGGCGATACGGGCCTCCTTGAAAGAAGATCAAACCACCTAAGTGATAGGTAGCAATGTTATTTTCAACCTGCTGATAGTATTTTTCTGTACGATTCGAGAAAGTAGCAACCATAAATAGCTGCCCTACTTTTTCGTCCAAAGACATAGTAGCCAAGAGGCTGTCGGCCCACTTTTCTTGTTGAGTCTGGTAGTCTAAACGTTTAGGGGATAAAATAAATGAACTGAAAACGGTAATTAAGCTCAAAGCAAAAGCCCCTGTAAAAATAATCTTCCTAGCACGCACGATTCCTGAAATTTTAAACATTAACGCCAAATAGAGGCTTTTATTTTTGAAAAAGAGGATGTTTGCACATCCTCTTTTGTAAAGGTATTATCAGAATTGAAATACTAATATTCGTATAGAATTGTTTTAATTTTTTTTTAATCCATTTCAACCACAACACCTGCCGTAATTGGGTGAGCTACACAGGTAAGAATATACCCCTGTGCAATTTCTTTATCGGTCAAGCCCTCTTCTTCATCCATTTTCACCTTACCTTCTACACATTTACCCATACAGGCTGTACACATACCCGCCTGACATGAATAAGGTAAGTCTATGTCTAAATCCAGCGCTGCTTCGAGGATGCTCTGGTGAGGTTTTACTTCAAACTCATACTCATCGCCATCATAGATTATTTTCACAGTTTGGGCTTTGAGTGAGTTATCATTTTCTTCTACATGGATTTCATCCAGCATTGGGGCATGGAAATTCTCTCTGTGAATCTGGCTTTTATCTACATTATAGATATTTAATCCTTTTATCACATCTTCCATCATTCCCTCAGGGCCACACAAATAGAAATGGTCTTTAGCAAAATCAGTATAAGAATCTTTCATGAAACGAATACTGATGCCCTGACTGATGCGGCCAATCTGCCCTACCCATAAATCGGACGGGCGGGAAATAATATGATGCACTGTCAAACGATTGCGGTAAGTATACTCCAATTCCTCAATTTTATCTTTAAAAATAATGCTGCCCTCTGTACGGTTTCCATATACCAAAGTAACCCTTGATTTAGGTTCCATTTTCAGCACAGATTTCATGATAGACACCATCGGTGTAATGCCACTCCCAGCTGCAAAAAGCACCAGGTGGCGTGAGTTTTCAGCATCTGTTTCTACATAGAAATTGCCCAATGGCTCAACTACTTCCAGAAAATCACCTACTTTTACTCTATCATTCAGATAATTAGAAACTAATCCGCCTAATACACGCTTCACGGTAATACCGATAGAAGTATCTGTATGCGGCGAAGTAGACATAGAATAACTTCTACGTACCTTTTTGCCATCAATTGGCACTATTACCGAAATAAATTGCCCTGCTTTATATTTTATCTGTTCACTCAATGGGTGCCAGAAATAAATCGTTACACAATCGGGAGTCTCAACTACAACTTCTTTTACCTGAAGAAAATACGTTTTTAATGCCATGATTTACTATTGAGCGATTGAGTGAATGAGTGATTGAGTGATTAATTATTGGTTGTCCATTTTCACCTAAAAGTCAATGCAATTAAGCTAATTCGCACAATCAAAATTCAAAATAATCACTAAATCACTCATTCACTAAATCACTCAATTTCCTAGTTTTCTATAATAATTTTTTTAACTGCTTCTCTTTGTGAGGTGTTTACTTTTACCAGATATTGGCCTCTGGTGAAATAGCGGATATCTATTACCTCTTGCTGATAACCACCAGTAGCCTTGATATTTCTTTCACCTACCACCGAACCCCGCATATCAATTAATGAAATATTCACCGGATTATTTGCCAGTCCATAAAACTCTACTATTACCTCGTGGCTTGTCGGGTTCGGGAAAGTACGGATATTGATTTCCCTTTCTACACCCAGCACATTGTTGATCATTACTGTTGTTTCTGCCTTGGCTGTACAATTATTAATATCAGTCACCACTACACTATAAACACCACCCATCGTTAAGGCCGCACTCAAGATAGTAGGATTCTGCTCATTTGAAGTAAACGAGGCCGGGCCAGTCCATGAATATTTTACTCCACCTGTACTGCTTAGTTTAATAGACTCACCTATAAAATACGGACCTGCATTGCTGGCAGTAGCCGTAGCCTTGTTGACTTGCAAAGAAACTTCCTGAGAAGGCACACTATTATCACAGCCCTGAACACTACAAACAGCCGTAAAAACAGATGAGTTTTCAAGAACCAGAGAAATAGATTTTCCTTCCTGATTATTTGACCATTTAATTACCCCAGCCTCACAGCCTGAGCCTGTCAACTTAAAGGTTTCGCCTAAACAAGCCGACAATTTATCTGCTGTGATAATAGGAGCCCCTGCTTCGGCTATCATCACATCTATGGTATTACCGCTTTCAATGACTGGCGAAGTCGAAATAACCTTTACTTTATAGGTACCCTTTGCCAGACCTTGCGGAGTTTTTACATTGATGGTCTTTCTGGAATCCATACCGATTTCGGTAGCATTCGCAAAGCTGCCGGTAGTATCAGATAAAAGCACCTTAAAATTATTGTCTAAACCGAATGCAGGGCCATTGGTTACAAGCGAAACCGAGAAAGTTTGTCCGGCACAGAATTTATTGGCATCAATCGGAGTAACATTGATAGTAGGTAAATCTTCGAAGCCAAAACGCCCTGTTTCTGAAATATAATTGGTGTATAAATCAACCGTATAACCTATTCCATCAGATTGTTCTTTGTTTGCACTCCATAATACAATCACACCCCCTTTTGGATAAGGTACCAGGCGAGCACCGCCATAAAAAGTATAATCTTTAAAAGAGATACCATCGTTCCCGAATCTTTTTTGGCCATTATTATCAAAATGTTGCACTGTCAGGTCATAGCCCACCTCTTTAGGCTGAAGCCATAAGGTATAGACTCCATCCTTGCCATCTGATTCCAGTTTATTAGGTAAAGAATAGGGTTTATTTGAACGTGGTGTAAACACTTCATTCTTCCATAGGATAGAGCCATTTGATGTCAGTTTCGCTATAATAAAAGGTTGCTGCGGATTGGCTGTTTCAAGCCAGGTGGCTATACCGCCTCCGTCGCTAGTAGGCACTATCTGCAAATCAAAGGTATGGTCAGTACCCATATTCACGCCATTCTCTCCCCATAATGGGTTCCCGTCTACATCTACTTTATTAGCAATTACAAACTTTCTGCCATCTCCTGTATCTAAGGTACGACCAATAACCGCATTGCCCTCATTATCTAATTTGAAAAGGTCTATGCGAGAGTTGCCAAAAGCAGGATTCTGATAAATGACTTTGGGTGTAGCAATAATTGGTGTATTGTCGGCTTTGAAAGTCTGATACACATAATCGAATTGACTATGTTTTTGCAGGGTAAGAAATCTACTGTTTTTTATATCATAGATAACTTTGTCTTCTATGCGGTCATGGGCATAAAGAACTTTTTCGTCTTCTATGGTCTGTCCTTCGTAATTCAGTTTCTTTGTAAAGACTGTATTAGTGCTCGTATTCTTATCATATTGATTAAAATAGACCAGCAACTGATTATTTTTCAGGTCAACTATATCAAAAATATCATCATAAGGTTGCAAGGTTGTTAATTCTTTTTCTGTGACTTTTACGCCTTCTTCTCCCCACAACGGCTTACCCTCTTTATCAACGTGTTGTGCATAAAACAATCGCTTCTCAAGATTATTAACATCGGGCAATAAGTGCCAGCCGATGTACGCTCCCCCTTGCCCATCAGGTCTGATTATCCTTTGAGAATAGATAACGGCATACTTATCTAAAATTTTCCCGATTTTTACGCCATTCTTTTCCCATAGCGGCACTCCTCTGCTATCAAATTTCTGCACATACAGATCAAGCTTATCAGTTCTGTAATCGGTCCATATATAATAACTATTGGCTTCTTCGTCGGTTGCATATAGCATGGCATCCTGAAAATTGATGGCATCGCAGATTACTACCGGCTTGGTATCATTCAGTTTCCATTGCGCCACGGCTGGTTGAAGCAGCACCAGAAAAATGGCAAGGCTTAAAAGTTGTTTTAATCTCATTGCTGTTTATGGGAGGTTATAACATGACTCTAAAAATCTAACAAAATTAGCTTCTTATTACGATAAGAACTAATTTTCA
Organism: Emticicia fontis; assembly: GCF_054779675.1. Taxonomy (NCBI): domain Bacteria; kingdom Pseudomonadati; phylum Bacteroidota; class Cytophagia; order Cytophagales; family Leadbetterellaceae; genus Emticicia; species Emticicia fontis. The sequence continues at coordinate 178,276 of NZ_BAAGXU010000001.1, forward strand.
ACGATTTAGCAGAAAATAAATTAGAAAGAATTGCTTTTTTTTAAAGAATTGTCTAATTTTGCAGCCCCAAAATACCACCCTCGTAGCGTAGCCCGTTTGTTCGGGGGGATTGCTAATTTTGAGAAGTAACTGTTTCCGGAGTTGCTAAGTGTTGCTTCAACACCTCGAAAATTATCGAAAAAGAGTCATGGTGTGTTAGTCAAAGCTTTTGGGGGCAATGATTAAAACGACAATGACACAAGCTTTTTTCAAACACATTTAATTTTAAAAATTGTGAAACATTTAAGTTACAAAACGATTTCCGCTAACGACGGAACCGTGAATAAAGAATGGGTGGTTATTGACGCTACCGACAAAGTTTTAGGTCGTTTGTGCAGCCAGATCGCGAACATCATTCGTGGTAAAAACAAAACAAACTATACTCCGCATGTGGATTGTGGTGATAACGTAATTGTGATCAACGCTGAGAAAATCCGTTTGACAGGAAAGAAAATGACTGACAAAGTTTATATCCGCCATACAGGCCACCCAGGTGGACAACGTTTTGCTACCCCTCGTGAGGTATTAGCGAAAGATGGTCGTCGTGTAGTTGAATATGCCGTAAAAGGTATGTTACCAAAAGGACGTTTAGGTCGTCGTCTTTACACTAATCTATATGTGTACGAAGGACCAAATCACCCACATGCAGCTCAATCGCCAAAAACTGTTGAACTGTCATACTAATCGGGCAAACATTTTAATTTTTAGAAAATTTTCAAAAATCCTATATAATAATGCAAGTTATCAACGCAGTAGGTAGAAGAAAAACAGCCGTTGCCCGTATCTATATGAAACAGGGAAATGGAGCAGTTACTGTGAATGGTCGTGAATTAAAGGAGTATTTTCCTTCTGAGATTCTTCAAATCGTTTTGAACCAACCATTTACTGCAGTAAATGCAACTGGTCAGTACGATCTTAAAGTAAATGTACAAGGTGGTGGTATTGCCGGACAAGCAGAAGCAGTGCGTATGGCAATTGCTCGTGCATTGTGTGAAGCAAACATCGAGAACCGTCCTGCATTGAAAAAAGAAGGTTTCTTAACTCGTGACTCTCGTATGGTTGAGCGTAAGAAATACGGTCGCCGTAAAGCTCGTAAGAGATTCCAATTCTCGAAACGTTAATATTTTTTACGAATTACATCTGGTTGTTGCGCCGGTTGGCTGGCACCAATTATATGTAATTCGTAAATTCTTTTTTGTCCAGACAGCACTTACAGTGATGCCGACGTGCTGTGCTGCGTAGTTTAATTTTTTCAAACAATTTATCATTTTACCAAAAATGGCACAATTAGAGTACAAAGACCTTTTAGATGCAGGTGTACACTTTGGTCACCTTACCCGTAAATGGGATCCGAAAATGGCTCCATATATCTTCATGGAGAAAAACGGTATCCACATCATCGACCTTAACAAAACTTTAGCTTGTATTGAGGAAGCTCAACAAGTAGTTAAAGGTATTGTTCGTTCTGGTCGTAAAATCATGTTTGTTGCTACAAAAAAACAAGCACAGGAAATCGTGGCAGAAGAAGCAAAACGCTTGAAAATGCCTTTCGTTACTGAGCGTTGGTTAGGTGGTATGTTGACAAACTTTGCAACTATCAAGAAATCTTTGAAAAAATTGCAAAATATTGAGCGTATGTTGAAAGACGAATCAACTGCGGGCAATATGGCAAAACGCGAACGCTTGATGCTTGATCGTGACCGTATCAAATTAGAAAGATTATTAGGTGGTGTAGCTGATTTATCAAGACTTCCAGCGGCTCTTTTCGTTGTTGACGTAAAACGTGAACACTTAGCAGTAGCTGAAGCACATAGATTAGGTATCCCGGTAATCGCTATGTGTGATACTAACTCAAATCCAGAGGCAGTTGAGTACCCAATCCCAGCTAATGATGATGCTTACAAATCAGTTGCTTTAGTAACCCTTGCATTAGGAAAAGCAATCGAAGAAGGTATCATGGAGCGTAAAATGGATAAAGATAACGCTGCTCTTCAAGAAGAAGAAGATGCAAAACGTGCAGTAGACGAAGCAGCTCCTAAAGCTAAAGCGGTTGCAGAGGAAACACCTGTTTTACCAATCGAAGATGAAACTCCGGTTGCCGCAGCAGAAGCAAGCGAAGAAACAGAAGCATAATTTGCTATAGATTTATACTGAAAACAGCCCGTAATCGTAGATTATGGGCTGTTTTTGTATTGCAATACGTCTCCAAGGGCCTAACCTTTCCAGCTAATGTATTTTAGCGCAAAGTTTGAAAAGACTAGATAATTATTCTGATATTCACACATAATGAATTACGTCGCTACTGAAAAATGTAATCATCTCCTAAAATATAATCAAAAACTTACTACCTTCCCCTACTTTCGACGATACCTTCAGATTTCCGCCATGCATCTGCATAATCTGTCTGGAAAGGCTCAATCCAATACCGGAACCTGTTTTCTTGGTAGTGTAGAATGGGATAAATATTTTCTCTAAAGCTTCTGGCTCAATACCGCTTCCATTATCTGCAATCTCAATGATTCTCTGCTCATCTAGCTCAAATGTCCTGATTCGAATCTGTGGATTCAATCGGTTTTCTACTGATTCTACCGCATTCTTGATAATATTGATTAATACCATTTCTATCTGCTCTGTATCTGCCACCAACTCAAAATCTTCTTTGAAGTCAGTTTTTAAAACTACTTGTTTTTCTTTCAATTGTGGCTGAACCAGATTCAAGACCTGTGCTATCAGGTCTTTTGAATTAGTATCTACAAATTTAGGTTTAGGGATACTTGTAAACTCCCGGTAAGCATTCACAAAGTTCATAATACCCTTGCTCCGGTTTTCAATCGTAAAGAGGGCTTCTTTTAAATCTGCTACTGTTTCCTGAATATCATCTTTTTCTGCCAGGTCTAATTCAATGATTTCACGCATGGTACTAGCCAATGAAACAATCGGTGTTACCGAGTTCATGATTTCATGGCGCAATACTTTTGTCAGATTTTGCCAGGCTTCCAGCTCTTTTTGCTGTAACTCAGATTGAATATTCTGCAAAGAGATAAGCTTAATAACACGTCCTCTCAAGCTTACCGTAGCGGCATTGATAGATATCTGCTTTTCGTTAGAAGTCTGATAGAGTGCTTTGCTACCCGAAGAAATATCATTCAGAATATCAAATAGACCTGAATGGTTGGTCTTAGCCAATTCATTGATATTCCGCAGGCGATAGATATTAAGTATACGAAAAGCGGCATTATTGATTAATTCGATATTCCCAGAGGTGTCGTAAGACAGTAGCCCCACGTTCACATGTTGTACAATAGTATTGATATAATGGAGGTTAGCTTCTTTCTCGGCGCGCGCTTGTCGGAAAGCCTCTAATACCCCATTGAATTGCTGATTTACCTCTTCAAAGCTCTTACCTAATTTATTATCTGAACGAAACTTTACTGTAAAATCTGAATAACGCACCGATTCAAAAAAACGAGCTAATTTACGATTGATAGAGGTAGTATAAGTAAATATCCAGAAGAAAATGAGTGCCACTAAAATACTAAACAAGCCGACGGCAGACCATTGGCCCTGGAGAAAAAAATAAACCAATCCCATAAGGATTATACTCAGAATACCCACGCGCCAGATGATACCAATTGCAAAATGCCTCATGAATTTTAATAACTTGTTTATCTGAAATTAAAAGAGAATTAAGCTTTTAATCTTTTCGTAAATAAATGTATCTAAAATAAAGCCACGATTTGAAAAATCGTGATACAATACAAAAGAAATTTTCTCAAATTTCGTTAAATACTCGGTAAAACAATAATAAAATGAGCGCTAAACAATCAAATAGAAATTACATTGCGATAGTCCTTCTGGCAGCGGTCTTATCGGCCTGTTCTGCTTCAAGAGATTTCTTGTCCGACAATTTTGCTAAAGTAAGGAATACCCACCAGAAAGTGGCTATTCTGCCTTTTGATGTGCAGTTTGATAACCCTGCCAACCGTAAACCAGATGCCCGTGCCCAGAAGTTTTTCAGCCAGCAGGAACGTGAAGCGAGCTTAGATACGCAGAAAGAATTGTTTGCCTATGCCGCCAAACAGGTAGAAAAAGGCAAATATGAATTGGCTTTTCAGGATTTTTCTAAAACCAACAAGATACTGACCGAAAGTGGTATCAGATTAGAAGACATCGGCCAGCAGGATAAAGGGCATCTTGCGCGTTTATTAGGCGTTGATGCAGTTATCTGGGGGCAACTAGGTGTAACAATTACACGTCAGAACCGCTATTCGATGATGCCTAGCTATAATGGAAATGACGGCGTATCAACCAACGTTAATTTATTCGATGCGGCAAGTGGAGAGCTATTGTGGAAAACCAATTTATCTCAACGCCCAAGCAGCCGTCTGGATACCCCGCACCATATGTCGAGCCAATTGATAGCACAAGTGGCTAAACATTTGCCATATAGAGAGAAATAAGTGGATTTTTAATCGAAATTTTTCTAATTTCGCACGCTGAAACTCCTCCTTGCTTTTAGAGTAAAGCAAGGAGGATAATTATTAATACTAGAAATTATAATTATATATGGGAAGAGCGTTTGAATTTAGAAAAGCTCGTAAAATGAAGCGTTGGGGGCAAATGGCCAAAACATTTACCCGTATTGGTAAAGATATAGCAATTGCTGTAAAATCAGCAGGGCCAGACCCGAACAGTAACTCTCGCCTGAGAGCCATTATCCAGAATGCGAAGGCAGCTAATATGCCTAAAGCAAACGTAGAAAACGCGATCAAGCGAGCTTCTTCAAAAGATCAGGAAGACTACAAAGAGATGGTATATGAAGGATACGCACAACACGGTATTGCTATATTGGTTGAGTGTACTACCGATAACACCAATCGCTCGGTAGCCAATATCCGCAGCTATTTCTCAAAATGCGGAGGTAGCCTGGGTACAATGGGAATGTTAGATTTTATCTTCGACAGAAAATCTGTGTTTAAAATTGCGAAGACAGATAAGATAGATGTTGAAGAATTAGAATTTGAACTAATTGATTTTGGTGCAGAAGAAGTTTTCTTAGACGAAGAAACCAATCAAATCAATATCTATGGTGAGTTTACAGCTTTTGGAGCGATTCAGAAGTTTCTGGAAGAAAAAGGTTTTGAGTTATTGCAAGCTGATTTCGAGAGAATTCCGACTGATATGAAAACTATCTCGGAAACAGAAGCCGCAGACGTTGAAAAACTGATAGAAAAACTGGAAGAAGACGACGACGTGCAAAACGTCTATCATAATATGATAATCGCCTGATTTTAGTCATTAATATGCGTCAGAATCCTTTAAAGATTCTGACGTTTTTATTTATCCACCTCACTCTTTTACAATGCTATATTTCCTGTATCCTTATATCCTGTTCTTTCTTATGCCATTATCAGACTATTCGATTGCCCTTTCAAAAAATGAATGGAAATCACTCGATCAGAAATATTTCAGACATTCAACCGATGGCCTTCAGGCTCCGCAAGAAACGCTGGTAAAACTGAAATATGATGAAGGATATCTATATGTTGATTTTGAATGCAGACAAAACCCATACTGGAATGAGAATACCTATACGGTTCATAATACTGAAATGTATAACCAGGAAGTATTTGAGGTATTTATAGCCGAGGGCACAGCAGTACCTGACAGGTATTTAGAGCTTGAAATAAATCCGAATAATGTCTTATGGATCGGCAAAATCCATAATCCAACCAAAGGACATGGCGGCGGAAATTCAGCAGACATGATTAGCTACGAAAATGCCGGTATTAAACATATGGTACACACCAATGGCGAAACCTGGAGTGGCACGCTGCAAATACCTTTAACATTGATTGGCCCGGAACAAACCAAAGATTATCGTGTCAATTTCTATCGCATTGTTTCACTGAAATCGCATACTAATAAAGATTGGAAATGTAACCCAAAGGAATGTAATTTCTTGTGCTGGAGCCCAACTATGAGCGGCAAAACACCTGCCTTTCATAGACCTGAGTATTTTGGGAAGATGCATTTGAAATAATGATAAATAAACCAGGCATTTGTACTTCCTCATACAAATGCCTGACTTTTAATACACAATAATATCCTTATCGGTAGAAACTACTTTTTTATGAGGATTATTCAGAAACTGCTGAATAAAACTATCCCCTTCTCTTCTGATTAATGGCCCATGTGAACGCCCCTTAAACAATACCCGCTGACTATTGGGCATAAAATGATAAAGCATATCATTATAAACAGGACGAGTAGCAGGGTCTGTATCTCCAGCTCCTAAAAGCACGGGCACTTTAGTGTAAAAAGGCATTTTAGTTTCAGCAGCAATAGCGGGTACTTTCCAACAATCGCACATACTTCGATATACATCATTGACATAGTAATTGGCTCCTTTCATATAAGGGTACAACTGATATTGTTGCTTGATAATCACATCGCGTGCAAACGCCATTTTATCCGAACAATAGACTGATAAACGCATACCTGATGGCCCACCACCACTAAAAATACCATCCAGAAACTCTTTCATATATACCTGATGATGCCCTTGTATCATTTCTGAAACCATAAAAGGTATTTCTTTTAAACGTCCGAAATCAAAAAGCGTACCTTCCAGATACCCAATCAACTCACTTTGAGAATAGTGGATAGTCAGGCTATCTTTGGCATCTTTAGGTAAATATTTAATAGTAAAGTCTTTACCTGTGATAGCCGTAAAATATTGCTTGAATCTATCCTTCAATTTTCCATAGGGCAATCTTGCTATTGTATCGGCTTCATATTTAGTCAGAACTGTGTTTAAAGCCTCGTTAAAATTGGCTAGTTCCTCTTCATCAATATTAACAAATTCTGGTAGTGGAGAATCTAAAATCAAAGATCGGATGCCATCAGGATAATTTTTAAGAACTGTTGGCATGAGTCCACCACTATAAGAAATCCCAAACAGGTTTAACGAATCAATTTTCAAGGCTCTGCGTAAATCTTCTATATCAGCCGCACTTTCAACGGTATTATAACCTGTTAAATCTATGCCTTGTGCGATTATTTTTGCCCTGCATTGCTTGACTCCTACCAAGATCATACTGTCTTTAGGCAGATTATATTGAAATGCTTTCTTTAAGGCCTTACCTATTTCATTGCAATCCAGATTCGGTACGGCAAATTGAGTACCTCTTTGTTCAAATGAAATCAGGTCGCGGTCTTTAATCAGAGAACGATGATGTGCTGACTGAACAAAACCTAATGAACTACTGCCCGGACCACCGCCAGTAAAAAGCACAGGGTCTTTCTTTTTATTTGGATTATTGCTTTCAGCAATGGCAAAAGGTAATTTGATTGTCTTTCCCGTTGGTTTATTTCTGTTTTCAGGGACAATCAGATAACCGCACACCGTTTTCAGGCTGCTATCGGCCTTGAAGGTACAAGGACAGGACTCTATTTTTGGGGTATAAGCAGGTTTCTTCTGTGCAAATGCGACACTTACCGAAAGGATTACTAAAGTGATGATTGAAAGCTTTTTCATGAATATTACTGTTTTTTCAGCAAATCTATAGGCTTTCATAGGCAAAACTTAGTAAAAAATGGACAATCTAAGCCAGGTTATCAATTAATTTTCGTCCGGTAAATTTTACTACATCTTTATAAAAATGGCTCATATCATAATAGCCAAAATCATAAGGACTAAAGTCTGATTGAGCAGCTACATAATTCTGCAAGGCAGTACGAACCCTTATATTGGAGAAATAATTCTTTGGCGTTGTGCCTATTACCTGATTAAAATAGCGGTAAATGGTTTTGTTGGTAGCAAATACCTCTCTGGCTACTTCGCTGCTATTATACTCCATATTGCTGATATGGTAGGTTTCAATAGCTTTCTGGACAGTTCTGAAATAATGCTCTTGATTTGCTTGCTTTTTAAATCGGCTAAGAAAGAAATTCTGCAATAGAATCACCCGCTCTTCAAAATTATCTACCCTTTTGATTTCCTGAATCAGTTGAGCAGGTAGAAGTGTAGCCAGATTAACAAGCTTATCTCCTAAGGCACTTTGTTTAATGCCAAAAACAGATTCAAAACCTCCGGGTGAAAACTTAACGGTGAAGATATGGTCGGTTGGCAGGTTGTATCGCTCAACAATAGCGTTCCTTAAAAGCAGCACATCTTCATCCGGCTGAACCAAATATTGGTTATCATTAATTAATAACTGATAGGGAGAACCTAAATTAAACCAGAAAGTAGGCGTCCAGCTCGGAAAAAGCCTGACATTGAAATGTTCATTGGCAATATGTACACGCGTAGCTTGTGGAGAAGATTCCGAGAAAAATTCGATATAGTCTGCCAGCTCTCCGCAGGGAGACTGGTACTGATATATCTTATGAATATTATCAAAAATCTCAACCATCGTTGGTTTTAATTATTCGTCAGTACTTTACCCATTTCTTCACCCATTTTTCTCATACGGGCATAGTTTTCGTAAGTATTCTTCGATTTGTTCATTTCTATTTTCAAATTGCCCGGATACATTTTGATGTAGAAATTCATTTGGTTATCTAAGGCAATAGTACCGTCGATTCTTGAATTTTCGAAAGAAAAATCTCCACCATTTTCCAGTTTATCATCCAGATAGCGCTGTACTTCTTTGGTTCTGTCTTCAGGAAAATGAGCTGCAAATTTATAAAAATCTTTAGACTCACTATGTGAGATTGAAATATCTCCTCTGTTTCTGCATGAAGAAAAAATACCTGCTGACAAGACAGTAATCAAGACTAAGTTAAATAGCTTTTTCATAATTTTATAAAAATTAACGGTTTATAATTCATAATTTCTATTACAAATATAAGGCAATAAAAGATACATTGTTATACATAGTACCTTGTTATTGCTGCATTTTATACAAACGGCATTAGGATTGGATAAGTGGTGATTATTAAGGTTGAGCTTTTTTCATCATTTCAATGAAGGCGCGTCAATTAATAAAATACCAATCTTACTTATTGACATTAGATGATTATTGGTGAGAAAAGTTGCTAAAAAGGGCTATTTTTTTCTAAATCAGCCAGAAAGCGTTTGACTTGTGCAGGCCTTTGAAATATCAGCACTTTGCGACTAGCTGCATATTGAGCTATTTTCTCTAAAACTATCGGGCGATAAGATTTCCGATAACCGATAATCCAGAAGATAAATTCCCAATCTAGTTTTTCAGGGCAGCCCTCAGTCATATCTGGCCTGGTAGTACCCCGGTATTTGAAGAATCTTTTTATCACTCGCTGTAAACATAACAGGGTCGAAAAATCAAGAAAAATAATTGTATCAGCTGCTTCAAAACGGGTTGAGAGGCTACTTTGATAATTTCCATCAATCACCCACTTGGTTTGATTTACCAGATTTTCTACTATCTGGTATTCCTCTTCACGAGAACGCATTTTCCAACCCGGTTGCCAGAATTCTTTATCCAGATGAATCACAGGCAAATGCAGAATTTCCCCTAATTGACGTGCTAATGTAGATTTACCAGCACCGCCACAACCCACTATAGCGATTCTTTTCATGATTCCTATATTCATTAGAGTACTTTACAAATTTACGGCTTTCTAAGTAGGTTTCATTCATTTATTCTCCTCATCCATCTTTTTAGAAACCTAATTTACTCCTCGAATAGCTGTGTTTGTCGGAAATCGCTACTGCTACGAATGGCATTTAGATAGGTTTGTATCAACATTTAAACGAATCAGCACATGAGCAAGCTACTACCTTATCTCCTATTTCTCTTTTTTCTGATACCTCAATTATTTGCACAAACCACCATTAAAGGACGCGTAACTGATAAAAAGGGAGAAGCACTACCGGGAGCCAATGTATTCATCAAGGGTAGTTACGACGGTGCTTCGAGTGATGCCGAGGGGAATTTCAGTTTCAGAACCAGTAGGAAAGATACGGCTACATTAGCTGCCAGTTTTGTGGGCTATGAAAACTTTGAGCAAAAAATCACCCTAACTCATGCTACACTTGAAGTACCTGTTAAAATGCAGGAAATGATGAATGCACTGAATATGGTTACCATTACCGCAGGTACATTCGAGGCATCGGATAGTAAGAAAATGGTGATGCTCAAACCGCTTGATATAGTCACTACCGCAGGCGGTGGTGCTGATATTGTGGCTGTGATGCAATTATTGCCCGGCGCGCAACGCGTAGGTGAGCAGGAAGGCTTATTTGTAAGAGGTGGCTCTGCCAACGAAACCAAAACCATAATTGATGGCATGATTGTTCAGAATCCATTCTTTAGCAGTACGCCCGATGTGCCTCAACGCGGACGCTTCACCCCCTTTATGTTTAAGGGTACTGCTTTCAGTACAGGTGGGTATTCGGCGCAATATGGGCAAGCACTTTCGTCGGTGTTATTATTAAATACCAAAGATAAAACTGACGATGCCAGTGGCTGGAATATCAATGCAAACCTGGCTGGTCTGGGTGCTGCTTATACTTATAAAGGAAGTATCACTGGCTCGTTGTATTATACCAACCTCTCGCCTTTTTTCAGTCTGATGAAATCGAATGTTCAGTTTGATAAAGTGCCACAGGGCTTAAATACTTCATTGACTGTGAATGAAAATCCTACTAAAAACAGCACATTGAAGTTATATGGTACTTATTCTGATAATCAATCGGCTATGTTGTTTCCGTCTTATGACGAAGTAGGTGGTAATTATCGTTTCGATTTGAAGAATAAGAATGTATTTACGAATGGGACTTATCAGGTAAATTTTGATGAAGGGAGATGGGTGCTTTTAACAGGCTTATCTTATAGCCGCAACACTGATCGCATAAAAATTGGCGCTGACGACGGAGATAGATTGGATGAACGTACCCAAGTGCGTGCGGTGATGACAAGGCTATTTGGGAAAAACAATACCAGCTCGGTTTTATTCGGAGCAGAGTTTCATGCCATTAAAGTAGGTAATATTTATAATCAATATGATTTAAGTTTGAGAGATAATTATAGCGCGGCCTTTGTAGAAACAGAGGTTTACCTGACACCAAAGCTCGCCGGAAGACTTGGTATGAGAACCGAATACACCAGTGTTATAAGCAAAGCTAATATTGCCCCGCGTATCTCACTGGCTTATAAAACCGGGCAATATAGTCAGGTATCATTAGCTGCAGGGCAGTTTTACCAGACACCAGAGAAGAACTATTTATATCTGAATCAGAACCTGGGCTATGAATTAGCCAACCATTTGATTCTGAATTACCAGATTATCAAAAACGACCGCACTTTCAGAATAGAGGGTTTCAAAAAAGGGTATAAGAATCTGGTTGTAGAACACACGACTTATTATGACCCGAACCCCTATCGCTTTCCGACAGGCCCGACAGATAATAGTGGCAAAGGTTATGCACAAGGTTTCGATGTGTTTTTCAGAGATAAGAAAAGTATCAAAAGTGGTGAGTTCTGGCTGACTTATTCTTTTCTGGATACCGAGCGTATGTTCAGAAATTATCTGAAAGAAGCCATGCCTACTTTTGCTTCCAAACACAATGTAAGCGTAGTATATAAACAGTTTTTTGAAAAAATCGGGACGAATGTAGGTGTCACATTTACCCATACAAGCGGCCGCCCGAATTATGATTTTGCTACCCCCTCTTTTATTCCGACCTATACTAAACCGTATGAAAATGTAAGTTTATCAGCCAGCCATATCCGCACTATCAAAGGAAACTTTATTGTATTCTATGCGACATTAGATAACCTCTTTGCCCGTAAAAATGTATTTGGCTATCGTTATTCAGCCGATGGCAAACAACGCTTTGAAGTGATTCCTCCGATGTATAGAACATTTTTCATAGGCTTATCCATGAATCTATCTAAACAACTATCAAAGCCTAAAGAGGCTGATTTGGATAATTTGTAGTGATGGTTGGAGAAAGGAGAAGGGAACATGGCAAAAGGACTGTGTGTCACGCGTATACTCGTCCGTAAAAGCGCGTGGCACGCATAATGCACTTGACAAAATTCCCTAACAATTGCTTGTCTTTGACATAAAAGATAATTTAAAGTAAATAATGAAAGTAAGTGTGCCACCCACACGGTGGCCGGTTCTTTTTCGGACGAGTATAACCGTGACACACTTTTACATCAAAACTCACTCCCATAAATCACCTTCCCCTTCAAATCCTCCAGACTCACTTTATCTACCTCACAAATCCCATTTGAAGTAAAACCTATCCCTGCTATCAGGCCGAGAGATTGTTCATAAGGTTTTTCGAATATCTTTTTATGGGCTAAATAGACTGTCACCTGCTTATTGATTATCTGTATTTCTAAATCCTGCCATTGGGTAAGGTCACACCCGAAAGGTGATAAATCTGTAGTTTTGCCACTTAAATCTTTCTCACTGATTTTGGCGTTTACCTCACTGATACAACCGGGAATAGTATTGGTAAAATACATAAAGGAATTCTGGCAGAATACCTCTGTCATAATCCAGGGACAAAGGGTATTTTTGATTTTGCGCAGGCGGAAACGTGCTTTATATCTGAAGTTGTCCCCTGCCACATCCATCAGTTTCGGGCAGAATGTGTAGAAATAAATCTGGTCTTTCTGGAAATCTATATTATTGGTCTCGATAGCTTCATCGGTTACGCCCAATACGCCATCGTGTATCGCATTGCCTTTGCTGAAGTATCTGGGCTTCAACTCCATAAAATTAGCCTTACTATAACAAAACCAGTCTTTGTGGGTAATATTAACGCCTATCTCTTTCAGGATTTTGCCATTGGCTATGAGCTTGGCTTTGTGGTAGCCTGGTTCGTAATAAATATCCGTCAGTGTATGGCTGTTTTTTAAAATCCCTACTCTGGTTCGCTCATTCCACGATTGTTGGAAATGGAAACTATCGGCCTCAACCTTATCTACATTATAATTGAACACTACGCTATTCGGGATATTCTCCGAGCTTGTTTGTTTGGCCGAAAAATGGATATTATCCGGGTTGTTCTGTGAACCCAATAAGGGCGTTTTCAACAAAAAAGCAATGATTATAATTAGCACACATAAACCTACACCAATCCATAGATTCGAACGAGGCTTTGTTGGTTTAATAGCTGGCTTAAGAACTTCAATAGGATTTCCAGCGGTATTGGTTAGGTCAGGGTTTTCTAACAATTTCTGGGTTTTGAAATCGTGCCAGCCTGCATAGCCAATAAAGATAGTCAAAGCATTGAGTGTAGAGGTTTGTGGCAGGCGGTCGAACTGCCCGTTCAGAATACGTTTCAATGTCGAAAGACTAATCAGAATTTTGGTTCTGGCTTCGATCGCTTCACTCAAATGCTCCATATCACGCTGCGACAGCCTCGTATGTTCTGTATAACCCATCTGTTTTTTCAACTCAAACAAACAGCGTTGCACCAGTTCTTTATCTTCTATCGTATTCATTTTGAACGTATTTTGACCCTAATTGAACGGCTTTTGATTGTAAAAATACAATGAAAAATTTAGTTTTTTGTACTATCAACAACCCAACCACTTATCATATATTCTATGAAGACGTATTATAAAGTTATTTTGCTAACCGGATTTATTGCGGGATCATTAGACCTGACGGGTGCTATCATCTCTTCAACTCTCATGAATGGGAAATTCCCGAGTAAGATATTTCATTATATCGCCAGTGGAGTCTTTGGGAAAGATGCTTTTAGTGGAGGCAATGTCATGATTCTCTGGGGTGTATTATTTCATTATTTCATAGCTTACTCATTTACTTTTTTCTATTTCTGGATTTATCCGAAAGTCGGATTTTTGCATATCAATAGAATCATATCAGGTATTTTATATGGGGCATTTGTGTGGGTAATCACCAATAAGATAGTTTTACCCTTATCAAATGTGGCACCAGCACCGTTTGATATAACCCGAGCTATTGTGGGCATGGTAGTACTGATGCTGATGATCGGGCTACCAATTGCCTTCAATGCCCATAAATACTATGCGGTTGAATAAAAATAAATGGTTTCTGCCCGTACGAACTTATGAAAAAGCTTTTTGACGCATACGGTCGGGCGCATCACCAAACCACTTTTTGAATGAATGGATAAAGGCTGCCGGCTCAGAATAGCCCAGCACATAAGATATATCGGTAATGGTAAACCGATTATGACGGATCAACAGGTTGGAGATTTGTTTCCGGAGATCATCGGTAATTTGTCGGAAAGTTATATTCTCAGTAAGTAATCGTCGCTGAAAAGTGCGAGGTGTAAGGTGGAATGCATCTGCTACACTGGCGAGGTCTGGTAACTCGGGTCTGGCTAAGTGTAGCGATGCTATTTTTACTTTATTGGCAAAACTCGTTTCCGATTTCAAGCCCTCAATCAGTTTCAGATATTCTGGTATCAATATGTCTAGTTGCTGCCTGCTTCTATCCTGCAAAGTAGCTTTTAAAATAGTTGGGGTAAAATTGACGGAATAATCTTCTGATGCCTGCCAATCATTGGGATAATCTTTAGAAAAGAATGGCGAAGTTTTAATAATTGTTACCTCATTAGTAGTCATCAGATTGATTTCTCGGGCAATCACAGTCAGAATATTTTCCAGAATAATCCGATTAGCTTCTGCTTTATCATTATTAATCTTTAAGATAATATTTACAGAATCAGCTTCAACTATTGTCTGAATATTGACAATCGGGAAAGTGGCGCTTACATACATTTGCAAATAGTATAAAGCCTCTTCTATGGTAGTAGCTTGCAGTGATATACGATAAATAAGTCCTAAAGCCCCTAAGTTCAGAAAATTACCCAGGCGAATGCCCAAATGTTCGTCTCTCAATTGCTTATTTACTTCATTAATAATCGCATAAAAATCTTCTTCGCTCACCGTTTCGGTTTCATCTAAAAAATTAACCGCAGGTTTCTCCATTAAACCAAGCAATTCCTGTCGGGAGACACCTCTCATATATCCATATTCTATCACATGATGCAGATGAAGCGCTAATATTTTCATTTTGTCGTGAATTATCAATTCTGAGTGGAGAGGCAAATCTACCTTTGTTTCATCATTAAACATTGATATAATATGACAACTTTAAAAAATGTATTGCTCATTAATGCCCTAAGCTCAGGTGCGACAGGTCTTTTATTAATAGAATTTCCCTCTTTCACAGCCCAATTATTTGGCGTATCTCAAACCATGCCTTTTATGGCTACGGGTATTTTTCTGGTAGCGTTTTCCTTACTGGTCTATTATGCCTCACGCCAGAAAGCCACCAACAAAACTTTAGTTCGCTGGATTATCGCTTTAGATATCATGTGGGTAGCAGATAGCCTCATTGTAGTAGTAGGGCAATTATTTGGTTTTACCCTGATTGGCTATGCCATTACTACGGCAGTAGCTTTATGGGTAGCTCTGATGGCCTTCTTGCAGATAAGGGGATTGAAAGAAAGACTTGTGTTGAATGCCGAGTAATTTTCGTGGATTGACCCCATCCCTAGCCCTTCCGTGCGGCGTCCGCCCCAACAATGGAGACAAAAAATCTCTTGCCCTACTGTTTGGGAGCGAGGATTTTAACTCCTTCTCCATTGTTGGGAAGGTTGGGATGGGGTGTTTTTATTCCTCCTCCGCCACTTGTTTTATTCCATCCATCACATAGCCCCAATCATTTTCTGAACGCTCTAAAGCTGCTTCATCTTTATAACCATTCTGTGTGATAGTCAATAGCGTTTCATCGCCCTGCTCTTCTATGGCATAACCGATATTAGCATAGTTTTCGGGTTTATCTTCTGTGCCACTCAGGTTGCTCCAATAGTTATAAGTCAATGATTTTTCTGGTTCAAAAGCCAGTACTGTGCCTTTGTCTTCATATGGCTTATCATCCCATACACCTGAGAATACGATTGGGCTACCTACCTCCCACGTGGTTTTGGTTTCTGTACCAAAAAGGTATTTCTTAATTTTTTCAGGATTAATCAAGGCATCCCAAACCTGAGCTTTTGGTGCTTTGATTGCAATTGTTTTTTTCAATTCTTTTGTCATGATTATTTATGATTTAGTGCTGTTATTTAACTGGCTCTCTTAAGATAGTTTTTAGCTTTTCAGGTGCCTTCTTACGGAAATCTGAAAGATAAATCTCATGATGCAGACCATTTCTTTGCAGTTGGTGAGTTTATAATAGAGAAGGGATGTGATTATCCCCTCTATACTGTTGTCAATGTTGTGTCAAGGTTAAAAACTTTCATCCGCACTTGGCCCATAGCTACCCGGAATCGGAATATCTAATAAGCGCAAATACACACCTAATTGTGCTCTGTGATGGATAATCTGACTTAATGACATTCGCAACACATCAATTTTTGGGCTTACATCATAAATGGTTTCACCACTACGAAGTGTCCAGTCTTCATGAAGTTTATCAGCATACTCTTCTTTCAAGTAGGCTCTGCCTTCTTCCAGCGTTCTTTCAAAATAATCTAATAGCTCTCCGGTAGTACTGACATTTTCTACCTGATAAGGGTTCTTCGCAAAGTCTAACTCATCTGTTGTCAAAGTCATTTTAATCCAGGATGGTAGCTCGGCAATGTGTGTGGCTAAGCGTTTAATGGTCATGCTTTTTTCGTGTGGTTTCCAGTCATACTTGTCGTTTGGAACAATCGCTAACATTTTGCGGGTAGTTTGAGCTTCTTGCTCCAATTGTCGTGAGAATTGCTGAATAATGGTCATTTTGTGCTGTGTTTTAGTTTACCTTACAAAGTAAACACACGCCACTGACAACCCTATGGCAGTCGGTTTTTGGAATTTTTATTTTTTTTTTGGATTTTGGATATACCGCTGTGTGCATTTCACCGCCTAAAACGGTCCGCCGCCGCGGTCGGTGGCTAAGAAAACAAAGGAACAATTTTGTATGTAAGCCGGACTTAAGCGGCCGCCGCTGTCTGGCGATGTATGCAAAAAAGACCCGCGCGGCTTACGCTTTGTTATCTTAGGCAGCGAATTCTATTCGCTTTCACTCTGAAGAACGAAGACCTAATACTCCACTGGCAACTGATAATCGCTCAGTTTAATATGATTTGCTTTTCTGAAAGGAATTGCCACATCATGAATACTTCGGATGCGTGAAATCTTAAAATCCCGATACTCTTCCCGCAGATGGCACCAGGCGATCATGTGCCAGCTAAAGGCATAAAAAACCAACCCGATAGCCTCTACCTGCCGACTGCTGATTTCTTCTTTCATATTGGTATACTGAATATCCAGAATATGCCGGGAGATGATGGCATTCTGAATCGTACTCAGGTATTCAAAATCATTATCATTATTCAGTCGTTGAGGTACTTGCAGTTTGATATTATCGGTCAATAACTCTACCTTTTCTTTCTGGCTGGCTCGTAGTACTGATTTTACTTTATTAAGCGCAGAAGAATAATGTTTTCTGATAGACTTATCGGCAAAGCCCATGGTTACACTTTCCATGAGTAAAAGCGCATTGGCTTCTTCAATACTAAATGCCACCGGCGGCAGGAAATAACCCGGTACAATAAAATAGCCTTTCTGGTTCTCAAAACTTACCGGAATCCCTAATTCGCCCAATGCCTTAATATCTCTGTAAACCGTACGGACACTAATTTCAAACTTCTCTGAAATGCTCTCGGCACTCACAAATTTTCTGGATTGTAGTGTAGTTACAATAGCCATCAGGCGGTCGATACGGTTCATGGGTATGCTTTATAGAAGATTTTACATCAAAAATAGCAAAGTATTTACTCCCATAAAAGCCTATTTTACTCCCCCAAATTCGGCCTTCGTCAGAAACTCCTGTCTTGCCCGATCTCTACCTTATAATTTTGAATCGTCAATCAGGCACAAGACATCATTAATCATTTAAACACCTTTGAAAATGAAACGAATTATTTTAACTATCAGCTTTTTATCTTTAATTTTCGTCAAAACTTTTGCCCAGAAAGCTGAATATGTATCAGCTATGGAAAATGCGATTAATTTATTGAGCGAGTTTGAAAATACCGAAAACACTAAACAAGGGGTAAGTCAATTAGAACGCATTGCAGCTGCCGAACCTAAAGAATGGCTACCAAATTATTGGGCAACTTATGGTTTAACTAATCTTTCCTTCGCTGAAACCGATGCAGATAAAAAAGACCTATTGCTAGATAAAGCCGATAAATTTCTGGCTGCTGCCGAAAAGCTGCAACCAAATAACGATGAGATTGAAGTAATGAAGTCTTATGTGGCAGGTGCAAGAATGGCCGTAGCACCACAAGACCGTTGGCAAAAATATGGTGGTGCTGTGAGTATGGGCATCCAAAATGCCTATAAACTGAACCCTGAAAACCCAAGAGCCAAGTTATTAGAAGCCCAGGGTATTTTCTTTACGCCAGAGGCTTATGGTGGCGGCAAAAAGAAATCAGCGCCATTGTTTGAAGATGCTTTAGCCAAGTTTGCCAAATTTAAACCGGCCTCTAGCATTGCACCCAACTGGGGAGAAAGAGCCGCCAATTATTTATTATCACAGGCTAATTAAGATAAACCTTCGTTGTCATGCAAGAGACTTATGCTTTGTTGGGTTACTCCGACCTTATTCAGAAAACTGATACGCAACTGAAAAGAAACTTTCTCCTGATATTTATTTTAGGATTGATAGCTGGCGAAGGCAGGTTCTGGCAAGAAGGTGGTTACGGTGAAATACCTTCTACTATCCACGGTATTCTGGAGGTTGTAGTCAATTTAGCAAGGCTCCTGATTGTTTTGATCATAATCGGGCATGGCAGCATACAGGCAGGCGCAAGAAGTTTCTCAAGTTTATTTCGTCTGACACGAAACGAATGGCACGAAGTATGGGAGAACGTCAAGTATAATTTCCTCAATAACTTCTTAGCTATTTTAGTCAACACTATCATCTTTATCATTACAGCATTTGTTATGAATGTAGTCTTGTTTACTTTGCTGGAACATACCACATTTTTAGAATGGCTAAAATCTATCTCATTAGTTAGCCCCACAGCATCCAAATGGCCTGTACTGTTATTTTTTAAGAACATTTCTATTATTCCGTTTACCTTGGTTTTTGAGACCTTATTTGTGATGTGGATTGTAGAACGAAACAAATTAATGAAATCATGAATTACGTACCGTCAGAAATAAAAACCATCTCTGCTGAGGGCATCAGGAATCTGCAAATAGAAACCATTACGGGCGATATAGAATTGCTGGGCAACGAAGAAAACGAGATAAGAATTGAGATATATGCCTCCAAACGCCTGTTTATCAATTTCTTTAAAAAAGAGAATGTAACCTCTCAGGATCTGGGCTATGAAATCGTAAATATCTCGCAACAAAACGATTATTTACGAATTGCTACCCGCAACAATGGTTTCTGGAAATGGGACTGGCTGAGTTTTTTTCAGGTGTCTTTCCGTATTTTTCTGCCTAAGACCATTAATGCTGTCATAAACACCACCGTAGGAGATATTTCGCTGAATAACCTGATTGGCAAACAGATGCTTCGCACATCAGTAGGAGATGTAAAGATTGCCAATTCAACAGGAGAAGTACAAGGAAAGGCTTCTGCAGGCAACGTAAAAATCGGTAACTGTGATATAAAAGCGGATATTTCTACAGCGGGTGGGAATATTCTCATTCACAATTCCAAAGGAGAAATTAATGGGAATACAAGTGGTGGGAATGTCCGGCTGGAAAACTTCAGTGGAAAACTCTATACTAAAACAAGCGGGGGCAACATCAGAGCCACTAATATTTCAGGTGAATTCAAAACGTTTACTTTTGGCGGGAATATTCGGCTGGAAAATATGAGAGGAAATATTGGTGCTTCTACCAAGGGGGGAAATATCAATGTTCAGGCCATCGCTATTAACGAATATCTATGGCTCGAAACAAGCGGAGGGAATCTCAAAGCACAATTGCCATTAAACCAGGGTTTACAAATAGAAGCCGATGGAGCCAATGTAAGAACACCTCATCTACCCAATTTTCAGGGTATCAGCAGACATGGATTTCTTTCGGGGAGTACTAATGGCGGAGGTGCCAGTGTGAAATTGAAAGCTTTTGGGGGGAATGTAAGAATATATGCCCCCAAAGCTGAGCTTTATCCTGACATTGCCGATGAACTAAAAAAAAAACAATATAACTGGATAGACCAACTGAACATAGAAAAAGCGCCTGATGTTGGCACTAAGGCTTCTACTTATAATAAAGTTCCACCTGTAGTAGAAACCCCAAGACCTTATTACAAAGAGCGGAATAATAGTTTCAGAACAGGCTTTAAGAATGCCGTTAATCGGCTCAATCCACGTTTTTTGTTTTATACTTTGCTATTTGCTTTGTTTTTTATTTATGGTCTGAATAGTATTTTATACTTTTCTTTAGAGCTATTGAATCCCACATCTTTAGAAGCTGAGCAGAACAAAGCAGTCTTTCTGGCGAACCTTACCACAGGGTTTTCCTGTTTCATCAGTCTGATTATTTTCATTCTGTTTATTGAGCGGTTTCTGACTAAAAACTGGTCGAAATATACCATTCTGGTTGCCTTTACTTATTGTACGCTGATGTTGATCCGGCTATTCCAGAAAGCTTTATTCCTGATAGAAAATGATGGAGGAAAATACTGGACTCACTATTGGAAGATTATGTCAGTAAATTCTCCTACAGGAACTATCCTGAATCAGGGCACTATCTATCTGTTTATTCCGATGATTGCCGTTTGTGTGATTTTCTATAACTGGCAACGCTCTAAAGACCTCGACCGGAAGATTTCAGAGCAGGAATACCAACTGCTGAATCTGGAAAAACTAAAAACCAAAGCCCAACTCAATGCGCTGGAAGCCCGTATTAACCCACATTTCCTGTATAATTCATTAAATAGTATCACCGGCTTGATTCATGATAACCCGGATAAAGCCGAAGACATGACGATTCAATTATCCAAATTATTCAGAGCCACTACAGGGCGCTCCGACCAGAGTTTTCATAGCATTGCCGAAGAACTGGATATTGTCAAATCTTATCTCTCTATCGAGCAGATGCGTTTTGGTGATAGATTGAACTACTCTATCCAGTTAGACCAAGGGCTTGAAAACATTAAAATTCCACGGTTCTTGTTACAACCTATTGTTGAAAATGCTATCAAACATGGGATTTCTAAAATTACGGAGCATGGCATTATTGAAGTAAAAATTACAAAGGAGAATGATTTGATAGCTTTTCAGATACATGATAACGGCCCGGCTTTTAAAGAAGATTTGAGCGGAGGATATGGGCTGAAAAGTATTAGTGATAAATTGCAGTTGATTTATGGCAATGAAGCCAATCTGCAAATCGAGAACAACGATTACAAATCCATTATTATCAAAGTTCCGGTAGAGACTTTAGATAAAATGAGTGTATAACCATTAAATTTGACCATTATGTTTAAGACTATATTAATTGATGATGAACCCCTGGCTATCAGCCGCTTGAAAAGACTGTTATCACATTACAGCTCTGTTATCAGCATCATCGACGAAGCACACAACGGACAAGAGGGTCTGGAAAAAATTGAAGCCCAAAAGCCTGACCTGATATTTTTAGATATTGAAATGCCCTTGATGACAGGTTTCGAAATGTTATCGAACCTATCGTATATGCCAAAGGTTATTTTCTCTACTGCTTATGACCAATACGCCATCAGAGCCTTTGAAGAGAACTCGGTTGATTATTTATTGAAGCCTATCGAATCGGAAAGATTAGAGAAAACGATAGAGAAACTAAAGAAACTGGAGGATAAAAAAGAAGATAATTCACTAAACGCAAACCTCCTTCAATTGCTTGAACAGTTTAAATCGAAAGAAGAAACGCAACGTAGTCCGGCTCAGAAACAGACCACAGCTCATTCTATTTCTGTAAAATCAGGTGAAAAAATTCTATTCATTCCCCTTACTGATATCAGCAATTTTGAAGCAGAGGATAAATATGTATTCCTGAATACAATCGATGGCAAGCAATACCTGACTAATTATACCATTACGAGTTTAGAAGAAAAACTACCTGATAATTTCATTCGGGTAAGTCGTGCATCAATTGTTAATTCACATCTGATTAAAGAATTACAGAAGTATTTCAATGGAAAATACTTAGTGGTAATGCGGGATAGTAAAGCGACAAAAGTTGAAACGGGCTCAACGTACGGGGATAATTTAAAAAGATTGATGGAGATATAGCGTAGCAAGTAGTGATACTACATTGCACAATATCATTGGCAATTCCCTAAGATTCTGGCAGTAAAAACACTGCCATTCGTCGCGGAGAAACCAGCATTGAGTTGCACATAATTTCCACCCTGATAAATCACATTTGACGCGCTAGGAATAATATTAACTCCGGTTGTATTAACTGTTGCGGCTGCCTTCTGATTATTGGTACTTGTACCCGTAGGTGTACGCGCATTGGGGCAGGTATTTTGTTGTAAATTCCAGATAAATACGTCCTGATTACCTATCATATTCAAAGTTGTTCCACCAAAATCTGTACTTCCTGAAAAATAGCCAATCGTACAAACATTTTCCGAAGCATCCACTGCAATACCTTGCCCGCTATTGAATTTATTAGTAGACCCTGCCTGCTTTACCCACTTTACTGTACCGATATTATCGTATTTGCAAATATAAGCATCTTGTTTACCAATAGCGGTATAAGTAGTTCCACCAAAATTTGCTGAAGCCTTAAAAGCACCTGCCACATAACAACTCCCTGAATTATCTGCGGCAATAGCATAGGTAAAGTTTCCTTTATCAAGCATTCCTAGCTGTTTTACCCAAATTAAATTTCCAGTGCTATTATACATAGCCGTAAAAATATCCTGGCCTACACCACTTGTAAGGGTGGTGCCACCAAAGTCCGGACTACCTATAAATAAACCTGTAACAAAACAGCTACCCAAACCATCTGCTGCAATAGCCATACCCCTGACCGGATAACTGGTAATGAATCCGGGATTATTTACTGATGGATAACCTATATGCTTGACCCATTGTAAGTTGCCACTGGTATTAAAATTAGCAATAAACATATCGGGATCACCTATGGCGGTTACGTTTGTTCCTGCCAGATTTGCAGTACCATAAAACTCTCCCGTTACAAATATATTTCCTAAGCCATCTGCCGCAATGCTGCTAGCAAGATTAGAGCGCGAAGGAGTTCCACCTTGCTTTGCCCAAATCAAAGTTCCTGCGCTATTATAGCTTGCAACAAAAATATCTTTATTACCCATAGCAGTGAGAGTTGTTCCGCCAAAATCTGTTGCTCCCTGAAACTCTCCTGCTATCACTGCGTTGCCGGCGGCATCAATGGTAATGCCACGACCAATCGCATATTTACCTGCTGCCCCCGCATGAACAACCCATTGAAAAGTACCACTGCTATTATACTTGGCAACAAACACATCATTGTTTCCCACAGGCGTCAAAGTTGTTCCGCTAAAATCTGTGGCGGCGGCAATGTATCCAGTTACATATACATTTCCTCCATTATCAACGGCTATGCCATATCCATAATTAAAAGCACCTGCCCCTCCTGCTTGCTTTACCCATTGAAGGGCTCCTGCGCTATTATATTTAGCTACAAAAATGTCAATTCCAAAAGAAGACAGAGTTGTACCACCAAAATCAGTCGATCCATTAAATCGGCCTGTAACATAGAAATTCCCCGCGACATCTGTGGCAATGGCATTACCATCATTTACCCGATTCGGAGAACCTAATTGTTTTACCCATTGTAAAGTCTGGCCAGAAGTGCTGTGGCAAAAGAACATAAGGATTAAAAAAGTGTATGTATTTCTCATGGGGCTTCATTTTATCAATTACAAAACTCCTAAGAAAAACAACACGAGTAAATCAAGGAAATCCTGTATTTTATCTAAGTGAAAACCCTTAGAAACACTCAGTATAAATCTGTATTTTAATCAGAAATTTGGCAAAATCAATAAAATGCGCCTACATTCGGTCAATATTCTGTATAAAATGAGAAACGGTATACTCATCTTGCTTTTGGTATTTTCGATACAAACGATAGGGCAAACTCCAAAAATTGATAGCCTGAAAAATGTCGTGCAGCAAACGTTGGCAAAATCTGTTTCGGTAGAAAGAGATTCTTTGTTGACGGTTTCTATGTATGCCATTTGTAGTACAATCTCACTTGCCGAACCGGAACTTCGGCAAGTGTGGACAGATTCACTCAGCCGTTTCAGTAAAGTATCCAAATGGCGGCAGAGTATGGCTTATAGCCATCTGGCTAATAGCAGGAATTATCATATGAATGGTTATACTACGCTTGCCTTTAAGGAAATGGAGTCTGCAATTAGGTTGTTCAGACAATTTGAGAATGAAAAGATGTATATGATTGCTTTTTCGAACCTTTCAGTCATTATTACCAACTACCTTTATAATAAGCCCATTATAGATCAGCAAACCGAAAAAAAGTATTTAAGCTATTTGCTTGATGGCTTGGCTTTAATGAAAAAGCATGGAAATCCGACACAGATTGCCAATATGGATTTGAGTCTGATGCAATATTATGCCCGACATAAAGACTACAAAACAGCCAAAAAATATGCCATTGAGGCATCAGAAGTCACAAATACAGACCCCGAAAAATACTTCTACCAACACTATGTAGGTAAATGGTGCGAGGGTCTTTACCTGGCTTATTCAGGTAACAAGAAAGAGGGATTTGAGATAATCAATGCAATAAAATCGATAGCCCAAAAGCCAAGGAATGATGGCATGGATAAATATTTTTTAACTAATAATGGTTTATCATTAGGCAACTATTATCTCGAAAAAAAAGAATACCAGAATGCCATTAACGAAGCTAAAGTCGGCGAAGAGGCGCTAAAAAGCATGAAACTGCCAACTTTTGATTATGCCTTGAATAAGATTTTCTATGAAGCCTATAAGAGTCTTGGCAAGCCACAGGAGGCACTTGCCTATTTTGAAAAAATGCAACTCTACGAGCAGGACATTCAACACAAAGAGGCGTTAGGGCAATACCTCGAATGGCAATTGAAATATGAAGATGAAAAGCAAAAAAACCAGATACAAAGCCTTGAAAACCAGCAACTGACCCAAACCCGAAATTTTCTTTCAATTGGTGGCTTATTGATTTTAGGCGTGGTAGGATATGTGTTTTTTGCAAACAGGCAGCTTCGTAAGAAAAATCAGGAGATTCAGAGGGCTTTGTTGCAAGGGCAAACGATGGAACGGAAACGCATGGCTTCTGAACTGCATGATAATATTTCCAATAAAATTCTGGGTGTGAAAATGCGAGTAGAATTACTCGAAAACGAAAATTTCACAGAAAAAGAACGAAAGAATTATGACTCCACTTTAAGGTTTATTAACGAAGTTTATTCAGATGTACGATTGGTTTCGCATAATCTTCTGCCCGAAGAATTAGAAAAATATGGTTTAATAGTAGCAGTAGAAAATCTGGTTAAAATGCTGAATCTGATAGGTAAAACACAGTTTGATACTCAGATTCAGGTAAAACAGTTAAATCTTTCTCCAAGAATGGAATATGAAATTTATAGTACGATTCTCGAAATGGTCAATAATGTTCTGAAACATGCACAGGCTAAAAATGCCGTCATTTCGATAGTAAAAGAGGAGAAATTATTAAAGATTTCAGTAAAAGATAATGGACAGGGATTGGAAAATCAGGTTAACGGACATAGTTCTATGGGCTTGAAAAATATTCATTCCCGCATTGAGTCTTTGAGAGGAAATATAAAAATAGAGAGTGACGCAGGCACAGAAGTAAAGTTAGAAATACCTGTTTAAAGTACTTTTATATTAATCTACCAAACCATTTTTGATGGCATATTTAATAATACCTACCGTATTCTTTACATTTAACTTTTTCAGAATATTATGCCGATGCGTTTCTACGGTTTTGGGTGCAATGAATAGCTTTTCGGCGATTTCATTGGAAGATAATTCATTAGCCAATAGCCGGATAATATCCATTTCTCTTTCTGTCAATTGACTAAACTCATTAGGTACTTCTTCTTTTGGAATATTATCAGTTAATCCCAATCGCATCAATTCAAAAACGACCGATTCACTAAAATACTTTTGTCCTTTCGCAATGGTTTGTATCGCTTTTTGCAATTCTGATTTCCCTGCACGTTTCATCATATAACCCCATACGCCCGCCTGAAAAGCCTCACGAATCATCTCGGCTTCTTCCGAAACAGATAGCATCAAAACCTTGATTTTCGGATTATTCAGGCGAAGAAAAATAGTCAGTTCAATACCCGACATCTGTGGCATTCTGTAGTCGGTAATTAATAAATCTATCTCATCATTCTTTATAAATTTAATCACCTCTGCCCCATTCTTACAGTTTCCCACCACCTCAACATCGTTAAATGTAGCGATTAATAGCGAAAGACTATCTAAAAAAATTTCATGGTCGTCGGCAATTAAAATCCGCATCAGAAATATCGTTTTTCTTCTAAAATGAAAGAATCAATAGCTTTATCAGTACAAATATCAAAAATTAAACTGAAATACGGTATCAAAATGCTGTAAAGGAATTGCTCAGGAATAACAGCTAAAGATTGATAGAATTACGTCGCATGGGTCTTTGTCAATTTCCGGATTATCCAATAGAGTAAAAAACCAATCGGCCCGAGCATCAGACAAAAGAATAAGCATATACCAACCACTATCCGATTGATGCCTTTGGCTAATGAATCTTTATAAATCCATGTGCCTGCCACTAAATCAAAACAGAGATAATGAATCCACCCTACTAAAACGCTTTGCTCTACTGAAAATAGCTTTTTAATACCTGCCAAAGTGCTGAATGACATAAAATCTAGATTGCCCAGACTTGTCATCACATAAAAAGCATAAATAACCGCAAGTAATACCGGAATGAGATAAGAATCTGCCAGTTTCTGTGTCCATTTCCAGTGTGGAGCAAATATCATCAATAGCCACTGAGGCATTACCAAGGCGTTTACCAAAGAAAAAACAGTTTCCGGATTCATCTATTTTGTTTTTAACACAAAATTTAGAAAATTGTAAGCACAAATCAAAAACACATGAACAAACTTCTTCTAATCGGCTTTTTAGCCCTTTCTACTTCACTGACCTTTGGACAAAACAAAGAAATTGTCGAAACCAAGAAAGCTCCTATTCCTACCGCTCCATACAGTCAAGGCGTAAAAGCTAACGGTATGCTTTATGTAGCCGGACAAATCGGTCTAAAACCTGAAACCAGAAAACTGGTAGAAGGTGGCATAGAAGCTGAAACCCCACAAATCATGGAAAACATCAAAGCCATTGTAGAAGCCGCCGGAGCCACGATGGGAGACATAGTGAACACTACCATCTATATGAAGGACATCGGCAACTTTGCTAAAGTAAACGAGATATATGCCCAGTATTTCACCGGAAACTTCCCTGCCCGCACGACTGTAGGGGTGGCAAATCTGCCCGGAGGTGCCAATATTGAAATTGCCGTAATAGTTGTTTTACCAAAGATTCGTCGAAAATAAGCCCTCTATTATCGCATAAGTGTATAAAAGCGGCATTTTTAATGTGAATCTTTACGCATTTTAATTAGTTTTGTTACTTACTCTTATTTATAAGCCCTTCATCATTTTCATGAAAAACACCATTTTTCTGCTCTGTCTTCTGACAAGCGTCGCAGTGTTTGCTCAACAACCTGCCACTACGCAATACAATGCCAATACCCGCTTCGAGCAGATGGGTACGGAGTTACCAACTCCAAATACCTATCGTACGGCTTCCGGAGCCCCGGGTAAAGATTACTGGCAACAAAAAGCTGACTACGACATCAAAGTAGAGCTAGACGACATTAATCAGCGTATTATCGGTACAGAGGTTATCACTTATACCAACAAATCGCCAGACGAATTGCGTTATATCTGGTTACAACTAGACCAGAATATGTTTGAAAAATCATCTATCAATGCCATGACTAAAACTGGCGGTATAGAGAATAATCAGATGTCTTTTGGCGCTATTCAGGGTATCAATGCCCCGGGTGCAGTAAGAGCTACTATTACTGGCAATAAAGAATACAGCTATAAAATTACAGTAGTAAAAGATGCTAAAACAGGCACCGACCTTACTTATACCATTAATGGTACTATGATGCGCGTAGAAGTACCAACGCCACTGAAAACAGGACAGACCTACTCTTTCCGTGTAGATTGGAGCTATTATGTAAATGAGTATTATGGCCGCGCAGGTTTAGAATATTTCCCTAAAGATGGCAACTACAATTATTTCATTGCACACTGGTTTCCTCGTATGGCTGTGTATGATGATGTAAACGGCTGGCAACACAAGCAATTTATCGGTCAAGGCGAGTTTACTTTGCCTTTCGGTGATTATAAAGTAGAAATTACTGTACCTAACGACCACGTGGTAGGTGCAACGGGTGAATGTCAGAACTATGACAAAGTATTATCGGCAACGCAATTAAAACGCTGGGAACAGGCAAAAAACTCAAAAACGCCTGTAGTAATCGTAACACAGGCAGAAGCCGAAGCGGCAGAAAAAGGAAAACCAACGGGCAAAAAAACCTGGATTTACAAAGCAGCTAACGTACGTGACTTCGCCTTTACCTCGTCTCGCAAATTCATCTGGGATGCCATGCAAACCGATGTCTATAACAACGGACGCAAAATCTGGTCGATGTCTTTCTATTCAAAAGAGGGTAATCCGCTTTGGGGACAATACTCAACCAGAGTGGTTGAGCATACTTTGAGAAGCTACGGTAACCGTACTATCCAGTATCCTTATCCGGTAGCTATCTCTTGCCATGCCACTGCCGGTGGTGGTATGGAG
This sequence comes from Emticicia fontis, assembly GCF_054779675.1. Lineage (NCBI taxonomy): Bacteria > Pseudomonadati > Bacteroidota > Cytophagia > Cytophagales > Leadbetterellaceae > Emticicia > Emticicia fontis. Next base: position 207,212 of record NZ_BAAGXU010000001.1, read on the forward strand.
TATCCGATGATTTCATTCAACGGTGGTCGTCCGGAAGCTGACGGTACTTATTCTGAGCAAACCAAAGCAGGTATGATTGGGGTAATTATCCACGAAGTAGGTCATAACTTCTTTCCGATGATTGTGAATACTGATGAGCGTCAATGGACATGGATGGATGAAGGTTTAAATACTTTCTGCCAGTATTTAGCTGAGCAGGAGTGGGATCGTGACTTCCCATCTCGCAGAGGTGAGCCACAATACATTGTGCCTTATATGAAAACCGATAAGTCGCAGCTATCACCAATCATGACCAGCTCTGACAACGTTATTTCATTAGGACCAAATGCGTATGCAAAACCTGCTACGGGCTTGAATATGTTGCGTGAGACCATCATGGGTCGTGAATTGTTTGATTATGCTTTTAAAGAATATGCACGTCGCTGGGCTTTCAAATCACCACAACCTGCCGATTTCTTCCGTACTTTAGAAGATGCTTCAGGTGTTGATCTGGACTGGTTCTGGAAAGGTTGGTTCTATGGTGTTGAGCCTGTTGACCAGGATTTGGCAGAAGTAGAATGGTATTCAATTGATTCACAAGACCCGGTTGCTAAAAAAGCTGCTGATAAAGCAGATGCTGAGGCAAAACGTGAAACGATGAGCAATATCCGTAACAAAACAGATATTAAACAAACAGTTGTAGAGGCTGATTCTACTATGAGAGATTTCTACAACTCGTATGATAGATATGCTGTAACAGCGGCTGATAAACAAAAATCAGAGCAATACAGAGCGAGTTTGTCAGATGATGAGCGCAAACTATTAGAGGCTGGCAAAAACTTCTATGTATTGAAAATCAAGAACAAAGGTGGTTTACCAATGCCGGTAATTGTGAAACTGGATTTTGAAGATGGTACCAGCGAAATCGTGAGAATTCCGGCTGAAATCTGGCGTACGAATGACAAAGAAATCAAGAAAACCCTTCCTACTACCAAAAAAGTAACGAAGTTTACGCTTGACCCATTCTATGAAATCGCAGATATTGACACAGCCAATAACGCATTCCCTCGTGAGCCTGAAAAACCAACTAAATTCCAGGCTTTCAAACAAAGAAATTTCTTTGGCGCCCAAGGGCCAAACCCAATGCAACAGGCGAAACAAAATCAGCCTGCGGGTGTACAAACTGGCGGAAAGAATTAATTTCTTATCTGTTTTCCATAAATACAAGAAAGCCGAAGCAAATGCTTCGGCTTTCTTTTTTGCGTATAAAATCCGGTTAGTACTAGTCTATTTTCTTACCTTAAACTCATATTTCCCCGAACCCACTTGTAGTTTTGTATACTCTCCTTCAACACCCAGAATTTTTATATCTGAAGAAACAGGCTTGCCGCTCTCTTCAATATCCGGGATATTAGTCGTAGGCAAATAAACTGTGGCTGAGGTATTCACAGGTATTTCAATATTATAAATAGTTTCTTTAGCATCTTTCTTCCAGCCTGACGATGCCAGACCATAATTGGTTTGTAGCGTAGCTTTGGCAGAAGTCAGTCCATCACCTAAATGCGGTCTGATAATAATCTTTTTATAGCCTGCGCCTTCTTCGTCCACATCAATTCCTGCTACATCTCTATATATCCAATCGCCTACTGCGCCATAGGCATAGTGGTTAAATGAAGTCATGCCAGGGTCCTGAAAAGTACTATCCGGTTTCATCGAATCCCATCTTTCCCAAACAGTTGTTGCGCCCATTTTGATTGGGAATAGCCATGACGGATAAGTATCCTGCAATAATAAACGATAGGCTACATCGGTTTTACCAAAGCGAGTGAGTACAGGGGTTAAGAATGGTGTCCCCAGGAATCCTGTCGTCAGATGGTAATTATAGCTTTTAATATTTTCAACCAGGCGATCTACTGCACTCTGGCGTAGATTTTCAGGTAACATATCAAACTGTAAAGCCAGAATATAAGCTGTCTGTGTTTCAGAAATCAATCGGCCATTGGCTGTCATAAACTCCTTCTGGAAAGCAGCTTTCACGCGACCAAGCAATGCTTCAAAATCCTTCACATCTTCGGTTTTGCCCAGGAGTTTAGCGGCTTTTATCATCAGTTCAGTATTATACCCAAAGAAACATTGGGCTACCAGATAATTATCTGTCACAGCTGATTTTTGTCCAATCATACCTTTTGAATCATCAACCCGATATGATAACCAATCGGCAAATTGGAAACCTGTATTCCAAAGATCATTTTTAGCGGCACTTCTCACATATTGCAGATAGGCTTTCATGCTTGGGTATTGCTCTTCTACTACGCGTTTATCACCATACACGACGTACATATTCCAGGGGATAATGATGCCTGCATCAGACCAACCCGCCGCGCCAATCGGTGTATCAAAGAAAGTTCCTTTCAGCGCATTGGGAATCACAAACGGGATAGAGCCATTCGGATTCTGGTCGGCCGCTACATCTTTCAGCCATTTGTTGAAGAAATTATTGACATTAAAGTTGAAAGCGGCAGTACGAGAGAAAACCTCTGCATCACCCGTCCAACCCAAACGCTCATCACGTTGCGGACAATCGGTTGGCACATCCAGGAAATTCCCTTTTTGCCCCCATTGAATATTCTTTTGTAATTGGTTCACCATTGGGTTTGAGCATTCAAAATTACCCGTCGGCTTCATATCTGAATATAAGGTAAAGGCAGTAAAATTATCAGGATTCAAATCTCCTTTCAATCCTTCTACCCGCACATATCTGAATCCATGGAAAGTGAAATGTGGCTCAAAAGTTTCAACGCCTTGCCCTTTCATAATATAAGTATCCTGCGCCAAGGCATTTCTCAGGTTATCAAAATACAATCCTCCGGTTTTGTCCAACACCTCTGAATGAGAAAGTACTACTTTATCTCCTGCATTACCCGAAACTTTCATTTGCACCCAACCTACCAGATTCTGCCCGAAGTCCAGCACTTTTTCGCCTTTAGGGGTCGTCAATATTTTTATAGGTTTGAAGCTCTCATGCTTGGTAATTAATTCATGATTTGATGAAAACAATACATCTTTCGGAAAATCTTTTACTACCACTGGTTGCCAGTTTGAATCATTATAGAGAATCTTTGTCCAACCTGTTTTTTCTAATCTGGCGTCGTATACTTCACCGTCATAAATTTCTGAGAAGACGATTGGTCCAGTGGATACCTTCCATGAACCATCAGAAATCACTGTTTCGGTTTTGCCATCTTCATAGGTGATATTTATCTGGCATATCAGCGCGGTTTCTTTGCCATAGAAACCTGTGCGCTTCTCCCAGCCTAATTCACCTCTATACCACCCATTGCCCAGACTAACGCTAATCGCATTTTTCCCTTGACCAACGAGCTTGGTCACATCATAGGTCTGGTATAATAAGCGTTTATTATAGCTTGTCCAACCCGGTGTCAGGTAAGCATCGCCGACTCTGAACCCATTAATATAGGCTTCGTATAAACCTTTTGCGGAAATATAAGCTGTAGCTGATTTGATTTTCTTCGCTGCGCCGAATGTCTTTCTGAATTGTGGCACCAAGCCATAGGCACTATCTCCCTTGATACCCGATGAAATCCATTGAGCAGTGATTTCAGAAGCAGGATCTAATAAGGAGGTTTGCCAGAAAGACACTGCACTCCATTTTGATTCCTGCGATTGATTATCCCAGACTTTTACCTGCCAGTAATACTTTTGCCCAGATTTCAGGGCTGGCCCCTGATAGGTTTGCAGCACCGATTCGTCAGAATTCACTTTGCCTGAATCCCATACAAGACTCTTTTTGGCAAAATCATTCGTAGTAGCCACCTGAATTTGGTAGGCTGTTTGGGTAATGTTTCTGCTTGCGCCTGTTATCTTCCAGGTAAAACGAGGATTTTTGACATCCAGACCAATAGGGTTTGTTCTATTTTCGCAGCTTAAATCATAGAGGCTGATGCTTTGCGCAAAGACACTGGCGCTTATCAGATAAATAAATAGGTTAAGTAGTAATTTCATTTTTAATTTTATTAATAATTTCTTGTACTATTCTGCAAATTAAAAGATTTACTACATATTACCCTCATTCACTCACCTGTTATTGTCTCATTTTGATAAAATAAAAAATCCGCAGTAGAGGCTACTACGGATTCAGATATTAATTTAAACATTTGTTATTCTACTTTCAACATTTCTTTGGCCATTTTCACAGCATTGTATGCATTGACAATCCCACCAGTCAATGATAAATCTTCGAATTTCACGATTTCTTTAGAGCCAGGTTTATATACTCTGAAATCAGGTACTTTCACTGATGATTCCAGGATAATCTTTTTAAGCTGAGCCGCAGTTAACTCAGGAAAATATGATTTCAATAAAGCTGCTACACCTGTAGTGGCAGGGGCTGCCATGCTGGTACCACTTTTTTCTTCATATTTAGAACCCGGCACGGTTGAGTAAATATCTACACCCGGTGCAAATATATCTACTCCTTTTTTGCCAAAGTTGCTAAACTCAGCCACGGCATCTGGTGCGTTTTTCCAAGATAAAGCACCTACCGAAATCCAGTTTTCTGCTTTTTGTCCGTTTTCATAAGTGGCTGTTGGGTAATGTACGTCTACATCAATATCCAGGTTATCATTCCCTGCGGCTGCAATTAACAATACCCCTTTCGATTGCGCATATTTCACGGCTTCATCTACCCATTTTTTCTCTGGAGAGTATGGTTTCCCGAAACTCATATTGATAATCTGTGCACCATTATCAGCCGCATAACGAATCGCATTGGCCACATCTTTATCTCTTTCATCACCATCAGGTACAGTACGAACAATCATTAACTTCACGTCATCAGCTACACCCAGAATACCTAAGTTATTATTACGATTCGCACCAATAATACCTGCCACGTGTGTGCCGTGCATACCGTCCGGGCCTGTTACTTCATTATTACCATATTCACCATACTGCAATTTATCAGGATTATCGCCTACCACAGTACGTGCATTAAAATCAAGGTTATAGTTATATTTCAACTCGCTTTCGTAGTGTTCTACTGCCTCTTTAATATCGTTACCTGTTGCGCCTAATTCCAAAAATTTCTCTAAGGTACGCTTAGCCGCTCTCACTGTACGATCAACATTGTTTTCGTCAATACCTGTAATATTTTCTTTAGTCAGGTTATCTACTTTCAGATAGTTTTTCAAAACCGTTTCTGACTCTGTATAGTTTTTATAGAGCTGTGCATAGAAAGGAGCATATTGTTCTGCTTCTGCACGTTTTTCTTCATATTCTTTCTGCAATTTGCCCATCAAATCATATTCAGCCTGATTTTTACGAATCAGTTTTTTAGAAGGCTTATCACCGAATTTATCTTTGTATTGTTTCAGCATACGGGTCAGCTCCACTTGCTCATGGTTTACATCCTGTCCGTCTTTACCGCCCAGAAAATCCCAGCCATTCACATCATCCACAAAACCGTTTTTATCATCGTCTTTGCCATTGCCTGCAATTTCTTTGCTGTTTACCCATATTTTATCTTTCAGGTCTTCGTGGTTTACATCTGTTCCACCATCAATCACGGCCACCACCACAGTTTTGGAAGTTCTTCCTTTGAGTAACTCCTGATAGGCCCGTTCTACACTCATACCACGAACACCGTCTTTTTCAAAATCAAGATTTTGCCAGTTAGGCTTAGTTTTTAAATCTTGTGCATGGACTTGAAGAAGAAAAGGGGATAAGAAAAAAGCAAAAAGTATTTTTTTCATTGTTTAGTTTTTTGTTAGAAATAGAAACCCGTTTGGTTAAAGTAAATTGTCTGTATCGACAGATATATAAACTAAGTAAACTGCGAAGTAAACGAATTGGTTCGAGTTTTATTTAACCCATAATGGGTTATTTTATTGAATGGAGGTTTATAATTGAGCCAGTGCTTGTCTGAAATCCTCAATTAAATCCTCAATATTTTCGATACCTACCGAAATGCGTAATAGATTATCCGGACTAACCGAATGTGCTCCCTCTGCCGTTTTACGATGTTCTATTAAAGTCTCCACTCCACCCAGACTCGTTGCATGTTTGATTAATTTTAAATTTGAAGTCAGCTTTAAAGCAGCTTCTTGTCCGCCTTTCACCAGAATTGACATCATCCCACCAAAGCCATTCTGCATTTGTTTCTTTGCTACTTTGTGAAATTCATTCGCTTTCAAACCCGGATAATTTACTTTTTCTATCTGCGGATAAGTCTCCAGAAACAGAGCCAGTTTCATGGCATTCTGTGCGTGCACAGGCATACGAATAGCAAAGGTAGATAGGCTACGAAACAACAACCAACAATCAAAAGGGGAAGGAATCACACCACCGGTAGTCTGGAAATTTCTGATTCTGGCTTTTAAATCTTGTGGCAGACTTTCATTTACAATAATACAGCCACTTAATATATCAGAATGTCCACCAAAATACTTGGTAGTAGAGTGCATGATAATATCTACCCCAAAATCAAAAGGTTTGGTAAAATAAGGAGTTGCCCAGGTATTATCACAACCTGTCAGAATATTCTTTGATTTAGCCAGTTTTACTACTGCCTGAATATCGGTCACTTTAAGGCTTGGATTTGAAGGCGTTTCTATCCAGATAAGTTTGGTGTTTTTCTTTATCGCCTTTCTTATATGGCTGATATCGGTCATATCTACAGGTGTGCAGGTCATGCCCCAGTGCGAATACAAGCTTTCTATCATATATCGGGTGCCATAATAAATATCATCCGGCAGAATGACATGGCTATTGGTTCCCAAAGCATGAAAAACGCTCATAGTAGCCGCCTGACCTGATGAAAACGCAATAGCATCTGTTCCACCCTCCAAAGCTGCCAGTTTTTCTTCCAACATCCGTCGGTTAGGATTAGAGGCACGGGCATAAATATCTCTTCCTTCTACAAAATTTCCATCTTCGCCACGCTCAAAAGTAGTAGAAAGAATAATGGGCGGTACAAGGGCTCCGGTAGTAGGCTCGCCATGATTTCCGGTATGAATGCTAAGAGTTTCTAATTTCATGTGTAATTTTGGGGAATAATTAAACCCCTCACCCTAAATCCCTCTCCCCAACAATGTGGAGAGGGACTTTAACCCCCTTCCCCATTGCTGGAGAAGGGTTGGGGATGGGGTTTTATCAAATACTATTTTTTATAATAACTTTCCAACTAACCTCGCTGGCAAATATAAATAATAAATGAAGCAAAAACTTAACATTATAAAAATCGGTGGAAATGTCATAGACAATCCTCGAGCTTTAGCTCAGTTTCTGAAAGACTTTTCGGCATTGGCTGATGCCAAAGCACTGATTCATGGCGGTGGTAAAATTGCTACCAAAATAGCGGTAAAACTAGATGTAGAAACCAAAATGGTGGAAGGTCGCCGTATTACTGACCTGCCCATGCTGGAAGTAGTCACGATGGTATACGGTGGATTAGTAAATAAGCAGATTGTGGCCCAATTACAGGCATTAGATTGCAATGCTATCGGGCTGACTGGTGCTGATGCAGGAGTAATATTGGCTAAAAAACGCCCGGTGCGAGAAATTGACTATGGTTATGTAGGAGATGTAGAAAAAGTAAATGATGCCATCATCAAAAACTTTATAGACAATCAACTGACTCCGGTTTTTGCGCCATTGACTTTTGATAAAGACGGGAATATTCTGAACACCAATGCGGATACACAGGCCTCATCGGTGGCCGTTGCGATGGCAAATCATTTTGAGGTAAATCTGATTTATTGCTTTGAGAAAAAAGGTGTACTTTCAGATCCGGAAGATAATGACTCGGTGATTCCGACCCTGACACCTGCCAGCTATGCTGAATATAAGGCTTCGGGAACCATTAATGCGGGTATGATTCCGAAACTGGATAATGCTTTTGCAGCTTTACAAAAAGGAGTTTCGAAAGTAATTATCTGCCATGCTGATGAATTACAGCAAGCAGTTGCCCAAGGACAAAGCGGAACACAAATTATTCTTTAAATTGCAGCATAATTACAACATCACAAAATATGATTCAAAATTCCAATCTGGTTGAGACATTAACAAATGACGCGATTGAATTACTGAAAGATTTAATCCAGACCGAATCCTTTAGTAAGCAGGAAGATGAAACGGCCGCTATTATCGAAGAATTTTTCCGTGAAAGAAATATTCCTTATCGCAGAAAGAAAAATAATATATGGGCAAGAAACAAGTTTTTCGACGCCAACAAACCAACTGTTTTATTAAACTCTCACCACGATACGGTAAAACCTAATCCATCCTGGACATTGAATCCATTCAATCCACTATTGAAAGATGGCAAATTGTATGGATTAGGAAGCAATGATGCCGGTGGATGTTTAGTTTCATTAATCGCTACTTTTTGCTATTTTTATTACCGTGATGATTTAACTTATAATGTCATTATGGCTGCTACAGCCGAAGAAGAAATTTCAGGACGTGAAGGACTTGAAATGGTAGCACCTGAATTACCGGAAATTTCTTTTGCTATTGTAGGCGAACCTACGCAAATGCATCTGGCAGTGGCAGAAAAAGGGTTGTTGGTACTAGACTGTAATGCACATGGCAAATCAGGGCATGCGGCAAGAAACGAGGGTGAAAATGCGATTTATAAAGCCATTCAGGATATTAACTGGTTTCAGACTTATCAATTCCCGAAAGTATCTGAAAATCTGGGACCTATCAAAATGACAGTTACCATTATCAATGCCGGAACGCAACACAATGTAGTGCCTGATACCTGTAAGTTTACAGTAGATATTCGGGTAACAGAGCAATATACTCTGGAAGAGATTATTGAAACGGTTAAGAAAAATATAGGTAGTGAGGTAATCCCACGTTCAATCCGTCTGCGCCCATCAAGTATCCCGATGGAACACCCGATTGTGCAGGCTGGTATCTCTATGGGACGTAATACCTATGGCTCACCAACTACTTCTGATCAGGCTTTATTAGATTGTCCGTCTCTGAAAATGGGACCCGGCGATTCAGCCCGTTCACATACTGCTGATGAATATGTGCATATAGATGAAATAGTAGAGGGTATCCAGTTATATATCACAATGTTGGAAAAGGTTATTCTTTAAACCTACATCATATTATGGGACAGGCTGATTTAAAAAAATATTATTCAGTAGAAGAGTATTTTGAATTGGAAGAAATCAGCCAACTAAGATATGAATATTATAAGGGTAAAATTTTTGAGTTAGAGGGTTCTACCTTAAATCATAATCGGATCGTAGGAAATATTGCAAACCGCTTATTGCCAATTGTCAGAAAGAGAGGATGTGATATCTTTACTGAGAGTGTGAAGTTGGAAACAATTCAGCGTGATGGTTATATTTATCCAGATGTAATGCTTACTTGTAATCCTAGTGATTCAAAGCAAGAGTTTTTTATTCGTCGTCCAAGCTTAATTATTGAGGTTTTATGTGAGTCAACGACTGGATATGACCATGATTTTAAGTTGAGACAATATAAATCTATCTGCTCTGTTCAATACCATATACTGGTTTCGCAGAATGAAGTGCGAATTGAATTATATAGTCGTCTGAATGATTTTCAATGGCAGTATGAAGATTTTGTTGAGCTTAATCAGGCAATCAATCTGGAAAAGTTAGATATAGTATTGTCTTTGGAAGATATTTATGAAGATATTGCTTTTATGCCAATAGAAGAATAAAACAACCATTAATGAATATCATTTTTTACTTTTTCGCTATTCTTTGCGGAGTTACTAATAGCCTTCAGTCAGGTATTAATGCTGAACTCCGCAAAACTATTCAGAATCCGATTTATTCGGCCATCATTTCTTTTTCTATTGGTTTGATAAGTCTGATTCTGATTACTCCTTTTTTTAAAGAACCTATTCCCTCGCTGGCAACACTTAAATCGGTTGTCTGGTGGAAATGGATGGGTGGACTTTTAGGTGCTTTCTTTGTAACTACGGTTATTCTAAGCATTCAGAAAGTTGGTTCAGCCAATATGCTTGCCTTAATAGTGGCTGGTCAGTTAATTACTGCCATGACACTCGACCATTTTGGGCTGTTAGGTTTTAAAATACACCCTATCAGTCTGATGCGGATTATTGGCGGGATAGTAACCGTGATAGGTGTCTACATGATTGTGAAGAATTAAATAGTTGAAAGCAAAGTAAGTTTATTTCTTTACTATGCTTTCAACCACTCCCATAATTTTCTGCGTAGCACCTACATTATTCAATACATAATTGCTACATATTTTAGCTGTCTTTTCTCGGTTCTTTTCATTGGCTTTTAGTGCCTGATACAAACTTTTCAACGCTTCCATATTCTCTACCGGAAAAGCACCTCCTGCCTGAATCAATTCGTTAGCCTCCTGAAATTTCTGATAGGCTTTGTTTCCAAAGAAAATCGGCATTCCAAATGTAGCAGCTTCTAAGATATTGTGTAATCCTTTTCCAAAAGAACCGCCAATAAACGCATATTCTGCATATTGGTAAAGTGAAGAAAGCATACCAATATTGTCAATAAAAAGGACCTCATAAGTACCTAAATCTTTCACCTCGTCAGTATCAGAAAACAGTACCGATTTCGCGGTCAACTGTTTTCGCCAGATGTCAATTTCTGCATCATGAATTTCATGTGGAGCTACGATAAATTTAGTACCGTCCTTTAATTCATTAATCATCGGAATTATCACGTCCATATCTGTCTGCCACGCTGAGCCAATGATAAATATCTGCTGCCCATTTTTGAACTGCTCAACTTCCGGAATCGTCTTTCGGTTGTCTACAATCTGTTTCACACGGTCGAAGCGAGTATCACCTGCCAGACTCGCATTGTCTATATCAATGCTTTGCAGTAGTTCTAATGAACTCTCATTCTGCACCAGAATATGCTTGAATTTATGAAGTAGTTCCCGGTAAAAGCCGCCATAAAACTTAAAAAACACCTGATTAGGTCTGAAAATGGCAGAAAACAAAATGACAGGAATTTTACACTTTTGTAGTTCGGTCAGGTAATTTTTCCAAAATTCATATTTTACAAAGAAAACAATATCCGGCTCAACTATTTTCACAAAATCCTTAGCATTTTCAGGCGTATCGGCAGGTAAATAATAAATATAATCTGCTCCTGAGTAATTCTTCCGTATCTCATAACCTGACGGAGAGAAAAAAGTCAATACAATTTTATAATCAGGGTATTGTTTCCTGAAAGCCTCAATTACCGGACGCCCCTGCTCAAACTCTCCTAAAGAAGCACAATGAAACCACGCCACCTTTGCACTCCTTGATCTTAACTGTCTACGTTCGACATCCAGTTTTATCTTATGAAAAAGCTTATCTCTACCGTCTACCCAAAGTTTTGCCTTCTTATTGAAAGGCGCAATAAGCTTCAACAAGGCAACATAAGCACGTATCGAGAGATTATAAAAGAAGTCGAGTAACATATAGTGGCCGATTAAAAACCAATAATACTATTTCAGAAGCAAACCTACGAAAAAGCTTCGAGAAAGTAGCTTTTAAACTTATTTAGCGCACGAATTCAGCTATTTTTTAATATAAACTTTGCCATTTTCAGCTCATTAGAATCAATAATTTATACATATGGAACTGATATAATCAAATTAGGATAAAAACAAGAAAAAAAGACCATATAGCCCTCGCAGAAGCCATTCTTCACAATTATTTAAAGAAAATCAAAATATTTTTCTGAATTTCGAGTTATAATGGCAATTATGTCGGTTAATATTTGTTATCCATAAGCCATATTGTATTTTTTAAGAAGTAAATACGATTCATTTCCCACAAAGGCTATTATTCCATATAAAATTGGGGAGATGATTAAAACACCAATTAACCCATGTCTTTCCTCGATCGTTTAAAAAACTGGTTCCGCTCTGAAATACCATCAGAAATACCAAAAAACGAGGTGCCTGCTGTAACAACCGAACCTCAGAATGAAATAAACAATCCGGTTGCGCCTATTGCAGAAGTACCTGCCCAAGCTACAGACATTCCTTTAACTCCCTTTTGGTTAGAAAACGAAGACGCCCTTAGAGACGAAGGAGTAATTTTTGGTTTGTCAGACTCGAAAGCGGAAGAGAAAACTGGTGCCATAAAAAACTATTTTTCACATAAAACAGCCGATTTAGAAAAGACAGTTGAATATCTATCAGAGAAAATTGGTGAGCTAAATCTTTTTATCGGCCAAAAAGAAACCCGCATTGACGAGCTGAAAGGCAAAGCCCAGATACTTGAAAATCGCGAAGCGGCTAATCATTATCTTCCTCGTACCATCGTAGGGCTTTTATTGTCTTTGGCAATGTGTGTAGGTAATTATTACCTGATAGATGAATCTATCCAGCCGAATTTTCCGCAGAATCACTTTTTTATTGCTTTGGGCGTTTTGCTGGCTGGTATGTTCAACCTATTTAACCCGAAATCATTATTCCATGAAAAAGATACGCCTGTTTCGTGGAGAAATGCCTTAGAAGAAGTAGGTATGCCTTTGGCCGCGTCAGTTTTTGTATTTGTACAGGCATTGGAGCATCAGTCAACTGCGCGCGCATTGGCTTTGTTACTGTTTACGTTCTTCCTGTTCCTGTTTGCAGGGAAACTACTATTAAGTAACCTGACCATCACCAAAAATGATGTGAGTATGTGGCTGAATAACAGACAATTGAAAAGCGATAAAGTAAACAAAGCAAGCGAATGGGATGTGGAACAAAATCAGCTAAAAAATGAAATCGATGATTTAAGAGTGCAGAAATGGAAGATTGTTGATGAACTAAAGGCACCAGAAGCTGAATTAAAACGTTTGAATGAGAGACGTGATATGATGATCAAATTGTTTGAAAGTGAATTTAACCTGGCCAGAAGCTATCGTGAAAAATTGACCGACAAGCAAATCAAAAAGATTTTAGAATAATTGTTCAACACATGAGAGCTAAAAAAGCATAAATACGCATGGAAAAAGAAAACGAAAATTATTATAACGGAGATTTTCAGCATGGGTACATTACCGGTGTTGAAAACGTTGATAAGGCAACTTATGAGAGTTTCCTTTCGAGCCATGTCAGCTATGAGTGGTTGCAAGATCGCATTGCCGAAAAACGTGAGGAGATAGCTGAAATTGATGAAACCATTAAACACAGTAAAGAAACCCAGAAAGAGGCTTATAGCAAATTTCAGGAGCATACACTGGCAGTTAATACACAGGCGCAACACATAGGCTATATTCAGAAAGAAATTGACGGTAATACTGAAAGAATCAATTTTCTGGACGAAAAGCGTAAAAAATCAGAATCTCCCTATTCATTGTTTGCTGGTATTCTTTATTTATTGGCAGGTATAGCTTTCGTATCGGGTGATTTGATTATCTCGCACGAAATTGTGGCTTATGCACTTAATATCCGTAATTCCTTTGAAGCTTGGGCATTTGCTATCGGTTTGGCCATGTTGTCTATCCTGTTGAAACCTGCTTATGAGCGTCTGGTAGAACAACCTTATCTGACTGATTATAATGCCAAAACCAAGAAAGTATATGGCGTTTTCCAGGGCTTCTTGTTAGTATTCTCTATCGGTACAATGTTGGTTTTAGGCTGGTTCCGTTATGAAGCTTATAGAACTGATAAACTCAAAGACGGTATCAACAAGCAGATAAAGGCTTTGCAGGTAAACAGCACGCCTTTAGACCCAACCTCGGCTCAGCCGTCTGATAATCAGGCATTGATTCAGAAAATGGATGAGCAACTAAAAGCTTATGACAAACTGAATATAGATTTAGTGAATAGTCCATGGGCTTTGATGTCGTTCGTGTTGAGTGGTATTTTGTTTGCCATTGCCGGTGCTATCTGTTTAGGAATTGCCCTACCTGTGATGCAGTCTTATTGGTATAGATGGCTGCAATCCGGGCCAACTATCAGACGTTTGCGTAAGAAAAATATAAAACTGACCGAAGAATTAAAAGCGGCTGAGAAAGTTTTATCAGAGCAAACCGCACAAAAGAATATTTTAGAAAACGATTTGGCGAATCTACCAAGTATAGGCGAATTGAAAGAAGAAAAGAAAAATCTTTCAGCTGAGATTTTAGGTATGCTTGAGCACGCCAGATTGGCAGATCAGGATCGTCGCATTAACTCTTTCAACGATGGTGTAGCGAAAGGTGGTGCTAATCGTGGAGAAATGACGGATGATGAATACGAAGAGTTCAGAACTGCTTCGGTTCGTCAGATGCGCAATGCGCAGGATTCTAATTCAGATAAAACGCCGAAAGTATACCGCAATAACGGACTTCGTCCGCATCAGCAGCTTCGTAAGGTAATTACAGAGCAGTTCAACAATCAGAATCAAAATCCTAATTAATAAACAGGATATGAATCAATATAAAGTAGAAACATGATAGCCATGTTTCTACTTTTTTTATTACACGAGTTTATAAACAGATATTTTATCTAATTTTGTCGCCAGAACTTATCAATTATAAAATACATGGACTCAACAGAAATAAAGAAAATCCCGCTTAGTGATTTACACGAAAAAATCGGTGGAAAAATGGTGCCATTTGCAGGCTTCCTGATGCCTGTTCGTTATTCGTCTGATATCGAAGAGCATAATTGCGTGCGCAATGGTGTAGGTGTTTTTGATGTATCTCACATGGGTGAGTTTATGTTGACCGGAAAAAAAGCGCTTGACCTGATTCAAAGAATATCGGCCAATGACGCCTCTGTTTTATATGATGGTAAGGTACAATATAGCTATATGCCTAATAAACAAGGTGGTGCTGTAGATGATTTACTGGTATATCGTTTCACTGACGAATGGTATTATCTGGTAGTAAATGCCTCTAATATTGAAAAAGACTGGGATTGGATTCAGAGCCATAATACAGATAATGTACCTATGAAAAATTTATCTGATACTACCTGTCTGTTTGCCATTCAAGGGCCAAAAGCACTTCCGACTTTACAGAAATTAACCGATATAGATTTAGCATCTATGGATTACTATACTTTCAAGTCGGGTAAAGTAGCAGGAATCGAACCGGTTTTAGTATCCGCAACAGGTTATACAGGTGCAGGCGGTTTTGAGGTATATGTAGAAAATCAGCACGCCGAAGCATTATGGAATGCGATATTTGAAGCAGGTGCCGAATTTGATATTAAACCAATCGGCTTAGGTGCCCGAGATACTTTACGTCTGGAAATGGGTTATTGCTTATATGGCAATGATATTACTGACACTACTTCTCCACTGGAAGCAGGCTTAGGCTGGGTTACTAAATTCAATAAAAACTTTATTAACTCTGCTAATTTACAAGCACAGAAAGCAGCAGGTTTGAAACGCAAATTAGTAGGTCTGGAAATGATTGATAGAGGTATTCCTCGTTCGCACTACGAAATCTGTGATGCAGAAGGCAATAGATTGGGGGAAATTACTTCTGGTACGATGTCACCGACTTTGCAAAAAGGTATTGCAATGGGGTATGTACCCACTGAATTCTCAAAAGCCGGAACAGAAGTATTTATTAAAGTAAGAGATAAACTGTTGAAAGCGGTAGTTACCAAGATGCCTTTTGTGAAGGCTGGGGTGTAAGGTATATAATGAAAACGGGACTTATTGCCAAGTCCCGTTTTCATTATAGTATGATTTATTTGTGTCTTAACTCACAGGCCCACCATTCCAAACGGCTTTGTGTGGTTGCAAAAGAGCCAGACTTCCGTCGCGGTCTTCTGCCATCAGAATCATACCGTTTGATTCCACACCCATCATTTTACGAGGGGCTAAATTTGCCAAGAAAGTTACCTGTTTGCCTATCATTTCTTCTGGTGTAAAGTATTTGGCAATACCACTCAGAATCGTTCTTTTTTCGATACCATCATCTATCAGGAACTTCAATAGTTTATCACTTTTTGCTACTTTTTCTGCTTCCAAGATAGTACCTACACGAATATCCAGTTTAGCGAAATCATCGTATTGAATGGTAGCTTTCAACTCAGGCACTGCCTTTGTTTCGTCTTCTTTCTTTTTAGCTTCTACTTCGTTCATCTTCTTGGTATCTAATAATTTCTGCACCTGTTTTTCTACGACACTATCCTCAATCTTTGTGAATAGCAATTGTGCAGGGTTCAGTTTATGACCAGCCGCCAATAAATCTACTCTACCTGCCGAATCCCATTGTTGTGGGTCAAGGTTCAGCATTTCAAAGATTTTAGCAGCCGTGAAAGGCAAGAACGGCTCACTCACAATTGCTAGGCTTGCACTTATCTGCAAAGCAATATTCATGATGCTACCTACTCTTTCAGGGTCTTTCTCTTTCCAGGGTTCGGTTTCTGCCAGATACTTATTTCCTAAGCGAGCCAAATCCATGATTAAATTCAATGCCTCACGGAATTTATAATTGCTGATAGCTTCGCCAATTGTTTTCGGGAAAGCGATTAGTTCTTCTAAAACCTTTGTATCCACTTCTATCAATTCACCTTTCGCAGGAACAACCCCACCAAAGTTTTTGTGAGTTAATACCAAGGCACGATTCACGAAGTTTCCGAAAACCCCTACTAATTCACTATTCACACGGGTTTGGTAGTCTTTCCAGGTAAACTCACTGTCCTTAGTTTCTGGCGCGTTGGCTGATAATACGTATCGCAGTTCGTCTTGTTTACCAGGGAACTCTTCCAGATATTCGTGCAACCAAACCGCCCAGTTTCTTGAGGTAGAAATTTTATTTCCCTCCAGATTCATAAATTCATTCGCAGGTACATTATCGGCCAAAATATAACTTCCCTCAGCCATCAACATCGCAGGGAAAATAATACAATGGAAAACAATATTATCTTTTCCTATGAAGTGCACCAGTTTGGTGTCTTTATTCTTCCAATAATCTTCCCAGTTTTTACCGTTCTGGTCGGCCCATTCTTTCGTGAAAGTAATATAGCCGATAGGTGCGTCAAACCAAACATAGAGTACTTTCCCTTCTGTATCTGGCAAAGGTACTTTAATACCCCAGTCAAGGTCACGAGTCATGGCGCGAGGTCTTAATCCCTCTTTTAACCACGATTGGCATTGACCAAAAACATTGGTCTTCCACTCTTTATGGCTGTTGACATATTTTTCTATGTCAGGCTGCATACGATCAAGCGGCAGATACCAGTTTTTAGTGGGCTTCATCACAGGTTTTGAACCTGATAGCGTAGAGTGTGGATTCTTCAATTCGGTCGGAGAAAGCGTAGAACCACAATTCTCACACTGGTCACCATACGCATTCGGATTGCCACAAACTGGACACTCTCCGGCAATGTATCTATCAGCCAGAAACTGTTGAGCTACTTCATCATAATACTGCTCGCTAGTTTCTTCATCAAAATAGCCTTTATCGTATAGAGTTGTAAAAATCTCTTGTGAAAGCTGATGATGTGTCTGATTAGATGTACGTGAGTAAATGTCGAACGATATACCAAAATCAGCAAATGACTTTTTGATTTGTTCGTAGTAAAAATCTACTACTTGCTGTGGCGTTTTGCCTTCTTTCTTAGCTTTAACGGTAATAGGTACGCCGTGTTCGTCAGTACCGCTGATGAAAGCTACATCGGCACCTGTAGAACGAAGATAACGCACATAAATATCAGCAGGAATATAACAACCCGCCAGATGCCCGATATGAATAGGGCCATTGGCATAAATCAAGGCTGCTGTAACAGTGTATTTTTGCATAGGTAATGGTATTGTGTGATTTTAGTAATTAATTACTACTAAATCACGCATTTTAAAAATAAGTTCGCAAAGTTACAGGTTTAAATGATTTTTGAGCAGAGGCAAGTAAAAATCACTGCAAAACTTTGTTTGAGGAGCTATAGCCTTTAAATAGCAAAACTTACATTTTTATAAATCCGCTTCATGGAGATTTCTATTCCGAGGGATTGAAGAGGTAATTTGCCATCAATATCCGTTACAATTGTTTCATGCCAAAGTCCGGGACGTTCTCTATACCAGACTTCCGCATAACATTCATTCTGACGAATCATTACATATTCTTTGAATGACTCTAGTGTTTTATACTTATCAAACTTACCCGTTCTGTCATAACGCTGTGTTGATTTTGACAAAACTTCTACCACTAAAATCGGATTTATCAACAATAAATCATCGTCGTCCCAGAATAACGGTTTTTCACAAACGGCTAGAGTATCTGCATAGACGCTTTCATCAAGAACAGGTAGATATATTTTCTGGTCAGAACCTAAAACCAGATAATTTTTCTCTGATTCTTCAATGGTATTAGTCATTTCAACAGCCACATTCATGGCTATCAAATTATGATTATATCTTGCGTTAGGCATCTTAATTATTTCGCCATTAATAAACTCATGTTTATAGGTCGAATTACCCTCCTTTCGTAAATATTCTTCTAAAGTATATTTACGAGCAGGTTTATGACGGATAAGTCTTGGTAAAAAATCACTTGTTCCCGTTGCCATCTTTCCTGAAGTTTATATACAAATATAACCAATTTTACACTTTAAAAGTGTGTTTTACAAAATTAAGGTGTATTTAAAAATCTCTATTAAAAGCTGTTCTTCTCTACTATAATCAATCTCTCACAAAATCCCAATCTAATAAAAATCCAATTACCAAATATTAGCAAAATTGCACTATTCCCCCATTCCTGACAACTGTCATATTTAGTTTCTTTTATCGAATATACCTTTGAAATGCTATTGGACTATTAAAAGAACTTAATAGAACATTCAAATAATAGATAGACCGATACCAATTTTTTGTATTTTTTTGTGTTGGTTTTCTCAAGTAGGTACCCAATAAAAATTATAATAATACAATGGCATTAGTAGGTAAAAAATATCCGCACATTAATACAGGTGCTGTAATCGATGGAGAAGAAATCGTTGAAAACTTCAGTTTAGACCAATATTTAGGTAAAAAGTATGTGATTTTATTCTTCTACCCGAAAGATTTCACTTTCGTATGTCCAACTGAATTGCATGCTTTTCAAGAGAAATTAGGTGAGTTCGAAAAAAGAGGAGCCGTAGTAGTAGGTTGTTCAACTGATACAGAAGAAACACACTTAGCCTGGTTGAATACCCCAAAAGAACAAGGTGGGATCCAGGGCATTACTTACCCGATTATTGCTGATGCTTCTAAAGTTGTTTCGTTAAACTCCGGTGTTTTGGGTGGTGAGTATATATTCAATAACGAAACCAGAACATGGTCTTTTGTAGGTAATCCGGTAGCATTCCGTGGTACGTTTTTGATTGATAAAGAAGGTATCGTGCGTCACGAATCAATCAACGATTTACCTTTAGGACGTAATATCGATGAGTATCTTCGCTTATTAGATGCACAATTGCACGTAGAGAAATATGGTGAGGTTTGCCCTGCTAACTGGGAAGAAGGTGAAGCTGCTATGGAAGCAACCAATGCAGGTGTGGCTAGCTACTTCTCACAAAACTAATTTATCCATCTTTAAAATTCTTACAATTATGTTGATTGAATTAGCAGAAGATAATTTAGCTGAGATAGTAGCCCAAAACGACAAAGTAATGGTGCAATTTTCGGCTTCGTGGTGTGGGAATTGCAGACTGATGAAACCAAAATTCAAAAGACTGTCGAACGACAATGAAGGCACTGCTTTCGTGATTGTGGATGCCGAGAAGTTCCCATCCTCAAGAAAACTGGCTTCGGTAAACAATTTACCAACATTCGCCAGCTTTAAAGGCGGACAATTGGTAAATCAGGTACAGACTAATAAAGAAGAACAATTAAAATCTTTGATAGATGAAATTACCCTTAATTAGACAAATTCAGCGTACTTCTTCGGTAGCTGAAATTGAGGCAGCTATTAAAGTATTGGAAAATATTTCTGAAACTCCGTCTTTGAAAGACGAAGAAGTAGACGTGATTGGAGAACTCATCTCTAATTTCTGTGGAGCATTGGAAGTACACCAAATGATAGCCGACGGCATGCCAGAAAAAGATGCCGCTAACACCTTTATGAAAAAAGTAATGGGTTCAATTGATAGAATACCCGCTTAAGTCGCAATAGCTTCATCAACAAAAATGCCCTCAATCTTACGATAAGAGGGCATTTTTTATAGATTTCTTGTGGCGCGAGCTTCCAGCTCGCAGTATCAGAGTCTATTTTGTTTTCGATGTCAACTGCGAGCTGGAAGCTCGCGCCACAATTTTATTTAGTTTCCTCCTTCAAAGCCCTACGCAATATCTTACCAACATTGGTCTTAGGCAATTCGGTACGGAATTCTATGTGTTTCGGACATTTATAACCTGTCAGGTTTTGTTTGCAATAGGCTTTTACCTGTTCGGCTGTCAGATTCGGGTCTTTCTTCACGATGAATACTTTTACAGCTTCCGTCGATTTTTCGTCTGGTACCCCAATACAAGCCACCTCCAATACTCCCGGACAAGTAGCTACTACATCTTCAATCTCATTCGGATAGACATTAAAGCCTGATACCAGAATCATATCTTTTTTTCTATCTACAATCTTGAAGTAGCCATCTGCATCCATCACCCCAATATCACCTGTTTTGAACCAGTCTCTGCCATCCTCATCTTTCAGCATTACTTTGGCCGTTTCATCCGGGCGATTATAATAACCCGCCATTACCTGTGGGCCATTAGCACAAATCTCCCCTACCTCTCCTACATCTCCCCAAGAGCCATCGTCTTTCAATATTCTTATTTCTGTACTTGGCCAAGGTATACCGATAGTACCTATTCTATTTTCGCCTACTAATGGGTTTGAAGTCAATACTGGTGAAGTTTCTGATAAACCATAGCCTTCGGCAGGTAAATTACCTGTCATTTCTTTCCAACGGTTAGCCACAACTCCTTGAAGAGCCATTCCACCGGCAGAAGTAATCACCAATTTACTGAAATCCACTTCTCCGATTTGCGGGTGATTCAACAAACCATTATACAATGTATTCAAACCTGTGAAAACATGCGGAGGGTTTTTCTTCAAATCTTTAATAAATGCCGCTAAATCACGTGGATTAGTGATAAGCAGGTTCATTGTTCCGGTTTTCAAAGAAGTGAGCGCATTAACTGTTAAGGCATAGATATGATATAAAGGCAAGGCCGCTACCACTACTACTTTACTGTCTTTAATCTTGCCAGTCATCACGCTTTGCCATATATGATTAGCCTCCAGATTGGCGATAATATTACGATGAGTTAGCATAGCACCTTTTGATACACCTGTGGTACCACCAGTATATTGGATAAATGCCATATCTGTGTTCTTCAATTTTGGTTTTGTCCAGTTCAGGCTGCCTCCTTTACTAACAGCACTCATAAATGGCATAGCTTGTGGCAGATTGTATTCTGGCACCATCTTCTTTACAGTTTTCACCACAAAGTTTACGATTTGCTTTTTCGGGAATCCAAGCATATCGCCTAGCTGTGTCACGAACACGTGTTTGATAGAACTTTTATCAATCACTTTTTCAAGGTTTGAGGCAAAGTTTGCTACTATCACAATAGCTTTTGCACCAGAGTCCTTGAACTGATGTTCCATTTCACGAGGGGTATATAGTGGATTGGTATTGACGATGATTAATCCAGCTCTTAAAGCACCAAACATTGCTACCGGATATTGCAGACAGTTCGGCATCTGGATAACCAGACGGTCGCCTTTTTGTAGGCCGGTGCTTTGCAGGTAAGCTGCAAAATCGCGTGAGTATTTATCAAGCTGACCAAATGTTATTTCCTTGTCCATACAAGAATAGGCGGCATTACTGGCATATTTCTTAAAGCCTTCATCCATCAATTCTAATAACGAGGGGTAGGCATCCGGGTTGATTTCATGGGGTATACCCTCCGGGTAAAATTTTAACCAGGGATACGGTTGTGTTTTAACAGGCATAATAGATTTTAATATTGATTAACAGTGAACAGGTATTGTATTTTTTAATGTAAAAATAAGACGTTTTATTGAGAACGAAAGAGAAAAAATTAAAAAATATTCGGCACGCATAATATTTTTCGGTATTCAGAATTGCTATTTTTCTTATAAAACAGGCGAATAACTACCACTTAAAGCCCTATCAATAAAAAAATATGGTAACTAATTAATAATAAATAATTTATATTGGATTTTGTCAGAAAAAACTGTACCTTTGCAGTCATTTTCTCAAAGGATTATTTCAAACTAATTTTAACCTGAAAGCCCGGCAGGTTGATGTACAAATGGGCGCATTAAAATCAATTATGGCACAAGTTGCAGAATTTGACTGGGACAAAGTCTCAAAAAGAGGTATCGGTAGCGGCTACACCGCTTCTGAGAAAGCAGATTTAGAAAAACTTTATAGCGAAACGCTAACAGAAGTTGCTGAGAAAGATGTAGTAATGGCTACGGTTGTGGGTATCACAGACCGTGAGATATTATTAAACATTGGATTCAAATCAGATGGTTTGGTTTCAGTTTCTGAGTTCCGTGATTTACCTAACTTAAAAGTAGGTGATCAGGTAGAAGTTTTCATCGAAAAACAAGAAGATGCTATGGGTCAGTTGGTGATCTCTCGCAAAAAAGCAAGAGTATTAACCGCTTGGAACAACATCGAAAAATCATTTACAGAAGACGCTATCATCGATGCATTCGTGAAACGTCGTACGAAAGGTGGTCTTATTGTAGATATATACGGAATCGAGGCGTTCTTGCCAGGTTCACAAATTGACGTTAAACCAATCCGTGATTTCGATATCTTTGTTGGTAAGAAAATGGAAGTTAAGGTTGTGAAAATCAACCATACTAACGATAACGTAGTTGTATCTCACAAAATCCTTATCGAAAAAGACCTTGAAACACAACGTCAGGTTATCCTTAATAACTTGGAGAAAGGTCAGGTATTGGAAGGTGTGGTTAAAAACATTACTAACTTCGGTGTGTTCATCGATCTTGGTGGTGTTGATGGTCTACTTCACATTACTGATATTTCGTGGGGTCGTATCAACCATCCAAACGAATTGCTTAAACTTGATCAACGTATCAAAGTGGTTGTTCTGGACTTCGACGAAGACAAAAAACGTATTTCGTTGGGTATGAAACAATTGGAGTCTCATCCTTGGGATTCTCTAGCAGAAGGATTGTCAGTTGGTTCGAAAGTAAAAGGTAAGATTGTAAACATCGCAGATTACGGTGCATTCCTAGAATTGAAACCGGGTGTTGAAGGTCTTATCCACGTTTCTGAAATGTCATGGTCACAACACCTACGTAACCCATCTGATTTCTTGAAAATCGGTGACGAAATCGAAGCAGTTGTATTGACTCTTGACCGTGAAGAGCGTAAAATGTCTTTAGGCATTAAACAATTGACTGAAGATCCTTGGACAAAACAAGATTTATTGAGCAAATATGGCGTTGGTACTACTCATACTGGTACTGTACGTAATATGACTAACTTCGGTATCTTCCTTGAACTAGAAGAAGGTATTGATGGTTTGGTTCACGTATCTGATTTATCTTGGACTAAGAAAATCAAACACCCGTCTGACTTCGTGAAAGTTGGTGATACGCTTGAAGTAGTGGTACTTGAGCTTGACGTTGAAAACCGTCGTTTAGCCCTTAGCCACAAACACCTGGAAGAAAATCCTTGGGATACTTTCGAGCACATCTTCACAGTAGGTTCTGAGCACGAGTGTACAATTATCTCTAAAAATGACAAACAAGCTACTCTTGAGCTACCTTACGGTATCGAAGGATACGCCTTGTTGAAACATTTGGCTAAAGCTGACGGTACAGTAGCTGAAGCTGGTGAGAAATTGCCATTCCAGGTGCTTGAGTTCCACAAAGAAGAGAAGAAAATCATGCTTTCTCACTCTAAAACCTGGGAAGCTCCTAAGGAAGACGAGAAAAAAGAAGCTAAGAAAAAAGGTGGAAAAGAAGCAACTGCTTCTTCAAACGAAGAAAAATCAACACTTGGAGATCTTGATGCCCTTGCTGCTTTAAAAGAGCAAATGGTAGAAGGTGAGAAAAAGAAACTTTCTAACAAAAAGAAAGAATCTGAATCAGTATCTGAGTAAGATAACATATGAGTAACAAAAAAGGCTTCCCGGTGGGAGGCCTTTTTTGTTTTAATTGGTTACATATATTCTTTAAAATCTTCTAAAGGAGCATCAAAATCACTTGCCATTTTAAACATTCCTTTCCCTGAACCAAACTTAGGAACACGCTTCTGTAATTGACTCTCTGAAAATTGTTTTGATAACAAAAAATCAAGATACAGAATTAAATCCTTTTTTAGTTCTTCTGATTGAAACATACTTATCTTTGATTGGATCAAAAGGTCAATCATTTCTAAATTTCTTATGTAAGAATATATCAGCGTATACACAGCAGCGAATAAAATTCGCCGTCTAAATTAACAAAGGAATAATTATTCATGTAAGCCGGACTTAAGTCCGGCGATGTATGAGGACAATACCTTTGTTATCTTAGCCACCGACTTCAGTCGGTGAACTTTGGTAGTAGAGAAACGAAGCCACTACTTCACCCCCACAAACCGCTCAAAAAATTCATAAATCCTCAAAATTCTATCTATTCTCTGGCGGACATTACCTGTTCTTGATAGTTCATGTGTAGCACCCGGCATACGAACGTATTCCACATCTTTACCCAGATATTTCAGGCTTCTGAACATCATTTCTGATTGGATTACACCCGTGCGCAAATCGTTTTCACCGTGCTTAATTAAAAATGGAGTCCTAATCTGATTAACAAAAGTATAAGGCGAATTCGCATCTATTTTGGTTACTTTTTCATCTTCCCAAGGTAGGCCGAAATAATTTGGTACTAAACGCCACGCATTGGCTTCTCCCATGAAAGTAGTCAGGTCATAAACCCCACGTTGCGCAAATGCGGCTTTGAAACGATGGTCTTGGGTAATAATCCATGCTGTTAAATATCCTGCATACGAACCTCCGGTAATTACTTGTTTTGATGTATCTGCCCAAGCTTCTTTAGCTGCTGCACTACAAGCACCTAAGGCATCTTCCTGTGGACCTTTACCCCAATCGCGGTAATTAGAAAACTGAAATTCTTTACCATAACCACCTGAGCCTCTTTGGTTTGGATAGACTACACCATACCCTTGTGAACAGAAATACTGAAATTCATGCCACATAGATAGCTCTCCCGGTCCCCACATAGCTGTTGGGCCACCGTGCATGTTCAACAATAATGGATATTTCTTACCTGCTTCCATAAAAGTAGGTTTCATAATCCAGTAGTCTACTTTTTCGCCTTTTGAATTGGTGTACACGTGTTTTTCAGGATAGCTTAGTTTTCTGTCTTTCAACCAGCCATCGTTATGTGCGCTGAGTTTTACACCATTTTTCATGGTTAAATCAGCCATGTATAATTCTGATGGATTGGCAACTTCCGTTTTGGCAAAAACTACCTTATCGTTGGTCAATTCAAATGGGCTTGCCCCTGATTCGTAATCGCTTAAGCGCTCAATTTTACGGGTTTTAACATCCATTCTGAAAACAGGAATTCCACCATTAGAAGAAGCAGACAGATAGAGATATTTATTATCCGAAGTCCATTTAAGATTACCCGGCACACGGTCAAAATCTACTACCTGACGGTTGGTACCATCAGCATTTGCAATCACTAATTGGCCGAAAGAAAGTAAGTTTGGTGTGTTCATGGTCATAGCCAATAGTTTACCATCTGGTGAAGGCTCTATACCTGAAAAGCTTTTGCCATTTTCAGATACTAACACTTTTCTATCAGAACCATCCGGATTCATGCTTATGACTATACTTTCTTGTTCACGGTCAGGGTGTTGGTCGGCATCTTTACCACAAACGGCTAATACTCTTTTACCATCTGTTGCCCAGGTGGCTTGTCCATACGACCAGAATCCGGTTGTTAATGGAGTAGCTTTGGTATTTTCTTTTACGTCTGTAACGAAGATATGTGAGAAACTCAATTCAGGTTCTACAGTAGCCTCACCCTGAAAATTCAGGCGGTTTACTACTCTGGCTTTCTTATCTTCTACATCTTTATCCAGATAAGCTCTTATTTCTTCGATATTCCCGTCAGGATTAGCCTTGATTTTTTTGTCTTTAGTCAAGAACTCATTTTTTGGAAAACCCGGTTTTTCTAAAGACCATACCGGCCCTGCTTTCGATGGATTCAGGGTTGAATCTTTCAATAATTCATTAAAAGAGATACCCCCACTAAACAGGATTTTTGAACCATCAGGCGAAAATGAGGGGTTGCCAGCACCATATTTAGAGTTAGTTAACTGCCATGCTTCACCTCCATCCAGAGGCATGATAAAAATCTGTCCTTTACCCTTTGTGGCTCTTACGAATGCTATGGTTTTGCCATCAGGCGAAAAGGTAGCTTGTGAGGCACTCTCTGTGCCACGTGTTAAGGCTTTGGGCGCGCTACCAGCCAGTAAATCTACCAGATATAGGTGGGTACGATAATCGTACTCCAAAGCATTATCAGCATTTGTCTCAATAGTTCTCAGACCATAAACGGCCTTTTTTCCATCAGGCGATGTAGCGATAGATACGACTTGCTTGATTCGGGTTAAATCTGAGACTAAGACTTTCTGTGAATGGGTTTGTGCAAAGACTAGGTTTGAAATGAAGAGTAATATCAGAAGTATTCTCATAGTAGTTTGTTTTGAGGTTTATGTGGTAAAAATACGAAAACCAAAGAAATTAAAAACAGATGTTTCCAAAAGACCACTCTTTTTACCACCATTCCAACCTTTTTATAGATTGATAAGTCAAAAGCATATATATAAAACAATCAATGAAAACAACGCTGTGCATATTAAGTATCCTTTTTGTTTTACTGGCTTGCCAGCAAAATAAAGTACCACCCATTGTATATGCCGTACCAGACGCGACAATTCTGGTAATCAATGTAGATGGTTCTAATACCGCCGCTTTTACTTTTCGATATAATAGTGGAGATATCTATACATTCGATTTTGGCGATGGAAATACATTGACAGATAGTTTAACAGGAATTACTGGCTATGGAGAGTATCAACGAATTGGTCATCACTATGCAAAAAATGGCGATTATACCGTAACACTTACAATTAAAAATCCAAAATATACCAGTCAGAGCCAAACAATTGTTGAGGCTAGAAGAATAGCTATTGCTGATTTTAGTTATGAAATATTAGCCAATGGGCAGGTGAAATTGAAGAATTTATCTGAAAATAAAAATGGTTCCTACAAATGGCTTGTTAGCACTTACGCCCTTTCAGATGGTAATTGTTTTATTTATACCTCTGGTAAAGAAGAGCCTGTTTTCAATTTTGATTTAAATGGAAGATATAAAATAAACCTACAAGCTATCAACGGTAATACAAGTGAAGTAACAAAGACCATAGATATTAGCAATGCTAAAAATCAAATGACATTTTCGGGTCATTATAAAGGTGAGAAAGTCAACTTTGTCTTAAATGGGTATGATTTTGGTTATACTTGTTTTGCCAGAGATGGGGAAATAGAGCTGATAGTTCATAATCAGAATTTTCGGACTGCGGAATCAATAGTATTCTGGAGGAGGTATTATTACCAATTTGATATTGGAAAAGAGAAAAAGTACGTAATACTCAAGGATTATATTAAAACTCATGATACAGAGGTTGTTCAGTTAGAAGAAGAAACGCTCGACCCTGATTTGTATAATAATATCGGAGAGATTTATTCCAAAGCGCTTTGGGTAACCTACAAAGTAAAAAATGAGCAATTGGATGGAGAATTAAAAGTTCGACTACTCATACACTAATGATAACAGACATCATTATAAATTTATACCAACAAAAAACCGCAAGCACCTTTCAGTACTTGCGGTTTTGTATGTAAACACTTCTGATTGATTAGAATCTGAAGTGTGAGAACGCTTTGTTAGCTTCTGCCATACGGTGCGTATCATCTTTTTTCTTCACTGCTGCACCTTCACCTTTTGAAGCCGCAACGATTTCACCTGCCAAACGCTCTGTCATGGTTTTCTCTCCACGTCTACGTGAATAGCTGATCAACCATTTCATTCCTAAAGATTGTTTACGCTCCGAACGTACCTCTGTTGGTACCTGGAAAGTAGCACCACCTACACGACGGCTCTTAACCTCTACCGCTGGTGATACGTTGCTCAACGCTTTTTTCCAAAGCTCCAAGCCGTTTTCTTTTGTACGTTTCTCTACTAGCTCTAATGCACCGTAGAAAATACTGTAGGCAATACTTTTCTTGCCATCGTACATCAGGTTATTAACGAATTTTGTTACGACTACATCTCTGAATTTAGGATCAGGTAATACGTAACGTTTTTTTGGTTTTGCCTTTCTCATTTTTTTAAATAAGGTTTCGTTTTTTGAAAACTAATTCACCCTGAACCCTCAGGATTACTACCCCGTAACTAAACGAATTTCCGTAGTGACGGTACTAAAACACATTAACAGCGATTATTTTTTCTTACCGCCGCCTTTGCCGCCTTTTTGTGGCGCTGCAACCTGACCTGGTTTAGGACGTTTCGCACCATATTTAGAACGACTTTGTTTACGATTGTTCACACCTGAAGTATCAAGGGCTCCGCGAACAATGTGGTAACGTACACCCGGAAGGTCTTTTACACGACCACCACGAATCAATACGATTGAGTGCTCCTGTAAGTTGTGGCCTTCACCCGGAATATAGGCATTCACCTCTTTTGTGTTACTTAAGCGAACACGAGCTACTTTACGAAGCGCAGAGTTTGGTTTCTTTGGAGTCGTAGTATACACACGAGTACACACGCCACGACGTTGTGGGCATGAGTCCAACGCTGGAGACTTCGATTTCCAAGTCATTTGCTCTCTACCGTTTCTTACTAACTGTTGTATAGTAGGCATTTTGTTTTGAAAATTATTTTTCGTTTAGTTACTAAATTCCTAAATAGGGCTGCAAAGGTACAGACTATTTTTGAGAAAAGAAAACAGTTTTTAAATATTTTAGGGCAAAACTGGCCTTATTATCAATTATTTAACAAAAAAACACTCTTTTTGAGGCAATTAGCCCAATCATTTTAATATCGGGCAGCAAACAATGATATTATTTAAAAATATGTAAATTGCGTACTAAATATTCAAACCTCGGGGTATTTAACCATATCCCTATATAAACCTATAAACCTTCTATTTATGGCAAAGTCCATAGTATCCACCTTTCTTTTGATTGTATTTATCCATGTATCGGTAATTCAATCATTCGCTCAATCCAAAAACGCGCCCCTGATAGTTTTTGTCACAGGCGACCACGAGTATAGTGGCGAACACACCCTTCCGCTGATTGCCGCTGAATTAGAAAAAAACTACGGTTTCAGAACCAAAGTATTAAAAGCCTATCCCGACCAGAATGCTGAAAAGGATATTCCGGGCTTAGAAGCACTGAAAGATGCTGATTTAGCAGTATTTTATCTGCGTTGGCGTCAATTACCCAAAGAACAATTGGATTACATTGAAGCCTATCTGAAAACAGGTAAGCCTGTGATGGGTTTCCGTACTACTACCCACGCTTTCAATTATCCTAAAGGAAGTGAATTAGAGAAATGGAATGCCTTTGGCGAATTTGCGCTAAATGCCCCTCCGGGTTGGGGAGGCAAAGCGGCTCATACCCATTATGGACATGAAAGTAGTACTGATGTGACCATTATTCCTGCGGCAGCTAAACATCCGATTCTAACAGGTGTAGCTCCAAGTTTTCATGCCCGCTCATGGTTGTACCGAGTTTTGCCTGATTATCCAACCAAAGGCTCAGAGTGGTTATTGATGGGCAAATCGGTAAATCCTGACAAAGCAGCCATTGAAAACCCTGTGGCATGGACAGGCACTAATTCTTTCGGAGCTAAAGTATTTACCACAACTTTAGGCCACCCGGAAGATTTTCAGGTAGAATCATTTCAACGACTGGTAATTAATGCTATCCATTGGGAATTAGGTAAACCAGTTCCTAAAAAATGGAAGGGCAAAATTGATATTAATGTACCTTATAGAGGTATGACGAAATAACTTATGACAACCCCATCCCCAGCCCTTCCCCAACAGTTGAGAAGGGAGCAAAAGCTCTCTTCTCAACTTTCGTATCTTCAGTGGAAAATGGATTTCAATCCCCTCCCCACTTTTGGAGAGAGCTAGGACGGTCGCCCGCTGGCGTGGGGATGTTTTTTAACACAACCCTAAAATATTCTATTCATGAAACTCAATATCAGACTACTCATAGTCCTATTTGTGCTGACAGTCTTTGCTATCAGTTCATTTCAGGCTACCCCTCCCCCAACATTGACCGTTCAGAAAGACTCACATATATCTTTAATCGGTGGAAACTTAGGTTCGAGAATGATGAATTACGGGCTTTTTGAGACCGAAATGCATGTTCGCTATCCCGATTACAATTTATATATCCGCAATATGTGTGATGGCGGAGATACCCCGGGTTTCAGACCACACGCCAGCCGTAATTTACCTTGGGCTTTTCCGGGAGCAGAGAAATTCCAGACAGAATACGTCAAAAACTCCCAGAGTGAAGGACATTTTGATTCACCTGACCAATGGCTTACCCGCCTGAAAACAGATATTATCATTGGCATGTTTGGTTATAGCGAATCTTTCTTAGGCAAAGCCAAACTTGATACCTACAAAGCGGAGCTAGATGCGTTTATCAAATACACACTCAATCAGAAATATAATGGTAAAAGCGCTCCGCAATTAGTCATTGTTTCTCCGATTGCTTTCGAAGACCTGTCAGGTAAATACGATTTACCGAATGGTGTAAAAGAGAATGAAAATCTGTGGTTGTATACCAAGGCAATGAAAGAAGTAGCCGACCAGAATAATGTATTATTCGTTGATGCTTTTACGCCTTCTAAAAAATGGTATGATACTACACAGGAATTTTTAACCATTGATGGCTCTCAATTGAATGCAGAAGGTTATAAAAGATTTTCTAATTTAATAACGGACGCCATTTTCGGCAAAGCCCCTGCCAAAGCGGAATCTAACCGAAACCTGATTCTGGCGGCAGTAAAAGAAAAAAACTGGATGTGGCACAACGACTATAAAATTCCAAATGGGGTGCATGTGTATGGTCGTCGGTATAATCCTTTCGGGCCGGATAATTATCCTGCAGAGATTGAAAAGATTCGCCAGATGACCGATATTCGCGATAAGGCCGTTTGGTTGGCAGCCTCAAAAGGTGAGAAAATGGATGTGACAATGGCTGATAAAAATACGAGAACCTTACCGGAGGTAAAAACGAACTTCAACCCGGAAAAGAATGGTAGCTTAACCTATCTCTATGGTGAAGAAGCGCTTAGTAAACTGAAAGTACCAGCAGGTTATAAAATCGAGTTGTTTGCTTCAGAACAGGAATTCCCTGATCTGGCTAAACCGATGCAGATGTCATTCGATAATAAAGGTCGTTTATGGGTAGCAGCCATGCCGAGTTATCCGCATTATAAACCGGGAGATACCAAGCCCAATGACAAGATTCTAATCTTTGAAGACACCAATAATGATGGTAAAGCTGATAAAGAAACCGTCTTTGCCGATGGTTTACATCTACCTTTAGGTTTTGAAATCACACACGAAGGCGTTTTTGTTTCACAGGGTACGAATCTGAAATTGCTTACTGATACCAATGGCGATGATAAAGCAGATAAAGAAGAGATTATATTCAGTGGATATGACGACCATGATACGCACCATAACAGCCATGCGTATACCGTTGACCCATCAGGCGCTATTTATTCGGGCGAAGGTGTATTCTTACATACCAATATAGAAACTTCTTATGGAACTGTACGTGCTACCAATGGTGGTTTTTATAGATTCAGCCCACAATTGCGCAAACTGGAACGTACGGCACAATTATCTATACCGAATCCGTGGGGAATTGCTTTTGATGATTGGGGACAACCATTTTTTGCTGAAACCTCAAGCCCAGATGTACGTTGGATGATGCCGGGTACTGTATTGCCTCGCTACGGAGAATTCACCCATAAAAGTGTGCAATTGATAGAAAAAGACCACATGGTTCGCCCGACTTCCGGCTTAGAGTTTGTTTCTAGCCGCCACTTCCCTGATGAAGTACAAGGAGATTTATTAATCAATAATACCATTGGTTTCTTAGGCATGAAGATGCACAGCATGGTTGATGATGGCACAGGTTATAAAAGCAAGCACGTAGCAGATTTGATTGTGAGTGAAGACCGTAACTTCCGTCCAGTAGATATGGAGTTTGCCCCTGATGGTTCGCTTTACCTGATTGACTGGCATAATATTCTGATAGGTCATATGCAACACAATGCCCGTGACCCGCTTCGCGACCACTCTCATGGCCGTATCTATCGTATCACTTATCCATCAAGACCATTGGTAAAACCTGCTTCAATCGCCGGAGCAAGTGTAGAGACCTTGTTAGATAATCTGAAACTACCAGAATACCGCACACGCTACCGCACTCGTAGAGAATTAAGAGGTAGAAGCGCGGCAGAAGTATTACCAAAAATTACTAAATGGGTAGCTGCGCTAGATAAAAATGACCCACGCTATGAGCATAACGTATTAGAGGCACTATGGGTTACCTGGGGCTTAGACAAGGTTGACCAGAAATTATTGAAACAAATGCTCAAAGCCAAAGATTACCATGCCAGAGCGGCCGCAGTTGAAGTTTTGCGCTTTACGGGACATCAAGTGCCTGATCAAGCCGCCTTATTAATGCAAGCGGTAAAGGATGAAAATAGTCGTGTACGTCTGGATGCCATTGTGGCGACTTCGTGGATTGGGAAAGAAAAAGGTAATCCTATTCTGGCAGAAGCGAAAAAGAAACCTTTAGACGACTGGATGATTCATGCCTATGAAACAGCAGTAGCGCATCTAAACGATATGCCTGTGAAGAAAGAGAAAGAAGTGGCCGAAAAATCTACGCTGAAAGGCGCAGAACTGGAATTGTTTAATATTGGTAAAGCGATTTATGCTAAAGAAGGCTATTGCGCTACTTGTCATCAGGCAGATGGTAAAGGGCTTACGGCTTCAGGCTTTCCGCCATTAGCTGGTACTACCTGGGTAAATGGGAATGAAGAGCGCGCTATTAAGATTGTATTGAAAGGCTTATTAGGCCCGATAGAAGTCAATGGCAAAAAATATCCGGGACAAGTGCCTATGACACCGTTTGAAGGCTTATTGAATGATAAAGAAGTAGCGGCAGTATTAACTTATGTACGCAACTCTTTTGGAAACAATTCGCCTGCCATTCAGCCTGAAAAAGTGAAAGCAGTGAGGGCAGCTTTGAAAAACCAGAAAGATATTTATAATGCTTCGAAGCTATTAGCGGAGCATCCGCTAGAGAAGCAATAATTTTGCAGTTATTATCAAAAACATGGAGCTGTGCACAACGGCTCCCTATTTTTGATTTAAATCAAATAGAATCTATTTATCAAGTATTTTACTTTTAAAATACCATCTATATCGCCATAATCTTTAAAATTAGCTTTGATTTTATAGGTTACCCAAAACGCCTTGGGATAATAAGCCAATTGAAACCTATCCAGCTTAGTGGTAATGGTTTTAGTATCCACTTCTCTAACTTCTAATATCTCAATATAAGCACCTTCTTTTATACTTTGCCATTTATAACTTATTCTCTCATTAAGTGTAATTCCTACACTCCAGTGAATAGGGCCAGTATTAGTTAAAGACTCTTTCTGCACTCCTACTTTTAGCATTCTTTTTAAATAATTATAAGTGCTATCAGGAACAGATATTCCGTCACCATAATCTTTAAACAAACCCAAACTTACATTAATAGATATTTTATCGTTATAATGTATATCATTTGGTTGAGTAAGATACAATTTATTTATGATAGGACATATGGAATATTCCCCATAGCTATCTTTATAGCCTTTACCTGAAATATTCTTGAATACACTGTCTTTTTCACTAAAGACAACCTCTTTTCCTAAAAATATGCCTCTGAATTCTGCACTGAATGTTTTGTCCGAAGCATTATTCAATACCTGATCCTTTTCAGAAAAAACTGCCTCTTTTTCTAATAATTCATTGCTAACCTCTGTCGACCTATTTTCTTTCAATACATCTGTTTTTTTACAAGAAATCAAGCAGACGACAGTAAGTGAAATAACAAAAGCTATTTTTCTCATCATATTAAAAGTCTATTTTATTCAGCTAAAAAATAATTTATTCGTAATTTGGTCTGAAAATTCGCCTGAATGTTTAAAACACTGCCCCTCAAAATTGATTTGTTTGCGATTGTTATACTATTAGGCGTAGTACAAGGCTTCTTTCTGGCGTTTTTCTTTCTCACTACCAAACAAGGCAACAAAGTAGCCCACCGATATTTAGGCTTGTTTTTGTTTTCGATGGCTTTTGCCATTACAGAAGTATTAATGGGTTATACTAATTATACTTTCCAGACGCTTTATCTGGTAGACATGGCCGAGCCTACTAATTTTATAATGGCGCCACTCTCTTTTCTTTATATTCAGACCTATATCACCGAGCGATTTACAAAGGCACAGCTCTTGCACTTTATTCCGTTTTTTGCGTATCTTATTTATATGTCGGTCTTGTTTTATCCCTTATCCGACACTTATCATTATAATTCTTATCTCTACGCTTTTCATCCTGACATGACTACCATACCTTATGACTATGCTGAGCGGGAATGGTATTATTTTTTTAAACATCATGTGAATGACCTGATGTTTGTCCAAATGGTTGTATATACTATAGCAGGTTTTTATGTAGTTATTAAGGCATTTAAAAAAGAGGGCTTACCTTTTAATTCAAACCAGAGTTCTAAATTGAGTTGGGCGCGTAGTCAGGTTATTTCGCTGGCTTCTATCGTTATTATCTTCTTGATTATCAAGCGCACTTTCATTCATGATTTAGGCGATCATATTCTGGCAGGCCATATCACGATTATTATCTATGCGATTTCTTTCTCAGTTATCAGCCGCTCAAAATTCTTTCATGAAGAACAGGCCAGGACCGTCAAGAAATATGAGAAATCATCTCTCACAACTTATATTCAGGATAATGTATTAGAAAAATTGACAGAGGTAATGAATACCGAAAAGCCTTTTCTGAATGACTCCTTTTCCTTGCCCGGTCTGGCAAAAATGCTGGCTGTTTCGCCGCATCATCTCTCACAAATTCTGAACGAAAAGTTGGGGCAGAGTTTTTTTGATTATACAGCCACCTATCGTATCAGGGAAGCACAACAATTATTAGTATCTCCCGAACACGCCCATATCAAGATTGAGGAAATAGCCGAAATGGTGGGTTATAACTCAAAATCAGCCTTTAATACCTCATTTAAGAAGATTGTGGGGCAGACACCCTCACAATTCAGGGTAAAGAAATAAGGTTTTTCATGTTCGTTTTTATCGGCTCGAACGTCTGGTTTATCGGCAAAGGCTTCCTGAGCCTATGAGTCCCTCTACTTTTGTGGCATCATTTAAACAATTATGCACAAAATCATGGAACCTATTACTGTAACAGCAACCCCCGAAACCAAAACGGCCAAACGCCAGTATTATATCGACTGGATCCGGGTATTGGCTTTCTGTATTCTTATTTTCTTTCATAGTGGAATGTTCTTCGTCAGTTGGGATTGGCATGTAAAAAACAATGTCATTAATCACACAATGGAATACCCGATGGAGTGGCTACACCTCTGGCGCTTGCCTCTCTTATTCTTTATTTCTGGTGTAGGTGTAAGCTTTGCCATGAAATCCCGCACGGGTTGGCAATTTGTAGGTGAGCGCACCAAGCGTTTATTGTTGCCTTTGGTATTTGGTATGTTTATCATTGTGCCTTCGCAGATTTACTTTGAGCGCCTGCAAAGCGGCCAATTCAATGGGTCTTATGTAAATTTCTACCCGAATGTTTTCAATTTCATTCCTTATCCCAAAGGAGATTTTTCGTGGCATCACTTATGGTTTGTGGCATATTTATGGGTTTTCTCTTTGCTGGGCACGCCTTTGTTTGTATGGTTAAAATCAGCTCATGCGCAAAAAATTGTAAAGACTGTAAGAAGTTTATTCAGCAATATCTGGGGAGTATTATTATTGAGTGTAATACCAATGATTCTTTACTGGACGCTCCGCCAAAAATGGCCTGTGGCCAATAATCTGATTGCCGATTGGTATAATTTCACTCTATCTCTTACCATTTTTATCTATGGTTATCTGATAGGAACAAATCAGAAAATATGGGATTTGATGGAGAAATACTGTGTGGCACTTATTAGCGTCGGGACATTTATTGTAGCCTTTAGAATTTCTTTTGATGCGCTTATCGGGGAAGTTCCCGAAGACCTTCCTTTTATGCCCTTTATCAATGGCTTTCTGACTATGGTCAGCCTCTGGACAACTATTCTGGGTATCTGTGGATTGGCGAAACATCACCTTAATTTCAAAAACAGGTTTCTAACCTATAGTACAGAGGCGGTTTATCCATTCTATATTCTGCATCAGACCATTACTGTTGCTATTGGCTTCCATATTGCTGATTGGGATTTGAATGTGTGGTTGAAGTTATTGATTCTTGTGCTAGGTACATTTGGGTTTAGTTTATTTATTTATCATTTTCTTATCCGGCCATTTAATTTTATGAGGTTGTTGTTTGGGGTAAAGGGGAGGTAAGTTTTTATCATGGAGTTACCCGGAGTTATACACGAGATTATACAGAATATAAAAAACTAGGAAGACAAAATACTCTTAAGCACTTTGTTTTCGTACTTAGTTAGAAATTTTCACCATTTCAGAGGGCAAGTCTTTCAATTTCCAGGTAGCTTCAACAGGAACTTTAACCAAATAAGAGTCAGTTGCTTTTTTAATAAAAGAACTTCTTATCATTGGGTTTGGTGTGGTATTTAAATCTTCTCTCACTACTTTCACATCAATATAGTTGCCCGTTTTATTATATTCATAATCAACACCCGGCGAATAATAGGATGCCTCTTTAGGTACAGTATAGTAAATGCTCACATAATTACCATCTGAAATAGTTTTCAACAACTCTACTTTTTCTTTTGCATAATAGTTATTCTTAGTAGAACAACTCATTACAGCTATGCTTATTAGTATGCCTATTATCTTTCTCATTATCAGTTTTGCGTTTGTTTTTATCTGATTTGTTAAACGATTTCTTTAATCAATCCGTAAATATAAAATCCCATTTACCATATTTTATGATTAAAATTCTTTAATTTATGTAGACATTTTGCTTGATGATGAATCAGATACTTGGCAAGATAAAGCAGCCGACTCGATAAATTATAAAACTGGCATAAAAAAAGGTGCTTAATCAAGCACCTTTTTCAAAATTCTCCAAACAGATATATATTACAATTTATTTGCCTTATATACTTTTACTACACCGTCGTTTTCGCTACTTACCACAATCAAACTTTGTTGGATAGGGCTTTTTGACGAAGGAATAAACAATACACCTTCTGGTGCATCACCCGTAGGTATTACTTTTACACATACCGGCGCAGCCGGGTTAGTTACATCATAAATCGCTACGGCATCTACTCTTTCCATGCCAACATAAGCAATCATTTTGCTACCTACTCTACCAATAGCAACTGCCTCTGGTTCAACTGATTTATCATCACTTCTGGTATCATCATAGAAACCAGCTTCTTTGATTTTCACATCCAGTTCATTTTTGCTGTCATATACTTGTTGACCGGTTTGTGCATTCCATACAGAGAAAGATCTTGCACCAAAGCTGTAAAGGGCATCATAGTCACCGTCACCATCTGTATCACCCAAAGTATTGGTCACGTTCAAACGTCCCATTTGTGTATCTCCCTGAAGTGCCGCGGCATTAGGGAAAGCAGTTGCGTCTAATTTCAAGTCTTTTACGCGTTTTACTTCTGCAAAAGCATCATATTCGCGGGCATCACCTTCGTTGGCTGTAAATAAGTAAGTGATACCGTTATGTTTCATAGAAGCAATCGCATCAGGCATATACGTACCAAATACTTTCCAGTTGGCAAAATTGCCTACGGCATTATCTCTATCGCTGATGTCAATCAGGTTTCCGGCAGCATTATAATCTTTAAAGCCAAGTGGAGCTATTTTTGTGATAATTCCGGCAGCGATATTAATTTCTGCGATGGCATTGTTTTCTTGTAGTGTTACCCACGCAGTTTTTGAATCGTCAGAAACCGTAATATACTCAGGCTCAATATCTTTTACAAAATCTTTACCAGGCCCAAAAATTCTGAATCCTTTAGAAGTCAAATCAGCCAACTGACTCGCAAAAGCAGAGAAATTAACTGTTTTCACCGCATAATTATTAGCTACGTCAATAATGGAGATTGAACCCTCAGGATCATTGGTATAACTGGCATTAGGCTCACCTTCGTTGGCACTCAGGATATATTTACCATCCGGACTATAGGTAACCATATCAGGCAAAGCACCTACGGTAATCACTTTTTCTTCGGCATAAGTAGCGGCATTAAATACAACTACTTTTCCAGCGGCTTGTTTGTCTTTAGATTCAATAGCAGCAGCTACTTTGCCTTCAAAGGCCGATACACTGTTTACATAACCACCATAAGGAGCCATGCTGATTGAGTGAATCAACGAGATACTGGCAGGATTAGCAAAATCAATTACGTCGATTTTGTTAGTAGTACCATTGTTTACTGCGAATAATCTTTTGGTTTGTGCATCATAAGTAGTGATTTCTGCAGCTCCTAAATCTCCTAAGTCGATAGTAGAGATTTCTTTGTAAGAAGATACATCTTCATTTACTGTAAATTCCAGTGCAGGTACTTCTTCTTTGTTACATGCTACTACAGCAATAGCTATAGCGCAAGCTAATAAAATGTTTTTTTTCATAAAAGTCTTTAATGTCCGTAGTTTAGGGCGCAAAAGTAGAGTTCGAAAATTATCCTGGTGTTAAGGAAAAATAAAGAAATAATAAATGAGAGGTATTTTTGGGCGCTCCCTCAGTAATAAATATTTATGGTATCTTGATTCTGCTCAGAAGCATCTACTTTTTTGCGATACTTATCTATGATTAACCGATTATTGGCTTCACCTCATGCAGATGACATAAAAATTACCTATTTTTAAGCGTCAATTATCTATAAGCGTATCAGAAACCTATAATCATTTTAAACTAAACACTTCATAAACCATGAAAAAAGTCTTAGCACTTTTACTCCTCACTCATGCTGGTGTCTTTGCTCAGAAAAAAGATTTTAATGAAAAAGAATTAAAAGCAGGTCGTCCGCCACAGAATTTCCAACAAACTCTACCGCTCGTACAATGGGCTGATGGTGATAAGTTGTCGGTAGTACAAAGAAGCGGCGAGACCAAGAATTTTGTCTTAGACCTGACTAATGGTAAAATGACAGAAGGAACAGCGCAGATTTCGTCAAAAATACCTCAACCAAAAAAATCAGTCTCGATAAAGAATGGTGATATTTTCCTGAAAGATACCAACGGAGAAAAACAATTAACGAACGATAAAGCAGAAGAGAAAAACCCGACTTTCTCACCAGATAGTAATTTTATTGCCTATACTAAAGACAATAACCTCTATACTTTCAACCTGAAAACCAATAAAGAAATACAGCATACAACCGATGGTACTAAAACTACCCTCAACGGCTATGCAACTTGGGTATATTGGGAGGAAATCTTTGGCCGTCCGACTCGTTTCAGAGCTTTCTGGTGGAGCCCTGATAGTAAGAAACTGGCCTTTATGCGTTTTGATGAAAGCAAAATTCAGATGTTTCCTTTATATAATAGTGAAGGACAACACGGCTTTATAGAAGAAACCCGCTACCCGAAAAGCGGCGACCCGAACCCGGAAGCAAAAATAGGTTTTGTATCGCCGGAGGGTGGAAAAGTTACCTGGGCTGATTTCAATGAGAAAGATGAACAATATTTTGGCTGGCCTGAGTGGTTGTTAGATGGCAGTGGATTAATGGTTCAATGGATTAACCGTGGAAACGATAATCTGAAAATGTATAATGTATCACCAAGTAACGGAAGCAAAAAAGAAGTTTATGCCGAAACACAAAAAGCATGGATTGATATTGATGATGCAGATAACCGTTTGACTTTGCTTGATGGTAATAAAGAAATGATTATCCTGAGTGATAAAAGCGGTTGGAAACAATTGTATTTATATGGCTTGGATGGTAAATTGATTAACAATATTACAAACGGGAAATTCACTATCAAATCTGTTGAAGGTATCGACCAGAAAAACAGAGTAGTGTATTTCCATGCGAGAGGTCTTGAAAACTCGGCCCGTTATGATTTTTATCGGGTAGGTTTTGATGGCAAGAATATGAAACGCTTGACTTTCGGCGATTTTAATCACCGTCAGATTCAATTATCGCCTGATTTCAAATATTTTATCACTACTTACTCTAATATCACTACTCCTACCCAAATGGCAGTAGTAGATAATACCGGAAAAATCATTAAAGATTTAGGCACAGTAAAAGGCGCTGAAATGGATACTTATAATGTAGCCAAATCGGAGTTATTGAGAGTAAAAAGTGATGATGGCTTATTTGATTTGCCTATGACCATCACCTATCCTCAGAATATGATGCCGGGCAAAAAATATCCGGTATTAATCAGCATCTATGGAGGCCCTGATGCAGGAACGGTATTTGACCAATGGTCGTGGACACCTCGCAGCCAATGGTATTCACAAGAAGGTTTAATACAGGTATCACTTGACCACCGCGCGAGTGGGCACTTTGGTAAAGAAGGTGTAGCCTATATGCACCGCAATCTGGGTTATTGGGAAATGAAAGATTATATCACTCTAGTAAAATCATTGATTGAGAAAGGTATAGCTGACCCAACCAAAATCTGTATTACGGGCTTTAGTTATGGAGGTTATATGAGTTGTTATGCGCTTACTTATGGGGCAGATGTGTTCACACACGGCATGGCCGGTGGAAGTGTAACCGACTGGAGTTTATACGATAGTGCCTATGTAGAACGCTTTATGGATTCGCCAAATGAAAACCCGGAAGGATACAAAAGTAGTAGTGTCATGACACACGTTGATAAATACAAAGGTATGTTGCAAATTGTGCATGGTACGATGGACGACAATGTACATATGCAAAACAGTATTCAGTTAATCAACAAACTGGAAGATCAGAAAAAGGATTTTGAGTTTATGCTCTATCCGGGTGGCAGACATGGTTGGGGAGGTAATAAAGGTCTTCATTTTGATAACCTGAAAACCAAATTCATCTACAAATATTTACTAGAAAAACCAGTTCCTGAAGGTCTTTTAAAATAAGTCGAAATAAAAAATTATGTAGCCAATAGTACTTTTAAAAAGCTATTGGCTATTTTTATGTACGTAAGGCTATTAAACATGGTTTACTTTTACCACGGAGTAACACTGAGTTTTGCACAGAGTTGCACTAAGTACTATATAAAACTCCGTGAAACTCAGTGCAAAACTTAGTGACACTCCGTGGTTTAAAGTCTCAATAAATTCAATCCAATATAAAACCTATCAATTTATGAAAAAAGTCCTTTTTATTGCAGCCTTAATAGTCTCCTCACTTACAATCAATGCCCAAACTCGAAGCCTGTTCAACTTTAAAAACTTTGATGGCTGGCATATTGATGTGCCTGCATTAGATAATAATCCTAATGGTAAAAATCCGTTTATTATACGTAATGGTCTATTAGTAAGTCTGGCAGACCCACAAGGACATATCATTACGGATTCGGTTTATGAAAACTATCGCCTGGAAGTGGAATATCGTTTTGCGGCCAAGCCCGGTAACTGTGGGGTTATTTTGCATGCCTCTACGCCAAGAGTATTGTATGCCATGTTTCCAAAATCTATTGAAGCGCAATTAATGCATAAAAATGCAGGAGATTTCTGGTGTATTGGTGAAGACATCAGCGTACCTGATATGGAGAAAAGAAGAGGGCCTAAAAAGAACTGGGGTTCTGTAGACGGTAAAGAACGCAGAATCGTGAATCTGACCGATAATTCTGAAAAGCCTGTGGGTGAATGGAATACTATGCGTGTAGAATGCCTGGGTGATCAGATAAAAGTATGGGTCAATGGCGATTTAGTTAATCATGGGTTTAATTGTACTGTACGCAAAGGGCAAATTGCTTTACAAGCCGAAAGCTCAGAAGTAGAATTTCGTAGAGTAGATTTTACGCCAATTACGCAATTATCGAATTAGTTGGATATGAATGACTGGAAAGAGATGAAAGTTAATAATAAAAAATATTATGATTCCGAAGCTTGAAAATTCCCATCAGGTGGCTAATCTTTTTCCGATTTTTTCCCAAAAACAGGGCAAACAAATTTTATTTGATGAGAGTAAAATTGAGATAATAACTAATGTGAAATTGACTTTAGAAAATACTATTGGTATTTATACTATTAGAAGTAGAGTTGCAAAAGAAAAGAAAAAAGATTTATACCCACAATTACAAGAATTAGTAAAATGTTTAAAAAAAGTAGATTTTGAATATATCTTATCTATTAGAATTGAAATTAAAGAAGATAACAGCAATCTTAACTTTTTGATATTCTCGAATATTGATTTAGATAAGAATATTTTTACTATTGAATTTTAAAAATACAAGTTAGTACTAAACCATAAAAACATTAGAAATACCCACCATCAAACAAAACCATCTATGAAAGCCCTTTTGTGTAAAGAATTTGGCAAACCAGATACCTTAGTTTTAGAAGAATTAGAGCCGTTAAAGGCAGAAGCAGGCAAACTGGTTATTACCATCAAAGCTTGTAGCGCCAATTTTCCTGATACGTTGATTATCCAAAACCTATATCAGTTTAAACCAGCTCTGCCTTTCTCTCCGGGTGGTGAGGTTTCGGGTGTGGTAAAAGAAGTAGGTGAAGGTGTCAAACACGTAAAAGTGGGTGATAAGGTTTTTGCGATGACAGGTTGGGGAGGCATGGCAGAAGAGGTATTAGTAGATGCCCGTCGGGTTTTTCCGATGTTGCCTTCAATGGATTTTGTTACAGCGGCGTCGGTTATGTATAATTATGGCACTTCTTACCATGCTTTGAAAGATAGAGCCGAGTTAAAAGCAGGCGAAACGCTATTGGTTTTAGGTGCTGCCGGAGGGGTTGGATTAGCAGCGGTTGAACTGGGTAAAATGATGGGAGCCAAAGTAATAGCCGCGGCATCAAGTGATGAAAAGTTAGCCGTTTGCAAAGAAAAAGGAGCAGATTATACTATTAATTATAGCAGGGAAGATTTAAGAGAACAAATCAAAACATTCACCGAAAACAAGGGAGTAGATGTCATTTATGATGCCGTGGGAGATAAATATGCTGAACCGGCCTTGCGTTCTATCGCCTGGAAGGGTCGATACTTAGTAGTAGGTTTTGCCGCAGGTGAAATTCCTAAAATTCCTTTGAATCTGGCTTTACTAAAAGGTTGTTCTATTGTGGGAGTTTTCTGGGGACAATTTGCTGAAAAAGAATCAGCAAAGAACTTTC
This sequence comes from Emticicia fontis, assembly GCF_054779675.1. Taxonomy (NCBI): domain Bacteria; kingdom Pseudomonadati; phylum Bacteroidota; class Cytophagia; order Cytophagales; family Leadbetterellaceae; genus Emticicia; species Emticicia fontis. The sequence goes on from NZ_BAAGXU010000001.1 coordinate 250,793, forward strand.
AGAATATTCAGGAGTTGGCAGGATACTTTATGAAAGGCAAACTTCGTCCGCATATCCACAAATTATACCCATTGGAAGAGGCTGCTGAAGCTATAGCTGATTTGATGAATAGAAAGGTTGTTGGGAAAGCCGTAGTAGTGATGTCGGCTGACGTAAAGATGCCACCTTATGAAGCGCCTAAAGAAGAGGTAAGAGCAAAAGAAGAAAAACCTGCCGAAATCAAGAAAGAAGGCAATATGATTCTCTTTAAAAATATTGCCGAACTCAAAGCTTTCAAAGGCAAAGAACTCGGTATATCAAGTTGGCAGACACTCTCACAGGAAATGATTAACGATTTTGCCAAAGCGACTTTCGACGACCAATGGATTCATGTGAATGAAGAAATGGCGAAACAGCTTTCTCCTTTTGGCAAAACCATTGCTCACGGCTTTCTTTCCTTATCGCTTTCACCCAAGTTTATGTATGAAATGTTTAAGGTAGAATCAGCCAAAATGGGATTAAACTATGGCACTAATAAAGTTCGTTTTATTTCTCCTGTGCCATCTGGCAGCAGAGTGCGCATGAAAGCGGTTTTAAAAGAAGTAGAAGATATGCAGCCCAATGGAGTAAAACTGATAATTGATGCTGTTTTTGAACTAGAAGGCTCTGAGAAACCTGCTTGTGCTGCAGAGTTGTTGAGTGTGATTTATGAGTAGGAAAAATAGCGTTATTTTTCTAATTCCTTAGGCAAGCCAACCTTTTTAAGCAACTGATTAACCTCTTCTAATTTTTGCTCAAGAAATGGTTGGTTTTGTCTTTTAGCAGTAGACTTACTAACTAATTTACTTGAAGCTAAGCTCTTAATATTTTTTTCTATGGTTTTCATAGTTACTTTCTTTTTGCTAAAAATGCTGTGTAATTTTTATTTTTTTCGAATAACTCCCAACTCTCATTGAACAATCCCCATATTACAAATAGTTCAGAAATTTCATCAAAGTTGCTATTTATTCCCATCTGATATAACCTTGTTCTGGCAGCAGTACTCCCTATAACAACAATTAAAGCTTCAGGAAAATGTTCCGAAAATTTAATACAAGTATGCGCTACTGTCGCTAAAACTTTATCCCTATCGCCATTATCAGATATAACAGTATCATCTATTTCTCCCGTAATTGGGTTTATGTCTCCGAAACCTAAATTCCAGACATTTGAAATATCAGTTTGTATATAACGGACACCCTTAAGTATTTTTCCTTTAGAGCCTTCGCTTAAGAAATCATAGGCCAAGAAATGAGAAGAGACAGTAGTTTGGTAAATGTTATTAGTCATTCCAGTCTAATATTAAATCATCGCCCAATCGCCACTCTCTTCAACAAAGTATCAATCACCTGACGGGTAGTTATACCATCAGCTTCTGCTTCGTAGTTTAAGATAATTCTATGGTTAAATACATCATGCACCAGGGCTTTAATGTCTTCGGGCAATACATAATCTCTTTCGTCAAAATAGGCTAAGGCTTTAGCGGCATTGTATAGAGACAACCCTGCACGCGGAGAAACACCAAACTGAATGTAACGGGCTTCATCTTTCAAACCATATTCAGCCGGACGACGGGTAGAAAATACCAGCTCAATAATGTATCTTTCCAGCATTTCGGAAATCGTAATTCTATTAATTTCCTGCTTAACTGCTGATATCTCCTCTTTGTCTAATATTGGTTTCGGCACATAATTAAAGTTCAGATTTGCCATTTTGCGAACCATCTCCAGCTCAGAATTTTTGTCGAGATAATCTACAAAAACCTTCATCATAAAACGATCAACCTGAGCTTCGGGTAACGGATAAGTTCCTTCTTGTTCTACCGGGTTTTGGGTGGCCATTACCAGAAACGGGCGGTCAAGTTGGTGCGTTTCATCACCAATCGTTACCTGTTTCTCCGCCATGGCTTCCAATAAGGCCGATTGCACTTTGGCAGGGGCACGGTTTACTTCATCGGCCAGAATCAGATTAGAAAATATTGGTCCTTTCTTTACCTCAAAATCACCTGATTTCTGGTTATATATCATCGTTCCGACCAAATCAGAAGGCAAAAGGTCTGGAGTAAATTGAATGCGGTTAAAGCCCAGGTCTAATACCTTGGCAAGAGTATTGATTGTTTTTGTTTTAGCAAGTCCCGGAACACCTTCAAGCAAAATATGACCACCTGTAAAAAGCCCTATCAGCAAACGATTAATTAATCGCTCCTGCCCTATCACTACTTTACTTGTTTCTGAAAAAACCTCTCTTATTTTTTTATGTAAAATTCTCGAACCTTCCATTAGTTAGTATAAGATTAAAGCAAAATCGTTGGATTAATAAATATAAAACACCTTGATTTCAGAGGAGTAGAATCTGCCAAAATCAAAAAAACTGACCCATTATATTGTAAAAAGTGTGAAGATAGGAAAATCCATTAAAAACACTTAATCCTTTTTCATCTTTTTACTTAACGTCGCTTTCACAAATCTATTTTTCTGATGCAAATCCTTGATAATTTCTACTTCCGAAAAACCTTCCTTTATAAACACCTCTGCCGTTTCCTGCCCCAGACTTTCATTGATTTCAACTACTATTAAGCCTTCCTCATTTAATGTCTGTGACGCAAAACGGGCAATAGCTATATAAAAAATCAATGGGTCATTATCCTCCACAAAAAGCGCTAAGTGTGGTTCAAAATCCAGCACATTATTTCGCATCTGGGTTGCCTCTTGCTTAGTCACATAAGGCGGATTACTCACGATTATATCAAAACGAAGGTTGGTTTTTGCTTCGTCCGATAAGTATTGCAATATATCTACCTTTTCAAAAACCACATTAGTTGCTTGGTTCAGAGTTGCATTTTTTTGTGCCGTTACCAAAGCTTTATCTGAAACATCATATGCCCTGACCTGAGCTTTGCTTAATTCTTTTGCCAATGATATAGCAATACATCCGCTGCCCGTCCCAATATCCACTACTTTTTTTTCAACTCCGACTCTCTGTGTTTTCCTTTCCCACTGACAAACATACTCTACCAGTTCTTCTGTTTCGGGTCTCGGAATCAACACTGAATCATCTATCAGAAATCTTCTGCCATAGAAATTTGTTTCTCCTAAAATGTATTGAATGGGTTCATGATTGTTTAGCCGTTTAATTATTGAACCCCAGTCGATGTTTTTTGAGGAATTGATGGGGCGATTACTCAGAATATCTATTTTTTTCAGGCCCAGTTCATGTTCCAGCAACCAGAATACAATTTCTTTTGCTTCCTGTGTTTCATACACCGTAATTTGGTGTAGCAATTCGTCGAAGAGTTGTTTGCTGGCGATGATCTCTTTCAAAATATACATTGGTAATTTGCCGCAAAATTAACGCAAGAAATCTAGAATGGAAGAAAAATATATGTTAAGGGCACTACAACTGGCCGAAATAGGTAGAGGACAGGTTAGTCCTAACCCAATGGTAGGCTGTGTAATTGTGCATAACCATGAGATAATAGGCGAAGGCTGGCACCAGAAATATGGTAGCTGGCATGCTGAAGTGAATGCCGTAAATTCAGTACAAGACCCATCAAAATTAACACAATCAACCGTCTATGTAACGCTTGAGCCTTGTTCACATTTTGGTAAAACCCCTCCTTGTGCCGATTTATTGGTGAAACATCAGGTAAAAAAAGTAATCATCTGCAATGATGACCCAAACCCATTAGTAGCCGGGAAAGGCATTGCCAAATTACGCGCAGCAGGTATTGAAGTAGAACAAGGATTATTAGCAGAAAAAGGAAGAGCCCTAAATGCCCGCTTCTTTACCTATGTAGAAAAACAGCGCCCCTATATTATTCTGAAATGGGCGGAAACTGCCGATGGTTTTATAGCAGGCGAAAACTATGACCCTGTAAAAATCAGTAATGCGCTTTCGCATAAACTGGCTCATAAATGGCGTAGTGAAGAAGACGCGATTATGGTTGGTACGAATACGGCCCGATACGATAACCCAAAACTCAATGCCAGAGAATGGCAGGGCACTAAAAATCCTGTAAGGATAGTGCTTGATAAAAGACTACAATTGGAACAATCATTAAACTTATTTGATAATACACAAGATACCTGGATTTTTAATGAGCAGGCGGATAAATCAGAAGACAAGAATACCTATATCAAAATAGCATTTGGGGAGGCATTTATTGAAAATGTATTGCAGGAACTGTATCAGCGAAAAATCCAGTCAGTTTATGTAGAGGGCGGTACTACGCTTTTGAAGAGTTTTATAGATGCCAATCTCTTTGATGAAATCAGGGTCTTTCGTAGCCCGAATCAATTGTATAAAGGCATTGCTGCACCCACTATGCCTAAAAATGTTGAGATAATAGAAAAACAAAACTTGTCGGGCGATGAGCTAATTATTTATAAACATCTTTAGAAACTGTTTGAGTTAATCTTATTTTGTTCAAAATGGCGGTCCGCCGCCGCGGTTATTTTTTGCAAATACTGCGCTACCAAAATCCTCATTTAGCATTGCTAAACTCCGGTTTTGTTATCTTGTCTTTATAAAAAATAATTCATTTTGATTCATAAAATTTAACTCAAACAGTTTCTTAATTTTGTAAAATTACCTTTCTACCCTATAGAGGTAATCTATCTTTCACCAAAAAATACTCCGATAAAGGGTAAGGAGATTGTTGATTCATGAAAATTGCCATTATAGGCTGCGGAAATATGGGAATGGCCTTTGCCCGTTCGTTTTTGCAGTATGATTTAGTAAGAAAAGAAGACCTATTATTAATTGAAAAAAGTCAGGAGCGCAGCGAAACATTGAAAAGCGCCAAAGAAGGCGTAGTTGTGAGCACCATTAACGCGCAGATTGCCGACTATGAACTGATTATCCTATCAGTAAAACCACAGGATTTTGGTTCTCTGAAAGAAGAGTTGGGAGCCGTTATCCAACCGCAACAAGTAGTATTATCTATTATGGCGGGTATTCCTATGAGCAAAATACAGGAGATGCTAGATCATAAATTAGTCGTAAGAGCCATGCCGAATACGCCTGCTATGTTGGGCATGGGCATTACGGGCTTTACGGCTGCCCCTGAAGTGGATGCCACTAAATTACGCAAAGTTGAAAACCTGATTAATGCCACAGGTCGCTCGGTATATTTGGAAGACGAAAGCATGATTGATGCCGTTACGGCATTGAGCGGTAGTGGCCCGGCCTATTTCTATTATCTCGTCAAACACATGATAGAAGCTGGTAAACAGATGGGCTTTGATGAGGGGATGGCAAGCCTGTTGGTTAAACAAACCATGTTAGGCTCTTATCACCTGATTAACAATGCCGAAAAAAGTCTGGATGATTTGATTAAAGCCGTAGCATCTAAAGGAGGTACTACCGAAGCCGCCCTGAAAACGTTTGAAGAAAGTCAACTACCGGAAGGTTTAATCAACGGTATTCTGGCTGCTGAAAGAAGAGCGAAGGAATTATCTAAGTGACGCCATCTTTAACGACCTGCGAAGTCATCCACGCGGTGTCCGCTTTTTTTGCTAGACAAGCGGCCGCCGCTACGGGTGCATTTTTTCGATCGCAGCGAACCGTTCATCCTCTCTCGTCGGGATGGCGTCCGCATAAAACAAAAAGGCTAAACAGGTTCAATATAAAATCAGATGTAGCAAATGAAGCGACTTCATTATTTAGATAATCTTATGATATTCTTATCCGTTCTGGTTGTACTCCATCATGTTAGTATTGGTTATGGAACAATGGGCGGCTGGTGCTATGTTACCTCTGAAAAGCTAAGCAGCACAATTCAAATTTTCCTTTCGGCATTAACTGGAATCGAGGCATCATTTTCAATGAGCCTTTTCTTTTTCATTTCTGCTTTTTTAACAATTCCTTCGTTAGAGAAAAAAGGGGTATCAAAATTTATCATAGCAAGATTATTCCGGCTGGTGATACCCTTGTTATTTGTAATGATTGTTTTTGCCCCAAGTATTTTATATTATATTGAAATCCATAATAAGTCAACTCAACTATCATGGTTTAATTATGTATTACTGCAAAACACAAAACCGTATACTTCTCATGCATGGTTTATTCTGGTGTTATTAATTTTTGAATTAGTATATGTTTGCTATTGGAAATTTATAAAACCTCATTTTTCTATTTCAAAATATATATCAGATAATACCCCCACACATGTAAATATATTGATGTTTATTCTTCTATGCGGTGGTCTTTTACTCATTGTGAGGCAGTTTTTTCCACTTGGACAGAACTTTATAGGCATAGAGTTTTCCAATATCACTCCTTATATTTTCATGTATGCAATCGGATTATTAGTTTATAGAAAGAATTGGCTTGATGAGATTTCCAGAAAAGTGGCAATAATATGGTTTCCCCTCTCACTTATTGCCGCCATTTACTTTTGCGTCATTATTAATCTTCTTTCAAAGTATCCTTCTAAAGTTGATAAATTTGTTTCGGGCATTACATGGGAATCAGTTTCTCTTTCATTTGCCCAAACCTTTTTGTGTATTGGTTTCTCTGGCTTTTGCCTTTATCTATTTAAGAAGAAACTCAACTTCACAAATTTTGTTTTAACAGGGCTAAGAGACAATAGATATGGCGTTTATATTTTCCATTCTGCTGTTGTAGTTGGTGTTACTATTATTCTGGAATCTTTAACGCTTAGGCCAACTATTAAATATATTATTGCCTGCATTTTAAGTGTTTTATTTTCCTACATACTTGTTGGGCTAATTCGTAAAATTCCTTTAGTGAAGAGAGTAATTTGACTGATAGCCTGTTAAAAATTCACATCAACAAAATTTATTCGACGCATTTTCTGTTATTAGTGGGAATCCGATTAAACCGGAAATTCGCATTTTAATGTAAGATTTAAAACAATTCATTGATAAAGTCAGTATATTTATCTTACAAACAGATATCAATTCTAAAACAAAGTGTTTTAAAGTGGAAGAAAACAAAATACAGAATAGTAAAGCCACTGTACGGACACCTATCATTGTGGGTACAACCCTCGCTCTGGGTATTCTGATAGGTGCAACATTTTTTGGAGGTCGTCGTCCGGCGGGTGATGTGTCTCGTAGCTCAAGTAAATTTCGGGAGATTCTGACCTATATTAACAGAAGTTATGTCGATAGCGTGAACACCGATAGTCTGGTCGATTATTCAATCACAAAAATGCTTGAAAAATTAGACCCGCATACCTATTATTTCCCCCCACAAGATGCCGAACTGGCCCGCTCGCAACTGGAAAGTGGTTTCGATGGTATCGGTATTGAGTTTAACGTATTCAATGATACGGTATATGTAGTAACGCCATTAGCCGGAGGGCCGTCTGAGGCCGTAGGTATCCAGAGTGGTGATGCCATTATCAAAGCTAACGATAATAATCTGACTGGCAAAGAAGCCAGTAGCACGAATATTTTTGCCAATCTGAGAGGTAAACGTGGGTCAATAGCCAAACTGGAAATCAAACGTAAGGGTTTTAAAGAACTATTGAAATTCTCAGTTACGCGTGATAAAATCCCTCAATATTCAATAGATGCTGCTTATTTGATGAACGATAAAAAGACAGGTTATCTGAAAATTAATCGTTTTACGGAAACTACTTACGACGAGTTCAAAGAGCACATGGCCGACTTGCAAAAACAAGGCATGAAGCAATTGCTTTTGGATTTACGTGGGAATCCGGGCGGATATATGGACAGAGCAACAGATATTGTAGATGAACTGGTAGCAGGCCAGGGTGTAATTGTATATACCGATGGCAAAGATGCCCGTAACAACCGCAAAACCAATGCACACATTAATGGGATGTTCGAAAAAGGTGCTGTGGTAGTATTGGTTGACGAAGGAAGTGCTTCGGCATCTGAGATTGTATCTGGTTCTTTGCAGGATTATGACCGAGCCTTGATAGTTGGTCGTAGAACATTTGGTAAAGGTTTGGTGCAACAACCAATTCAATTGTCTGATGGTTCGGAGTTACGTTTGACTATCTCACGTTATTATATTCCAAGTGGTAGAAGTATTCAGAAACCTTATGTAAAGGGGCATCTGGAAAACTATGAGCATGAATTAGATGATAGAGGGAAATCGGGTGAGTATTTCATTGCGGATAGTATCAAAAATAACCCTAAGATGCGTTTCAAAACGGTTGGTGGGAGAACAGTTTACGGCGGTGGCGGTGTAACTCCTGATATTTTTGTACCGCGTGATACAAGCCATATTACGAAATATCTGATGGAATTGTATGGCAGAAATATCATTCGTGAATATGCCATGAGTTATGCCAACGATAATAGCAAAAGCCTGACCAAACAATCATTTGACAGTTATCTGAAAGGATTCAATGTGAGTGATGCGATGCTTGGCGACATGAATAAAATACTAACCAATACAGGAGTAACTTATTCGGCGAAAGAATTTGCAGATTCTAAAGAATTCATCAAATCTCAGTTAAAAGCGGCTATTGCCCGTCATATCTGGCACCGTAGCGTAAAAAATGGTCTGAATAATGAATATTATCAGATTGTATACCACGACGACCCAATGATTGAAACAGCAATGAAAAGCTTTGCGAAAGCTGAGAAATTGGAGAAAGAAAAGAAATTGTAAGATTAAGATAAAAATGAACGAAACAGGGAGCCGTGGCTCCCTGTTTCGTTTTATAGATTTCCGTTATCTTCCTGATACAATACCTGTAAAACCGTTTGCCCAACGGCTTTCAATGTATTTTTATCAATGATACTCATATTATCACCATGCGTATGATGATAGGCCCCAAAAGTGCGGTTACTGTTTAATTCCTGATGCAGAATATCTACCATCGGTATTTTCGCTACTGTATTCACAAATACATGGTCGTCGGTAATGCCGCCGCCTTCTTGTTTTAAAAAGTATTGACTATATCCTAAACGCTCGGCAATATCCCATATCTGATTGGTAATATTACCGGCAAACTGAACAGATTGCCCTTCTTTCGGGAAAGTTGCTCCCTTTGCTCCTACCATATCCAGCAGAATTCCGAAATAGGCTGAATAATTAGGTTTATGCAGATTATTAGCCCAGTACTGAGAGCCGAGGCACCAAAAGACTTTTTTCTGATCCGGTTGCATATCATCTTTTTCTCCCCAGTCTTCTGCATCAAACAAGATAATATCAACGCCTATATTCAGTTTTTGTTGGGCTGTATGAATCGTGCGGGCTACTTCCAACAATACCCCTACCCCACTCGCGCCATCATTAGCGGCATCAATTGCCTGTTCTTTTTTTACTGAATCTTTATCGGCAAACGGGCGGGAGTCCCAGTGAGCGGCTAATAAAATACGCTTGGTGGCTGTTGGATTAAAACTTCCAATGATATTACGGGCGCTTAAAACCTTGCCATTAAACGTAACAGGTTTAAAATTCTGTTCTGTTACCTCGAAACCATATTCTTTCAATTTCTTTACCATCCAGTCTCCTCCTTTCAAGTGCGCTGAGGTATTCGGTACACGAGGGCCGAATTGTACCTGCTTATCCACAAAAGCATAAGCCGAATCGGCATTAAAGGTTGGTGCACTTGCCAGTTTTATCTGTTCAGCTTCATTCTCAGCCGCGCTTGGCTTTTGTTTACAACCAACAAGAGTGGTAAGCGATAGTAATAAAATTACTATCCCAGCATAGGGGAATCGGTTATTTTGAATTGTCTGTTTTTTAAACAAGTTCATTTGAATCATTAAATTTTAAAATAGAAATTTTAGAGTATGACCTGAAAAATATGAAACCACTAATCGCTTACAAAGGTATTCATTTTAAATTCAGCGATTAAGAGAAAATTAATTTGACTCAGAATCGTTTTAAAAATACCTTTATAAGCCGTTGATTACAAATCGTTTGTATTTATCTTCAAAGTGCTATTTTGGTTTTTGCTTATAAATTAACGCTATGGTGTAGAATCTATTTCGGGAAGCACTTTTTTTGCCTTAATTTTGCACCTCAAAAAACCATTCGACATGACTATTGCAGAAGCACAAGCAGAAGTAGATAACTGGATCAAGACCATCGGCGTGCGGTATTTTAACGAGCTCACCAATATGGCAATGTTGATGGAGGAAGTAGGAGAAGTAGCCCGTATCATGGCCCGCAGATATGGCGAACAATCAGAAAAAGAATCGGATAAAGATAAAGATCTGGGCGATGAAATGGCCGATGTTCTTTTTGTATTAATATGCCTGGCTAACCAAACGAATATAGATTTGACAGACGCGCTTCGAAAAAACCTTGAAAAGAAGACAAAAAGAGATAAATTGCGTCACCAAAACAACACAAAACTAACCTAACCAATATGTAATATGTTTACGATACTCTCCCAGGCATTTAACCGAACTGCCCGCAACTGGAAAATGGTTCTGACAGTTTTTATCGTTAATTTGGGTCTTGGATTAATCTTAGCTGTTCCCCTTTATAACTTGCTGCAATCAGAAGCCCAGGGCTCTTTAGAATTTAATAAACTTATCGGCGGTTTTGATTTAACCGTAATCATTGATTTTCTGAGCAAAAGCGGCAAGAAATTGCCACCTTTCTGGCTACTAGGCTTTGTTTTGTCTTTGCTTTATCTGGTATTAAATATATTTTTTGCCGGTGGTATTCTGTCTCAATTTGCTTTAAGAGGTACTTTCACTTTCAGGCTTAAAGAATTTCTGAAAAATTCAGCGCATTATTTCGGTAAATTCTTATTGGTATTTCTGATCGAACTGGTGGCACTTTTAGGCGTGTGTATGGTATCGTTTATCTTTTTAGGCGTTTCATTAATTGCCTCTCTAGATAGTACCGAGCCTGTGCAAATGGCATGGCTTGCTCCCTCTTTTCTGATTTCAGGCTTTTTATTTACTATCGTATTGAATATTGGTAATTATGCGAAAGTCATTCTATTCAAAAATTTCTCTCTGAGTGTCTGGGTGAGTTTCTGGAAAGCGACCAATTATATATTCCAGAATTTCAAAACCATGCGTATCTATTGGGCTATCATTGCTGTAGCAGTTATCTTGGTGCTGGTTTATCTGTTTCTTGAGTCTGCTATCGGAATGAACACAGCATTCAAGATTTTTGTGATGTTTATTGTGCAACAGGCTTTTGTTTTCGGAAGAGTATTTATGAAAATGTGGATGTTTAGCGGGGCATTTGAATACATAACCTTAAAACCTGTTCCATTGGCTACTACTCCTGCGTTTGTAGCGAATGACCTGAACGATCTATCAGATAATACCGAAAGCAAACTTTCTGAGTAAAGAAAGTGTTATTTTACTACAAGATTTATTTTGTAAGAATCTGTGCCATTTGAAGCATTTGAGCTTATAATGGTACTTTTTTATTTTAAACTAATGGAAGAAGAACTAATCATAAACCGCGTAAGCAAAAGTGGCCTGGTTACGCTTGACTTAGAGGATTTTTATCATAAAGGTGACCGTGTGGTATACGATATAAAAGACAACCTCTTTATGGGCTTGATTTTGCGTGAAAAAGATTTCCGTGAGTTTCTGAAAACACATGATTGGTCTTATTATACCAATAAAAATATAGCCATTACCTGCACCGAAGAAGCAATCATTCCTACATGGGCATACATGCTTTTGGCAATACATTTAGAACCTTATGCAAATATGGTTGTTTATGGTACACTCGAAGATCTGGACACAAAGCTTTACGATGATGCCATTAATACTATTGATTTTAAAGAGTATATAGGTGCCAAAGTGGTAGTAAAAGGATGCAGTAAAGTGGCAGTACCCACTTCGGCTTATGTTGAAATCACTCGCCGTTTAAAACCTTTTGCTCAAAGCATTATGTTTGGTGAGCCTTGCAGTACTGTGCCTTTGTATAAGAAGCCGAAAGCATAAACTATTTAAAGGATTTGCTAATTTTCAGAGAATAGCCAATCAGCCTACAATTTTTTCGTAAATTGCGCCCCGTTTTCATTCAGGGTCATCAAGACCAGTATTTTAAATTTTGACGATTTAGAAAATCGTCCGTAACAATTATGTCTGTTCGTGTAAGATTTGCTCCGAGTCCAACAGGCCCGCTTCATATTGGAGGGGTTCGTACGGCTTTGTATAATTATTTATTTGCTCAGAAAATGGGCGGAAAGATGTTGCTTCGTGTAGAAGACACAGACCAGAACCGCTTTGTACCCGGAGCAGAAGAGTATATTTTAGAAGCCCTGAACTGGATAGGAATTAAAATAGATGAAGGACAAGGCGTTGGAGGCCCTGAGTCTTCTTACCGTCAGTCTGAACGTAAAGAAATCTATCGCAGATATTCTGATCAGTTATTACAGGAAGGCAAAGCCTATATTGCTTTTGATACAGCCGAAGAGTTGGAAGAAATGCGTAAACGCCTGGAAGATGCTAAGATTGATAATCCGTCTTACAACGCGGTTACGAGAATGCAGATGAAAAACTCTCTGACACTATCGAAAGAAGAAGTAGATGCCAGAATTGCCAACGGAGATCCGCACGTAATTCGTCTGAAAGTACCTTTAAAAGAAGAAATCCGTTTCAAAGATATTATCCGTGACTGGGTAGTAGTTCATTCATCAACCATTGATGATAAAGTACTATTGAAATCAGATGGGATGCCTACGTATCATTTAGCGAATATCGTGGATGATCATTTGATGGGTATTACACACGTAATCCGTGGAGAAGAGTGGTTGCCATCGGCGCCGTTGCACGTATTGCTTTATAGAGCATTTGGCTGGAAAGCACCTGAGTTTGCACACTTACCACTCCTTTTAAAACCGGAAGGTAATGGTAAACTAAACAAACGTGATGGTTTATTGGGTAATTTCCCTGTATTTCCATTAAAATGGACAGACCCATTCACAGGAGAGCAGGCCAGAGGTTTCCGCGAAGACGGGTATTTTCCTGAAGCTCTGGTCAACTTCCTTGCCTTTTTAGGATGGAATCCGGGTACAGAGCAGGAGATTTTCTCTATGAGTGAACTGGTTGAATCATTCAGCTTAGATAAGATACATAAATCAGGTGCCAGATTCATGGTTGATAAAGCCAAGTGGTACAATCAACATTATCTGAAGGAAAAATCAGAGGAAGAACTGGCGGCTTTGCTTGAGCTTCCGGCTTCGGCTTCTGCTGATATTGCGCCTAAACTGGTTCGTCTGATGAAAGACCGCGTTACTTTCCCGCAGGAAATTGTAACAGAAGTGCCTTTCATTTTTGAAGCTCCTGCTACTTACGACGAAGAAATCGTGAAAAGCAAATGGAATGATGATGCCCGCAAGGCCATGAGAGCCATTAAAGAAGCGATACAAGGCATGAGCGATGATAGCTTTGTGGCTCAGTCTATTCATGATACTATCTTCCCGGCATTGGAAGCCGCCGGCCTAAAACCGGGTAAGGTCATGCAGGCTTTCCGCTTGTCGATAACAGGCGTAGGGAAAGGCCCTGATTTGATGCTTACCTTAGAGATTCTGGGTAAAGAAGAGGTAATCAGAAGAATAGAAAAAGCAACAGACGTATTAGCGTAAATAAGGTGACTCTACTTCGTGTGTTTCTCTATGCAATAAACTCATAGCCAGAAACACACGAAAAGCTACCGCCGTGAATCTCACCACAGCAAAATCGTATTCATACGGCGATACACAGATTCTTAAGAAATTTGCTCCGCTCGATAATACAAGTATCCCCATCGCCAAAGACACATACAATTTACTCTTCTCAGGAAACGGAACAAAAGCCGATAAGGTAGTAATGTACATCATCTGCAATAAGTAAAAAGTAAACAACACTATCGGGATAACCTGATTGGTAGGCAATACTACAAAACAGAAAAATAATACCGGAAGTATAATGTAAGGAACTAATACTTTGATAAAAGTATTCTTTTGATTAACAGAAAAATTAATTTTTGCGCCTTCTTCTATCCAGATAGACGCAATTAGTTGATTACTCGCCATCAGAAGGATGATTTCGAGTATTTTAGTCGGAACAGAAGGCCAGATATAATCAGCCAGAGGCGAAAATATCGGTAATATACATGACCAGATAAAAAGTTTATCTGTTAAATTTAACGCATTATCGCGCTTTCTTTCGGTATAATACCAATAGATGATAGAAGAATATACTAAAGCTCTGGCGGGATAAGCAATAATTCGGTTAAATTTGTAAAAAAGCACCATCTCTAACAAGAACAGGGCCGATATAAGAACAATTTTAATCATAATAGGTAGTAAGTTATATTTACACAACAAAAAATAACAGTTTAATAGTCTATTCAAATTTCTAAAACCATGGCCAAAAAGAAAACAGACGAAAAATTACCAGCCGAAAATCCTCGCGTACACAAAGATTTGAATGGCTTTGATATTAAAATCAACTCTTTTGGTGAAATTCAAATGAGCTTTGAAATTGATAAAATCAACAGTTTTTTAAATAATACGGTGGATGATAAAAAGCTTCGCAATCGCAAAAAAGATAGCGAAAAATAGTTTATGCTAATTTGGGAAGAAGAATTTCTCTCTTCATACGATTAAGTAGACCAATAATAATCAGTATGCGACCAAGATTGGCGGCTATTCTGACTGTGCCATAGTCGAACTCATAAGGTGATACATACACCCGATGCACGCTTGCTCCGCTGGCAAACAGAATAAAAAACATTCCTAAAGATATATAGAGCTTACTTTTTTCAGGCAACGGCAAATAGGCTGATAGCACAGCCATATACATAACCTGAATCAGGTAAATCAGACAAATCAGAAATACATCTGGTTTTGCTACAGGAAATACCACAAAGAAAAAATACGAGAGTGGTAAAAAAACGTAAGGTATCAATACAGCGATAAACGTTTTCAGATTATTGGTAAACCTGATTTTTGCCCCCTCTAAGGTATAAATTCTGATTAATAGCTGATAGCTTACCAAAAGCAAAATGGCTTCCAGGAGCGTCCCCCAGGTAAATCCGAAGAAATAAATAGGTATAGGTGTAATAGCAGGAATCAGACAGGAAATAAGAAATAATCTATCGGTCAGGTTGAGTTCGTTTTTTCTTTCAGAATAATACCAGTAAGCCATAAACAAATGGATGAGCCCTCTGAAAGGATAGGCAAGGTTTGAGTCTAATTTATAAAATACAGTCAACTCAATAATTAACATCAAAGAAATTATACCAATCTTCATCATGGTAGGGGTCAGGAAGTAGGGACATCATTGAAATAACTCTGAAAAAGAATCATTCAATGTAATATTTAGCTTAGTTAAATTATAAAGACTTATGCAATACTTTACATTATAAATCTTTCCAAATTTGCAAAAAATGAAAGAAAAAAGAAAGAAAAATTGCAAAAAATACCGCTTTTAATACAAAAAACAAGTAAATTTACCTAAAAGAAGAAGAAGAAATTTTGTTGATTATTAAGGTAGAGTATATAGAAAGTACAATTATTGAATAAAGACCCGGGGTTGACTTTCGTATTCCTGTTGCAAAATATACAAACAGTTAATACACAAACAAGTAGTGTATCGTTGATTAATAAAAATCTTTTGTTCCCTACTGAGAGAGATAGCACTACACTGACAAGCGTCAATCTCATGGGCTTTGCAGGCAAAAGATTGTTGGCAGCGCGGACATACGTTTGGAGAAAATACAGGAACCAGTTCTGGCATATTAGTTGACTTCTTTTTCAATGGCAATATAATGTATAACTTCGCCCTGATTATTCTGAACAGGAAAAATCCTGATACCACACCAATAGGACTCTCCGTTTTTGCGATAGTTTAAGATTTTGGCCTCAATGTTTTCCAGTTTAGCTAGTTTCTCTCTGATTAACATTTTTACCTGCGGGTTCGTTTTGTCTCCTTGCAGAAATGAAGGTGTTTTACCAATCGCTTCTTCCGGACAATAGCCTGTCATAGCTTGAAAACTTCGGCTTACCCAGACGATTTTCTGTGATAGATTGGTCACAACCAGGGTATAATTATCTATCAATAATTTTTTAAAGTTTATATCCGAGTGCCAATCATAGGTAAGTATCAGGGTTTCAATCTGCTGAATATCATTGTGAATCTGGACCCGTTTTTCTAATAAAGGATTGGCGATGTCCCAACACAACAATGGGGCTATTACAGGTGTTTCCTTTTCTTCCTGATGAGCAAAAGCTTGTATATTTAACATAGTTTTCATTTTTCAGTGAATACCATTTGTTTAAGGCAAATGTTTAAAAAAATTTCAGGATTTATCAAGAATCTATTCCAGAACATAGCTCTACTCCTGTCTGGGCTTATAAAAAGACAGGAAATTTTAGTAAATTTGCACCCGTTTTCAAATAAAAATCATGCTTTACCCGCAAAATATAGAACAAAAAATAGGGTTTGATAAAATTCGTGAACTCATTGCCGAACAATGTGTGAGTTCGCTTGGACGAGCTTTTGTTGACAAAATACGTTTTTCTGATGATTATAAAATAATTGACCGATTGATCAGACAAGTAGCAGAATTTAAATTGATTCTGCAAACCGAGTCGGGTTTTCCGGAGCAAAATTATATAGATGTAAGTGAAGCGCTGGCACGTGCTTCTATTGAAGGCGCATTTATTGGCGAAGAACAGTTTTTTGAAATCAAACTTTCGCTTCGCACCATTCAGCAGATTATCCATTTCTTCAAAACGAAAGAAGAAACTATCTATCCTGAATTAAAAACGCTTACCACTAATTCATTGCCGGTATCAGACAATGAGGGTTGGGGAGGCGTTATTTCACAGATAGATAAAATCATTGACGAGAGAGGCAAAGTAAGAGATTCGGCATCGCCAGAATTAGCCGATATTCGCAGAAGACTCATAGCCGAACAAAGCGATTTAAGAAAAACCCTCGAACGCATTCTCCGCACAGCCCGCAATAGCGGCTGGATTGGAGACGATATGTCGTTGACCATTCGTGATGGCCGAATGGTAATTCCGGTTTTATCAGAACATAAACGGAAGCTGAAAGGCTTTGTGCACGATGAGTCTGCCACAGGCCAGATGGCCTTTGTTGAACCAGCCGAAGTACTGGAAGCTAACAATGAAATAAGAGAACTGGAAGCTCGCGAACGCCGTGAAATTGTCAAGATTCTGGAGAAACTGACAGCCTTTCTACGTCCGCACGTTCCGGCATTGCGCAAAGCCTATTTGTTTTTAGGCCTGGTAGATTTCATCAAAGCCAAAGCTAAATTCGCTTTGGCCATCAATGCCACTGCGCCTCTATTAGTCGAACATCAGGCTTTGGAATGGTATAGAGCTACACACCCTTTATTGTATCTGGCGCATCAAAAACAGAACAAGACCATAGTACCACTCTCAATTAAGCTTGACCATGAAAATAGAATCGTTTTGGTGTCAGGGCCGAATGCCGGAGGTAAATCGGTCATGCTCAAAACTATTGGTCTGGTGCAATATATGGCTCAATGCGGGCTATTAGTGCCTGCCTCGCCTGATTCTAAGGTTGGGATATTCAAGAATATCTTTATTGACATTGGTGATGAACAAAGTATCGAAAATGACTTAAGTACGTATAGTTCGCACCTGACGAACATGAAGCACTTTGTCAATTTCTCAAATAAATTCACTTTGTTTCTGATTGACGAGTTTGGTACGGGCACAGAGCCCAGTTTAGGCGGGGCTATTGCTGAGTCTATTTTAGAGCAATTGTTACGCGCAAAAGCCTATGGTGTCATTAATACCCACTATACCAACCTGAAAGTATTTGCCAATAAAAACAGCGGTACGATTAATGGGGCCATGAAGTTTGATGCGGAGCATTTAGAGCCTATGTACGAGCTGGAAATTGGTAAGCCGGGTAGTTCTTTTGCTCTGGAAGTAGCCCAGAAAATAGGCTTACCAAAGCAAGTAATTGATAATGCCAAGCGTAAATTAGGCACCCAACAGATTGATTTCGAAAAGTTAATTAAAGAATTAGAGATTGAAAGAAAAGTCTTTTCTGATAGAAACAAGGAGTTTATCGAGAAGAATCAGCAATTGAAAAATACCCTTGAGCAATACAATGGCCTGAAGAGTTTTCTGGAAACAGAAAAGAAGAAAATTCTGAACGATGCCAAGGCACAAGCCAAAGAATTGCTGAAAGAGACCAATCGCAAGATAGAGACTACCATTAAGGAGATAAAAGAAGGAAAGGCCGACAAAGACCTTACTAAACTGATTCGTCAGGAACTGCAAACCTTCGAAACACAGGAGTTGAAACCTGAAAAAGTAGAAGAGCAAAAACCTGTTTCGGAAGAATGGGAGACAGAAAAAGGCGAGATTATGATAGGAAGTTTTGTGAGAATAAAAGGACAAGCTACTATCGGCGAAGTGCTCTCTATGAAAGGAAAAGATGCCGAAATTGCCATTGGTGAGCTGAAAACCAATGTGAAACTGAACCGCCTGGAGAAAATGAGCCGGAAGGAGTTCAGAGAGGCTGTTAAAGAGACCATCAGACCTAAAATGACGGGTATTGACCTGAACGAAAAAATGATGAATTTCAGCTTTAACCTTGATTTGAGAGGCAAACGTGGCGAAGAAGCCTTGGGCGAAGTTGATAACCTGATGAATGATGCAATAATGCTTGGCTATCCTGAATTAAGAATTATTCATGGCAAAGGTGATGGTATCCTGAGAACGCTGATTCGCCAACATCTGCGCTCCTACAAACAGGTAGCCGGCATGAGCGACGAACACGCCGACCGCGGTGGGCAGGGCGTAACGATTGTGAGGATGAAATAAAATAAAATGGGGTTGTCGTGCGACAATCCCATTTGCATAAAAAATCAAAATATAATTACTCAAAATCACTTCTTACAACCTCCCACAAGGGCTTTAAACGTAGCAACGCCTTTTTGTGCATCTTCAATGGTATTTACAACCAGATTAACTTCACTGGTAAAGGTTGGCTTTCCGTCTTTGGTTTGCTTAATAAACTTTTCTTTATTGATTGTAATACCCATAATACCGACTGTTTTGCCCGATACATCGACCTCTATTTTATTAGGGTCAATATCGTAAAGGTTAAATTCCAGGATAGTTTCTACAGTTTTTTTAGAGTCTGACTCGTTGGATGTTAATTTCCACTTACATTTATCACCATCCTGTAAAACCAGCTCTTGCTTTGGATTTTCAATGGTTTTTACTTTGCTTGCCAGCCAACTGAAATCTCCCGCAGCAACATTTCCTTTGCAGCCTTTGGCAATAGCAGGTAAGGCTTCTATCAGGTATCGTGCATCTTCAATGTCTCCTACTACAAAATCTATATTGTTGTCGTAGTTTTGTAAGGCCCCATCTTTAGTGGCTTGAATAAATTTTTTGCCATCCTGTACTTTTGAAGCAATCTTCACTACATCTTTTGAAACTGACAATTTAAAATCTGTCAAATCACCAAAGTTAAACTTGAAAGTTTCGTCAACACTCTTACCTTTTACTTCTGATTTGCGGCTATAAGTGGTCATACAAGCAGGCTCTATTTTTTGAGTATAGCTTGATTCGTTTACTTTCACATCTTTGAATCTATCTTTCAGAATCTTGAAACCTTCTTCTTTAGTAGCCACTTTGGGCACTCTATTCTGCAATTCTTTCTTGGCCAAAGCAATAATCTTCTGAATAGCCATTTGTAAAACTGTTCCCTCAGTTGGATTTGCTGCGGCAAACTTCACTTCGTCTTCATAGCCTTTCATCACACTGCCTTGCTGGGTTCTCACATAATCGTTCTTTGATTTAACACTGACGGTTATCTCCTTTCCACTAATTTTCAACTCAGCGCCATTGTCGTTAAAATCACCCCAACTAAAGTCTGAAACTAATTCAGTAGTTTTTTTGCCGTCGTTTTCCTCGCTTATCAATACTGCACGGTCTTTATAAGTGCTTGATTTTTTCAGACTTTGTTTGACAGATTGTTTATCTGATGATACATCTTTTATATTTTGCTCAAGCCAGTTTTGTAGGGCTACCAAATCGTCTTTAGGTAATTTAATAGATGCTTCCCAGCCTGTTTTAGCAGCTGCAATGGCATCTTTCAGGTTTTTCTCCAGTTCACGGGCATCATCTACATTTTCGGCTAAAATTTCTACTTTATTTTCATAATTCTGCATTTCTCCGCCCTTGGTATTACGCATTACTTTCAGGTTTTTCTGAGAGCTCAATTCTACCTTCATTTCTTTGCTTGATGCACTTCTTTTCACCTCTCCCATCAATCCCATATTAAATTCGTAAATTTCCTCTGTAGTTTTCCCTTTCGAGTCCGAAGTAGTAATGGCTATTTTTACATTGTAAGGATTGGCATTATCGTAGCTGAATTGTTGGCTAACGGTAGATTTCTCTAATTTAATCTCTTTTACGTAGCTTTTCACTTTATCAAGTGAGGCTTTCAGGTTTCCCTGTGCCTGTGTAAGTATTGGCAGAATGACCAGATAGTAGGTAATGTATTTTTTCATGGAATCGCTATTGTTTTTGGCAAATTTAGCGATATAAATCCTTATGATTATGACCGGATAATAAAAAAGCAGCATTATCGGTTGAAATGCTGCTTTTAGAGTTTAAATTGTATTTTATAAGCTTATTCTACCCAAGCCTTCACCTCATCAAGTGTAGGCATTTTTTCTTCAATTTTCAGTTTCTTTCTTACACCACCTAAATCGTTGAAAATTTTGTTTGGGTTTGCTCCTTTCAGTTGCTCAACCATCACAAAACCCATTTTCTGCAATGCCGGTATCCAGACTGTTGGTACACCAATGGCTTCATAATCAGCATCAGTTGATAGTTCCTGTTTTTTCTCAGGGCGCATTTGTGGGAAGAACAATACCTCCTGAATGCTGGCATTGTCTGTCAACATCATTGTCAAGCGGTCAATACCGATACCGATACCTGCGGTTGGTGGCATTCCATATTCCAGTGAACGGATAAAGTCTTCGTCCATTGCCATGGCTTCTTCATCACCACGTTCAGCCAGTTTCAATTGTTCTTCAAAACGCTCCCGTTGGTCGATAGGGTCGTTCAATTCAGAATAAGCATTGGCTACCTCTTTACCATTGACAAATAACTCAAAACGCTCTACTAAATCGGCTTTACTGCGGTGTTTTTTGGTTAATGGCGACATCTCCACCGGATAATCGATAATGAAAGTCGGTTGAATCAGGTTGTCCTCTACTTTCTCACCAAAAATCTCATCAATCAATTTAGCCTTACCCATCGTATCATCTACTTCCATTCCCCATTGGCGGCAATGTTGGCGTGTTTCTTCTTCGGTCAATGCACCTATATTTACTCCTGTGTATTTTTCGATAGCTTCAAGGATACTCAGACGGGCAAAAGGCCCTGCAAAATCCAGTTCGTGTTCGCCTGATTTGAATTTGGTTGTGCCGTGAACTGCCAAAGCTACTTTTTCAAATATTTCTTCGGTGATGTTCATCATCCATTCATAGTCTTTGTAAGCTACATAGAATTCTAAAGAGGTAAATTCAGGATTATGGGTTCTGTCCATACCCTCATTACGGAACATTTTACCGAATTCATAAACCCCATCAAAACCACCGACAATCAATCTTTTCAGATATAATTCATTGGCAATACGCATATACAAAGGCATATCCAAGGTATTATGGTGTGTTTTGAATGGGCGAGCCGCCGCGCCGCCATGAATAGGCTGTAAAATAGGCGTTTCTACCTCTAACCAGCCTCTTTCGTCGAACATCTGACGCATGGTAGAGATAATCTTCGCTCTTTTGATAAATATCTCTTTAACACGCGGATTCACGATTAAGTCCACATAGCGTTGGCGATAGCGTTGCTCAGGGTCTGTGAAAGCATCGTATACTTTACCCTCTACTTCTCTTACTACGGGAAGTGGACGTAATGATTTGTTCAGAATTTTAAATTCTGTTACGTGTATTGATATTTCGTTGGTTTGGGTAGTGAACACATAACCTTTTACTCCGATAATATCGCCAATATCTAATAGCTTCTTGAAAACCGTATTATATAAGGTCTTGTCTTCACCAGGACATAAATCATCACGACGAAAATAAAGCTGGATTCTACCGGTTGAATCTTGAAGCTCAGCAAATGAGGCACTTCCCATAATACGGAAATTCATCAAACGGCCAGCAATTGAAACATTCTTATAGTCTAACTTATTGTTCTCGTAATTCTTATGAATATCGGCGCTATTTACATTCACCTCAAATAATTCGGCAGGATAGGGATCGATGCCCATCGCCATTAAATCTTGTCTTTTCTGACGGCGTAAAATTTCTTGTTCGCTAAGAACCATCGTTTTATCTGTTAATTTTCAATTAAGTCGCAATTTATGAAAAAATGTCGATTATTATTTATTACCACTCATCTAGAAAAAGCTGCTTCCATCATTTTTTCTTTTGGCAATCTCGCCAATACTAATATCTTTGTGATATTAAAATAATATCAAAATCATACCTCCTATGAAAGAAAAAGAATTATCCTCGCAATCTGGTTATATCCTATTAGTAGCCGGACTTTTATTGCTGATTATACCTCCACTAACCATCCTTAAGATTGCCACACTTTTAGCAGTTATTCTGATGTTAGCCGGTTTTATCCTGATTATTGGGCTGACAGTTATTAATCCCAACGAAGCAGCCGTTACCACTTTCTTTGGTGATTATATGGGTACAATGAAACAAAATGGTTTACGTTGGGTGAATCCTTTGTATAAACGCAAGAAAATCAGTCTTCGCGCCAGAAACCTGAACGGACAAAAACTGAAAGTAAACGATAAAATGGGGAATCCTATTGAAATTGCCGCAGTAGTAGTATGGCGGGTAAGTGATACAGCTAAAGCTCTTTTTGAGGTAGATGATTATCAAAAGTTTGTAGATATTCAGTCAGAGGCAGCTGTACGACATCTGGCAAGCTCGTATGCTTATGATACTATCGAAGATGAAAATGCCAGCATTACATTAAGAGACGGTTCGGGTAAAATTAATGAAATGTTAGAAAAAGAACTGAATGAGCGTATTACACAAGCAGGTGTAGAGGTAATGGAAGCGCGTATCAGTCACTTATCTTATGCGCCGGAAATTGCAGGAGCTATGCTACAACGCCAACAGGCTACTGCCGTAGTAGCTGCCCGTAAACAAATTGTAGAGGGTGCTGTGGGTATGGTAGAAATGGCCCTGGCTCGTTTATCAGAAAAAGAAATTGTTCATCTGGACGAAGAGCGAAAAGCTGCCATGGTAAGTAATTTATTGGTAGTTTTGTGTGGAGAAAAATCTGTGAGTCCAGTGGTAAATGCCGGAACCCTATATAACTAATGGCTAGTGAAAAGAAAGCATTTGTATTAAGAATCAGCCCTGAGGTGTTGAAAGAACTAGAAAAGTGGTCAGCTGAGGAGTTCAGAAGCCTGAACGGGCAGATAGAATACATACTAAGCGATGCTCTGAAAAAAAGAAAAAAGAGCAAGAAAAGTGAGGAGTAATTGACAGGAGGGGTATTCACGCCTCCTGTTTAAACATATCTATACGCCACCCCTAATGGTACGACGGACCTCCCCAAGGGGGATTCTTTTAACTACGATTATTCTGCTTACACTATATCTCCCTTATCGGCAAACCTCCTTTTTCCGTTCTCCTTTCTCCATATTCCTTAAACATTTCCTCAAAATTCCCTTGTTTTATTTCTGATAAAGGCACGTATAACTAGCTAATTTTCGCTATTTTTGCGGCTCATTATAAGTTTTTATTTTTATGCAAATCAAGGAAATTCTTACACAGACACCTGCAGAACAAGAGGTAACAGTAAAAGGCTGGGTACGTACCAAACGAGGACAAGCAGCCGTAACATTCATTGCGATTAATGATGGATCGACCATTAATAATATTCAAGCGGTAGTAGAAGGTGATAATAATCAGATCAATGAAGATACTTTACGTTTAATTACCACTGGTTCGTGTGTAGCTGTAACGGGTAAATTGATTGCTTCGCAAGGGTCAGGGCAAGCAGTTGAGGTGAAGGCTGAGAAAATAGAAGTATATGGCTCAGCTGATGAGACTTTCCCGATGCAACCTAAACGCCACTCGATGGAATTTTTACGTGAAAAAGCACACTTGCGTTTCCGTACAAATACATTCGGTGCTATTTTCCGTATCCGTCATAACTTAGCGTTTGCTATCAATAAATATTTCAACGATAAAGGATTCTTTTATCTGCATACACCTATCATCACGGCATCTGATGCTGAGGGCGCAGGTGAAATGTTTCATGTAACGACTTTTGACATCAAAAATCCTCCGAGAACAGAAGACGGACAAATTGATTATAAAGAAGATTTCTTCGGTCGTGAAACAAGCCTGACCGTATCAGGACAATTAGAGGGAGAATTAGGCGCTTTGGCTTTATCGAAAATTTATACCTTCGGGCCAACTTTCCGTGCTGAAAACTCTAATACGACACGCCACTTAGCCGAGTTCTGGATGATTGAGCCGGAAGTAGCTTTCTATGAGTTGGAAGACAACATGGCTTTGGCAGAAGATTTCGTACAATATGTAATCAAATATGCTTTAGAAAACTGTGCGGATGATTTGGCTTTCTTAGAGAAACGTTTGTTAGACGAAGAGAAAAACAAACCTCAGAACGAGCGCAGCGAAATGGCTCTGTTGGAGAAATTGCGTTTTGTGGTTGATAACCAATTTGAAAGATTGACTTATACGGAAGCGATTGAGATTCTATTAAAATCAAAACCGCATAAAGAAAAGAAATTCCAGTATCCTGTTGAATGGGGTATCGACTTACAGTCAGAACATGAGCGTTATTTAGTGGAAAAACACTTCAAAAAACCTGTAATTCTTACTAACTACCCTCGTGAAATTAAAGCGTTCTATATGAAACAGGATGCCGATGGTAAGACTGTGAGAGCGATGGACGTGTTATTCCCAGGGATTGGTGAAATCATTGGTGGTTCACAACGTGAGGATGATTACGAAAAATTATTAACCCGTGTGAAAGAAGTGGGTATCGACCCAGAAAACATCTGGTGGTATCTTGAAACCCGTAAATTCGGTTCTGCACCACACTCAGGTTTTGGTTTAGGTTTTGAGCGTCTGGTATTGTTTGTGACAGGTATGACCAATATCCGTGACGTAATTCCTTTCCCAAGAACACCTAAGAGTGCTGAATTTTAATTAAAAGAAACAGATGATACTTACGCTCGCTATATTTCTTGCTATTGCTTTTGCCAACGTAGTGGTCGGGGTTTATCTCGAGCGTAAGGTTTCTGCTTTTATACAAGACCGTCTAGGGCCTATGGAAGTAGGTCATTGGGGACTTTTGCAGTTGATTGCCGACTTATTGAAATTAATTCAGAAAGAAGATATTACCCCTGCCAGTGCAGATCGCAATCTTTTTAAGTTTGCGCCTATCATGCTCTTTATGGTAGTTTTTGCAGGCTTTGCTGTTTTTCCATTATCTCCAGGTTTATCTGGTTCCGGTACCCAAACGGGTGTTTTTCTTCTATTGGCTGTTGTTTCCTTAGATATTTTAGCCATTCTGATGGCTGGCTGGGCTTCTAATAATAAATATTCTTTACTCGGAGCTATGCGCTCAGTAGCACAGATTATTTCTTATGAAATACCGCTTGGGCTATCCATCCTCTGTGTGATTCTGATTACACAAACCTTAGATTTACAGGAAATCAGTTTTCAACAGGGAATCTTCTGGGATGAGAAAAATTATCTTTTTGGTATTAAGGCATTAGGTGTAGAAGTAGGTGAGGTTGGCGGTTTTCTGACATGGAATATTTTCAGAAATCCGTTTCTATTGATTGTCTTTGTTATTTATTTTATTGCCTCACTTGCTGAAAGTAACCGTGCACCATTTGACTTGCCAGAGGCTGAATCTGAATTAATTGCAGGTTTTCATACCGAATATTCCGGTTTCAGATGGGCCGTAATGATGCTTTCTGAATATGCTATGATGCTTCTGGTGTCTATCTTGGGTGTGATTTTATTTCTGGGTGGCTGGAATACTCCTTTTCCAAATATAGGACCTGTAGAATTGGCAGATTGGACAAGTGGGACAGTTGGCGAATGGTCGGGCAATTTGTGGGGTGCTTTCTGGTTATTGTCAAAATCTTATGTCCTCATTTTCATACAGATGTGGCTTCGTTGGACACTCCCACGTTTACGTGTTGACCAATTGATGCACCTATCCTGGAAAATTCTTACGCCTTTCTGTTTAATTCTTTTATTAATTTCAGGGGTTTGGCGGTTGTTGATGGTTTAGAATAATTTTATTGAATCTACTGTCTTTCTCTTGCCATTTCATCAGAGAGGTTCATCATTAAATATGCCCAAAGGCTTGATTTAATAGGCATTGGTGTGTTTATGGCTGATAAATTATATTCACCATAGCGCTTACCATCTATGTCTTTCAGTACAAAATAGGATGGTCTTCCACTACTATTAGTAGCTTCTGGTATTTTAGTAATATAGTTTGTATGATAGGTGCTTACATCAAATATGGGTTCTGCCTCTGAAAGCAATTTTCGATAATGGTCTTGCTGTTGTTTTTGTTTTTCAGTTATTAGCTCAGCTTTTATTGGTCTTACACTTTCTATCTCTCCCGAATTATTTAGCCTAACATAATATTCATTATAATCAGGTTTGCTCTTAATAATCAAATAGAACTCTTTATTTTCCAAAGCGTATAGAATCTTGGGAGCTTGTATAGTATCAAAATGACTCAAAACCATATCTGCTCTTTGCCTGCTAATAAGTGCCAAAGCATCTGATACTTTCTCCCAATTATTTTGAGCTTCGCATATAATGGAAAAGCTTAGTAATAAGATTATATGGCCTACTGTTTTCATTTCTTATCATTTATTTTGTGTGCTTTCGTAAGACGTTTTTAAAGGCACTTTTCGATGGCCTTTATCATTATTTCTTATGAAATTTAGTTTAAAGACGACAATTATAGCTACATAGCCATAAAAAATAGCCGACCTTGCGAGTCGGCTATTCTTATAAAACACTACTTAATTATTTATAATTAATTACATCCCTGTATTTCTGCTTTAAATACTGCTCCGTTTTCTACCATAAATCCTGGCTTCAATACTATTGAATTAGCTGCAAAATACGTTACATTTGGTTTAGGTGTGATTGACAAGCTACCTATTTCTTTATCTGATTCTATCGTCTGAGCCGCCTTTTCAATTACTGTTCCAGTCAGAACATCGTTAGATATTAATATATTGTTCTGCGCTATTGTTACAGTAGTATTTGCTGAACTTCCTAAAGAACAGACGGCAGTGTAAGTTGTTGTAACAGCAGGACTTACTGTTATGCTAGTTCCTGCTCCAGTCTCTCCCCCACTCCAGCTTATACTTCCTCCATTACAACCTGAAATCGTCAAAGTTATGCTTTTACCGGGGCATATCACAGGATTTACAGGGTTGATAGACGTAAATCTGCAACTTCCAGAAGTAATCACTATACTGCCAGATGGGCTTGTACAACCATTATCTATACACACAGCCGTGTAAGTTCCTGTGGTGCTAATCGTATGGGTGCTTCCTGTTCCGGATGGATTCCACGATACTGCTCCAGAAGCACAAGAGGCTCTGAGCAATAAGGTCTGCCCATTGCATATTGTGGTGCTATCGGCAGTAATAACAGGTGCGGTTGGTATCGGTTTTACGGTAATAATAGTCGCCTCGCTTGAATCGCTGGTGCAGGATATTTGAGTACAGACTGCTTTATAATTCTTTGTTGTGACCGGAGATACAATTATCGACGAACCTGTTAAACCGCCTGTCCATTTTACAATGCCACCTGAGCAACCTGATACTGACAAAGTGGTATTTGTCCCTTTACAGATAGCTGTTGAAGTAGCACTTATAGTTGGTGCAGTGGGAGTTGGATTGACTGTTATTACAGATACGTCACTGGAATCGCTTGTACAATTCAATTGCGTACACGCTACTTTGTAAGATTTAGTAGCCGTCGGGCTTATTGTTATACTTGTGCCTGTTAAACCACCTGTCCATCGTAAAGTCCCACCAGTGCAAGCCGATGCTAGTAAAGTTGTAGATACTCCTGAACATATGGTTAAACTTGCTGGTGAAATAGTCGGTTTGGCGGGAACTGGATTGACTGTAATAGTTGAGACATCACTTGAATCACTCGTGCAATTCAATTGC
>NZ_BAAGXU010000002.1:0-287331 GCF_054779675.1 Emticicia fontis
TTTCTTCCTCTTCAGGCTAGCTAAGATTTATGCTTAGTCCCCAACTTTTTCGCTTGAGCCGATAAGATTAAAATATGATCTGTTTATAAACCTCTTCTTTCAATAAGAAGGGGTTTATTTTTTGCCATAAAGCAACTAAATTCTCAACTGCTATAAACAAAAAAAGCCGCTTCAAAGAAGCGACCTTTTCCCATACAAAATTATGAAAAAGCTATTACTTTTATCTTTAGACATCTAAAACCCTAAATAGTTTAACTATCGCCGGATTGATGTACATTATTTCTTTAATTCTTTGATACGGGCGGCTTTACCTTGTTTTCCACGTAGGTAGAACAATCTCGCGCGACGTACTTTACCATGACGAACAACCTCGATTTTATCAATGCTTGGTGACAAAATAGGGAAAATTCTCTCAACACCTACGCCGTTTGAAATTTTACGAACGGTAAAACTCTCACCATTTGTACCAGCGTTACGACGCTGAATAACTGTACCAGTGTAAACCTGAATACGTTCTTTGTTACCTTCTTTAATTTTAACGTGAACGTTTACGGTATCACCTGCTTTGAATTCCGGTTGACTTTCTCTTTTGCCAGTAAATTCTGACTCAACCAATTTAATCAAATCCATTGTCTTTGTTATTTACTTGATTATTAATTTAATCGTTTAGTGAAGCGGCTGAATCGTACAAATCCAGCATTCTCCTAATCGGAGTGCAAAATTAATAATTCTAACTGTAAAATCCAAAAAACGTCTGGATTTTTCATTTGTTGTATTTCTAGGTGCTAATATATAAAAAAAATTTACTTGGGTAAAATTTGATTGAAAAAAATTTCAGAAAATTTTCAATTTCGTATAAAAATATTCGTTACCCCCGCTAAACCCGTTTAATCCTCTGCTTTTACCTTTCCCCAACCCATAGTAGCTACCATCCAGTTTGGTAAAGGTTTCTGCGTTTTTCTTTTTTTCAAATCAAGATACCAGCCTATTTTTTTCAATATCGGCACTTTATGCGTTTCAACGAACTCTATCAGCGTACCATCAGGGTCTTCTATATAAGTAAATCTCCCTCCGGCCTCGCCCATATCGAAAGTATCACTACTATCGACTGTAAAAGGAAAACCATTTTTTTGGCAAAGTTGTTTCAATTTATCCATATTTAATGTGTCGAAACATAAATGGATAAATCCCAAATCACCCCAACTGCGACCTGCAAACAGTTTTCTTGGCTTGGCATCAGTCTCTAAATTCTGAACTAACTCAATTTCTACATTGCCCAATAAGCGGCTGAATGCCCCGTTTTCATTCATGGCTTTGCGCAGCAATACTCTTCTGAATTTCACATCACCTTTGCCTAAAGCAGCAAAATCTTCAAACTTCCCGCTTTTGTCATAAGCGATCTCACTGATAGCTAAAGTATCCTTATAAAGCTTTAAGGCTTTATCAATATCACTCACACCGATAATCACACCCACTACCCCACCAGTCAGGCTTCCATTAGGCTTAAACCACGAATTGTCTGACACTATCTGCAATTGATTACCATAAGGATCTTTCAACCAGCTATGGCTTTTATTTTCGGGCGAATTCTCTACTTTTACATTCTGCTTCTCAGCAAATTGCTTTACATCTAAAGATTTAATTTTAAGCGCAAAGATGCCATAATCACCTAATTCAGGTGAAAAGTCAGGAGCTAAAGGTTCAGGGCGATTCGATTGCCAGATTTCTGCACCACCACCACCGGCCATGTTCAAGGCCAGAATCGCACGGCGCTGTCTGACAACACCATTGGTATGTGGGGTCATGAGTTTGGCTTCTGCCACATCATCAAAAAGCGGAACATTCAGTCCCAATACTTTATTATACCAATTGAAGGCCTTCGCTGCATCTCTTACGCCTATCCCCACCTGCTGAATGCCACTAATAAATTCTGACATGATTTTAATAATTTAGTGATTGAGTGAATGAGTGATTGAGTGAATGAGTGATTAAATTTTTATTTTAAATCTCTCTTATAATAAAAGTACAAGTTTTCCAAAAAACAATTTGTTAAGAAACCGTGTAATTTATTTGTGAATTTTGTAAATTAATATAATCACTAATTCACTCAATCACTCATTCACTAAATTATTTAATGCAAAATTGATGAAAATTTTATTAACAAGAAAGCAGACCGAGGAAGGTAATTATATATCTGAGATAAAAGAAGCAGATGAATATACTATTGCGCATGAACCCATCGCTTCAATTGATTTAATGGAACGTGCTTCCAGGGCATTTATCAGTAATTTCATTCAGCACTTTCCGGTTGCTTATAAAAAAATAATTGTCCTATGTGGCTTTGGTGATAATGGAGGAGATGGCCTGGCAATTGCCCGAATGTTATATGCTTCAGGTTATGAAGTGGCTGTGTTTGTGATCAATTATTCGGCTAAACAGTCTGCTAATTTTCAGATAAATCTTGAACGATTAAGAAATAAGATTGAGCCGGAATGGATTAATGATGTCAATGAAATACCTGAATTCAAGAAAAATGATTTAGTAATTGATGCCATATTAGGAGCAGGTCTTTCGCGTCCAATAGAAGGATTAATAAAATCGGTAGTTGAAAAACTGAATGAATCTACAACTGAGATTGTCGCAGTTGATATTCCGACAGGCTTATTTGCAGATTCTTTAAATACCAAGAATGATGTAATCATAAAAGCTACTCACACGATTACATTTCAAACACCCAAATTAGCTTTTGTCCTTCCACAAAATGCTGAATTTGTAGGTGATTGGACAATAGTGAATATTGGCCTTCATGAAGATTTTATTGATACTGTTAAAAGCCAATATTTTTATACAGATAGTGAAACAGCGAAAGCCCTCATAAAACCCCGTGCCAAATTTGCTAATAAAGGCAATTTCGGTCATGCCTTGATGATGGCAGGTAATTATGGAATGGTTGGCGCGGCTGTGATGTCTACCAAAGCCTGTTTACGGTCTGGTGTGGGTAAGGTAACCGTTTATGCGCCAAAATGTGGTTATGAGATTCTCCAGACTTCTATTCCGGAAGCCATGTGTTTGCCGAATAAGAGTGAGGATTTATTAGAGGAATTACCTGGTTTGGAAAACTACCAAGCTATAGGAATTGGTTGCGGTATAGGCACGAAACCAGAAACTGTTTCATTGGTTGAACAAGTGTTGAAAAATGTAAAAGTACCCATTGTCATAGATGCAGATGCCTTGAATATTATTGCCGCTGACAATGAACGCTTAAAAACGATACCAGAAGGAGCAATACTCACTCCACATCCGAAAGAATTTCAGCGCCTGATTGGGAAGAAATGGGAGAATGATTATGAAAAACTAGAGATTCTCAGACAATTTACAAATAAATATCAATGTATTGTCTGTTTGAAAGGAGCATTTACGGCAGTTGCTTTACCAGATGGAACCATTCATTTTAATTCTACCGGCAATGCGGGTATGGCCAAAGGTGGCAGTGGAGATATACTTACGGGTATGATTCTGGCGCTCCTGGCTCAGGGATATTCCCCGGAAGAAGCAGCTATTTTAGGAGTCTACGAACATGGACTAGCCGGAGACCGTGCCGCTCAACTCAAAGGTATGACCGCCATGATTGCTACCGATATAATTGATAGTATTCGGTTTTGAGGATTTTATTTGGTTTTAGAAATAAGGGTTCTTTTAAATTTATATCTAGACATTGCATAGATGTGTAGATATTTTGGCTAAAGCCAATCAGGTTAGATTCTTTTGTTACCTCCAGCTCAAGCTGGAGGCAATTGATTAACAAACAATTATTTCCACCGACGATTAACATAAGCAGCCTCCCAGAAATCGTATTCCAGACGTGATGACATAATAAACGCCTCTATCATTTTGTCCTGTATCGCAAGGGTGGTTTGTGTGGCATTGGTATCACAGATATTAATTGCTGATTTTACTGCAATGCCAAATTCTTCTCCGGCATAGGTATCAATCCATTTCTGGTACGGATTATTATCACCTGTCTGATGCTGATAAATATAGTCGCCAACAGCCTTATAAATCCAGAAACAAGGGAGAACAGCTGCCATGCCTACCTCAACAGCTTCTAAAGCCGAAGTGCTTCTCAAAAAATGAGCATAATGATGGCAAGCCGGCTGAATTCTATCTCTATCAACGATGCTAAAGTCCTTAAAGTAGGATTCATGTAAGGCATTCTCTACAATAATGGTAGTTTCAGCGAAACGAAAGAAAGCCAGCATATCAGAGATATGAGTGGCTCTTGCGCCTATAATAGCCAAAGCCCGACCGAAATGTTCGAGATAGATGGAATCCTGCATGAGATAATATTGAAATTTCTCCAGGGGTAATGTACCATCAATCAACTCCTGAATAAAAGGCATTTGCAGAATGGATTCATAAATAGGCTCAATGCTTAGCCAGGCTTGTTCAGACCATTTCATTTTTAATCAATTTTTGAGGGTTGAAGAAGTGATTCAAAGGGCCATTGCCTTTACCAATTGCCACATCTGCTCCTTGTTTGATGGCTTCATGTACATAGGTTTGTCCAAGAGAAACAGCTTGTTGTAAAGTTTTATTTTGTGCGATATAAGCAGCAATGGCTGACGATAACGTACAACCCGAACCATGCGTATTATTTGTAGAGAATTTTTCGAATTCAAAAGAATGTACCTCACCGTGAACATCAAAATACAAGGAAGTAATCAACGACGAGTCCAGATGCCCACCTTTTAATAAAACCGATTGACAACCTAAAGCCAGAATCTTCTCGCCAGCAAGATACATATCATCCAGTGTCCTGACAGGTATCTGGGCTAGAATAGCCGCTTCATCCATATTAGGGGTAATGACTGATGCTATCGGAAATAATTCATCAATGATAGTCTGTATCGTGGACTCTTCTATCAGTTTATGTCCACTGGTAGCAACCATTACAGGGTCAAAAACAATAGGTGTGGCTGGATATTTTTTAAGCGTGGAAACAATGGCCTTTACCAGTTCAGAAGTATGTACCATGCCTATTTTGATTGCATCAGGAAATATATCATCCAGAATAGCTTCTATCTGCTCTGTTACGGCCTGATATGGGATAGGATAAATACTTTGTACGCCTTGCGTATTTTGCACAGGCAAAGCGGTAAGAACAGAGGTAGCAAAACAACCTAAAGCCGAGAAAGTTTTAATATCGGCCTGAATCCCTGCGCCACCACTTCCATCAAAACCGGCAATGGTCAGGACAGATGGATATGTATATTTTTTATTCATTTGAGCATTTCATTTTTAAGTTCATAAGCTGCTTTCTCAGGGTTTTCGGCTGAACAAATAGCAGAAACCACTGCAATACAATCTGCTCCGGCTTTGATTACATCACTCGCATTAGTTTTATTCATATTACCAATGGCAATCAGCGGCTTATCTGTGAGGCTTCTGATGAGCTTGATACCTTCTAAACCCCATTCGGTTACGGTATCCGTTTTTGTGGCTGTAGCAAAAACGGGACTAATTCCCAGATGGTTGGCTGTTGCAGCTTCAGCATTATCCAATTGACTTAGGTATTCAATAGAATAACCGATTTGTAGTTTTTCACCCCATCTGGAGCGAATTTCCGTTGGAGGAGTATCATTATTGCCCACATGAATACCAAATGCCTCCACAGCATTGGCAACTTCAAGATTATCGTTAATAATCAAAGGGACATTATATCTATCGGTGATTTCTTTTAACTGTAAAGCTCTTTCCTGAAAAACAGCAGTATCCAGGTTTTTCTCACGCATCTGTACTATCTCTACACCTCCGGCAATTGCCTGCTCAGCTACTTTCAGAAAACTACGGCCTTTGCAGGCCTCTTCTGAAATAACCAGATATAGTTGATAAGGAAATAATGGGTGCTTAGCCATTTCAGGAGATTTTCAAGGTTGATTCAAACTCTTCCTTGGTGATATTGTGCAGTTTATCCAACAATTGCATTTGTAAACTTCCAGGTCCTGCGCTTTGTTTGGCAGCTAATTCTCCGGCAATACTAAATAATGCCATTGCCGCTACAACTGCCTCCGCTTTATTATCAATGGCCGCTATAAACGCGCCGATAACAGCCGTAGACGAACAACCTAAGCCTGTAACTTTTGTCATGAGAGCATCTCCATTATCCAGATAAACGAGCGTATCTTTACCCACTATAATATCTGTTTTGCCTGAAATACATACTAATGTATCATATTCATCAGCTATTAGTTTAGCAGAAACAATAGCTTCATTGCTTTCGGCGGTACTATCAACACCCTTGGTTGGGGTGGTATTGTCTTTCGCCAATGCCATTATCTCAGAAGCATTCCCCCTGATTACAGTTGGTTTATACCCTAACAAAGCACTGATAGTTTGATTTCGATAGTTAGTTGCTCCTGCACCAACAGGGTCAAGTATCCAGGGCTTAGTCATTTGATGCGCCTTTTCTGAAGCTAACAGCATCGATTTAACCCAATATTCATCGAGCGTACCAATATTAACTACTAACGACTGGCAAATACTTGTCATATCCTGTACCTCAGAATGAGCATGAGCCATAATAGGAGATGCTCCAACGGCCAATAGGGCATTGGCGGTATTATTCATGACCACGAAATTAGTAATATTGTGCACCAATGGAGATTGTGTGCGGACAGTTTCAATGTGTTTCCAGAGATTTTTTTCCATTGTTTTTAAATTTAAATACAATGGCTAAAGAAGATTTCTTTGAAATAAAAGAGGATAATATGCAATGCGCGATGCGCCCTATTATTCGCTTTTCCCTACGTCGGTATCAACCGTATCAGGTTCAAAGGGACTCTCTCAATTCTTTTCAGAATACCCCTAAAGCCGAGGCAAAGGTATACTGAAAAGAATTAATAGTCAAGAAAATTAAAACTACGTAGTAAGATTGCTATCGGTTAGATGAGCATCATGGGTTTACAATCACAAACTCTACTCTCCTATTCAGTTTTTTACCATCTTCGGTATTGTTATCAGCAATTGGCTTACTATCACCATAACCCTTAAACTGAATACGCTTGCCATTGATGCCTTTTTTGATAAGGTATTCACGCACATTAAAGGCTCGCTCTAAGGATAAGCGTTTATTTTGCTCAGAGTCTCCGATATTATCTGTATGTCCTTCAATAATAATCTTCATCGATGGGCTGGTTTTCATCATTTTCAATAAACCATCTAATTGTTCAGACGACTCTGGCAATAACCCTGATTCACCAATATTAAAATAGACCTTATCCAGCCTGAATTTATTTTCTTCTACTTTCACAGGGGCAGTTTCTTCTTTAGGAGTGATAACACCAGTAGAATCAATCGTTGGGAGTTCTTTCTTAGGTTCCTCTTTTTGAACTGGCTTAGGGTTAGCTTTCTGAATAACAGGATTCAGATAGATATTCTGAGTAAACTGCTGGTTGCGTTTAATTTTTGATAAATCCAGGCTGGCTTGCTCTGAATGGTAACCTTTGGCTGTTGCAGTAAATGTATACGCATCAGGAGTCAACTCAAAAGAGAAATCTCCCAAAGCAGATACTAATACTGAGCCGGTTTTGGCTGCGTTTTTATCAAATTCATATACTACCTTGCCTGAAACAGGTTTCTGAGTTTTCGCATCCAGTATTTTTCCTTTTACTATCAGGGTTACTGGTCCAATCGGAGCCTGAGGAGTTTTTCTCAATGGATTTTTGATATGAACTCCATAAAAATTCCAGAATTGCAGGGTTTGTTCCGGTGAGTTTTTCCCCTCAATCAGATTGAAAAGTTCAATACCCGGGTCTAATCTTTCATAATAAACCGTAAATCGATACACTTGCCCTGGTGAAACAGGCTTAGAATCGGGCAATTCGGGGATTCCGGTTGATTTGATATATTTGAACCGTTTACCATTGCCATTGAGATAACTTTTCGGATTGATAGAAATCGTTGCAGTTGAGGTCTGTTGCTTTTGATTAGGCAAAGGAATAGGGAAATTATAATTCTGACTTCTACGATTGGTATAATGGTAAGTGAAAGAAATAATGGTAAATTCGTCACGAAGTTCTACTTTTTCAATGTCGGTATCATAGGTTACCTGATCATCAATTTCGGGCGTATG
The DNA here is from genome assembly GCF_054779675.1 of Emticicia fontis. Classification (NCBI taxonomy): domain Bacteria; kingdom Pseudomonadati; phylum Bacteroidota; class Cytophagia; order Cytophagales; family Leadbetterellaceae; genus Emticicia; species Emticicia fontis. The sequence continues at coordinate 8,132 of NZ_BAAGXU010000002.1, forward strand.
CGTGATAGTCTGACCAAAACTCTGTATGGCGCAAAAGAAGAGTATTAACTGGAATATTCTTTTCATGGGTGTAAAATTTATTGCACAGACTTTAACGAAACAGGTTCTATAATTAGTTTAACACAAAAACATCCTATTTGTTAAAATCAGTTTCGGATATATTACGAAACATAGCCGAAAATTATTATATATCTTTCAGATTAGAGATTTTGCTGATATTTTTTTATTGAACATATTATGCAATAATTCTGAAATCCTATTTTATCAAAGAAATTATGAAGCACTTAGAAGATTTAGTTTTATTAGGTGATCCAAGACTATATGAGGTTTGTGAGCCTGTCACACAAGAAGAATTACCACAGGTAAAAGAGTGGGTAAGCAATTTACACCATGTGATGGAAGAAATACGGACAAAATACAAATTTGGCAGAGGCATAGCCGCGCCACAATTAGGTATTATGAAACGCCTGATTTATGTAAATATTGACCATCCCGTGGTAATTATCAATCCTGTCTTTGAAAATCTGAGCGAAGAAATGTTTGAGCTTTGGGATGATTGCATGAGTTTCCCGAATCTGCTTGTTAAGGTACAAAGGCATAAATCATTAGTCATGAAATATTTAGATGAGAACTGGCAAGAACAAAGCTGGAATGCGGAAGACGCCTTATCTGAATTATTACAACATGAATATGACCATCTGAATGGGGTGCTATGTACAATGCGAGCCATAGATTCAGCTTCGTTCAGATGGAGACCTACGCCATAATTACCATTTAATCAATTTAAGAGTCGACTGGCACAGTTTTTTAATGGTTACTCATACATAATTCACTAAAACTTTTAACAGCCATGAAATTGATAAATTATTTATTAGTCATCTGCTTCGTATTGATTATTTCTTCATGTGAAGCCATTGCAGGCATTTTTAAAGCAGGTTTTAATACCGGAATTGTTGTTGTATTAATTGTGATTGTATTGATTATTGTAGGTTTGTTTAAAATGTTCGGCGGAGGAGGAAATAAAGGCTGAAACATTTAATCGCTACTTGATTTAAACTATCCTTATAGATTTTAGCCCCATTCTTTGAATCGTCAAATTTGCTGATTTAAGGAGTGGGGTTTTCTTTGTCTCATACTTTTACCCTTCTTTCAAAAAATCCGGCTGGCCTTGCAAGAGTACCAGCCATGCTTCTTTCACCTTATTTTGTGCCAGCAACCTTTGTGCTTCATCATGTAGTAGATTATCCAGATAAGCACAGCCATTAATGGCCTGGTCAAAAATATCTTTCATCAAAGGAGTCTGGCGGAATGCTAAGACTTCTTCCTTCGTTGGTACTATTTCAATATTCCCCAATTGCCCTAAATGATTGCCTGTAAGAATTTTAGATAATCTTATACTCTCAGGAATAGCATCATAGCCTATGCCGATTTTTGTATTCGGTTTTTCTACTTCAAACATCGCTCCTTCGCTGATATGGGCATACCAGTCTGCACCCATCCGTGCTACCCAATCTGTTTTGCGTTGGTCTATCTTCCCATTTTCGCCAATAATATTTTCAGAAAAATGCGCTAGTAATATCTGGCATATATAGAGGTTCATTGTGCCAATCTCTCGCACTTCCAATACTTTACATTCAAATTGCGCAGGTGATTCCTTTACTCTTGGAGGTGTAACCAATACAGAAGGCTCAGGTGTAAAGCCAGATTTAACGAATTCATTGATACCTCGGGGGAACTCCACACTTGCAAGTGACATCTGGTGGACCATCGCATAATCTACCATATTAATCACCACCTCATGCACTTCGCTGATATTAAGTGTCGTATCTTTTTTTGACCCATCTCTACCTCTGTTATTTGGCGCAAACACTAACAAAGGCGGATTAATACCCATAATATTAAAAAAACTGAAAGGGCTCAGATTTACATTCCCTTGTTTATCAATACTGCTTACAAAGGCAATAGGGCGTGGTGCAACAGTTCCGGTCAGGTAACTATAAAAAACTCTTGAATCTAAATCTTTAGGATTAAGCGTAAGCATATGAATATAAATTAAACAGTCTTTTTATTTCGAATCAAACCAAACATCATCACGAATGCCGTCAGGAATATAACCTGAGTAAGCAAGCCTTTATTAATTTCAAGAATCTGATTGGTTTCCGGTATTGCCAGGAATAATAAGATCGTAATGAGTCCTCTGGGGGCAATATATAATAATGGCTCTGTTTTAATTTTTAACAAAGCGAAAATTAGGTAACGGCCCGCAAAAATGAAAAGCAGAATCAGCAAGGCATTCACAAAATCAGGTAGGCTCAACAAAGCATTAAGGTCGGTATAGTAGCCGAACATAATAAAAAAGAATGACCGTATGACAAAAGTTACTTCGGCAATCAGATGCTCAAATGAATTCACTTCTGCTTTAATCGTTTCAGAGTTTATCCATTTTTTTACAAACTCAAATTTAATCAGATGCACATTGTTCAGAAAAAGGCCAAAAATCAGAATGAGCATTAAAGATGGCAGATGGTATATTTTGGTCAACGCATACAATAATATCAGAATCGTAACTATTGGAATGTATTTGATATGATGATTCAATTTGCTAATCATGCTTCCCAGACCAATACTAGCCACAATTGATAAAGCTATGATAATAATAATATCGAATAGGAAAGAAGTAAAAGTACTGAGGCCAAACGAGCTATGCAATACCAGAAAATTAAAGAAAACAATACCAAGAATATCTGACATCGAACTCTCATAAATCACAAATTCCCGATTATGGGCTGTCAGATTTTTTACGCTTGGAATAGCAATTGCACTGCTGATAATACCTAAGGGTATGGCATTAATCAGACAACTGAGATATGGTTTATGGGTCAGATAATATAGTCCGGTTGCCAGAAGAACACTGAACAAAGCTAGGCCCAGCAAAGCACTCTTTACGGTAGAAACAAATAGTTTTCTTTTTTGCACCTCAATCTCTAATTCCAGAGACCCCTCTAATACAATAAGAATCAAGCCAACTGTACCTATCACAGGCAAGTAAGGTTCGAGATTTGGAATACGGAAATTGAGGTAATTTGTGATAAATTTGGCAAGAATGCCCACTGATAATAATAGAACAACACCTGGGATTCTGGATTTTTTAGCAGAAATGTCAAACAAATAAGCAATTAATATCAGGGAGCAGATGATTATTATAATCGTGTTAGTCATGGGTAATGGTGTTTAGCAATTCTGTTGACGTTTGTTAATGCGTGGTAAATTACAAAAAAATCAACGACTTGCTACAATCTTGCCACTTACTTCACCAAATCCCACTTTAATACCATCTTTTTCACAAGAACCTTTAATAGTCAATGTATCACCATCTTCTAAAAAGGCTCTTTGCAGGTCATTATCCAAAGCTATTGGTTGTTTTCCTCCTAAACTTAGCTCTAATAAACAACCATTACTATTGGGCAGAGGACCACTTATAGTACCCGAAGCTAATAGGTCTCCTATTTTCAGATTACAACCATTGATGGTATGATGTGCTATCTGTTGTGCCAGATTCCAGTACATATACTTAAAATTGGTACGGGAAATTGTATAATCTTGCCCGTTCTCAGGGGCTATACTCACATCTAAAGCAATATCAAAATTCTTTTTCCCTCCAAAGGCTAAATATGGCAAAGGTAGCGGATCTTGTTGAGGAGTTTCAGTTCTGAAACATTCCAAAGCTTCTAAAGTGACTACCCATGGAGAAATAGAAGACGCAAAGTTTTTACCCAGAAAAGGGCCTAATGGCTGGTATTCCCATCGTTGAATATCTCTTGCTGACCAGTCATTAAATAGTACTAAACCAAATACATATTCTTCTGCCTCAGTAGTACTGATGCTATCACCCAAAACGGAGTTTTTACCGATAATCGCACCGATTTCCACTTCAAAATCCATTTCTTTCGTAGCAGAAAAGATAGGTACTGAGCTATCAACAGGTTTTACCTGCCCTTTGGGGCGAATAATGGGGGTTCCTGAAACCACAATTGAACTTGCCCGACCGTGATAAGCAATAGGAATATGTTTCCAGTTTGCTACCAAGGGATTATCAGGGCGAAACATTTTGCCGACATTCGTGGCATGTTCGAGACTGGAATAAAAATCAGTATAATCACCTACCCTGACGGGTAAGTGCATTTTTACTTTTTCAACAGGATGAAAAGCCTGATTAAAATATCGTTTGAGCGGAGATTTTTCTTGCGTCAGCCATCCCTGCAATTGAAGCCTGATAGCCTTTGTTTTATTCTTACCCAAAGCAATAAAAGTGTTCAGGTAAGCCTGATTGCATACATTACGAGGCACCACTAGCAGGCCAACCTTACGTAATTGCTCGAGTTCTATCACATAATCACCTATGCGAACCCCTACTCTTGGAGAGTTTTTACCTACACTAAATATTCCAAAGGGAAGATTATGAATAGAAAAATCTGAGTCTACAGGAATATTCAGCCAAGGGTTCATTATACTTTGCAATAAATTAAAAATAGTAAACAGAAAGGCACTAACTCACATTCTTATGAATGGTATTCATGATGCGAACCAGCTCATCATAATCAATATCAGTCAATCCATCCCACGATTTTCTTCTGATTTCGCCAATCACTTCCAATGCTTTGATGTGTAGTTCATCACCCTCTTCTGTCAGGTATATATTAAATTTTCTTCTATCATCGTCGGCCATCTGGCGTCTGACGAGCTTTTTCTCAACCAATAAGTCCAGAATACGGGTTACAGTCGGGGCATCTTTGGCAGTATCTACTGCTAAATCATTCTGACTGATACCAGGTTTGGGTTTAATGTGGTCGAGCACCACCCATTGGTCAACAGTCAGGTCAATTCCATTATCAGTCAGCCCTTTCTGCATAAAACTACGAATACGCTTGATGGTCGTATCAATTTTAAAAAAGTAAGAGCGTTGGTCAGAGTGCGTCATCGTTTGTTGTCGGTCAATCCTTTTGTAAGCAAATATTTTGTTATAATGCTCCCAGGCGATAAAATATTTTACAAAAGTAGAAAAAACCGTCAATTATTGACATACTAATAATTGTTGCTCTAAAACTTTTTCAAATTCGGGCAATGAATGAAATAATTGCTCATAAGATTCTATGATGAAATATTTTTTCTGATATTCATCAATTTTCACTTCTGTTGCAATGATTTCTTCCATATTGTAAGGCACTCTTTCAGGTATATCACTATGGAGGCTGTACTCACTTTCCCCACTTGAAGATAGGATACCACCACCATAAATCTTCACCTGATTATCTTCTCTTACCAATCCAAACTCCACTGTATACCAATAGAGTCTTTGCATCATTTTAATCGCCACTTCGTCATCAATATATTTCAAAGAAATCTTACTGAATTCCGCCAGAAAATCGCAAAATGCTTTATTTGTCAATAAAGGTACGTGGCCGAAAGTATCATGAAACATATCCGGTTCTTCCAGATATTCCAGTTGGTCCTTGCGTCTCAACCAGGTGGAAGCCGGGAACTGTTTGGCTGCCATCAGTTCAAAGAATTCTTTGATAGGCACTAAACCTGGCACACCAATCACCGACCAGCCTGTTAAAGCCTGTAATTTGGGATTGAGTTTTTTTTCAAAATCCGGTATATGGCTAGCGGTAAAACCAGCTTTATCAATGCCCTCTAAATAATCTCTGCTTGCCAGTGTGGGCAATTTATCTAATTGTCTTTCAAACAGCAGACGCCACACTTCATGGTCGTCAGCCGTATAAATCGAATATGCTTGATTCATCATTTTTAATGGTTTATCACAAAGTGCCTCTCAACACCTGCTCTCTCTCAATGGCTTCAAAAAGTGCTTTAAAGTTTCCTTTACCAAAAGATTTAGCTCCTTTTCTTTGAATAATCTCAAAAAACATGGTAGGGCGCGGCTCAACAGGTTTGCTGAAAATCTGCAAGAGATAGCCCTCATCATCCCTATCTACCAGAATGCCTAATGATTGTAATTGCTCTATTTCTTCATCAATATCTCCGATGCGTCCTTTTAGTTCTTCATAATAGCTATCAGGTACGCGCAAAAACTCCACTCCTCTTTCAAGCAAGTGGGTTACGGTTGTAATAATATCATCGGTTGCTACGGCTAAATGCTGCACACCTGCGCCTTCATAAAAATCAAGGTATTCTTCTACCTGCGATTTCTTTTTCCCCTCAGCAGGTTCGTTAATTGGGAATTTAATTCTGCCATTCCCATTTGACATTACCTTACTCATAAGCGCAGTATAATCTGTCGAAATATCTTTATCATCAAAACTGACCAATTGGTTGAATCCCATCACTTTGCAATAGAAATTTACCCATTCGTTCATTTCATTCCAGCCTACATTTCCTACCATGTGGTCAACATATTTCAGACCAACAGGAGATGGATGATAAGCCGGTGTCCAGGCACGGAAATTCGGCAAAAATACCCCATTGTATTGGCTTCTCTCTACGAAAATATGAACGGTATCGCCATATGTATGAATGCCCGAACGAACAACAGTGCCATATTCATCCTTTTCCTCCACAGGTTCCATATAAGGTTTTGCTCCTCGTGAGATCGTTTCATAAAAAGCATCGCGGGCATCATCCACCCACAAAGCCACTACTTTTACCCCATCGCCATGGGTGTCTATATGCTTGCCTATTTCTGTACCACCATGTAGCGGAGAAGTAAGTACCAAGCGGATTTTACCTTGTTGTAACACATAACTTTCACGGTCTTTCAGACCAGTTTCCAGGCCTGCATAAGCTATGGGCTGAAATCCAAAAGCCGATTGATAATAATGGGCGGCTTGTTTGCAATTACCTACATAGAGTTCGAGGTAATCTGTTCCATTAATAGGCAGAAAATCAGTATTTTCTACCTTGTCGATCATAGTTGATTGTTGATGAAGCATAATTGTATGTGTTTCTGGTGGAATTGATTAATCTATCCAGCTATGGAAATATTTACCGTCGTCCAGTTTTAAGGCTTCCTCTGTCAGCATCAGCGGTCTGAAAGTATCTACCATGACGGCTAGCTCCTGTGTTTCTTTTTTACCAATACTACGTTCCATTGCTCCCGGTGCTGGCCCATGTGGAATACCGCCAGGGTGTAAGGTAATATGCCCCTGAGCAATGTCATTCCGGCTCATAAAATCACCATCTACATAATAAATTACTTCGTCTGAATCTATATTGGAGTGATTGTATGGTGCCGGAACCGCTTTTGGGTGATAGTCAAACAACCTTGGGCAGAAAGAACAAACCACAAACGCATCGGTCTGGAATGTCTGATGCACTGGCGGAGGTTGATGAACCCGACCGGTGATTGGCTCGAAATTATGTATCGAGAACCCCCATGGATAATTGTATCCATCAAAACCCACAACATCGAAAGGATGATATTGATAAACCAGACTATGCAGTTGGTTTTGTTTCTTTATTTTGATGATGAATTCACCTTTCTGGTCATGCGTTTCAAGATTTTCAGGCAGCTTATAATCACGCTCACAATAAGGTGAGTGTTCTTGTAATTGCCCAAAATAATTACGGTATCGCTTAGGCGTATAAATGGGTGAATACGATTCTACATAGAAAAGACGGTTTTCAGACGTATCAAAATCTATCTGATAAATCATTCCGCGAGGAATAATCAGGTAATCGCCATATTCGAAAGAAATATTCCCCAGTTGTGTCCGCAGCGTACCCGAGCCTCTATGAATAAACAGCAGTTCGTCTGAGTCTGCATTTTTATAAAAATAATCTCTGAGTGATTTTTGAGGAGCAGCCAGACCAATGATACAATCTTTATTAACTAAAAGCGGTACCCGGCTCTCTAAAAAATCTTCTTTGGGTTGAACATTAAACCCAATCAGCTTACGCATCATTAACTGATGTGTCTCAGCTATTTTAGGGCTCACATCTTTGCTATCCAGTATTTGCATAACCTGTGTAGGCCGATGTATATGATACATTAGCGAAGCCATTCCATCAAAACCGATGGTTCCGAAAAGCTGTTCGTAGTACAGCCCACTCCCATCCGGTTTTTCAAATTGTGTATGGCGTTTAGCAGGTATTTTTCCTAGTTTATGATAGATAGGCATATATTTGCTATAACAATTATTGCTATGCAAATTAAAATAAATTATTTGTCATGACAAATAATTTAGCAATATTTTTTTACTGAATAGGATTTAACATATATAATCGATAAATATTGGCCACCGGGCATCCCAATACTATTCATTGCATGATTATTTATTGCTAAAAACTTATTATTGCAACAATGTTGCAATAATAAGTTTAAGTATTAACTTTGCGAAAAGGTTTGTAGGTATGATAAGAAAAGCCTCCCAAACCTAAATGAACAATTCTCATTTGAATACCATAAACATGATAGAAGTTTTTATCACCAGTATCAGCAATCGGATTCAAGCTGAATCTGTATTAAAAAGCCTTACAGGCCAATTTCCAAGGCTAAAGTTCAATTTTGATTTAGATAATTCAGAAGCGCCTTTTCCGTGCGGACATAGCATATTAAGAGCAGAAGGTGCAATGATTGATACAGAAAGCATCATCTCAGTACTCAATAAATCAGGTTACAAGTGTGAGATTTTAGAAGATAAGGTATGTATTTAAGCAAACAATACAATGGCAGAGTTCTGGGAAACTAATTTTATTGAAAAGCAGGAAATGTGGGGTTTAGAACCCGCTAAATCTGCGGTGCTAACCAAAGACTTTTTCTTTGAAAAATCTATAAGAAACATGCTTATTCCCGGGATTGGGTATGGAAGGAATGCGCAGGTTTTCAGAGATAATGGCATCACTGTAACTGGTATCGAGATATCTCAAACGGCTATCGAACTGGCAAGGAAACATTATGGCCCGGATATGACTATCTATCATGGTTCTGTAACGGATATGCCATTTGATAGTGTCCCATACGATGGAATATTTTGTTATGGACTGATTCACCTGCTGGATAGTAATGAAAGAAAAGGGCTTATTCGTGATTGTTATCACCAATTACCGGAAGGTGGCTATATGATTTTCACTGCTATCTCTAAAGAAGCGCATACTTATGGCAAAGGTAAATTTATCAGCAAAGATCGGTATGAGATACATGAAGGAGTAAAAATGTTTTTTTATGACCGGGAGTCCATACAGGAAGAGTTCGGAGCTTTTGGGCTGTTTGAAGTCATGGAAATTGAAGAGAATTTCCCGTTCTTTTTAATCAAATGCAAAAAGTCAGCACTTCTTTAATCAATTTGTTTGTAAACAAACCCCATCATTACTAAAGATTATCTTTGATTTATTGGTATCTGAGCATTTACTAAGAATATCTGATACTTAAACAGAAAATTTCTCAGAAAAGAATTAAGTTTGAGTCGAATTTGTTGAAGCATTATGAACGACCAAAAATATACCGGAAACTTTTATAAATACCAGAGCACAGGCAACGACTTTGTGATGATTGATAACCGTGATGGACAATTTCCTGTGGACCAGCCTTATATTGAACACCTTTGTCACCGCCGTTTCGGAATTGGGGCAGATGGATTAATTTTACTACAAAACGACCCTGATTACGATTTCAGAATGGTCTATTTCAATGCCGATGGACATGAGGGTAGTATGTGCGGAAATGGAGGCAGAAGTACCGTTCGTTTTGCGGAAGACTTAGGCATTTTTAGTGGTAATACAAAATTCATTGCGGTTGACGGTGAGCATGACGCTTCTGCCAGTTCGGATGTTGTCTCTTTAAAGATGGGCGAAGTTCATAGCCTGGAACAGCATGAGGCATATGATTTTATGAATACTGGTTCACCTCATTATGTAACTTATGTATCTGATATTAAAAACGTGGATGTTTTTAATGAAGGCAGAAAAATAAGATACGCTGATGAATGGGTAAAACGAGGAGGCACGAATGTAAATTTTGTAGAAATACTCGACAACGAGACCATCTATGTGCGTACCTATGAAAGAGGGGTTGAAGACGAAACCTATTCATGTGGCACAGGTGTAACTGCCAGCGCATTATCAGCATATTTAAGACATAGTATGCAAAGCCCTGTGAAAATCATTACAAATGGAGGTAATTTGCAGGTTTCATTTGATAAGGATTTTCAGAATGTGCACCTGATTGGCCCGGCAGTTCGGGTTTTTGATGGGAAATTATAAATTCTTTAGTTGAATATAAAAAGCGCTGATTTCAGTAGTTTTACTGTTATCAGCGCTTTTTTCATTAAATACCTCTATTGAATAAATCTGGCAGCGTTTTTTGGTTTATTGCAAGGAATTGCGTTAATTACCATTTCTAAACACTAAAACTTAAGTTTGCAATGACTAAATTTTTCACTCTCGTTGCTGTACTATTTATTGTACACGCAAACGCTGTTTTTGCCCAAAAAGATAAAGAATCTGAAGCTCCAATTGATTCATCTTTCCTCAAAATTATCAACGTCATGAAAAGCCTCAAATACGAGCCTTCGGGCAAAGTAATTGATTTGGGAGGCATGGGCAAAATGACTGTTCCAAAAGGCTTTAAATATCTGAATGGAGCACTAAGTAAGCAGGTATTGGAAGATGTCTGGGGAAATCCACCATCAGAAGCACCATTGGGTATGTTGTTTCTGGAAAACAGTTCTCCATTAGATTCAGTTAGCAGTTGGGCATTTATCATTCAGTATGACCCCATCGGATACGTTAAAGATGCCGATGCAGATGATGTAGATTATAAAGAACTGCTTGAACAAATGCAGAAGGAAACTGAAGAGGCAAATGTTGAACGCAAAAAACTGGGATACGGAACTGTAAGCCTGGTTGGTTGGGCTTCTACACCATTTTACGATAAAACCCGTAAAACATTACATTGGGCTAAAAACCTGAAATTTACGGGTCAGGCCAATAATACGCTGAACTATGATGTTAGAGTTTTGGGAAGAAAGGGCTTATTCTCATTGAATGCAGTTGGAAATATGGAAGAACTATCTCAGATTAAACCTAGAATCAATGAAGTAATAGCTTCTATAGCGTTTTCGGAAGGCAACCGCTACGAAGATTTTGACTCTAACCTTGATGAGGTGGCCGCCGTGGGTATCGGTGGACTTGTAGCCGGAAAAGTGCTCGCTAAAGTTGGTTTCTTTGCCTTATTAGCCAAATTCTGGAAAGTGATTATCGGAGCTTTGATTGTAGGTGGAGGTGCTATCAGGAAATTCTTTACTGGTAAAAAAGAAGATAATACTTATAAAGATACGGCATCATCGGAACCTGAAAACCCTTCTACTTAGGCTTAAGAATATTCATATTAGCTTAATCAAATAGCTTTAAACCACCTATTTTCAGGAGAAAGGTATCCAGAACATAGGTGGTTTTATACATTAAGATAACCTGATTCTGAATTTTAGCAATACAGTTATTTAGGTTTTCTCAAATTATTAATAAAACATGAAATATGATAATTTATTAAAAAAATGAAAGGCTAAATGCTATCTTCGCGAATATTACTTTAACCATCTTCACCATATGACCGAATTCGTATTAACTATTGAGTGGAAAGGATTTGAGAAGGATAAGTATGTACACACCGTTTTAGAAGACAATATTCTTCCTCCCTATATCAAGCAATGTCGCTGGTTTGCAGGAAAAGCTCGAAAAATTAAGCAATTGAAGGTAAGGCACGTAGTACACTTCGAAGAATTTATCTTCATGATTTTCGAAGCACGCTATGAAGAAGGTGATATGGAGCAATACCTTTTACCTCTTTCCTTTATTGAAGAAAACACGCAGGATATTCCAGCAAAAGGAATTCTGAGTAAGGCTTCAATGGATGATAAAACGGGCCATCTGGTTGATGCGATTTATGATATTCATTTCCGTAGTGCAATCTTCAAAGATATTTATACTCAATCGGAAATAACTCAGTATAATAATGATTTATTGACGTTTGCAAAAGGAAAAGCTTTTGTGGAAGAATCTGGTGAAATTGATTCTTATCTACCTAATATTGACTCTTCTAATTCTGCCATGATTTTTGGCGGCAAATATTTCCTGAAACTCTATCGGAAATTATTTTCAGAAACCAATCCGGAAGTAGAAATGGTTGAGTTTATCACACAATATTCTGAATTCAGAAATATCCCACTTTTTGCAGGAAGTATCACCTGGAACAGAAAGAGTGATGCCGCGGTTACTTTTGGGGTAATGGTTCAGGTGGTAGAGAATATCAAAGACGACTGGAGCATGACAGGTGATTACCTGAATGATTTTCTTGAAGCCTTTGTAGAAGGAAATTTCCAGATTAAAGAATCAGTTTTCGATAAGGTTACGCAATTAGCGCACCGCACGGCTCAAATGCACTTAGCACTTTTTGCTTTGCGCGGGGCTGATAGTTTCAATGCCGAGCCATTCGATCGCCCTTACAGAAGATATCTGCATGAAAAATTTGAAACCTTATTAGAGCGCCGTTATAACCTCCTTACCGATAATTATCTTAAGCTGGATGAACAGGCCCAAAACCTGGCCTGGACTTTTATGGAAGCCAAAGATTTGATTCTGGATTTTGTTGATCAGGTGCTTACCCGCCCACTCTCTTCTTACCGAACCCGTATTCATGGTGATTTTCATTTAGGGCAGATTCTGGCTACGAATGATGATCTGGTGATTATTGACTTTGAGGGAGAGCCGGAAAGTAGTATTACTGAGCGCAAAATAAAGCACTCACCCTTGAAAGATGTAGCCGGAATGATTCGCTCTTATCATTATGCCGTTTCAGCCAAATTATTTAATTCAGCTGAAACCAGTACCAGAGAAACCATTGTTTTACAGAGAGCTGCCGACCGTTGGTATAAATTAATTAAAGATACTTATCTGGAGGAATATCTTTCTATGTTTGGTTCGCCTCATCCCCTATTCAAAGACGCAAATGAGGTAAACTATTTGCTCCTTTTCCATTTATTGGAGAAAGCGATTTACGAGTTAGGCTATGAGGTCAATTACAGACCAACCTGGGTAAAAATTCCGCTGAAAGGCATTGTAGAGGTTATAAATGAGATTGAAAAACTAAGACGCTGATATGAAAGATTATTTTCAGAGACTTTTCGAACATGAGCATTGGGCAAATGTTCAGGTTTTAGACGCATATCTCGAGGCTAGAGAAGTTTCTGACAGAACTCACGAAATTATATCTCATATGGTAGCCGCCCAGACCATCTGGATAGCGCGCCTGAATAACACGCCATCTGATACCAAGGTATGGTCAATCTACGAGAAAGAAGCGTTAAAAGAGTTGTTTGATGCCAATTATGAGACGATTAAACAAATTCTGGAAAGAGAAGATTTTAGCCGTACGGTCTCTTATACTAATTCACGTGGGGAGCATCATAGCAGCCTACTAAGAGATATACTGACACATATGGCTATGCATGCTTCTTATCATCGTGGACAAATCATTTTATTAATCAAAGGTCAGGTGGAAAAACTTCCAGCCACCGATTATATTTTTTATTACCGTTAATACGAGTTCTATCATCAACACCCATATGAATCATATTCCGACATTCGACGACATCAGGGATACCCACGAAAGAATCAGCATATACATTAATAAAACTCCGGTACTTACCTCTGATGCAATTAATGAATTGGCTGGTTGTCATGTCTTCTTTAAATGCGAGAATCTACAAAAAATTGGTGCTTTTAAAGCAAGAGGAGGAATGAATGCTGTACTATCTTTAAGCAAAGAGGAGCAACAAAAAGGAATCACCACACATTCGTCCGGGAATCATGCACAGGCAATTGCACTTGCAGCTAAAGCTGTTGGGACAAAGGCTTATATCGTGATGCCAAGCAATGCTCCTGAAATCAAGAAAAACGGGGTAAAATATCTCGGTGGTGAAATCATTGAATGTGAGCCTACACTCGAAGCCAGAGAAACGAATGTGCAAAAGGTAATTGATGAAAAAGGAGCTACTTTTATACACCCTTTCAATAATTATGATGTAATAGCCGGACAGGCAACAGCAGCCGTAGAATTGATTGAACAAGCCGGAGACCTGAATGTAGTAATGGCACCAGTTGGTGGCGGCGGCTTGTTAAGTGGCACAGCCTTAGCTACCCATTATTTATTACCAAATGCAGAAGTAATAGCCGGAGAGCCGGAAGGTGCTGCCGATGCCATATTATCCTTCAAAAGTGGAAAAATAGAAAAAGCACCTTATATCAAAACTATTGCTGATGGTTTACTGACAACTTTAGGTGATAAGACGATTGAGATTATCCGTACGTATGTAAAGGATATTATAACTGTTAGTGAGGAAGAAATCATTGCAGCAATGCGTTTGATTTGGGAGCAATTGAAAATTGTGATTGAGCCATCTTCGGCTGTACCATTTGCGGCATTACTCAAAGAAAAAGAACGCTTTGCAGGTAAACGCGTTGGTATTATATTGACAGGGGGAAATGTTGATTTGGGGAAATTGCCGTTTTGAAGAATTTAGTGATTGAGCGGCCGCCGCGCGGTGAATGAATGATTAATTTATTATCAATACTCAGGTATATTCCAGAATTACTATTAAGAACTAAGGAAAGGAATTAACCTTTCCCTTATTATTCTTGCCCCTGAAACAAATCCACAAAACTAAAGGTATTCCCATCAAACAAACCTAAATCACTGAGTTTCAAAGAAGGAATTACCAATAATGCCATAAACGACAAACTCATAAATGGTGATATAAGGGTGCTTTTTAATTGCTCTTTGGCAAATGCATCAATCATAGTATAGCTTTCTGCTATTTTATATCCATCTTCATTACTCATTAATCCGGCTACCGGTAAGGCTAAAACGCCCTTTTTCAGATTACTTACGGCAGATACTCCACCTTTCTCTCTCACTATCAGATTAACTGCTTCGCAGATAGACTCATCATCAACCCCAACGGCAATAATATTATGAGAATCATGAGCAACTGAGGAGGCAATTGCCCCTTCCTTTAAGCCAAAGTTATTAATGAAAGCTATTACAGGCTTTGCCTCAGAATAGCGGTTATAAACTACAATTTTCAATATATCATTCTCTATATCGGAAACTACTTTCGCTTCTGCAATTTTGGGTTCAATCAGAATCTCTTTTGTAATTAACTGTCCGTCTATAGTCTGGATTACTCTTAACAGGTTTCCTTTATGAGGAGCCACAACTACAATATCCTGTGGGTCGAGTGGCTGGCAGTTAAAATTATTAACGACTTCGCTTTTCAGATTCTCTATTAATGAAGTACCTTTTTCTGCTACTTTTTCGCCATCAATATAAGTTTCCAATACTTCAAAGTTTTCCAGGTTATCTACAATGATGAAATCAGCCCAATCGCCCTCTCTTAATAAACCCACATTCATACGGTAGTGCAAAACGGGATTAATCGTAGCCATGCGTAGCACTTTAAACTTATCTATACCTTTAGCAATAGCCCGTTTAATCAGCTGATTAATATGTCCTTCTACCAGATTATCAGGGTGTTTATCGTCAGAGCAAAACATCATTTCTGAATAATAGGTGTCTGCTAATGGAATTAACTCTTCAAAGTTTTTAGCAGCACTTCCTTCCCGAATCAGGATTTTCATTCCCAATTTAAGTTTCTCCAAGGCCTCTCCTTTAGTAAAACATTCGTGGTCGGTTTCTATACCTGCTTCCACATATTTTTTCGCTGCTGCTCCTCTCAATCCTGGCGCATGCCCGTCAATCGGTTTATTAAAGGCTTTGGCCAAAGCCAGTTTCTGCATTACAATCGGGTCTTCATTCAATACTCCCGGGAAATTCATCATCTCAGCCAGATAGCCCACTTCTTTGTAAGTAAATAATTGGGCAATGTCGTCAGCTGTTACCGTAGCACCTGCGGTTTCAAAAGTAGTGGCAGGCACACAAGAGGGCGCACCAAAGCAGAATTTAAAAGGCACTTTGCGGCCATCCTCTATCATATATTTTACACCGGCTACCCCTAGCACATTGGCAATTTCATGAGGATCAGAGACAGTTCCTACTGTGCCATGTACTACCGCCAGTCGTGCAAATTGAGCAGGTGTCAACATAGAACTTTCTACGTGGATATGGGCATCAATCAAACCCGGCAATATGTATTTCTCTCCTGCCCTCTCTTCTCCTAAATACTTTATCTGCTGGATTCTCTTATTTTCTACCGTTAATTCTCCAAATTCGATTGTTCCGTCAAACACATTTACAAGGTTGGCTGTATAGGTCGTCATCGTCTCTAAAAATGATTTTATAGGGTAAAATAGCTTTGTTGATAATTTTAATCTGGTTATATCGATTAAAAAATGAAGATATAATACTTTTTTATAAAAGGCTAATACAAGCCAGTAAAAGCCGCGAAAATAGGCATTTTTTTATCAAACGTCCATTTTTCAAAAAAACATTTATTTTTATGATACTTTTTGATTGATTTTACGTTTAAATGTATGAATTAATCAAACGTATTTGAAATGAACAAAAACAACGTTGAATTGAACGAAAAGTTTGCAGAAAGACGTCGCTTCGATTTATTGGCAAGTTTGGCCATTGATGCGTTAGGTATGGCAACCTTTTTGCTACCTGCTTTGGGCGAAACTTTTGATCTGGTATTAGCACCAGTCATTGCCGCCTTGATTTTTGCTGTGCACCGCACTACTTTTGGTGCTGCTTTTGGTTTTTTAGAGGAGATAATTCCCTTTACTGATATTATTCCAACGGCTACCATTTTGTGGGCGTATCGTTATATATTCAAGAAAAAAGAGACGTGGCAGCAGTTTATAGAAAAATATAATAAGAAGAATAACATTGTGATACCTGTAAAAGAATCGACAATCTGATGATTGAATTCCAATAGATGCGATATGTTATAATCGCGGTAAATAAAAATCCCTTTCCTGCTTAGAAAAGGGATTTTTCATATACAATCTGATTCTAAATCTTAGAAGTGTCTTTCTCCGGTTTCTCTCTTACCTAACATTACAGCACCTGCCATTGCCACCAAAAGCAGAATTGAGATTAGCTCGAAAGGCAATAAATACTCACCATATAAAGATTTACCCAATACCTCAATCATCCCACTTTGTGAGTTATAAGACAATGGATTTACAGGTTCACGATCGGCTCTTCGTAAGAAGATAATCAATATACCTCCCAAAATTACTGCTGTTATCACTGCCGTGTAAATAACCTTGTCTTTTTTCATTTCTTCGCTCTCTTGTCTCATATTCAGGAACATGATAACGAACAAGAACAAGACCATGATAGCACCTGCATACACGATGATATTAACCGCTGCTAAAAACTGTGCATTTAATAAGATATAGTGCGCAGAAAGTGAAAAGAATGTCACAATCATGTAAATCACGCTATGCACAGGATTGCGAGACATGACAGTGCCTAGTGCGCCAAAAAGCGTTAGAACCGATAGAATCGCAAAAGTGTAATAAATGGGCGGAAGGTTTAGTATGTTTTTAATGTATTCCATAGTATATGTATCTCAAATGATTTTTATTTGAGTTAATCGTTTTTCCAAAGTTTCATTGCATCCTCTTTCGTCCATGCATCACGGCGATAGCGGTTATTCGGATCTTCTACTAATTGATCTTTGCCATAAATCACGTCTTCGCGGTCTGTAAATACAGGTACAAATTTGTCATGGCGCAGATAAACCGCTTGTTTTGGGCAAGCCTCTTCGCAAAGACCACAGAAAATACAGCGTAGCATATTGATTTCATATACCGCTGCGTATTTCTCTTCGCGGTATAGATGCTCTTCGCCTTTTTTTCTTTCCTGTGCCACCATTGAAATTGCTTCAGCAGGACAAGCCACGGCGCACAAACCACAGGCAGTGCAACGCTCGCGTCCTTCTTCGTCTCGCTTCAAGATATGATGTCCACGAAAAACAGGTCCTAAATATCTTTTTTGCTCAGGATACTGAATCGTCGGCTTTTTCATAAAAAAGTGTCGAATCGTAATTCCTAAACCTGTTGCTAAAGATGGTAAGTAGCTGCGCTCGAATAAACTCAGCTCACTCTTATCAGTTTTTTTAGCTCTATTAGTTAATTGCATAATCTTAATATTTCGATACAGTAATCAGGTTGAATAACCCAATGTGTTTTAAGCACCTAAAATTGCGGCTTTCTTTCTTGGACGCATCGCCCAGAAAACAGAAATAATCAGAATCAATACAGCTAAGCCAATCCAGATTCCGGCTAATTTATAGCCTGACAGCATGGCAACAGCTGTGATAATCATATTTCCGACAGCTAATGGAATCAAGCCTTTCCAGCCTAAGTTCATCAACTGGTCGTAGCGGAAACGTGGGACAGTCCAACGCACCCACATAAAGAAGAAGATTCCGAAAAGAATTTTTGTAAACATACTTCCTATACCTACAAAAGTAGCCAGGTTTTGTCCTACAGTTTGACCAAAAGCACCAATTAATTGTGTTTGCACCCAATCCATACCCGGATAGTTGTATCCACCAAAGAACAAACAAGCGGTTACGGCAGATGAAGCAAACATATTGATGTATTCAGCAAATAGATAGAATCCTAGTTTCATTGAGCTATACTCAGTATGATAGCCACCTACTAATTCAGTTTCACACTCGGGTAAGTCGAAAGGCGTACGGTTACATTCTGCAAAGGCGCAAACTATGAATATTAAACAACCTAGTGGTTGATAGAAAATATTCCAGTTAAATCCATGTTGTTGCTCAACAATGGTACGTAACGATAATGAGCCTGACATCATCAGAATAGCGATGATTGACATACCCATAGCTAATTCGTAGCTAATGTTTTGAGAAGCAGCACGGATAGCGCCTAACAACGAAAATTTGTTATTAGATGCCCAACCACCAATCATTACACCATAAACACCCAAAGAAACTACACCAAATACATAAAGGATACCGATATTAATTTCTATTGCTTGTACAGTTACTTCTTTTCCATCAATAAGAAAAGCTCCACCAAATGGTACTACTGCACTCGACATCAAGGCTGTAAGCATCGAAAGACAAGGACCTAAGATAAATAACCATTTATCAGCCTGTGCCGGAATAAAATCTTCTTTGAAGAACATTTTACCTGCGTCGGCTAATGGTTGCAATAATCCACCCCATCCTGCACGGTTTGGGCCGGGTCTATCCTGAATATATCCGGCTACTTTACGCTCTGCCCAGGTTGAATAGGCTGCGATGCCGAGGGTAATTGCAAAAATCACTAAAATGATAAGGGCTTTCCAAAGAAACATGGTTTCGTTTGCCCATTGAATAAATCCGTTCATAGAATATCAATTACTTATGCCCAAAATATTTTTCGTCTGTCGCCATTAAAGCCTTATAGTCTTCTGATTTCTCAATCTCCTTCATTTCGTGGAGATAAGGGCGGTCATCATAAATTTTCTTATATTGTGATTCGGCTAATTTCAGGGCAAAATCAGGTTTCTTCACTAAGTTTTTACCGTATTTGTTAGCAGAAATAACCGAAGCGCGAGAAACTTTTGTTGGTCCTTCTATTGTCCAGTCGCTGGTTTGTTTTCTTTCGAAACGGCAGGTGTTACAGATAAATTCTTTTACTTCACCCCACTCGTTTTTACGGGCAGTTACACGGATTACTTCATCACCACGATACCACAATTGTACTTTTCCGCTACATTTTTCGCAATCACAATAGGCATCGACCGGTTTAGAGAACCATACACGGTTTTTGAAACGATAGGTTTTATCAGTCAAGGCACCTACCGGGCATACATCGATTACATTTCCTGAGAAATCGTTGTCAATCGCCTGCCCGATATATGTTGAGATTTCGGCGTGGTCTCCACGACCCATTACTCCATGTACGCGTTTATCTGTAATCTGGTCAGCTGTATAAACACAACGGTAGCAAAGAATGCAACGCGTCATATGCAACTGAATATAAGGGCCTATATCTTCTTTCTCGAATGTACGACGGTCTTCTTCGTATCTGGTCGTACCCACACCATGCTCATAAGAGAAATCCTGTAAGTGACATTCTCCTGCCTGATCACAGATAGGGCAATCCAATGGGTGATTAACCAATAAGAATTCAACTACCGATTTTCTTGCATCTACTACCTGCGGGTTGGTGAAGTTTTCTACTATCATTCCATCCTGAATAGGTGTAATACAAGAAGCAACCAGTTTAGGCATCGGACGAGGGTCTTTAGCTGAACCTGCTGAAACTTTCACTAAACAAGCACGGCATTTTCCACCTGAACCTTTTAAAGGCTCATAATAACACATGGCAGGAGGTGCAACCTCAGGCCCAATTTTACGTGCCGCTTGCAAAATGGTTGTTCCCGGTGGTACTTCAACCTCTACACCATCAATGGTTACTTTAAATAATTGAGGGGCTGTATTTTCCATAAAATCAATTTTCTTTGTTCAGTTACAACAGGTGGCTTAGGCTAACACAATGTCTTTCATATACACTGCACCTGGTTTTGTGGCTGCTATTGGTTCTTTAATATGCCATTCAAATTCATCACGGAAATGGCGGATAGCCGAGGCAACCGGCCAGGCCGCTGCATCACCTAACGGGCAAATTGTATTCCCTTCTATTTTCTTTGAAATATCTACCAATAAGTCTATATCATGCATAGAGCCTTTTCCGTGCTCAATACGATTCAATACTTTCTGCATCCAACCAGTTCCTTCGCGGCATGGCGAACACTGTCCGCAAGATTCATGCTCATAGAAGCGCGCGAAATTCCATGTATTACGAACGATACAAGCCGTTTCGTCAAATACAATAAATCCTCCAGAACCTAACATCGTTCCTGTTGCAAAACCACCATCTGATAATGATTCGTAGCTCATTAAGCGATCTTCACCATTAGCAGTTTTCAAGAATAATGAACCCGGTACAATAGGTACTGATGAACCTCCTGCAACTACTGCTTTTAAGGTATGCCCTTTGCGAACACCACCACAATATTCATCTGAATTCAGGAATTCATCACAAGATACACCTAAGTTGATTTCATATACACCCGGGTTATTGATATGGCCCGAAGCTGAAATCAATTTAGTACCTGTACTTTTACCGATTCCGATAGCGGCATAAGCCTCTCCACCGTTGTTGATAATCCAAGAAGTGGTAGCAATAGACTCTACGTTATTCACTACAGTTGGGCATTGATACAGACCTTTTACAGCAGGAAAAGGAGGTTTGTTTCTTGGATTACCTCTTTTACCTTCTAATGACTCCAACAAGGCTGTTTCTTCTCCACAAATATACGCCCCACCACCCGGTTGAACGATTAATTCAAGATCATAACCGCTACCTAAAATATTTTTTCCTAAAAAGCCTGCTGCTTTCGCTTCTTCAATAGCTTTTTCGAGTATACGAATCACATACATTAACTCGCCTCTTACATAGATGAACGATTTATTGGCACCCAAGGCATAACTTGAAATAATCATTCCTTCAATCAATAGATGCGGAATATTTTTCATCAGATAATGGTCTTTGAAAGTACCTGGCTCTGATTCATCAGCATTACAAACCAGATAACGAGGAACACCCTCTGGTTTTGCAAGGAAAGACCATTTCATACCCATCGGGAAACCTGCACCTCCACGACCACGCACACCTGATTTCTTTACCTCTTCCACTACCTCCTCAGGCGTCATTTTCTTGATTACTTTCTCAACAGCCGTATAACCACCTTTTTTGCGATAAACATCGAAGGTTTCAATACCCGGGGTGTTAATATGTTCGGTTAATATCTTCATGATTCTATATTAGAAAATCAAAAACTTATATTGATTGCTGTTTCAGTAAATGAAACGGCTATATTATTTAGATAAGTCGGCAATTATCTCGTCAACTTTATCATTTGTCAAATGCATGTAATACTTCTCACGAATCTGGAAACAAGGCCCCCAGCCGCAAGCAGCCAGACACTCAACTTCTTTTAAGGTAAAAAGACCATCTGAAGTAGTCTGTCCTTTTTTTACCCCCAATTTCTGTGTCAAATGTGCATATACTTCTTCTCCACCCATTAACACACAAGGGCCTGTACGGCAATACTCAATCACGTGTTTGCCAACTGGTTCTAAGTGGAACATGGTATAAAAAGTAGCTACTTCATATACTTCTACCGGAGTAATATCTAACAATGAAGCAACATAATCCATTACGTCCTGGCTCATCCATGCAAATTGCTCTTGGGCTAAGTGCATAATAGGCATCAAAGCTGATTTTTGTTTTCCTTCCGGATAACGCGCAATCATTTCTTTGGCTGTTGCCAAGCGTTCAGGAGTAAAAGCTATTGTATTTTTGGTTTCAGTCATTTTGTGTAATCAAATTTTAGGCATCTAATTCCCCGGCAATTACATTGAGGCTACTCATAATTGCAATGGCGTCTGAAATGGCAACACCTTTACACATTTCAGGGTAAGCTTGATAATAAATAAAACAAGGACGACGGAAGTGTAAACGATAAGGAGCACGGCCACCATCACTTACCAGATAAAAGCCCAATTCACCGTTGCCGCCTTCAACTGCATGGTATACCTCTCCTACTGGAGCGTCGATTTCGCCCATTACAATCTTAAAGTGGTAGATAAGGGCTTCCATATTACGATATACCTCTTGTTTTGGAGGTAAATAGTAATGGTCTTCGTTGGCGTAATACGGGCCTTCCGGCAGGTTTTCAATCGCTTGTTTGATGATTTTGATACTCTCCCACATTTCCTGATTACGCACCATGAAACGATCGTAGGTATCACCATTATGTCCTATCGGAATATCAAATTCAAAATCTTCATAAGATGAGTAAGGCTCCATTACACGCACATCATAATCAACGCCGGCAGCACGTAGATTGGGGCCAGTAAAGCCGTATTCCAGTGCGCGTTCTCCAGTGATTGGCCCTACGTTTACTACTCTATCAATAAATATTCTGTTTCTGTTGAAGAGCTTTTCAAATTCAGCCAGGGCTTTGGGTAGGTCATGGTAAACGGCCTGTTTGATTTTTTTCAGCGCCGTTGGTGATAAATCACGTTCCATTCCTCCAATGCGACCCATATTGGTTGTCAAACGGGCACCGCACATCTCTTCATAGATTTCGTATATCTTCTCTCTTTCCTGAAACAGGTATAGGAAGCCTGAATAAGCTCCTGTATCTACACCAAGGATAGAGTTACAAATCAAGTGATCAGCAATACGAGCCAACTCCATCATAATTACCCTGATGTACTGCGCACGTTTAGGTACGGTCACACCCAACAATTTTTCCACTGTCATATGCCAGCCCATATTATTAATAGGCGACGAACAGTAGTTCATACGGTCGGTAAGGGTGGTAATCTGATAAAAAGGGCGACGTTCTGCGATTTTTTCAAAGGCACGGTGAATGTATCCAACTGTTTGTTCGCCTGATACAATTTTTTCGCCGTCCATTTTCAACACATTCTGGAAGATACCATGTGTTGCGGGGTGAGTAGGCCCCAGATTGAGTGTAGTATATTCTGTCTCTTCAACAATTGGCCTGTTCAAAGCCAATGCATCAGTAGTGTTTTTAGGGATAATCAGTTCTTCTGCCATTGTATACTATTTTCAATTAACCTCGAATAGTTTGTATCGCTATGCTAATTGTTCAAATTTATATTGCTTCCGAAATTTACGGATTAACAAACTGTGCTACTATCTTCCGAAAAGTGCATCAATCTTATCGTTACGTGTCGCATCTTCTAAAGGATACTCTTTTCTCATCGGGAAGTAATCCATCTCATCTATATTCAGGATACGTTTCAGATTCGGATGTCCGTCGAAAATAATTCCATAGAAATCATACGTTTCTCTTTCCAGCCAGTTAGCAGTAGGATATAATGTAGTAGCCGTAGGAATATGAATATCATCAGCCGAAAGAAATACTTTAATTCGGATACGCTTATTGTTTTCCAGGCTATGCAGATGATATACTACACCAAACTCTTCACCTGTATTATCAGGGAAATGGATACCACAAATATCGGTAAGGAAACGGAAACGGAATGTTTCGTGCTTGTTGAGATATACCAGCAGATTGATTATATTCTGGCGATTGGTTGTGAAAGTAAGCAACTCATAAGGTTCTTCGAAATTCTTCACATTTTCACCAAAATGAGTTAATAAATCTTCTGCTATTTGTTGACTACTTAACATGCAATTTTATTGAGTGATTGAGTGAATGAGTGATTTAGTGATTTTTTTTTACAGGGACTAACCTAAGAGTTTTAAGTTAATCACTCATTCACCAAATCGCTCAATCACTCAATTTTTTATTGAATATTATAAGACTCTAATAAGGCTGAGTATTCAGGGGTATTTCTGCGGCGAAGAGATTCGTTTCTTGCCAATTCCTGAATCTGCATCAAACCATCCAGAATTTGCTCTGGACGAGGCGGACAACCCGGAACGTATACATCAACCGGAATGATACGGTCGATCCCCTGCAATACTGAATATGTATCAAAAATACCACCACTGGATGCACAAGCGCCTACGGCAATTACCCAACGTGGCTCAGCCATTTGTAAATACACCTGTTTTACGACAGGACCCATTTTTTTGGCAATAGTACCCATTACCATCAAAAGGTCAGCCTGACGAGGTGAGAAACTTGGTCTCTCAGAGCCAAAACGTGAAATGTCGTAGTGGGAGCCCATAGTTGCCATGAACTCGATACCACAACAAGAAGTGGCAAAAGGCAATGGCCATAACGAGAAGCTACGTGCCATACCTATAACTTTATCTAGTGAGGTGGCGAAGAAACCTGCTCCTTCTAATCCTTCCGGTGCTTCCACCATTTTTACTGAACTCATATTCGTTATCTGTTCTTGTTTAGTAACTTAAAACGTTTTTAAGTCAAAACAATTTTGAGAAATCTGTGATAAATAATTAGTGATTGAGCGAATTAGTGATTGAGTGATTAGAGTTTTTTCTGTCTCTAACTTCAGGAAATTATTTAGAAAAAACAAATTAGTAAAAAAATTAATCACTAAATCGCCGGGCGTCGGTCGCTCAATCACTAATTCACTCAATGGTATATACCCTAAAACAAAATTGTCGGATTGGTATAATCCGACTGGTGCTTATTCTTTTTCCCAGCTTAATACACCCTTCTTAATGATGTAATAAAAACCAGCCATTAATAAAGTTACAAAAACCACCATTTCGACAAAACCAAACCAACCTAGCTTCATAAAGTTTACAGCCCATGGATACATAAAGATAATCTCTACGTCGAAAAGAACAAACAAAATGGCTATAAGAAAATATTTGATTGAAATAGGTGTTCTGGCATCACCTTGTGCCTCGATACCACACTCAAAAGGGTCGTCTTTCTTTGCACTATGTCTTTTAGGACCTATTGAGTGAGTAACAATCATTGTAAAGACTATAAAACCAATGGCAGCGATTAACTGCACCAAAATCGGGAGAAAATCTGAAGGCAAGTATTCTTTCATGATAACTGTAATAGTAATGAATAATATAGGAATTATACTGATTTTCTGCCTATACTAACAACAATTAAACGCGTCGTATGGTTGCATACCATTCGCGTTTCAAAATTACTAAGGAAAGTTTAGAAACAAAATAAAAAAGGTTGAATATTAAGAGCCTGTTCAAAATTATAGCCTCACCCTTAAAGGCTTTTTTCAGATAGAAGCCAGGTAGTCAGAAAACAATCTTTAAACAGGCTCTGAGCCCTTTCAGTATTTAATGAAAAGTTTTTGTGTCGCCTTAAAGTCTCCGCTGGTAAGCCTGATAATATATACACCCGGTTCAAGCGTTTTTAGGTTTAATTCCCGTTTCTGTTTTAATTCGGCTATTGTTCCTGAAAAAACATTGATTCCCTTTAAAGTATACACATCAATCCGGGCATTGGGATTATCACCAAAGGTTTCAATAGTAAATAATCCGGTTGGGTTAGGGTTGGGATATACCCTTAAACCATTATCTCCGACCGGTATCAGAAAATTAAGCACTGGTGAAAACGGCGAATAACAAACCAAAGAACCATTGTTGGTATTATTATACTTTAGGGTGGTACGCACAGCATAGTTTCCTTGCTGAGGTACTTTCAGAATAGCTGATGTATCAGGTAAGGCAGATTCTTCTACTTTCCAGTTATAGTATTGCCCTGCAATATTTGTTGCCGGAATGGCTATTATCTGATAAGCTCCATCTTTTTCTAACGTTGGCATAGGTGGCGAATCTTTGACAAAAACCTGAAAAGAAACCGGGTTTGATTCGCAATTCTTATCATCTCTTATTTTAAGTGTATACGTTCCGGCATCTTCTACTACTATATCTTTTGAAGTTGCGCCTGTACTCCAGGCATAACTTACCGCATTGCTACCATTCAATGTCACGCTCAATCCATCACAAATCGTGTTAATATTGTCTACGGTAGAGATAGAAACCGATGGAGGTGGAATAAAGCTCAAAGCAATTGAATCTGCAGTAGATTCACAACCATTATTATCCCTTACTCTTAAGGTATATAAGCCAGGATCAGCAATGGTTATAGATTTTGAATCTGCTCCCGTGTTCCACATATATACATAGTTCTCGTCTGAGGCAGCCGTAAGATTTACTACGTTGCCCGGACAGAACTGTTCCTGACCAGTGGCCGCAATTTTTATGCTAGGTAAAGGATTGACTGTTACACTTTGAGATACAGGTAATGAGAAACACCCAAACCCGTCTTTAACTCTCAAAGAATAATCTCCGCTCGCTCTGATATTATTGGCTTTGTCAGTCACACCATTACTCCAGAAATAGCCGCTAAAATCACCATTAGGGTTCAGATTTACACTTTTCCCTAAACAAAACACGGTTGGTCCATCCGGAATTATCTGAGTAACCGGACGTTCACGAAGCCCGACATTGATAAAGCTGGTAGATTCACAACCATTCTGATCTCTAAGTTTTAAGCTATATGTCCCGGCATCTCTTACAGTAATATTCTGTGAGTTAGCATTGGTATTCCATTCATAGAAAACATTATCGAAATTATCTGTTACCAACATCACGCTATCGTCAGGACAAATGGGTAATTCTTTCATGGCAATAATATTATTCCGTGGTAATGGATTGACATTCACATTGATTGAACCAGATACCGATGGACAACCATTGAGACTATAATTTGTCAATAAATAAGTGCCTGAATTACGAACTATAAGCGTATTTCCCCGTTCACCTGTATTCCAGATATTACCTGCGAATTCGCTTGATGTGAGCACTACACTACCCCCATCACAAAAAGTAGTTGGCCCACTAATATTTATAAAAGGCTGAACAACCGGATTGTTTGGAGAAATAGGAATAGGCTGTGAGAAAAGTGTATTACCTGACCAATCCGTCGTTTTTACTGAATAGCTTCCGTTATTTACCGTTATCGAACGTCCATTTACTCCATTACTCCAGCTAAAGCTGCTATAATCACCGTTTACCTGAATAGTAAATCTATTATTAGGATTGGCAGGGTTACACGATAAGCTTACATTGACTAACCCTCTTGACTCTAATGGGCGTGAATTTGAAAAAAAGCCATCATTCAAAGCCTCATTCCAATATTCGGCCGCTCTGTTTAAACCTTCATTGTGAAAGTGAACACCGTCAGCTCTGAAATTAGACCCAAAAATTTCATCTGTATTAGGACCGGGATATACATTAGGCACATTACCAATAGTAACGTTTTGCCCATCTATTACATTCTGATGTGGACTTGGGTTTCGGGAAGAACGTGCAACCACCCAGGCCAAATCTCCTTTACCCGAATCATTACGGCTTTTTTCGATAACTATTTTCAAATTATTGAAATAAGCATTCGAGGAAGTCTGGTCATCGCTTTCGCCTTGTTGCCAAAGCACTGCCCTTGCTCCGGTACGTGTCACATATTGTTGCAAAGTGGCTTTCAAAGCCCGGTAAGGCATTCCCGGAACAGCAATAAAGGAAGGTAATTCTTTACGTAAGTCTTCACCATTTGAAGAGCGACTCCATGCACTTACACCAATCCCACCCAGGGCTGCGCCGTAAAACAAAACAGGAACATTGTATTTTTGCACCAATTTATCTCCTAATCGCCCCCAGAACCATGGTACATAATTATATGGAGCCATTCGGGAGAAATTATTCATGTGAGTGAACTGGAACGGGAGTTGAGTTTCGTTCAGATTAGCATCGTAGTAATCAATCGTAGAAATACGGTCATCACTTGCGCCAATGGCACCGCCTGAATAGCTGGCATCACCTTGCGCATTTGATTGTCCGGCCACGATAAATACCTCACCCACTCCCACTCTTTCAAGTGTAGAAGAGGTTACTACTTGTCCGTTTAAAACTCCTCTTACTTCGATATTATACCAGCCTCCACTCAATTGAAGAAATCCGTTGAAAATACCGGTAGTTAAGTAATCCTGTATGGTAGTCCAGCCAACTTCATTGCCCTGGCCAGGAGAAACAGGATAAGCACGTGCATCGATACGGTCTAATTGTTGGAAATAACTTCCCGTAATGTTTACATTGGCCTGATTGTTATTATTCCGCTGAAAGACAATTCGCGAAACAGGGAAGGTAATTTGTATTTGTGAGTAGGTATTGAAAGCAATAAAACTCCATACTATTACCAACCATTTCTTTTTAAGCATATATACCTGAGTTAAAATTTATTGCATGGAGAAACAAATTTACTAATGCACTTAAAGATTAACAACAGAGTATGCCTAATAAAAGTATTAAAATTTTATTTAATGGCGAGAAAATTAGTTTTGTTCTACAAAAACACGTTTTAGTACCTTGAAATCTTTGTTTGTAATGGTCACTATATAATTGCCTGTCGGGAGGCTCCCAAGTTTTAAAGTTTTTCTTGAGTCAAACTTATAAACTTTGAATTCCCTGACAATTGTTCCTCTTACATCATAGAAGGTTATCTGAACATCCTCCAGATCCTGCAATGTCTCAATGTTCACTTGATCACCAGTAGCTGGATTTGGGAAAATTCGCGCACCATCGTCAGATGAGTCTATTTTGAAGATATAGGGTTCAGAAGTTTTTGAATAACAGCGGAGTGATTCACCATTATCGAGTAAATACAAAATAGAACCTCTTAGTGTATAAGTCCCCGATTCTTTGGCTTTTATCACACGCTCTTGCTTAATTAACGCTGTACCCTCTTTATACCATTCAAAGGTTGAATCAAATGGGCCGTTCGTGAGTGCTTCAAGGGTGTAAGGGCCAGATTGGAAAATGCCTATATTTAATGGATTATCTTTTACTGTCACACTCACTTCATCTGACACAGGAGATACACATCCGTTTTCATCTCTGACTTTTACTGAGAATACACCTGACAATCCTACATTAAAACTCTGTGTCGTCCGGTTATTATTCCAGATATATCCAACACTTTGCGTTGCTGATAAGTTAACACTATCTCCATGACAAAAGATGGCTGGCCCATCGGTGGTAATCGTTGGCTTCTGCGGATTGGGATTGACTTTGATTGAAATAGTATTAGAAATTTCCTGACAACCGAATTGGTTAGTGGCTGTCACAAAGAAATCTCCACTATTGGCAATTCTCAATTGAGGAGCTGTTTGTCCGGTATTCCAGGCAATTTCATCCAGCACGTCAGATGCAATATTCACACTGGTATCGGCGCAGAAAACCGTTGGACCATCGGCTGTAACGGTAGGTTTTCTAGGTTTAGGATTCACCGTAACAATTACTTTGTCTGAGATACTTTCGCAACCAAAGTCATTTTTAACTTTCAGAAAATACTCACCGGATCTATCTACATTAATAGTCTGATTGCTTAACCCTGTATTCCAAAGGTTTCCCGTTTGATTGGTAGAGCGAAGATTGACAGAATTATCCTGACAGAAAGTTGTTGGCCCTTCGGCTACTATTTTAGCTTCCGGATTCGGATAAACTGTCACATTAATGCCATTAGAGGTATTGAAACATCCTAAGTAATTATTTCTGTTTACCACATAGTATCCGGGTTGAGAAACAATAATTGACTTACCATATTCACCAGTACTCCAGGTTACTTCCTGATCGGTAGAGGCAGTTAGTCGCACACTTCCACCCTGACAAAAATCAGTAGCACTTTCGGCAGACAGTGAAGGTCTTTCAGGAACCACCTCCCCTACATAATTTACTCCTGCTGTATAATATACATTGCCCAGATAATCAACGGCCTTCCCTCTGAAATAACCGTTCTTAACCTGAATATTTGAATTGCTGTTGATATTGCCAAAACCATTGGTCCAATAATATTCTTTAAAACCATCAGGCATAAAAATGTTTAATGGGGTATTTACATTATCAGGACTACAAAACATCTGGAAAGACAAAGGAGAAGAGGCTGGAATAGGGTTTGAACGTATAAAAAAATCATCATTCAATCTATCACTCCACGCTTCGGCGAGTTGTATTAAACTAAAACTTTCGAAGTGCACACCATCTGAGCGATGAAGAATTTCATCTGTATCAGGGCCATTAAATACATTGGGATATTCTCTTATAATGGCTCTTTGAGCCTCAATAATCGTCTGCGAAGTGCCTCTTCTGGTCCGAGAAGCTTTACTGACCATCCAGCTTATTTCTCTTCCACTATCATTTCTACTTCGTTGAATTACGTATTGCAGTGCATTCTTGTAGGTATCAAAACTTGTTCCCTTATCATTATCAGTTTCGCCCTGATGCCAGAGTATTGCCCTTACTCCGAACATATTGGCATAATTATGCATTGATTTACGGATATTCTCAAAAGGATAGCCCGGCATCGCATAATTCCCGGAATAGAAATCTTGTCCACGTTCGCCGTTGGCACTTTTGCTCCATTCTTCAACGCCCAATGCCTCAAAAGCTGCATTAAAAAACATAACCGGAACATCAAGCTTAGTGGTTAGTAAATCGCCTAATTTGCCCCAACACCATGAACCATTGCCCAGGGGAGCAATTTTCATATTTTCATCCAAATGCCCTACAACAGGAAAAGGCACTTCGGTTATTTGTCCATAAGAGTAGAAATTGGTAACGATATTTACTCTATCGTCAAGAGATGGTGGATTTCCACGACCTTCATAGCCTTGTGCATTTGATTGGCCTGCAATTAAGAAGACTTCACCTAAACCAACTTTTTCAATCGAAACAGTACTGATGACATTGTTACCGTAAATGGCTCTAACTTCCAATTTGTACCAACCGCCGACTGCGTAAATGCCTCCGGAAAAACTTCCAAAGTTTGGATTGACTGAGATTGGTATCCAATCAACGGTTGAGCCTCCCTTTATCGAAACCAGACGGGCATCAATCCTGTCGACTCTGGTCTGAAAAGTTCCGGCAATAGGTATCACTCCTCCCCCCGAGTTATTCCGCTGAAAAACGGCCCGATTCATTGGGAATGTAATCATGAGTTGTGCAAAAACACTTGAATTTGCCAAGAGGAATAAGCCCACAAGTATTTTCTTCATGGTCTTAGTTAAATAGTAAAGGTTCACTCAATCAATAATTAGTCTTGTGGAATAAGCTATTCTTTTTCATGTCCATTTATTTATTAGTCACGTTGTGCTACAAATAAATCCATAACAAAATCTCCATGATATATTTATCATGGTACGGCATAGGCTATTTTCTGTATTCCGAAATTAAGAATTATTCCTTGAGCACCAGATTAAATTTCTTTAATCTGAACCTTAACTGGCGTATTACCCCTAATCAACTAAGATTAATGAAAAATATTTCCAGACATCGATTGGTTAATTATCAATTGACCTCATAAATATTATTCCAGATAAGATCCTTTAATTCGTCAATTCCCTGATTTAAAAAGGAAGAGAAGAATACATAAGGCAAATCGACCGGGATTTTCTTCTTAATTTTTGCGATTTGTTTCTCGTCGACTAAATCACATTTCGAAATACCTAAAATTCTCTTTTTATCGAGTAGTTCTGGGTTGTACTGTTTTAATTCTTTGAGCAGGGTTTTGTATTCCTTTGCAGGATTTTCGCTATCGGCCGAAACCAGAAACAGCAATATTGGGTTTCGCTCGATATGCCTAAGAAAACGTAGTCCAAGGCCTTTTCCTTCAGATGCACCTTCAATAATACCCGGTATGTCGGCCATTACAAAAGATTTAAAATCACGATAGGCTACTACGCCCAAATTAGGCGTAAGGGTTGTGAAAGGGTAATCAGCAATTTCTGGTTTTGCAGCCGAAACTACCGACAGTAAAGTTGATTTTCCGGCATTAGGAAAGCCTACAAGGCCCACATCTGCCAATACTTTAAGCTCTAAAATGAGCCAGGCTTCTTCTCCTGATTCGCCTGGTTGTGCGTGTTCAGGAGCTTGATTAGTCGAGTTTTTGAAATGGTAGTTACCTAAGCCACCTCTTCCTCCCGACAATAAAACTATTCTTTCCCCATCCTGGGTTACTTCGCCAATGATTTCGCCCGTTTCGGCATCTCTGGCTATTGTGCCAAGTGGTACTTCTATAATCTCGTCTTTACCTTGTGCTCCGGCTCTTCTTCCTCCTTCACCTGCTATACCGTTTTCCGCTTTGATATGCTTTCGGTATTTGAGATGCAGGAGTGTCCAGTGTTGAGAATTGCCTTTTAATATTACATGGCCACCTCTACCACCATCGCCTCCATCTGGGCCGCCATTAGGTACGTGTTTTTCTCTGCGAAAATGCTTTGACCCAGCCCCACCATTGCCAGAACGGCAATTTATTTTTACATAATCTATAAAATTGCTTGTCATAACTTCAATTAGTGAATTGAGCGATTTAGTGATTGAGTGATTAAACTTTTATCGCTCTTTACAAAATTTATAATGACGATTAAATAGCTATATTATAGATTGACTTCACTTCATTAATTAGTAAATCAGTAAGTGTGCGTATAATCACTCAATCACACATTCACTCAATCACTAAATAAATTTCAATCTACCTTTGCATTATCTACTGCTTCACAAATCGTGCCGAATATTGTTTCAATCTCGCCAATACCATTTACTTTTACTACTTTACCTTGTTCCTGATAAAATGGTAATACGTGAATAGTCTTGCTGAAATATTCGTCTATGCGTTTCAATAGTTTATCTTCGTCGTCGTCAGCTCTGCCGCTTACTTTTTTTCTTTCTGCAATACGGTTCTTGATTTCGGCTTCCGTTACATCCAATTGTAATACCAGGTCAATCTTCTCTCCTTTACCAGTTAAAAATGAGTCTAATGCTTCAGCCTGATTCACTGTACGAGGAAATCCATCAAAAATAAAGCCACTCACATCAGGGTTTCTTTGTACTTCTTCCTCCAACATATCAATTGTGATAGAGTCAGGTACTAATAATCCATCTGCAAGAATCTGCTTTACTCGTTTCCCTAATTCAGTATCCTGGCTAATATGCATTCTGAACATATCGCCGGTTGAAATATGAGCCAATTTGTATTTGTCAATAATTTTAGCTGATTGAGTACCTTTTCCGGCACCTGGAGGTCCAAATATTACAAGATTAAACATAAGTAAAATGATAGGTCAATAACTGCTTCTATGGTGTTTTGATTTGAGCAAGTCGGCAAAATTAAAAGCAAAATTTATATTTTGTATGGTATCGGGATAAATAATTTATCTAATGGCAAAAAAAACAGCCTGATTTAATGTAAATCAGGCTGTTTTTTTATATTCATTCCAATTTATCAGCCCTTTGGCCCACTACCTGACGGATTGTTGTTAGCCGGAGGAGTAGCTGCACCATTGGCAGGAGGAGTTGTACCTGTACCATTTATGCTTTCCAATACTTTCGTTGCTTGTTGGTTAGTTGGATCATAAGTCAATACAAGGTTCATGTATTCTTTCGCCTTTGCAGTGTCTTTGTCTACCAATAGCGCTTTCACACCTAAATAACCATACGCTTCTGCTAGATATTTTTTGTTATTGTCTTTAGCTTTTTCTGCTTCTGGCAATAGAGTAATATACTTTTCGTAAAGCGGTGCAGCTGCAAATGTTGAATCGTTTGGATTTGCATATTGTTTCGCACGTGCTTTCAATATGTAAGGATACAACCAGCTGTCTTTATACAATATAATAGTTTTAGATAAAGCTGAGTCAGCATTTACATAATCCTTCGAACGCATATAAGCATCCGCCAGGTTATAGTAGTCGGTAGCTGTACCTTTACCAGTTTTAGCCATTACTTTTTCGTAAGTAGCTGCTAATTTATCCCATCTTTTTGATGCTTTGTATACATTCACGATGTCGTTCATGTAGTTGGTTGTAGTATCGCCCAATTCAACGGCTTTCTCCATATAAGTAATACCGATTGAATCGTTAGCTGCTTTATTTGCATCATCTTTGATACAGATATAACCACGACCGATTTCACCATAATCTAGTGGCAGATGGCGATCCTGAGGTGCTAGTTTCAAGAATTCCTGAATGTTTTTAATACCTTCAGCACACTCACCTTTTTCTACTTGTGTATAACCTCTCAAACGGAATTTAACCGGATCCTGAATTTTATCAAAAATCTCATTCAAAACTTTGTTAGCTCCATCATAATCTTTTACGGTAAAGGCTAGCTTTACATATCTTAATTTAGAAGCATCTGAAGGCTCACTTTTCTCAAGATACAATTTTGCATTTTTTGCTGCCAAGTCATACTTACCAAATACCTGAAACAATTTACTCAGAAGCTCATAAGCTGGAGCATGGTCTGCATCTGCTTTGATAGCTTCGTTAAATTCTCCCTGAGCTTTTTGATAGTTTTTACCCTGAAACCACACTTTACCCATCAAAGTATGAATTATAGCAGCTTTTTGTCCCATATTCAAAGCATTCTCAAGGGCTGTCATTGCGGCGCCGCCATCATTTTTCAATAAATAAGCTTTTGCTAAAGCAATGTAATAGTCAGGATTGTTTTTAACTTTTAATACATCTAAACCAGCCTGAATAGTCAAAACTGCTTCTGCAGGATCATTCAATTTCGGGTCTTCTGAAATCGCATAGGCTTCTCCGATTCTGAATAATACTTCAGGATTTTTATTTTTAGTGTCCTTTTTAATCAAATCAAAATCTGCCTTTGCTCCTGCTTTATCACCCGAAAGTAATTTTACAGCTGCTAAACCAACACGATTGAGTGGATCAGGTCTTTTATCAACAGCTGCGCCTTTAGTAAAAGCATCTTTCGCTTTAGCTAAATCTGGCTCAGGCAAGTTCAGATAATAATATCCCTGATAGAAAAAATTCTCTGCTGTTGGTGCAGAAGTTGCTAATTGATTGAAAACTGTACCAGCAGCGTTGTATCGCTCGGCATCCAAATTTCTCAGTCCATCCTGCACTGTCTGTGCCATAGTGTGGAACGTCAACGCCAGCACCGCCACCGCTGATACTGACAAAGATCTCAAAATCTTGTTCATTTTCACTCTGAAAGTTAGGTTTACGAATTCTTTGTATTAAAAAAAAATTAAGCAAAGTTAAAAAATCTATTTTAAACAGAAAAAAATTTGTTGTTGTTCATATAAACTTTTTAAATCTTTTGCATTTATTGATTAAGACAAAATCTTTTATTCGAGGTTTATTAATAAGTTGTTAATGCAAGTTTTTTTAGCGTAAATCAATACAACAAAAAATTTGTCTGTATTGTTCTATTTTACCACTGTATTATCCTATAAAGGTTGTTCTCTATTGATAACCACCCCTTTTGGATAGATATAATAAGGTATCAATCCGGACTTTTCTACTACCAGCTGACCTATCTGTGCACAACAAAAACGAATGAA
Organism: Emticicia fontis; assembly: GCF_054779675.1. Taxonomy (NCBI): domain Bacteria; kingdom Pseudomonadati; phylum Bacteroidota; class Cytophagia; order Cytophagales; family Leadbetterellaceae; genus Emticicia; species Emticicia fontis. The sequence continues at coordinate 44,007 of NZ_BAAGXU010000002.1, forward strand.
TGCTTTTGTAAGCCCAAAGTGATCAAATGTATGCAGATACACCCTTCTTTCTAATGGATACTTTCTGGCTTTTAAAGATTCGGTAGTTGGTTTATAATAATCAGTTTCGCCTGGATTATCAGAAGCGGATACACCGAGCACTTTTACTCTGCTGATAAAAGTACGGCTGTTTCTGTCATCTAAATCGCTAATCCAGTTACCCCCTATCAAACCTATGGCTTTCGGATTTTTCTCGATATAATCAATTACATCTTTATTACCATTGGCCGCGAAAATATTCGCTCTTTTTATATCCTTAATATTCAGTTTCTGAATCATATAATTGAGGTTACTCGAATTACTGTTATCAAAAACCAGCTTATAATCTGAGTACGCATTGCCATCAAATATTTCTTTCAGTTCTTTTAAAGAAATATGTTCCATCGGATTTCCTGGGTTAACAATTAATGCTACACCATCAAGAGCCATTTTTGCAGGTAAATAAGCTATTTTTCGTGATGTATAGATAGCTTTTTCGTTGTCGGTTGCTTCACGAGTGCCTATTGCTATATCTACTGAGTCTTTCATCAGTAAAGTCATTGCTTTTTGCTCAGGCATATATTTAACATGCAAAATAGCCTTAGGATAATGGGCATTATAAGCCATTATCTGCGCTTCAACAATAGGTTTTAGTGATTCGTCGGCTGCAATCGTTATTTCGCCGTCATTGGGTAAATCTGGCTTTTCAGGCTTGGAACATTTAAAAAAAAGCAAAGCACACGTTATCAAGAGAAGGAATTTTCTCATGGTAGTTATTTATTATAGTTTAAGTATGAACAATGTAAATTTAAGTATTAGTGAACGATAAAGTCAAGCGATTCGGTATATTATTAAAAAAAAATTAAAACTAAATTAAAAAACATGCCACTCTGTAATACAAAGTGGCATGCTAATATCAAAAAGATTTAATCAGTCATTCATCGAATCCTTGATTGAAATATACGCTCTCCAGGCTCTGAAAATCCCATACACAACAAGCAGTGCACCCATTGCATAAGCAAGATTATCAGCCAGAGGTACCATCAACCACTTCAATTTGATTACAAAGTATCCTAATGCAATATAAACTAAGGCGAATAAACCCATAGATAATTGCAGGACTCTTTGAAATACCTGACGCTGCTTATCTGATGAATTACGTCGTGTTGCCATTATTATTACTCAAGTTGGAAGTTGATCGGCATAGTGAAGAATACACGTACGCTACGACCATTTTGTTTACCTGGATTCCATTTTGGCATCGACTTAATTACACGTTGCGCTTCTTCATCACAACCAAATCCGATTCCCTTCAAAATTTGAACGTCACCGATACGACCATCTCTTTCAACAACGAATTTTGCAAATACTTTTCCTGAAACGTTTGCACGTTGCGCCGCTGATGGATATTTAAGGTTTTTACCAATATAGGCATACATTTCCTTGATACCACCTGGGAACTCAGGGTTTTGCTCAACCGTTGTAAAGATTTCGTCTTCTTTTGGTTGCTCGATTTCAGCAGGTTTTGGAGCTTCTACCGGAGGGGGAGCTGCAGCTACCTCTTCTGTTTCAGCACCCTCTTTGGTTACGTTTGAAATAACCTTATTTTCAACCTCTTCCACTTTTGGTGGCGGTTCTTCATTCTTTACTTCTTCATCGGCCTTAGGTTCAGGCGGAATGAACTTGATTTGAGCCACTTCTGGTTTTGGTGGTTCTGGCTCTGGCGGCGGAGGAGGAATATCCGGTTTCTTTTCTTCCGGGGCTTCTTCCTTTAACTTAGAGAGGTCAATTTCAACGCTTTGAAGATCTTCTTCTTTATTAGCGCCAAATTTGTTGATACTCCAAGCTGCCAGCAATGCTCCACCAAAAATACCAATACCTATAAGTGCTGCTCTTGTCAGGTACTTTGAGTAATTTTTCCTTAGTGAATATGCACCGTAGTCCTTGTTACGTCCTTCGAATACGATTTCATCTAAGGTGATGTTTTTAGCATTTTTTGCTTCCATTGGTTTGTTTGTTTTTCCTTAGATTACTTATTTCTTCGGTTCTGCCAGTTTTTGATCAAGCAGTTCCTTTTCTTTCGGAGCTAAATCAACAATTGCGTAGCGGTCAGACTTTGTAATTGCCATTTCGTCCAAAATATCTACTGTATTCTTCCAGTTTGCTTCATCACTTGGTTTAATGATTACTGTAAACTTACTAATATCAAGTGCATTTGCTTTTTTCACTAAAACAGATTTTCTGATACCTTCAGGAGAGTAGTCTGTTTCGTTAATATCAGCCAATGTTAATTCTGGAAGAGGTTTCTGATACCAAAATATTCTGTCGTCTTTGCCCATCAAAACAGTAATGGTATTGGTTACCTTTACTTCTGGTGGCGGCGGATCATTCTCTTTTGGTTTATCAGGCATATTCAGCTTCATCATATTGGGCTTGCCGAACGTAGTGGTATACATAAAGAATGTGATAAGTAAGAAGCCCAAATCCACCATAGGTGTCATATCAGGTTTACCACCTGATTTTTTGGACCGAACCTTACCACCGCCTTTCTTCCCACCACCACCGGATTCCTGTATTTCTGCCATTTTCTATCTGGTAATTTAAGGGTTCAATGAATATTACTTATCTTCTTTGTTTTCTGAGTCGGTAATTAACTGAAACTTGTTAATTTCACTTTTACCTAATTCAGTAAACAATTTCTTGATTGCAGGGTATTGCGTTTTCACGTCACCACGAACAGCCAATTTAGCTTTTTTATTGATATCGGTCAAATATGTTTTAACCCAGTCAACTAATTCACTTTTGGTACTGTCGTTTGGAATACCGTCAATTCTTACTTGTCCTTTCTGAGCATCAGGTAACGACAAGTATTGTTTTAATGCATTAATTGAAACACCAGTTTCAGCTAATTTTGTAAAACTCGCTTGTTGCGATTCTGATAGCCCAGCACCATACTTCTCATTCATTTTCTGAATAAGTGAGTATCTGTCAGCGGGGTTTGTAACGCCAAAATAATATTTGCCGTCTTTGTCAATTGTAATTGTAGCCATATCCTTGTCTTCAACTTTAATTTCTGAGACTGATGAGGGCGTATCTACTGTTACAGACTCCTGACTTTTGAACTGTGTAGTCATGATGAAGAATGTAAGGAGTAGGAACGCAACATCACACATCGCAGTCATATCCATTGATGGACTTTTTCTGGCTGGTTTCGGTGCTGCCATAGCTTAGTTCGAAAGTTTAAATTAAACAAACTATTTTACTTTACTGCTTTATCTTAGTGATGAGCAGCGAAGTTTTGCTGAAGGCTCATTCCGATCTCGTCAATTTTGTAAGTAAGCGTATCTATTTTTGAGGTAAACAAGTTATACATGATGATAGCGATTGCTGATGTACCGATACCTAAGGCCGTATTGATCAAGGCCTCAGCAATACCAGTTGCAAGAGCAGATGCATCTGGAGCACCACCACCAGAACCAAGTGCAAAGAATGAACGAATCATACCGATTACAGTTCCTAGTAGGGCTACAAGTGTTGATACTGATGCAAGTGTTGAAAGGATTGTTAGGTTTTTCTCCAACATTGGAAGCTCTAAAGTAGTAGCTTCTTCAACTTCTTTTTGTAAAGCAACCAATTTCTGGTCTTTAGCCATTGAATCATCAGCAGCTAGTTGGCTATACTTTTGAAGAGCAGTTTTAGTAACATTACCTACTGAACCTTTTTGTTTGTCACATTCTTTAATCGCTTCAGCAATGTTGTTTGAGTCTACTAATGAACGTACTTTACGTACAAAAGCATCTAAATCACCAGTTCCAGAAGCTTTATTGATCGTGATGAAACGCTCAATTGAAAACACTAATACTGAAAGCATAAAGGTTAATAGGATAGGTACAATAATACCACCTGAATAAACTATACCCATAGCAGTAGTTGGTTTGTGTTTTGTTTCTGGGTCAGAGAAGTTTGAAGCATCTCCTAAGATGAAATACCATAAACAGAAACCGATAACGAGTAAAATTGGGATAACGAACGCTGGATTCAATCCACCACTTGAAGACTTAGGGGCTGCTGGTTTTGCTGCTGGGGCTGTAGTCTTTTTTTCCATTAGCTTTGAAAATTTTAGGGTTTTAAAAAATGAAACAATGAATTTTTTGGTAAATAAAAGTGAAAATTTTAAAAGAAAGAATATTATTAATAGAAAATTTTGTAAAAACCTGTCTTATATTCTTTTCAATCATGGGACAAGTTTAAGCAAATTCGGCGAAACAAAAAATATCCGCAATGATAATTTTTTATTAGCAAATTAAACTTTTGCACTTTTTAAAGATTATTTATTTCTTTTTAATGTGAAGTATAAAAACATAACTTTTTCATTATCAGATAGTTAAATAATCAAGTTTGTTTTCTATAACTAAAGATTTCGTTCACAAAGAATTCTTCAAAAAATAAGCTAAATTTATCTATATACGCCCAATTTAAGGCTTATTACTATCTACCTTAATTCTTTCTTCACGATTTGCTACTTCCCATGCTGTTGTAAACACTAATTCAGTTATCTGCCTATATTTCGGGAAAAGTATTTTTTCTACATCATCCCCCGGACGATGATAATCGGCATGAACTCCTGTAAAATAGAAGATAACGGGAATTTTATGTTTTGCGAAGTTGTAATGATCTGAACGATAGTAAAAGCGATTAGGGTCTTTAGGATCGTTGTATGTATAATCCAACTGGAATTTGACAGAATTATTGTTTGCTTCTTCGCTTATTTTATGTAACTCAGAAGATAATTTATCTGAACCTATCAAATATACATAATCTTCTTTAGGGGCATGTTCCTTATCAATACGGCCAATCATATCAATATTCAGGTCACAAACTGTTTTCTCTATCGGAATAACCGGAGCTTTATCTGCATAATATTGTGAGCCTAATAAGCCTTTTTCCTCACCCGTTACGGTCATAAACAAAATGCTTCTACGTGGGCCGTTACCCTCTTTTTTAGCCTGAGAGAATGCTCTGGCTAATTCTAATACCGCACAAGTACCTGAGCCATCATCATCAGCGCCATTGTGAATCTGTCCGTTCTGGATGCCTACGTGGTCGTAGTGAGCTGTAATCAGGATAACTTCATCCTTCTTATCAGTTCCTTCAAGAAAGCCCAGTACGTTTTGTGTTTGTATCGGCACCTCTCCTCTCTCGGCTTTTACTGAGACGGTTGATTCTTTAGCGCTTCCGGCTGTGCTTTCACCAGTGCTGGTGATTTTGCTTACCAGCTTCTCAAATTTTTTAGGTTTGGTAGCCATCATTTCAGCAGCCATTGCTTTTGAAATGTAAAAAGTAGGATTAGATGTCGCTTGTTCAGGGCCAGTTGCCTCTGTAAAAGACATACGGTTGAAACGAGAGAGCACAGCTTTTCTTTCAGCTGCTAATGTTTTGAATTGAGACTCGTCTGAATCTGTCACCACAAAAAACATTTTAGCGCCTTTATTAAGAGCTATATTCATTTTTTTCTGCCATCCGGTTTTATCTTCCCATTCAGATTTTTCGCCATCCTTCGTGAGATAATATTTGCCTGAAGCATTCTTCGGCTCACCATCTAAAATTACTACGGCTTTGCCTTTTACATCAATATCTTTGTAATCATTATAAGTATCAGATTCAATACCATAACCAGCGAAAACTACTTTTAACGATTCTTCCTGTGGAATACTTGTCAATCCATTAGGATAATAGTCTTTGAAAAACTCTTTTTTCTTATTTCCTATTTTAATATAAGCATCTTTCCAGCCTTTTCTATAAAGATTGAAAAACTGAAAATATCCTTTGCCATCCTTTCCGTCAGAAGCTAATGGCTGCAAGCCTAAATCAGCAAAGCGTTTGGCGATATAATCGGCCGCTTTTCTTTGCCCTTCCGAGCCCGTATCACGGCCTTCGAGCTCATCAGAGGCGATATAGGTAAGGTCTTTTTTAAGATTATCGGCAGAAATCGTAGCGGCGTATTGTTTTACTTTTTCTGAAGAGGGGCTATTTTGTGCATAAACAAATGACGAGGAACTAAGAAAAATAAGGGCTATGAAGCTTTTTTTCATACAATATTTTAGGTTTGTTGAGTTATACTTTTGTAAAATTAAGAGGATTTTATGGAGTTAGGAGAATTATTTATTATTTTGTTAAAAATTGCATTACACTAAGAATGACTAAAGAACAGGTTCTTAAAAAATATTTTGGCTACGATACCTTCCGCCCTCTTCAATCTGATATTATTGACACTATTCTAGCTAAACAGGATTGCTTGGTACTGATGCCAACTGGTGGAGGTAAATCTATCTGCTTTCAGGTGCCTGCAATGGTTCTGGATGGATTAACGTTGGTAATCTCTCCACTAATTGCTCTTATGAAAGACCAGGTTCAGGCACTGCAAGCGAATGGCATTCCGGCTGCTTTTATTAATAGTACTTTGACGGCAAGCGAACAAAGGGATATTGAATTACAATGTCGTTCAGGAATATTAAAACTATTGTATGTCTCGCCTGAAAAACTACTGACTCCCAACTATCTTGACTTTGTTAAAACACTGAATATATCCTTGGTTGCCATTGATGAATCACATTGCGTTTCTACATGGGGGCATGATTTCAGACCAGAATATACCCAGTTATATGTTTTAAAAGAGGCTTTTCCAGATAAGCCTATGGTAGCATTAACAGCAACAGCTGACAGAATTACCAGAAAAGATATTCTGAAACAATTGGGCGTACCAGATGCCAAGGTATTTATTTCTTCATTTGACAGACCGAATCTAAGACTTGCCGTATCTCCCGGACGGAATCGTTTAAAAGTAATTCATCAGTTCATAGCCCAAAGACCAAAGGATTCAGGGATTATTTATTGTCTGAGTCGTAAGAATACAGAGGAAGTAGCCGAGGGATTAAGAAAACTAGGAGTTAAAGCCATGCACTACCATGCCGGGGTTGACATAAAAACTCGTTCAGAAGTACAGGATGCTTTCATCAAAGATGAAATTCAGGTAATAGTAGCTACCATTGCTTTTGGAATGGGGATAGATAAATCGAATGTGCGATTTGTGGTGCATTATAGCCTGCCTTCAAACGTAGAGAGTTTTTATCAGGAAATTGGTCGGGCAGGTCGTGATGGTTTGCCTTCTGAAACGCTGTTGTTTTATAGTTTTGCAGATATTGTCACCCGCAAGGAGATGATAGACAAATCTGAATTGCCTCCTGAAATGAAAGAGGTACAACTGGCGAAACTCGACCGGATGAAGCAATATGCCGAAACAGAGATTTGCCGACGTCGCGTATTATTGAGCTATTTTAACGAAGAAGCCCAGAATGATTGTGGCAATTGCGATGTATGCCAAAACCCACCTGTGAAATTTGATGCGACTATTTTTGCGCAAAAAGCCCTATCTGCTATTGCCAGAGCTGAGGAAAAAGTAGCGATGGGTTTATTAATTGATATTTTAAGAGGCGCACAGAACCGAAATGTTTTTGAGCATCAGTATCATCTGCTCAAAACCTTTGGTGTAGGTAAAGAACTTAGATATGAAGAATGGGCCGATTATATTACCCAAATGCTTAATTCGGGCATTATTGATATTGCTTATGATGAAAGGCATTCTTTAAAACTGAATGCTTTATCGTGGCAGGTATTGAAGAGTGAGAGAAAGGTTGAGTTGGTGAAGTTTGAACCTTATGAGGTCAAAAAAGCTCGTCAGGAAGAAGAAGCACCAAAAGAGAAATCGAAGAAAGAAGTTATTAAAGATGCACTGTTTGAAAAACTAAGAATATTACGCAAGAAAATAGCGGATGAGTTGAGCCTCCCTCCTTTTGTGGTTTTCTCAGATGCCACTTTGTCAGACATGGCTCAGAAAAAGCCGATTAATAAGATTCAGATGTTGGCGGTATCGGGTGTAGGAGAACAGAAGTTTAAGCAATTCGGTGAGCGGTTTATCAATGAAATTCTAGACTTTGCTAGAGAAAACACAGAACCAGGCAAAACAAGGATTGTAAAAGGCTTTACTTATGTTGAAACTTTAGACCTTTATGAAAAGGGGCTATCGGTTGAAGATATTGCACAAAGGAGAAATCTTAGCCCAGTTACAATTATCAGCCATCTGGTAAAACTAAAAGAAGAAGGGAATGAGATTAATCTAAGAGATTTAATACCAAGCTATGAATATAATCAGATTATAGCCTCGGCCATGCGCCTGAATATGCAAAAAGGAGATGCCTTGAAACCGCTATTTGATGATTTGGAAGGGTTATATGATTATGGAAAGTTACGGATTGCTTTGGCGCTTTGGGAAGGATAATGTAAGTGTAAGATATTAAGAAGCTTTTTAAGCATTCTTCTTCAATAGATATCCTGCTTTTTGAAAATGGCTTAGCTGGTTTTAATTTTTATACAATTCAATCTTTCTTCCATCATGGTCGGAGGCAATAGCGATTGTCCCAAAGTCTGTCTGAGTAGGCTCTGACAATAAAAAGCCTCTTTCTCTTAACAAGACTAAGGTTTCATCAAAATTATCTATTTCAAAACCTAATCTCATATGCTTATCTGCCTCTATTTGAGTTTTTGTGAGTGGATATATTTCAAAAACCAATCCATTAACTGTGGCAGAATAGTGATAAGGAGAATTGCCATGTTTATGATATTCAAAAGCCAAACCCATTAAACTATAAAACTCCGCCAATTTCTGGGGTTCTTTTGTACGAATAACTATCAATCTGACTTTCATGGAATTCTCACATTTTTCACATTATCTTTCAATTGAGCAATCAGTTTCTCTATGTTCTTCTGCATCGTTTCTTCCGTTTTTACATAGAAGAGATATTTAAGAATGTCTTTTTTGCGAGCATCCGTCAGATTTTCAAATATAGGTTCTAACTCGTTTTCAAGCAAAGCTTTTGCCAGTAAATCAGGCATTGGGTATCTTTTATCTTCTGTAGTAAAATCTTGTTCAATCATAAACATTGCTACTTCTCCCAAAGCGGTCTTCCCCCCTTTCATCATGATTGCATTGACAAAGAGTCTATAAGGTGAATTCTTAACGGGCACCAGCGTTTGTGCAAAATCAAAATCGTTTATCTGCCCCTTGATTTTGATATAGCCTTTTTGTTTCTCCAATTGCACAGTAATTTCTTCCGGCACATCAACGGCCCAGTTTATTCCGGTTTGGTAGATTTTTGCGTTGAAAGAATGGAGCATGTTACTTTAAAATTTATTCTTCATCATCAATAACTCTACCTATACCCCTCAGCCTGCAAATAAAACAATTCAGCATATCTCCCATTCTTAGCCAGTAATTCTTCATGGCTGCCGATTTCAAGCAACTGACCTTTGTCCAAAACCAGAATACGATCTGCCATTCTTACGGTTGAGAAACGATGAGAAATTAAAATTGCGGTCTTGCCCTTAGTCAGCTCAGCAAATCGGCGGAATACCTCATACTCAGCACGGGCATCAAGAGCGGCCGTAGGTTCATCCAGAATTATTACATTGGCTTCTCTCAGATAAGCTCTGGCGAGAGCCACCTTCTGCCATTCTCCTCCTGATAACTCTATGCCTTTGGCAAATCTTCTGCCTAAGGGTTGTTTATATTTGAGCGGTAATTTTTCAATGACTGTATCAGCCAGACTTTGCCCGGCGGCTCTTTCCAGATGATTCAGATTATCTAACGAGTCAATATCACCTACGGCAATATTATCTCCGGCCGTAAACTGAAAACGTTGAAAATCCTGAAAAATAATACCTATTTGTTGGCGAAGCTCAGCCAAATCATATTCTCTCAAATCGTATCCATCGAGCAATATTCTTCCTTCATCCGGGTCGTATAAACGTGCCAGAAGTTTAACAAGTGTTGTTTTACCTGAACCGTTTTCTCCTACTAATGCCAGTTTTTCACCCACGTTCAATGTAAAAGTCAAATTTCGGTTGGCCCAACGTTCTGAATTTGGATATTTAAAACCAACATTCTCAAAAGTAAAACCTTCTCTGATAGGATCAGGAACGGGTCTTGGTTTGGCAGGTGAAACAATTGTCGGAGCGATTTTATAGAAATCAAATAAATCATTCAAATATAAGGATCCTTGCGAAATACTGGTAAAACGGCCAAGAATGCCCTCTAATAATGATTGTAATTGACGGAATGAGCCCGTTAGGAAAGTAAGGCTACCAATACTAACAACCCCTTTCACAGTTTCGAAAACAATAATACTATAAGCAGAAAAGTAACCGATTGTACCAATGGCAACTAAAAGGCTTCCCCATGATGCTCTTTGAATGGATAGTTTTTTGTTTTCATTAAAATAACGGGTAGATAAATTACGAAAACGCTCAATTAGAAAACCTGACAGCCCAAACAGTTTTACTTCTTTGGCGGTTTCATCACTGGCACCTATATATCGGTAATAATCGAGTTCTCGCCGTTGAGGTGTCCAGCCTCTTTGGAGTGAATAACTTCGGGCATTGAAATGTAACTCCCCTAAAAAAGACGGAATTACAGCCACTAAAAGCAATAATATCAACCATGGATTAAACGTAAAAAGACCTATCAATAAGCTACCCATCGTAATAGCATCTTGTCCTTGCGCTAATGTCTGCGAAAGCAAAGCTGTTCGTCCCATTACCTGTTGCCTGGCTCTTTCCAGTTTGTCATAAAAGGTTGCATCCTCAAATTGTGCTAAATCCAGAGACGCGGCGTGTTCCATTAATTTAATAGAAGTTTTATTGGCAAACATATCCCCCAATAAACTATCTGTCAGACTGATGCCTCTTGCCAATAAATCACTGATGATTACCAAACCGAATTCGATACCAATCAAAAGCCATAGATGATTATAATCAGTAGATTTCTTATCGATTATAAAAATCACCTCATCAATCAATAATTTCCCGATATATAAAACCAGCAAAGGAATTGCTGAGCGAATAAGCCTGAGAATAATATTACCAGATGCCAAAGCAGGCGAAGTCTGATAAACTTCTTTAATAAATATGGGTAGATTATTGAGTGCTTTAAGTCTTTGACGTATATCTATTTTATCCTCTTTTTCTTCCTTTGTGGTTCTAGTCATTTGGTCTGGTATCATTTGAATTAGAAACAGCTATTACTCTATTTTAGGTTCAATTTTTTTTGGGGCAAGAGTTTCCATTTTTATTTAACCGCCAACTTTATATATTAGTGTGGCATCATAACATAAAAACTCATAACAATCTATTGTTAAATTTATGAATTTAAAGAAAACAAGTCTATTCATTTACGCAACTGAATTAAATGCTTACATTTGTTTTGGAACCTAATTATCAAGCACTATTGCCACAAAACGCATGAAAACGCTACTCTGTGCCCTTCTGATGTGTAGTTTTTTTACCACTTTTGCTCAAACAGATATAATTGAAGCTGAGATTAATACCCAAGTATGGTTACCATTTATAAAGACTTATGGTAATATGGATGCGATTGGCTTTATGAATCTGCACTCAAGAGATTTGCTTCGGATACCTGTTGACTCGAAAAAGATTTATACCTATGATGAATATAGTCTGAATAATCAGCAAAACAATGAATATAATTTCAGACATAAAAGGAGACAGGCCATTGAATTCAGTTTTGAAGAACGTGTTCATAACGAAACCTCTGCTTTTGAAGTAGGTTATTATAAAGTTACCACAACAGATGCCAACGGCAAAACCGGTAGTTTTTACGGAAAATTCACAGTTGTGCTTCGTAAAATCAATGATCGTTGGAAAATCGTGCTGGATAGCGATACGAGTAAAAATATAACAGAAACCCTATTCCTCAGTGGGAAAAAACTATAGCCTAAACAGCATGAAAAAACTCTTTACCAACCTTACCTTCTGGGTATTAACTGCCATTATTTGTGGTATTTTATTAGGGCATTACAATCCTGAATTTGCCTTAAAACCTATCCTCGAAAAAGGTGTCAAATTCAATCTGTTTATCTCAGAATTTGAAATCAAAACCACTTTCAGTGAGTTTCTAAGTAGTATGTTTATTAGCACTGTCAAGCTTTTTATCAACCCCATTATCTTCCTTACCATTACCTTGGGGATTATCTCCATGGGAGATTTGAAAAAAGTAGGTAAAGTAGGTGCAAAAGCCTTACTCTACTTTGAGATTGTGACAACAATTGCTTTAATAGTGGGTATTTTTGTAGCCAATATTCTTCGTCCGGGCGATGGCGTAGTTACTCAGGATATAAAAGGTGGTGATATTTCAAAATATACACAGAGTGCCGATCACTTTAGCTGGATGAAATTCTTTTGGGACAATGTAACACTGCAAGTATTGGTAGTAGCTATTATATTAGGTATAGTATTAAGTAATTATTCCGGTCGTCAGGCGGTAGTTAATTTTCTCTCTCCTATTTCCAAAAAAGTTTTCTGGGCGCTGCATAAAGTGATGCTATTTGCTCCGATTGGTGCTTTCGGTGGAATGGCATTTACAATCGCCAAATATGGCATTAAGACTCTATTGCCTTTAGCTAAACTGATGGCAACGGTTTATACAACTATGGCCGTTTTCATTTTTGTGGTGCTTTATTTTATTCTGCGCTATTATAAAATCAGCCTTTGGGGTTTCCTGAAATATATCAGAGAAGAACTATTAATTGTGCTGGGTACGTCATCGTCGGAAGCCGCTCTACCTTCTCTAATGGAAAAATTAGAAAAGATGGGTTGTTCTAAATCTGTGGTAGGTCTGGTTGTTCCGGCAGGATATTCTTTTAATCTCGATGGAACTACTATTTACCTTTCAATGGCCGTTATATTCTTAGCACAAGTATTTAATGTACATTTGGATATTAAGCAGATTCTGACAATCATTGGTATTCTAATGGTAACATCAAAAGGAGCCGCAGGCGTAACGGGTAGTGGATTTATTGTTTTGGCTTCTACACTGACAGCGATTAAGGTAATTCCGGTTGAGGGTCTGGCTTTGTTATTGGGTGTCGACAGATTTATGTCAGAAGCACGTGCGATTACTAATTTTATCGGGAATGGGGTAGCCACTGTCTGGCTTTCGAACAATGAAAATGAATTCGATCGCAAGAAAATGGAGATGGCTTTCAGGAATGTCAATAAGGTTGAAGACATCATTACTGATAATATCAGAAACTAGCGATTTCACACATATATTATATCAATTATACTTTCATCATAGCCTATTTATAGGCTAAAAACAACATTTTCTTTCTATCTAACAATTTTCTATGCGTACCTTTGGGGCTAGAAAACAAAACTTATTCGAAAATGAGTACGAAGAAAACACTCAAAGAAGAAGCCTTATACTATCATGCCAAGGGTCGACCGGGCAAAATTGAGGTAATTCCATCAAAAGAAACAGCCACTCAAAGAGACCTGACTTTAGCCTACTCGCCAGGGGTTGCTGACCCGTGTATGGCGATTTTTGAAAATCCGGAAGACGTTTATAAATACACAGCCAAAGGCAACCTGGTGGCAGTGATTTCTAACGGTACGGCCGTCTTAGGCTTGGGTGATATCGGCCCCGAAGCCGGCAAGCCTGTAATGGAAGGGAAAGGGCTATTATTTAAAATATATGCTGATATTGATGTATTTGATATTGAATTGAATACAAAAGATGTAGATGAGTTTGTAAGAACCGTAAAAATTCTTGAGCCTACCTTTGGTGGGGTAAATCTGGAAGATATTTCGGCACCTGAGTGTTTTGAAATAGAAGAACGTCTGAAAGCCGAGATGAATATTCCGGTAATGCATGACGACCAGCATGGAACGGCTATTATCTCTGCTGCTGCCTTATTAAATGCATTGGAGTTGGTAGAGAAAAAATTTGAAGATATAAGAATCGTGATAAATGGTGCAGGAGCTTCGGCTATTTCTTGTACCCGTTTGTATAATTCCTTAGGCGCTCAGAAGAAAAACATTTTTATGTTTGATAGCAAAGGGTTGATTCACCCAAGCCGTACAAATCTGGATGGAAAGAAAATAGAATTTGCTAATGATGCGTTGCCGGCTGAAACTACTTTGGCAGATGCCTTAGTGGGTGCTGATGTTTTCATAGGATTATCAAAAGGAAATACTTTAAAGCAAGAAATGGTACAATCGATGGCGAAAGATTGTATTGTATTTGCAATGGCTAATCCTACGCCTGAGATTTCATACGATGAAGCGATGGCCGCACGGGAAGATATTATTTTTGCAACAGGTCGTTCAGACTACCCAAATCAGGTAAATAACGTATTAGGGTTCCCTTATATATTCAGAGGTGCCTTAGATGTGCGCTCGAAAGTGATTAATGAGGAAATGAAGTTAGCTGCAGTGAGAGCCTTGGCTGATTTGGCAAAAAAACCAGTACCAGATATTGTAAACCTGGCCTACGGTGAAAATAACATGGTTTTTGGCAAAAAATATATTATTCCGAAACCAGTCGACCCTCGCTTATTGACAACGGTTGCTCCGGCAGTTGCTAAAGCGGCAATGGAAACAGGAGTAGCCAAATTCCCTATTATTGATTGGGAGGCTTATGATACGCAATTATCTAAACGATTAGGGCAAGATAATACGCTTAGTAAGGTAATTATCACTAAGGCTAAGCAAAACCTGAAACGTGTGGTATTTGCTGATGCTGAGAACCTGACTGTATTGAAAGCAGCTCAACAGGTGATTGACGATGGTATTGCCATTCCTATTTTATTAGGTAATGAAAACAGGATTAATCAATTAGTATTGGAAAACCACATTGATGTTGCAGGCGTTGAAATCATTGATCCACGTTCGGGCAAAGAAGAATCCCGTTTGCAGAAATTCGGGGATATTTTATATGAAAAGCGCAAACGTAAAGGTTCGAATAAATTTGAGGCTAAGATGTCGATGCTGAATCGTAACTACTTTGGTGCAATGATGGTAGAAAATGGAGAAGCTGATGCGATGATTGGGGGTATGACCCGTAATTACCCTGAAACGATTCGTCCGGCTCTTCAGATTATTGGTCGTCAGGAAGGCGTGAAGAAAGTATCAGGAATGTATATTCTGATGAGTCGATTTGGCCCTTTATTCTTAGCCGATACGACTGTTAATTTCAACCCTACTACTGAAGAGATTGTTGAGATTACAGAATTAGCCGCCAAAGAGGTTGAAAAATTTAATATCAAACCAAGAATTGCTTTATTGACTTATTCTAACTTTGGTAGTGCTGATGGTGATGATGCCGTAAAAATGCAGAAGGCAGTAGCGATTCTGAAAGAAAAGCATCCAAATATGATTGTAGATGGTGAAATGCAGGCACACTTACCATTTGATCTGGATTTATTGCGTGAGAATCATCCATTCTGTGATTTGGTAGATGGCGGAGCAAATACCCTTATTTTCCCGAATCTATCGGCTTCGAATATTGCCTATAACTTGGTGAAGGAAATAGCCAATATTGAGAAAATCGGACCGATATTATTAGGGATGAAAAAACCTGTTCACGTATTGCAGCTAGGCAGTTCAGTTCGCGAGATTGTAAATATGGTAGCTATTGCAGTCGTTGATGCGAAATAAGATATATTGTTATTTGATAGGTGCTACCTGTTTTACGGGTAGCATTTTTTATGACACTTTCTATTTTCTAAACTTCCTACTTCCCGGGTGTTACTTTTTTTATCTGAAAAAAAGTAACCAAAAAAGCAGCCATCATTTAAACTCGTACAATTAAAAACCAATTTTAGCTATTATTACATTTTAATATTTTAGCATAGTAGAAGGTACCAAATATGTAAATGGTTCAATTGGGATATTTCGAAGTATTGTAAAGAGAATTACAAATAGCAATACCGGCAGAACAAACTTTCGGGTAAAGAACACATCAGGAATGATTTTTCTTTTACTGAATTCTTCAAACAGCTTAACACCTATCAAAGGCAAAACTAAAAAAATCAAAAGATTATCCTGAGCGGCAGTTATAAAATCTCCGTGTAATAGCGCATGGAATGCTCTTTGACCACCGCACCCCAGACAATATAATCCAGTAGTTTTATTGAATAGACATTGTATCCCCAGAAAATGGCCAAGAGATGGGTAATAAAAATAATAAACGGTAATAGTGAATACTATTACCGCTAATATAATCTTATATCCAAACTTATCTGGTTTTAAAGCTCTCGATTTCATCTTCAACTACTAATGTCCTTGCGGCTAAATCGTGTAAGTTCTGTTCTTCTTTATTAAATAAACAAGCCAGGAATAATAAAAAGCAGAAATTGAGTGAGATATATTTTACCAATACTCTTATAAGCGCATCTTCCATGGTTAGTTTTTGACCATTCTCTTTTATCACTTTTATATTCATTATCAATTTCCCTACAGTCGCTTGTTTTGAAGACCCGGTCATTAATAGTTCATAAATAAAAGGTATTACCATCGTAAACGAAAAAATTACAAGAAGGCTTATACCCGTCATAATTAATGTAATAATACTGCCCACCGTAAACTCTCCTTCTGAATCGCTCAGGCCTAAAATACTGTAGAATCCTAATGAGATTGCAGCACCTACAATCAAAGCAAAAATGATACTGACTACTATAAAATCTATTATAAAAGCGACAAACCGTTTGCCAAAACCAGCTAAGCGAGGATTTCTCATAATAAAAGCTATTTAAAGTTTAGAATACTTGAGTTTCGTATATACCAGATCTTTAATCTAAAAAAACTGTTCCACACAATTACATTAAAGTCTCAGATAGTTAATCGCTTTCAAATCCTAGCTTATTATAAGCTAAATAGGCTTTTTCATCAAATCTTTTACTTTCGCCTTTTCAAAAACATCAACATAGCTTTTTGCACTGGCATTATAAACCTTTATACCTATACTCCTCGCATACTTCGCCAACACTTCATACCCATAGAAAGCCTTGTGTAAAGAATATAGCTGCTGACTCATATAAGATGTTTCTCGGATGGCTATATCATAATCTTTTTGACCATAAAAATGCGTATCACTTACCACCAGATTATTGTCCTCATCCAGCTTAATCATTTCATGCCATGAGTGATCCGCTCCAAAGAGATATATTTCTTTAAAACCCATATTCAGGGCATAGAACAATGTGGCGACTAGTACGTTCTGGCATTGTGGCATTCCTAAACCTTTTTTGAAAAGCCAATGAGTAAGCCTTGTATAACCAGAAACAATAGTATAATTAAAAGGAATTGGTTTTATGTGGCTATTTTGTGCGAGTTCATTTCTGAAATAAGTCGATTTCAGCATTTTTGTAGGAACAAATAAATTCAAATCCCAGGTAGTATTTTCTACAATACCTCTCAAACCGGTTCGTCCATGCCAGTGGTCTGGATTCATGAAAGACCAATCCAATAATAAGTAATTCTTGGGTTTAAGTTGTGTATACTCTTGAGTTGTAGAGAAAAGATTAACGGCAATGAGTTCCAATTGATTTAAGAACTCTATATCCTTTTCTAAAGTTGTTTTTAAAGATGGGCCATTACCCAGAATTCCACACTTCGGGTTGGTTGCTTTCGCAGTTTTAAGAGAAAAGTCAGATAAAAATAGCACCTTTATCAGAGACAAGATGCTATTTATAAAAAGATTGATTGATTGCTGTACCGACAAAAGAAAATTAATCATAGACACAAATTTTCGACCAAAATACGGCTATTCTTATATTAAATCAAAAATGTCTTTCACACCTAAGATTCTTGTTTTGGTAAATCCTTCTCCGAATCTGACACCGATACTATGCCCCATTTCCTGCGAACGTGCTTTCAGAAAATCAAGGAATTCTGGACTTGTCAGATATGATTCCGGCTCTGTACTATTCGGATCATGGAACTGGCTTTTATACGCGCGGATAGAAGCTTCTTTTAAATCCCAGTATTTAGAAATATCAACCACTAAATCAGGCTTAATGTAGCGATCCTGAATATAATGATAGAGGAATTTAGGTCGCCATGTGGCTTGTTGGGTTCCATCTTCTTCATAGGTATTTATCATACGTAAACCCGATAGAAAACAGGCATCTACTGCAAGCGCAGCTCCTTTGCCATGATCAGGATGACGATCTTCAATGGCATTAGCCAATACAATATCCGGTTGATAACGGCGAATGGTTCTGATTAATTTCATCTGATGTTCCTCATCATTTTTGAAGAAACCATCTCTGAATTCAAGGTTTTCGCGAACAGATATACCTAAAATCTCAGAAGCCGCTGCTGCTTCTGATGCACGGATTTCAGGTGTACCGCGTGTACCTAACTCTCCTCTTGTAAAATCTACAATACCTACCTTTTTACCTTTTTCAATAGCGATTGCCATTGTTCCACCACACGACATTTCGGCATCATCGGGGTGCGCTGCCATTACGAGTATATCTAGCTTCATGTGTATTTAATGAGTGATTGATTGAGCCTTGAACTTTGATTTACCTGATTTTATGATTGCATTGATATTCATTTAATTCAGTTCATATAACTAAAGCAATATCAAATAGTATCAGGAAAATCCTAAAATCAGGTAAATCAAAGTTCAAGACATCTCTTAATCATAAAAAAAAAGCGGCGTAAATAGTTTCACGCCGCAATTAAAATATCTTTATACAATTCTTATTTTACTCTTAAACGATAACCCGGACGCAATCTGGTGTTTGTTTTGATACGATTCAATTTTGCCAGATTACTAATTGTGGTATGATTACGGTCTGCAATTTCAGAAAGTGTATCTCCTGAGCGAACTCTTATCCAAGCCTTACGCGTAATAACCTGTGGTTCGTCAAACTCGAAGTCTCCTTTGCTGGCGCCACCTCTCAAGTAATCATACACGCGTGAGGTCATAGTAAATTCTGCCGAATTAATATCTATTTTTTCAGGGTTGAAAGTAAAGATATTTTTAGGATCAAAAGGATTTCCTTCATAACGTGTTTCGAAATGTAAGTGAGGACCAGAGCTTCTTCCTGTACTTCCACCCTTTCCTATTTCGTCACCTGCTTTCACCACTGTATTCGGTTCGAAATTAATCTTTGATAAGTGACCATAAAGGGTTTCCAATCCATTGTAATGACGAACAACCACACAACGACCATAACCACCGTGTACGCCTGCCACACGGATAATCCCATCGAACGCAGAATAAATTGGCTCACCAGTATCTAAATCAAGATCAATACCTGTGTGCCAGCGGCGCCATCTCCAGCCAAACTGTGAATTGGTTACACCTTTAGCCATAGGGCCAGCCCAATATCTGCCTTGTGAAATATCGTATAACTGAATCGGAACTACTTCATCATAATCTTTGGCATCAATGCCATAAGGGTCAACAAAATCTGTATTCCAAACCGAGAAATAACTGGCAATTTTCACCATATCATCACTCCCTGCAAATTGGGCCTGTTCTTCAATTTCTACAATCTCTATCTCTCCTTCGTCAATAGATGAAGTGTCGTCATGCACAACCGCATTCAGTTCCTTAATAGGTTCGCTTTTCAGCCCAGCATTTTTATCTGATTTTGGTGCTTCAAACTCATTAATAAAACGCAATTTAGGTTCTTCTTCAAAACTAAACTCGTCGTCCTGTTTCTGAGGTTTATTAAGGTTTTTGTTCTTAGTTTCTTTCTGAGTAGAAGGAATAGTGGGTTTATTCAATCTTATTCCCCTTTCTTTTGTCTGGGCGTAGCCCGCACTCAAAAGAAAAAATATAGCAATAATGGTAAATAAAGCCTTTCTCATTTTGTATTTTGTTTTTAGGTTGCCCCATAAAAATGTATCAGACCAAGCAGCCTGACACATCTCTATAACAATATTAGGCATTTTTGTTGTCTAATGCAAACTTTGCTCTGCTAAATATCTCTCGGCGTCTAAAGCTGCCATACAACCCGAACCGGCTGCCGTAACGGCCTGACGATAGATTTTATCTTGTGCATCACCACAGGCAAATACTCCTTCCACATTTGTTCTTGAGCTACCCTTAATTGTTTCCAGATAACCCGCCTCGTCCATATCCAGAAATCCTTCAAATATTTGGGTATTTGGCTGATGGCCAATCGCTACGAAAAATCCGGTTACATCTAAAAAGGATTCTTCCTGTGTGATATTGTTTTTAATTCTTACTCCTGTCACTCCATCATTTCCTAATACTTCCATTGTTTCGGTATGGAATAAAATCTCAATATTTGGAGTGTTTTCCACACGTTTCTGCATAATCTGCGATGCTTTGAACTCACCCTTACGCACCAGCATATATACTTTTTTGCAGAGTTTTGATAAATAATGTGCTTCTTCGCAAGCCGTATCTCCTGCCCCTACTATAGCCACATTTTGTCCTCTGAAAAAGAATCCGTCACAAACAGCACAGGCTGAAACGCCATAGCCATTTAAACGTTGCTCTGATTCTAAACCCAACCACTTGGCCGAAGCACCCGTAGCAATAATAACGGTATTAGCAATGATTTCGTGTGTGTCGTCAATAATAACTTTATGCGCCATTGGTGTTGAGAAATCTACCTTGGTAGCCATCCCCCATCTATTGTCTGTCCCAAAACGCTCGGCTTGTTTTTTGAAGTCTTCCATCATTTCGGGTCCCATAATACCTTCTGGATAACCCGGAAAATTTTCAACATCGGTGGTAATCGTTAATTGTCCTCCTGGTTGGCCTCCCTGATACATAACAGGTTTAAGACCTGCTCTTGCTGCATAAATAGCTGCCGTATAACCAGCCGGACCTGACCCTAAAATCAACACTTCTACTTTTTCTTGTGCCATTATATTGATAATCGTGAATGTAAATAGTAAAATTTATCTGCAATAGCCTTCAAAATAGCCATGCTTGATAAATGAACATAGTTTCCAAGCCACAAAGTTCATCAAATTTGGCGGGATAGGCAAGCCTAGAGGATTTTCATTTCAATCCTTCTGTTTAACTGGCGGTTTTCTTCGGTATCGTTCGATAAGATTGGTTTGGTTTCACCATAGCCAATGGCTTTAATATTAGCCGCATTTACACCTTTTGCTACAAGGTATTCAACTACCGCAGCAGCCCTTTTTTGAGATAAAGCCTGATTATCTGTATCTTTTCCTACATTATCCGTATGTCCGGAAATCTCCACTTTAAGTGTATTATTCTGGGATAACAGTTTTTGCAGTTTATCTAATTCTGCAAACGACTCAGGTCTTAATTCTGCCTTTCCAGAATCGAAGAATATATTATTCAATACAATATCTACATCTTTTCTGATAGGTTCTAAAGATATATTTACCACCTTTCCGTTGGCATCTGTTTTTTCGGAGAAATCGAACGACAAGCTTTTGTTGAAATAATTCTGTTTATTAATAAACAAACCAAAATGACTACCATTAGGTAATACAGCTGTGTATTCGCCAGTCATGGCATCTGATTGTACACTTTCAATGGTTTTACCTGTCTTTAAATCTATCAGTTCAATTTCAGCCGAAATATTCTTCTTGCTTTGCGCATCTTGTACAATACCTTTCACAAAATTTACACGACTGAACCGATTACTTAGTTCTTGTGGGATATCGAACTCATACAGACGGATATCACTCTTTACATTTGATGAATAATAACCTTTTTTGCCATCAGAAGTAATAAATAATGCTGCCTGATTCTCAAAAGTATTAATGGGGTAGCCCAGATTTTCAGGCTTTGAAAAAATGCTTAATTTCTGCTCAGTCATATACAGGTCTAATCCTCCCATTCCGACATGCCCATCTGAAGCGAAGAAAAGAGTATGTCCATTAGCGTGAATAAAGGGAGAAACCTCGTTTTTTGAAGTATTAATGATATTACCCAGATTCATCGCGGGTGACCATACGTTATTCTTTAATTCGCTAACCCATAAATCTTTCTCACCGAAACCTCCCTGACGTTTTGAAGAGAAGTATAATATACGACCATCGTTTGAAAGACTGGGTTGAGCCTCCCACTCTCGGGTATTGATATTTGCGCCTAAGTTCTCGGGAGCACTCCATTCGTTACCCACCTTACGAGAAATATATAAATCGCAGCTCCCAAAACTATCTTTGGCATCACAACTTGTAAAAACAAGGGTTCTACCGTCAGCAGAAATACTACAGGTGCCTTCATTGGCTGGCGTATTAATTTTAGACGAAATGCTTTGAGGCTTTGTCCATTTACCATTAGTTAGCTTTGAATAAAATAAATTCTCATCTCCTTCTTCTGCAAGGGCTGTAAAAATCAAAGTTTCATTATCAGCTGTCAATACCGGGAAGTATTGATTTTTTTTAAAATTAATAACCTCCCCCATATCATTGGCATCAAAACTTAGTTTTTTCTTCTGTGCTTCAATTGCAAAATTGCAGCTTTCTAATTGCTTAGTCAGTTGTTTTAGTATCATGCTATTAGGTGGAGAACTTTTTAGCGCAAATTCGAGAAGAGGCTTTGCCTTTTCATAATTCCCACTCCTTAGAGCACGGGTACCCGTATAGGCATATGCCTGACGATAATTAGGATCATTAGGTTTAAACCTGATAGCCTTATCATAATACTTCATTGCACTAGCCTCGTTTAAAGCGCCTTCACTCATCTGACCTAACTTAAAATAAGCATCTGCATAGGTAGAATCTTTCTCAATAGCTCTTAATAAATTCTCGGTAGCATCATCTGATTTTCTGGCTACAAAACTCTTTATACCCTTATCGTAAAACTCTTTTGCTTTGGCATCCTGTGCCTTTGCCGCACCTGAAATACCTATAATTAAAAGTAACGAAAACAGCTTATTCATTTTAAAAATCAGTTTTTATAGTTTAACGTATGGTTTTGTTGCTTATTTTTGAGGGCTTATAAAATACGTCAGTTTTAAATTACACCTGAATGCTTCATCTCTATCTCAAATCATTGCATATCGTTGGCTTCGTGTCGTGGTTTGCCGGATTGTTCTATCTGGTTCGCCTGTTTGTTTATTATACTGAAGCCGATCAAAAGCCTGAGCATCTACGCGAGGCTTTTAAACAAGACTATATTCTGATGCAGAAAAGAGCCTATAAAATTATCTGTAATCCTGCCATGATGATTACCTGGACTTTCGGGATTTTGATGCTTATAAACACTCCGTCCTTTCTCCAACAAGGTTGGCTGCACGTCAAGCTGGTTCTTTTGGTTTTATTAACGGGTTACCATATTTTCTGCAAAAAAACCATTGAGCGATTGGAAAAAGGAGAAAAATATATGGTATTTAACTCTTTTCAATACAGATTGTTAAACGAATTGCCTACATTATTTCTGGTGTCTATTGTAATGTTGGCAGTGGTAAAAAATCTTATTAATTTTCTTTATCTTTTTCTAGGTGTTATTGCCTTTGGTTTTTTGTTGTTTCTGGCTGCAAGAGCGTATAAAAAAAGTAGAGAAAAAAAATAAAACGCGCCCCTAGCCCCTAAAGAGGTGTGTTATTTTAACCACAAACCCCTCTTCAGTAAAAACCGAAGAGGGGTGTAGGCTCTGGGAGGTGAATCCCATAAGATTTTCTGTGTTTTGATTAGTTTTATTTGATAGGGAAACTAATACCTACATTGATATTTACCCCTGCATTCTGATAGCTTGTTGAAGGTTCTTTGGTAATGTCACCAAAACCTCTGATGTAACGAACGTCGGTATTTAACCATGTTTCGCGTTTAAGACGGAAGTTAAACCCTGCACCAATCTGCCCACCTACATCGGCTGAATTGAATACTTGTTGCCCATTTGAAAGTTCGTTCCCACCTTTATCTGTCGATCCTGCTAAAATTCCTAAGTAAGGACCTGCGAATAATTTAGGACGGAAAGCCTCGCCTTGATGCCCGAAATAATAGACAGCTAATACTGGAATTTGAATGTAGTGGATACGTTCGATATTACCCCCATTCTGAACTCTTGTTCCAAACTGCGAATAATTACCTTCAATAGTTACCCCAAAATTACTGTTGATACTGTGGTTTAAGAATAAACCTGCGTTTAAACCTGTTAATACGTCGAAACTTTCGGCTTTTGGTGCATACGATGTAAAGTTAACTCCTAATTTCGGTCCCCACGAAGTTGTTGGTTGAGCATAACTTGCTAAAGACATGGTAAGTAAAGCACCTAACAAAAACAATTTGTTTTTCATGATAATGGTATTTATTAGTAAAACTGTGTGTAAAAAAACTGTCAACGTTTATACCTGTTAAAATACCATTCCACTAACCATTAAATATTAACTAAATAATGAATGTGGCAAGCCATATACATAAATTCGAGGAAAATATTCCCCATAAATTTCAATAATTGGTCATTTTTCAGAAACTAACCCAGTCGTTCTCTATTAAACCATTTCTATAAAACTGAATATAGGCTTTTAATCTATCATCATATGCACTATTGTTTTTAATAAACGTCTCGCTGTTGTTTGCTGCATCAAAAAGTCTTATATGATTATCTGCATTCTTTTCAAAATAGATAAGGTTATTGTCTCCAAAATCAGTAATCATGCGATAAGTGCCTGATTCATATTGTAAGGCAATACCACTGGTTCTGGCAAAAACAGATTCACCAAATAACAAAACTTTATCCTGATTTATATGAAGAAAATCAAGGATACTTGGGAGAATATCAGTATGCTGACAAACTTTATGAGGATTGGCAACTTTCTGAAGGTTCTGCAAAATTTGTTTATCTCCATGAAATAGTATCAAGGGTACCCGATAGGCACCTAAAGCATTGGCATATTGTGGCTCGGTATTAATTTGCGTGTGATCAGCCGTAATAATAAATAAGGTATTCTGAAACCAGGGTTGCTTTGATGCTGTTTCAAAAAAACGCTTCAAAGCAAAATCTGAGTACCCAATACATTCGTGCACCTTAGAACTGCCTTTGGGGAATTTACCTTTATAAGGTTTGGGAATAGTATATGGATGGTGAGAGCTAATAGTAAACACACAACT
Organism: Emticicia fontis; assembly: GCF_054779675.1. NCBI lineage: Bacteria > Pseudomonadati > Bacteroidota > Cytophagia > Cytophagales > Leadbetterellaceae > Emticicia > Emticicia fontis. The sequence goes on from NZ_BAAGXU010000002.1 coordinate 68,967, forward strand.
TACAAAAGGTTTTGTTTCTTTTGACAATTCTCCGGCGAAATACTGAAGATATGGCTCATCAAATATCCCCCAGTTATGATCATAATCACGCTCTTTCAGATTTTCAGGGTATTGATCTAAACCATAATATTTGTCAAAACCTGCTTGCTGTGAGAAACCCTCAAAACCCATTGAGCCATTATGTGCTGCATGAAAGAATGAGGTAGCATATCCTTTAGGTTTCAGTAATGTACCCAGCCCATAGAAATTATTTGACTGGTAGGAAGTAGTAATAAAAGGCTCGTCTATCAGTTGCGGGATAGCCGAAGTAATGGCGGGCATAGCAATGATTGACTCCCGCCCGTTTGCAAAGCAATTTTCGTAAAAAATACCATTCTTTGCCAATGAATCCAGAAAAGGCGTATAACCCTTATACGGATTCTTATAGCCCATGTATTCTTTACCAAAACTTTCTAATATTACTACAACTACATTTTGCGGTTTATCTGAATTAATAATGGTAGAATCAATATGCGAAATTCGCTCTCTGCTGATTCGCTTTGATAATTGGTGGTCGTTTTCGGTAAAAAAATTCACTTTTTCTGTGCCTTTCGCATCAATTGTGGTCAAGAATGTAAAAGTGGTATTTAAGGCCAGATTCCCTAAATGTGTGTCATGCTGGCTGAATGCCTGATTGATACGCAATGGTTTTGTTTGGAAACCTCCTCTGAAAATAAGCACACTCATACCTAAAGCCAGAATCCAGACGATTGGTTTTACATATTTATTCCTGAAAATAATGTCGTTTTCGGCATAAACTCTTACCATATTGATACGTGCAGTAACAGGTGTGCCTTTTACAAAAATATAACTGATTGCTGCCCAAATCAGAAATAAATACCAGTAGGCTCCCATCAGATTGAATGCTTGCTGACCGATGTCTGTAATAATACCAAAGATTTCGAAAATAGTGCGGCGGCCTATGAATTTATAATATTCCAGGTCAGCTATATTGAGCCAGAAGAAAATACTATTGGGAATCCAATAGAGATATTTCAGGAATTGCTGATACGATGCCGTGTCTACAAACCGGAATGGTAATAAGGAGCAAACCGTCAATAAGGAATTGCTGATAAAAATAGCAGATAAATCAAAGGGCAAACCCACCAGAAATGATTCCAGTATTTCGGCAATGGAGTTTGTCTGAAAGGAATGAAGGTTAAAAAAGACAAATAAGACTCTTAAAATAAAGTAAATAATTAAAAGCCAGGCTAATCTTTTGAACCAGACAATTAAATGTAAAAAATTCATATTGGTTTTGTAAATTTGAACAAAATTATTGGTTTTGGCAGAGCACAGATGCCATCTATATAAAAAATTATTATATGAACCTCCAGACATTTAAAAGCACACTTTCGGCCACAAAAGTTCCACAAGATATATCTCCTTTATTGCAAGCCCTTTGGTATGATTATAATGGTGACTGGGAAGCTTCACATAATATCGCTCAAAGTAAAGAAGGCACACAGCCTTACGATCGTCTGCATGCTTATCTGCATCGCAAAGAAGGTGATAACTGGAATGCGAATTACTGGTATAAACGTGCCGGAGAAACCATGCCTAAAATCTCGCTTGATCAAGAATGGGAAGAACTGGCTGAACGATTAACCAAAAATTAAATGTATTTTTGCCACACAAAAATGAACGGAGAGGAAACGGATTATCTATAAAACTTATGAATTATTTATCAGCCGAAAATATAGGACGGAATTTAGGGGAACGCTGGCTTTTTAAAAATCTTACCTTTGGAATTCTACAAGGCGAAAGAGTGGCATTGATTGGTGCGAATGGTTCGGGCAAATCATCTTTATTAGATATGCTGGTGGGCAAAATAGATGTGGATGGTGGCGAAATTAGTATCCGTAAGGATATAAGAACAGGTTATCTCGACCAGAATCCTGACTTGCCAGCCGGAAAAACAGTATTGGAAACCATCTTTGCCTCTGAAAATGCCCTTACACTGGCTATTAAAGAGTATGAAATTGCGCTGAATCTACATGATGATAAACGATTGGCTGATGCGATTGAAAAAGTAGATACCCTGAAGGCCTGGGATTATGAAGTGAAAGTAAAACAGATTTTAGGCAAATTGGGGATTACTGATTTTGATAAGCTCATCAGTAATTTATCAGGTGGACAGCAGAAACGCGTTGCCTTGGCGCGTGTATTGATTGAAGAACCTGATTTCCTGATTCTGGATGAGCCTACCAACCATCTGGATCTGGATACCATTGAATGGCTTGAAGGTTATCTATCTTCATCTAATATTACCTTGCTTTTAGTTACTCACGACCGTTATTTTCTGGATAAGGTCTGCAACAGAATTCTTGAAATAGCCGATAATCAGATTTATAAATTCACAGGTAATTATAATTATTACCTTGAGAAAAAAGAAGCACAGGAAGCCGTTAATGCTGCTACCCAAAAGAATTACCGCAATCTACTTAGAAAAGAATTGGAGTGGATGAGACGCCAGCCTAAGGCGCGTGGAACAAAGTCTCAAAGCCGTATTGATGCGTTCTATGATTTGAAGAGCAAGACTATAAAAAAAGGCCCGGAAGAGAAATTGGAACTGAGTATGAAGATGGAGCGGATGGGGAGTAAGATTATTGAGATTCAGCACGTGAGTAAGGCTTTTGATACTCAAAAAGTAATTTCAGAGTTTTCTTATACTTTCAAGAGAGGCGATAGAATCGGGATTGTAGGTAAAAACGGGATGGGCAAAACTACCCTTCTGGAATTAATTACTGAAAAATTGAAACCGGATATGGGTAAAGTGGTAAAGGGAGACACTATCAGGATTGGTTATTATTCACAAGAAGGACTCGACTTTGAAGATGGGCAGCGGGTAATAGATGTGGTGCGCGAGATTGCAGAGTACGTAAAAATGGCTGATGGCAGTGAACTTTCTATCTCCAACTTCCTGACACTTTTCTTGTTCCCTCCGGCTATGCAATATAGCTTTGTTCATAAATTGAGTGGTGGAGAAAAACGACGCCTGCAATTATTGAAGATATTGGTGCAAAATCCGAATTTCCTGATACTTGATGAGCCTACGAATGATTTGGATATTTCGACGCTGAATGTATTGGAAGATTTCCTGATCAGTTTCGGAGGGTGTTTACTGGTAGTATCTCACGACCGCTATTTTATGGATAAAATAGTTGAGCACCTTTTTGTTTTTGAGGGCAATGGTTATATCAGAGATTTTCCGGGTAATTATACAGACTATCGCAACTGGAAAGATGAACAACCAATTCAGGCAGTTAATGGGAATACTGACAATGATTCAACCACTAAAGCCACCATTGCTCCACAGGTTCAGAAACCGGAAGCTAAACGTAAACTAAGTTTCAAAGAACAAAAGGAATACGAGGGACTGGAAAAAGAGCTTGAAAAGCTGGAATCTACCAAAGCTATCTTAGTCGAAAAAATGAATTCAGGCAATGGTTCACACGAAGAACTGGCAACGTGGGCTAAAGAATTTGAGCAGATAAATGATGCTATTGCGGAAAAAGAAATGCGCTGGCTCGAGTTATCAGAACTGGCATGATAGATTGCACCAAATGTATTAACCATTTATGTGATTTATTAAGTAAATATTAAAACTATTTTCAACCCTTATATAAACACCGTACCTATGAATTTTTCTAAATGCATTCTTGTTCTTTTGTTAGGCGTCTCTGTTACCAGTTTTGCTCAGACCAAAGGTATTCCGGTTCAATCATATAACCACGTAGGTCTGGCTGTAAAAGACCTACAGGAAAGTGCCAGATTTTATCGCGAAATTGTGGGTTTGCAACCGCTTAATGTACCCGATAATATGTTGGCGATTCGTCGTTGGTTTCAGATTGCCCCAGGTCAGGAATTACACCTTTTATTAGGAAGAAAAGATCCGGTAGCTAATAATGATAAAAATGGTGCCCACTTTTCGTGGACAATTCCTGCCAAATCGGCTGATAGTATCGAGGCTTATTTAAAAGAAAAAGGAGTGGCCTATCATCGTCAACAAAGATTTGACGGAGCGTTTCAGATTTATATTACAGATCCAGATGGCTATGTGATTGAGCTAAACGAGCCAAAAATACAATAAACATCTATTCAGAAAAGCTAAAAAAGAAATTTCAATGGAACAGGCAAGTGGTTGGTTGCAATATTTAATGAATTCGGAAGAATTAATCCGAACGGGTGGCCTTGTGGCTATTACCCTTATTATTTTCATTGAAAACGGATTCTTTTTTGGCTTCTTTCTACCTGGTGACTATCTCTTGTTTCTTTCAGGCGTTTTCTGCGGCACTAAAATACTGACCGTACCTTTGCCTTTATTACTGGCCTGCATATTTTTAGCAGCGGTTATTGGCTCTTTTGTGGGTTATTTCTCCGGTTGGTATTTTGGCGACAAGATACAGGCAAGGCCGGATTCTATATTTTTTAAGAAGAAGCACATCGATAGCACGCGTAAATACTTTGCCAAATATGGTAGCCAGACATTAATCATTGCTCGTTTTTTACCAGTAGTACGTACCTTCTCTCCTATTCTGGCTGGAATTGTAAAAATGAAATTCTATAAATTTTCAATTTTCAATATTCTGGGTGGTGCAATCTGGGTGATTACGCTAGTGGGTGGTGGTTTCTATTTTGGTGAAAAATTCCCGGGTATTATTAACTACGTAGAATATGTAATCATTTTCTTTCTGGCCGTTACTACTTTTACTGTCGTAAGAGGCTACATTAATGCCAGAAAAGAACTGAATGAAAGTAAAGAACATAATGAAGCGAACCAGTCATAAAACGGGTTCGCTCTCTGATTAATTACATCTACCAAATTCAGTTCTAAGAACTGCTCCATTATTTACAACAATTACGGAATTCAGTTTGGAACCTTTATCGCTTCCATAAGTCACGTTTACATAATCTCCTAGCTGACTTATTGTTGTAATACTCTTCTTTTAATGCACTTGCATAATCAAATATGAATCAATAGAGGCCTTTCAGTATTCTTGGGGAGGTCAGAATTTTGGGTCAATAAACTCCCACTCTCTGATATGTGAAGGTTGATGTTCTTTTTTAAGTATCGCTTCAAATTGCTTTATCAATTCAGGGTATTGGCTACTACGATTGGTTGTTTCTTTTACGTCGTTTTTTAAATCATATATTTCCCATCTTGCATCTTTGTCTTTTTTCATATTGCTTTTCACACCTTTCCAATTGCCTATGCGAACAGCTACTTGTCCTCCTTTTTCGGGAAATTCAAAATAGAGATATGAATGTTGTTTTTGGAGTTGTGAATTGCCTAACAAAGTTGGCAGAAAGGAAATACCATCGTTTTGTGGAGGTTTTGTCGCGGTAAGTTCACCCAAGGTTTCCATCAGATCGTATTGAGTAGAGACTAAATCTGAGGTTTGTCCGGCCTTGATTTTCTTGGGCCATCGGGCAATAAACGGCTCTCTGATACCGCCTTCGTATAAATCCTGTTTTCTTCCCCGAAGTCCTCCTACGCTATTAAAGAAATTGGTATCAGCTCCTCCGGCTTCGAAAGTTGCGCCATTGTCACTACTGAACATCACCAAGGTGTTTTCATCCAGATTTAGTTCTTTCAACAATGCCATAATTCGCCCAATCTGCTTATCCATATAAGTAATCATGGCTGCATAAGTTGACCTTGGGTATAGCGTTGAAGCATACCCTTTTTCACCTCTATAAGGTTGTTCCTCAAATTGACCGATGTATTCTTTTATTGCTTCATCAGGTGCTTGTAGAGATAGATGCGGGCCGGTGTATGGTAAATACAGGAAGAAAGGTTGGTCTTTATGTTGACGGATATAGGCTATTGTTTTTTCCGCCATTTTGGTCAGAGAATAATCATTTCCTTTGAATTTGTCAAATGCCTGAGGATTCGTTTCATCTTTTGGTAAAGGTTCATGCACTTTAATATAGGCATTACGAAGTGTATCCCATTTTCCATTTTCCCAAAGGTGAGTAGGGTAGAAATTATGCGCTTGTTTCTGATCCAGATAGCCGTAAAAATAATCGAAACCATGTTTGTTTGGGTCTCCGGTTGTATTACTCATACCCAAGCCCCATTTGCCGATAGCAGCCGTCGAGTACCCCGCTTTTTTCATTAAATCAGCAATGATAAAGGTTCCTTCAGGCAAAGGCATCTGGCCACCCTCTTTCTGATCTTCAAAACCACCTAATTCATAGTTCCCTCTGATATAAGAATGCCCGCTATGCTTACCGGTCATGAGCATGGTTCTGGCAGGAGCACAAACCGGGGCACCAGTATAATGCTGCGTAAATCTTATACCCTCTTTGGCCAGTTTATCCAGATTTGGCGTTTTGATTTTTGTTTGCCCATAACACCCTAATTCACCATACCCTAGATCATCTGCATAGATATAAATCACATTAGGCTTTTTACCTTTTTGCGCTTGCAGTCCTAAAGAGCAAATAAGCAGGAATAAAATGATGATTTTCATGGCAAATGGTAGGTATAGGTGATGAACGAAATGGTTAAAATCACTAAAGAGTATCACAAAACCATATAAGCTTTATGATACTCTTTAGTGATGTAAAATATTTTATTTCTTCGTAACGGCTTTAATAGCGTCTACTTCACTTTGTTTGTAAACTGAACCATCCGTACGAAAAACCTCATGAAACCATAAAGCTGGTTCACCACCATTAGGCATAGGTTCATCCCAAGCAAAAATAGTATTCGTTTTACCTTGTACCAATCCCCAGTTAATGGCACCTACTTTGTATTTGGCAAATACCGGAAGACAAGTTTCAAAGGTGCTTTTGTGTTTACGAGCCATGTATTCAGTACAAATCAAAGGTCTTTTAAATCTCGTTTGCAAATCTTTGATTTGTGCTTCCAAATTCTCTGGATCTTTATAATTATGAAAAGTAATGATGTCTGAATTAGCAAACATAAACTCATTACTCATAGGGTGATCAGTCCACCAGCCTGCAGTAATTGGTTGAGAAGGTTTAGCTGCTCTAGCCCATTCAAATGATTTCTTTAATAAAGGCATTACGGCATCGTTATAGCCTGAATTGCTTGGCTCATTAAACAAATCCCATGCAATCACTCTTTTATCGTTAGCAAATGCACCAATAATTCCTTTAGTATACGCTTCGAGGCTACCCCATGTTCTTGAATCGAATAACATTTTTGTACCCGGACATCTCGCCCAACCTGAATTATGCTTGCCAACGATTGGCTCCATTTGTTTTCCGGCTTTAGGGTTATCATTCCAGCAAGAATCAAATAGAACAAACATAATTTTGATATGATGCTTGTCTGCTATTTCTAAAAACTGATTAATTCGGCTGATAAACCCTGCTTTATCTGTATCGTAAGGGATATTGTGCAAGAAAACTCTCATGATATTCATGCCCAGGCCTTCTGCCCAGCCTAATTCTTTATCAATTGTTGCAGGGTCAAATGTATCTGCCTGCCACATTTCTAATTCATTAATTGCTGTGTTCGGAATATAATTGGCACCTACAAACTGTGGTTGTTTGGCATACCAGGCATTGGCTTTTTCTACTGTCCATCGTTGTTGTGCGCTGGCAAAAAAGGATGCCAATACTAATACTAACAAAAGGCTTTTTTTCATGAGAATTTGAATACTTAATCTATTGGGTTTTGAAAAATACTTAATTTATAATCTTTGTGCTTTCATTTCTTTCATGGCATAGTCAACCGCGCGGGCCGTGAGTGCCATATAAGTCAATGAAGGGTTTTGAGTTGAAGTTGAGGGCATACAAGCGCCATCGGTTACAAATACATTTTTACAATGGTGCATCTGATTCCATTTATTGAGCATAGATGTTTTAGGATCTTTACCCATACGTACTCCTCCCATTTCATGATTTTCACTTCCAGGATTCCGTTTAGTATCGTGTGTCTGAATATTCTTGAATCCGGCTTTTGCATACATTTCTGAAAATTGTTCCCAGAAATCTTTCAGCATCTTATCATCGTTATCATCATATTTAACTGATACATGCAATTGCGGGATGCCATATTTATCTTTCAACTCTTTATCTAACCAAACACGGCTTACTTCTTTAGGGATTGTTTCACCCATCATATGAGAGTTTATCTGCCATAAGCCTAATTTAGGTTGCATTAGCCGACTCTTCAAATCTTCTCCTATCCCCGTACCCTCAGGGACTAACCCTCTTGAAGTACTGAAACCTGCGGCATAGCCACGTAAGAAATCTGTTTCTTGTTTGTATACATTGCGGAAGCGCGGAACGTAGCTAGAATTCGGACGTTTGCCTTCAGTAGTAGAATCCAGAAGACCGTCATACTCGGCAGTTATTCGTCCTCTGAAAGTATGAAATGCCATGTATTTACCCAAAATATCGCTATCGTTCCCTAGGCCATTCGGGAAACGATTGGAAATGGAATTCAGCAAAATCAGATTAGAATTGACTGTTGAAGCATTAACAAAAATGATTTTAGCGTAATACTCAATCATCTCTTTACTATTAGCATCTACAATACGCACACCCGTTGCTTTTTGCTTTTTATCATCGTAGATAACCGAATGCACTACTGAATGCGGACGAAGTGTAAGTCTACCTGTTCGTTTTGCCCAAGGAATTGTCGCTGCCACACTGCTGAAATAACCACCATAGGGACATCCGCGCTCACAAATCACCCGATTCTGGCATTGAGCACGGCCTTGTTTATAATGTATCTCTTTAGGTTGTGTCAGATGCGCTGCGCGACCCATCACCACATAACGATCTTTGTAATGAGTAGCCATCTGTTGCTTGAAGTGTTTCTCCACGCAACTCATTTCATGCGCTGGCAAAAACTCTCCATCAGGCAAAGTTGGAACACCATCTTTATTACCTGAGATTCCTGCAAATTTTTCTACATAACTATACCAGGGAGCAATATCGGCATACCTGATTGGCCAGTCGGTAGCATATCCATCGCGGGCAGGGCCTTCAAAATCGAAGTCACTCCAACGTTGGGTCTGGCGCGCCCATAGCATAGAGCGCCCTCCCACCTGATACGCGCGCATCCAGTCGAATGGTTGTTCCTGAATGTATTCCTGCTCTGCATCTTTTACCAAAAAATGCAAAGTACTCTCGCTAAAAATATAATGTCGGCTCGGAATTTTATATTCTTCTATAATCGCTTTAGGTACCTGTCCCAGATGCTCAAACTCCCATGGATTTTTCAGAGTAGTAGGATAATCCTTTACATGCTCAATGTTTCGGCCTCGTTCCAGAACAAGGGTTTTCAGTCCTTTTTCAGTAAGTTCTTTGGCTGCCCAGCCACCGCTCATACCAGAGCCTATCACGATGGCATCAAAAGTGCGTTCTTTTACACTGTCTATATTCAGATTTGACATCAGGAAATTTCGGTTAGGGTTTATTAGTTAAAACAGGTTGAAGGTTAATTACACCTATCATACGTTTTTTCCTGTGTAAATATTCTAAAAATCGACCAAAAGGTCAATATTTTTTCTTGAAAATATTCAATTTTAATTCAAACGCTTTAAAACCTGCTGACCGACCTTTGCTCCTTGGGTTTGCCCATGTTCAATGGCATCAACAAAATGAATGCCGCCATAGAAACGGGAAATAGCTGCTTCTTCTGCCGCTGCATTGAATGAAGGAAACGCGCGAGGCGGCAAGCCATATCTTTTTTCAACGGTATCAGTATAGGCAAAATTATCTCCCAGAAAGTGTGTGAGTATTACTGCCGAAGTAGTTGAAATGGTTGAATGCCCACTCAGATATTCAGGGAAAGGCGGAGTTTGTAAAATTGGTCGCCAGTTAGGGTCAATATATTTTCTGATGGCAGTTTCAGGGCGAACCCGATTACTGCGATATTTCTCTCCCCAACAGCCAATAAAACCATCCATTAAGCCGATAGCCACTGCCGTATGAATCTGTAATGTTTTAGCAAGGCTTAGATTCTTTTGCTGGCAAACTATCCCAACAATGCCCATCCAGTGAGCACCAGGAGAAATTTTTTTAACTCCTACCATCAGGTGGCCATTATCTTGCAATGCAAATGGATTACAATCCCAGAATGCGGCTATTTCTCTGTGCTCTTCTGATAATTTATCGTTATAAAGATTAAGCATTAACTGATAAAATTCAGATTTTTTATCAGTTGAAAAAGGAATAGGTTTGATAGGGTCAAACTGATTGGCGGAATCTAGCGTAAAAGAGCGAACAGTGTGAAAATACGGCTCGACCGGAGGGAAATAGGCTGGCGGCGTCGGAAACCAGTCTCCGTCTTTGCCACCGGGCGTATAGCGTGGATAATTGCTTATCTGATTATATTTATCGGCCTTGGCATAGGCTAATATCTGTTTGCTGATGTCTTGCGCATAATTCAGAGAATTTTCTATGACCTCTTGCGAAAACCCCAGATGCGTCTGACAAGAATCCATCCATTTTTTCTCATAATCACTTAATAGTTTTCCTGACGGTTGCATTTTCTTTGCCGTTTCCATCATAGCCAGAATTGAGGCTACATCAGGAGAAAATGCACCCGAAGTCTTCATTTTCTTTATATCAGGATAACCGTTCAATTTACCCTTCATCGAAGGGATAGAATCATTATTCTGTGAAGCAATTTCATATCCTGCCAGGCAAGCATAAGAGAAAAAGCGTGAAGCCAGGGGAGGATTAGATACATCATGTATCATGATGTCGGTCATTCGGTTTATTACGTTGCTTACTTCCTTACTATTCAGCCTGGGTAATTGTCCGGTTTTATTTGTACAACCAAGAGTTATGTAAGCACAAATTATTAATATTACTGCAAATCTCATTGGAGCAAAATAGTATTAAGGTTGTTATTTCTTAAAAGCATAGCTTTTCAATGCCTGTTGATTAACGCCAAAAAGCACCAGGTTATTAATCGATAATATACTTCTCACGTCTCCTTTCAGGCATAATCCTGATTGTTGTTGGGTCAATGCGCTGAATTGTCCGTTTCCGTCTCCTTTTAAAATGAGTCCCAAATTAGCATCATATTTACCAAATCTCAAACGCCCACGATTAATGTTTCCGGCCAATACCAAATCTTTTTTTCCGTCGGCATCAATGTCTATCGCTGACATTGCAAACACCGGTGAAAACTGTGTTTGTAAAGGCAAGCTCTTTTCCTGGAACTTGCCCTGGGAGTCACGTATAAAAAGCGTTGTTTTGAGCGTATTAATAGTTAATTTTTTAGCATCTGTCAGTTCTTCTTTTGTAAAAATTTCGTTTATACCCGCATCAGCATAGCTTTTATAATCAGGGAAACGGGTACGCATGATACTTATCTGATCTAACAGTTCATCGCGCGTTACATAAGGGTAGCTTTTACCCTGAATGTAGAAACAAAGAATCGGATCAAGAGAACCATTATCATCAAAATCTTTATAGAATAATTCTGCTTGTTCATTTTCAATGGCTTTCAATTGAGAATTCAAACCCAGATTACCTGCCAGTAAATCTACTTTCCCATCATTATTGAAATCATCTACCAGCAGTTTATTCCATAAACCAGCATATTGTTTTTCAAAATAAGTAGTAGTTACATTGGCTAATTTTCCACTATTCAGTGCAAACACCTGAATTGGCATCCAGTCTCCTACAATTATTAATTCAGCTTTTTTATCGTTGTTTAAATCATACCAGGCAGCATCAGTTACCATGCCTATATTTTTGATTTCGGCACCAATATTATCTGTCTGGTCAACAAAACGAGGTACTCCTGCACTACTTTGATTCATAAGAATATAGCTCTGAGGTGTTTCGGGATAACGACCCGGAATTACTCTTCCGCCCACAAATAAATCAGGTTTTCCGTCCTGATTAATATCAGTAGCTCTTACACAACTTTTACTAACAAGCATTTTCGGTAATGCATTAGCCGCTTTGGTAAAATTACCTTTGCCATCATTGATATATAGACGGTCTTGCAATGCTGCATCATCCGGCATCATATTTCCATAACCCCCACTGACCACATATAAATCAGGAAAAGTATCTCCGTTTGCATCAAAGAAAATAGCATCTGCATCTTCACTTTGTTTATCTGCCTCGAATGAGGTTTGAGCTTTTACTGTAAATGTTCCTGCTTTAGATTGGATATATACCTCTCCGGTTTTTCCACTTCCCCCACCTACGAAAACATCTTCTAATCCATCCCCATTAATATCAGCTTTGGCCATGCAAGGGCTGTTAAATGATAGAGGATTTACGAGCAATGTCTGTCTCTTAAAATCATTGATTGCATTATTTACTGCTATATACTTAATACCGGTATTGGTTTCTTTCAATAATGGCCCAGGTGATTGATTTATCTGATTAGCTGATTTAGCTTCTTTTTCTTCAACAATTAATAATTTGTCAACAGCCACTTTAGCCAATAATTGTTGTTTGCCGCTTAGCCATACTATTTTTAATGAATCGATTTCAGAATCATTGCCTAAGCCAAAATGCAAAATGGGTGATACACTAGATTGATAACCTCTGGTTGGCATTTGCTCAAGGAATTGTACTTTTCCGTTTTTGTATAAAGACACCTTTGCCCCTACTCCTAGTTTATTCAGCCCTTCCCCATTCAGTTTGATTTTCAGGTAATGATTTTTCAGTTGTTTATCAGCATCATTCTGATAAATAAAAGCAGGTTGATTGATATTGTTGATTACCAGATCAAGGTCTCCATCATTGTCAAGGTCTGAATAGGCCGCTCCATTACTATTGGCATTGTGGTTCATACCCCAATTACTTACTACATTTTTGAATTGCAGATTCTGACCGTTTTTATACATATAATTGGTCAGATTCGACGAAGGGATTTTCATCACCAGATCCAGTACATTCTGGCGCTGAATATTTGCCTGATTGTTCTGAATATAGTCACTCATATATTTCAGAAAATCCATATTGGTATAATCTCGCAGATAGCCATTGGTGATGTAAAGGTCTTTCCAGCCATCGTTATCATAATCGGCAAAAAGGGCGCTCCAGCTCCAGTCAGTATTAGAAATACCTGATAATTGCCCGATTTCTGAAAACTGAGGGTATTTAGTTGCTGAATTTGAATTGAGTACTCCCTGATTCAGTTGGAGCATATTGCGCATATACTGATGCCCGAAACCTACTTTCAGATTGAAATCAAATTTTTCGTAATTATCAGGTGCCATCAATAATTTTTGTCTCTGATTGCTTTCAGGAAGCATATCCAGCGTAAAAATATCTGTCAGGGCATCATTATTTATATCGGCTGCATCACTACCCATCGAAAAATGCGAGAAATGCCCAACACCTTCACTTATCTGGTTAATAAACCCGCCTTTTTTATTATTGATATAAAGAAAATCAGGGATGGTGTAGTCGTTGGAAACATACATATCCTGCCAGCCGTCATTATTATAATCGGCAATGGCAATCCCTAATCCATAAGAAAGAGCAGAACTTTGTAAGCCTGCCTGTTTGGTAATATCTTTGAAGACAGGTTCTCCGTTTTTTCCTTTATCGTGTCTGAAAAAACGCATACCGTTTTCGAGGTCTTCTTTTTTTAAAATCTCAGCAGTTGTGGCTTCATCTAGTACAGGTAACGATTTAGGATTATGGTTCAACAAAAACATATCCAAATCTCCATCTTTGTCATAATCAAAAAAAGCAGCTTGTGTACTGGTAGCTGGGCTATCCAGACCATACTCGTGTGCTTTTTCTATAAATGTCGGGATGCCATTGGCATTTTTTCCCTGATTAATAAATAACTGATTGGTACGCTTTTCTGGTAATAAGTTTCCGGAATAACATACATAAATATCAAGCAAGCCATCACCATTCACATCAGCCATTGTGGTTCCGGTTTTCCACGGTCCTTCTCGGCCAGCTGCTCCAGAGGCGAGTGTTATATCTTCAAAAACCATTGCACCTTTATTCAGATAAAGGTGATTGGATTGCATATTACTCGTAAAATAAATATCGTCTAAACCATCGTTGTTTACATCACCTACGGCCACACCTCCCCCATTGTAAAAATATTCATACATCAACACATTGGTATTAAGCCCTTCATTGATGATATTCTGAAAATCAACGTGCGTTTTTTCGGGAGTCAACAAAGTGAAAAGCTGAGGTTCATTTGAAGTATCTGAGGCAGGATCATCAGCAGTTTTTTTGTCGCTTTTGCAAGCCAGTAAAAATAACAATAGGTTTAGCAGAACTAGGTTCAGGGATTTCATCGGATAGGTATTAGGCTTTAAAACAAAAAATTTGGGTAGTTAAACACCTAATAGGCGCTCAACTACCCAATTTATTAAAATTGATTAGAACCCAGGGTTCTGAACCAAGTTTTTGTTACGGTTTATTTCGTCACGGTGTATTGGTAAGAAATACATTTTATCTAACCAGGCACGGTTTTCTTTACCAGGGTCCATATCGGTTACTTTATACTCATAATTATAACTGGTTGGGTCATATTTATACAATGTAACTGTTTTACCTGGTTTCAATGTACCTATTACGGTAATAATGTTTGCTTTTCTACCCAAAGTTGTTGGGGCAATCATCCAACGACGGGCATCGTAATAACGGTGCTCTTCAAATGCTAACTCAATACGACGTTCGTTACGGTAACGTTGACGTAATGCGTCTCCAGACTCAGTGATTGCAGGCATACCTGAACGGAAACGGATTTTGTTCAACCAGGTACGAGCCTCAGCATCTTCGCCCAATTCGATACAAGCTTCCGCATAGTTAAATATGGCTTCTGTATAACGTAAGTGAGGCCAAGGAATTTGTTGCCATGTATTCTGGTCAACAATAGCCGGGCTTGGGTCGATGAATTTACGAAGATAATAACCTGTATAACTACCATTCCAGTCTTCAACTGTACTCTTACGCGTATCTAAACCAAAGTAAGGTGTTTTAGTGCCAGAACCATCGCCTAGCTCGTATTGACCTGTTTGAATCTGGTTAGCCGGGTCTTTTGCCGCAACGTCAGCCGTACGCGGTTTCCAAGGTGCGCCATCATATAATAATGAAGCATAGAAACGTGGGTCACGGTTTACATAAGGGCTAGATGCCTGTTGTGGATTCGACCAGCTGAATTTTGTTCCATCCATCATTTCATAGTCATCTACAAAGTGTTGGATCGGTGCGTTACCAGCCCAGTTATGATAACCATTAGGGCCATTGAACAAACCTTGACGACCACCATCTTCTTGTTTTGCATTGATAAAGTAACGGGCAAAAAGTAAATCTTTTTCACCACCATTTCTTGCAAGTGAGATATTCATGTAGTTAGTAGTACCATCTTCTTTGCTGGCAGGAGCAGACAGACCCAGGTTATAGCCATAACCTGATAAATCTAACACAGCTTTAGCAGCTGCTTTAGCTTTTGTCCAACGTTCAGCACGGCTACCGCTTGTCAATGCAAGAATTTCAGGTTTGCTGAATGCTGCCATGACAGTAGATTTTGCTTTAGCAGTAGTCGCATCATACAAATCACTAGCTGCATAGGTTAAAATACGAGCTTTCAATGCCAATGCTGCGGCTTTTGAAGCACGTCCATTTGCCATTGACATACCTTCAAGTAATGTAGCTGCCTGATCGCAATCTTTTACGATAAAGTCGATACATTCCTGCATTGTATTCCGAGGAGCCAGATAATCAGCCTCACCCAAAGCATAAGGGCGGTCAACTATAGGTACACCACCATAAACACGTACTAATTGATGATAATAATATGCACGCATAAATGTTGCCTCACCTTTCAGGCGTTCTACTATTTTATTAGTATTAGTAAACTTGGCAGTCTCAAGGTTTTTAAGCGCAAGGTTACAAGCTCTCAGACGGATATAGATATTACCCCAGCTCATACTACGGTTATTACCAGTAGCACTTGTACCCTGATTCCAACCGATTTCAGCCGGATTTGAACGCGCTTCTGTGATTGTAGTAATACCACGACCAGGGTGAGTAAATGAAGCCTCATCGGTTAACGATGCCTGCATTTCTTCACTAAATCCGCCCATCTGCAAACCACCGTAAATCTCAGTTACGAAAGCCTCAGCCAAGGCAGCATCAGACCATACCGCTGACTCCGATACCTGATCAAGAGGGCTGGTATTCACAAAGTCATCATTACAACTGGCTACAGCAAATCCCGCTATAACAGCCGCTGTTAATATTTTCTTAAATTTATTCATTGCTGTTCAATTTAATTTTTTTAGAATGTTGCTGTTAGACCCACGTTAATAACTTTTGACTGCGGATAGTACTGACCAGTTGAGTTATCAGTTTCAGGATCGTACACTTTCAGTTTATCCCATGTCAACATATTTAGTCCATTCACATAAACTCTAAAATTAGTCATACCAATTTTTGAACCTATTGTAGCAGGAAGCGTATAACCAACCTCGAAGTTTTTCAGACGGATATAGTCTGTGCTTCTTAACCAATAAGTATTTCCATTTGAATAGTATTGGTCACTGCGGTTAGCAATACGTGGGTGTACACTACTTGGATTATCAATTGTCCAACGGTTTTCATAAATATCCAGCAAGAAGTTACCGATGTTACCAGACTCACCAGCACTTACATATTGTTTCGCACCTGCTGCACCCTGAAATAAGATAGCAAGGTCGAAGTTTTTGTATGAGGCTGTGATATTAGCACCACCCTGAAACAATGGCAATGTTGTGTTATCGTTACGAACCTGATCGTCTGGCGTAATTTTACCATCACCATTCACATCTTTGTATTTCATATCCCCAGGACGTAACTGGTTTACGATAGCTTTGTAATTAATTGGGTTAGCATCGATTTCTGCCTGATCTTTGAATACACCATCATATTGATAAACAAGGTAGGTATTCATCGGGCGGCCAGTAGTACGTTGCCAATCTGGTGCTCCCGGAGCTTCGTCCCAGAACAATACTTTGTTTTTCGCATAACCACCATTTACACTCACACTATATTTGAAATCGCCAACCTGGCTACGGTAACCGATGTTGAACTCCCAACCTTTGTTAGATACTTCACCAATGTTTTCAGCAGGAAGTGTCAAACCAGTTGATTGAGGAACAGAAGCGTTTCTGAACCATAAGATGTTGGTACGTTTGTTTGAGAAAACATCGAATTCAAAATTCAATTTACCATTGAACAATGAACCTTCTAAACCTAAGTCAGCATTGTTTGCAATCTCCCAAGTAATGTTGTTATTAGGGATACGTGTTTCATACAAAGTTTTGGTTTCTGTATTATTGATGATATAACTACGGAATCCATAGGTTGATAAGTACTGATAGGTAGCAGCAGTAGTTGTGCCTGGTAGATATACCTGGTCGTTACCCATTTGTCCCCATGAAGCACGTAATTTCAAATAGCTAACCATAGGAAGTGCTTTCTTGATGAAGTTTTCTTCAGACAATACCCAACCTGCCATCACACCAGGGAAGAAACCATAACGTGTTTGTGGAGGGAAGATGTCTGAACCATCATAACGCCATAAGAATTCAGCCAGATATTTTTCACGGAAGTTATAAGCCACACGACCAAAATAATTCAAACGGGCAGTCTTATAAGCACCACCACCGTTGTTTTTCTCTAAGTCACCACCGGCAAATAGTTGATCAATAGCTGTAGAGATAAAGTAGCGACGAAAGGCGTTGAAGTTTGTACCATCAATAGTTTCGCGGTTTGTACCTGCTAACACAGTAAGTCCATGATCGCCGAATTTACGCTCATAAGTACCAATAGCACCTAATAATACGTTCAACTGTGTTTCGTTACCTAATGTTAAGCGAGGCTCAGCCGGACCACGTTTGCTGGCAACCAATGTTGGTGTACCATCAGGGTTATTAGTTGTACCTTTTTCATATAAAGTCCAAGGTGTTTCCCAACGTCTTTGTGAGCGGATACGTTTGTCAATAGCAGCTGTTCCTGTAAATTTAAGACCTTCAATACCAGGGATTTTAATTTCTATTTGTCCGTTAGTCTGGAAATAATCTTGTTTGTCATGTTCATAACCTGTTTGGTTAGTAGTAATTACCACAGGGTTTTCACCATTTTCAATATCCGGACCTGGTAAGCCATTTGGCCAGTAAGCTGGTTGATGCGGTTTACCACGCATTTGCATACGGAAGATAGCACTTGCAGGTTTTGTTGGATAACGTCTGAACTCTTCACGACCCATTAAACCAACCTGTACGTTGATATATTTATTAATCTTCGCATCTAGATTTACTCTGATGTCATATTGCTCGTAAGCAGTCGCTGATTGTTTGTAGAACGCATCTTGTTTCTGATAACCTAATGAAGTCAGGTATCTGATGTTCTCTGTACCACCATTCAATTGTACATTATGGCGTGATTGAGGAGACCAATCTTTCAAAGTAGCTT
This sequence comes from Emticicia fontis, assembly GCF_054779675.1. Lineage (NCBI taxonomy): Bacteria > Pseudomonadati > Bacteroidota > Cytophagia > Cytophagales > Leadbetterellaceae > Emticicia > Emticicia fontis. Next base: position 87,405 of record NZ_BAAGXU010000002.1, read on the forward strand.
TATACCAGTCTGTATTCGGATATAACCAAGGGTCTGAACCATCGGCATATTTCTGAATATCAGTTGGTGAGAAAGGAGCCTTTCTTACTTCACCATTAGGTCTGTTGAATACACCATTTGTTTTGTATGCCTGATTTGCCGCAGCCCACTCAGTTACTGGTAATTGATAAATATCAAGGTCGTTCAACATCTGAACATATTGTGAAGCATTTGCCAGTTTAGGAATAACTGTCGCCTGTGCCCATCCTTGATTATATGAGTATGATAATTCAGGTTTACCTGTTTTACCTCTTTTGGTAGTAATCAGGATAACACCATTGGCCGCACGTGAACCATAGATAGCAGCAGAAGCATCTTTCAATACAGAGATGGTTTCGATATCAGCCGGGTTCAAACGAGATAAACCACCGGCACGGTTAGGAATACCATCAATTACAATAAGGGCTTCGCTATTATTAAGGGTATTAGCCCCACGAATACGGATAGTAGAGTTATCAGCACCTGGCTCTCCACTTCTGTTGACGGCAACAACACCCGGAAGACGGCCAGCTAATGAGTTACTTAAGTTTACTGCAGGTGATTTAACCAATTCAGTACCTTTCACACTTACAACCGAACCAGTTACAGTTTCTTTTTTCTGAACACCATAACCCACTACTACTACTTCACCCAGAGACTTTACGTCAGGTTTCATAGCAATATCAATAGTAGTACGGTTGCCAACAATTACTTCAAGCGGTTCAAAACCAACAATACTAAAAACCAATACTGCCTGGTTATCTGGCACAACCAAGGAATAATTACCGTCGGCATCGGTAGTAGTTCCTTTTGTAGTACCTTTAATCAATACACTTACACCTGGCAACGCATCACTCTTATCGGCTTCGGTTACTTTTCCTTTTACTGTTTGCTCAATTATCTCCCCATTCTGCATTCTTAATTCATCAATGTGGGACATTTTTTTCAATTCAGACTTTTTACGCAGTAAAATGCGGTCGCCTATAACCTCATAAGAAATCTGAAGCGGTGCAAATAAATCATTCAGTACCTGCGCTAAGTTGTTACTTACCACTATTGATACTTTTTGATTCAATCGTATAGTATTCGAACTATACACAAACTTCACATCAGCCTGTTTTTCTATTTGGCTCAGAATTTTTTTAACTTCAAGTGACTCTATCCTTAGCGAAACGTTCGTCTTAAGAACTTCCTGCCCGTTCACATCGTAGGCGTAGGAAAGTCCGCTAAAGAGGGCGACCATCAAGAGTTGAGTAAACGTAATTTTCATTGCTTTGAGCAAAAAATTTTTTCTACGTACGTCTTTTTTCATACATTTAGGTTGTTTTTATACTTGTGATAGGTAAAAACTCAGCTCTCAGATACCGAATTGCCGTTCGATTGAGAGTTTAGCAAGGCCGATGATGTGCGAACATTGTCGGCTTTTTTTCGTTTCATGTTTTCATTTAGGTTTTGTTATTTTAATGTTTTGGTGATTGTTTTGATTTATTAAGGTTGAATAGATGGTCGCTTTGTTATTTACACCCTTCGCCACTAATAAAGAAACTAGTGCCTCTTTGCTCAAATCTTGCGTTAACTGTCCGACAGATTAATTCCAATTGTGTACTTAATGGTAAATCATTTAAATCGGCAGTAAAAGCACATTGATTCAGATCCTGATTCTCTACAATTATTTCAATACCGTATACATCTTTTAGTTTCTGTAATACCAGTGGTAAAGGGGTATCTTCAAAAACAAAGCTTATCTTGTCAGCAATTGAAGTAAGAGCAATCGGGTGTTCTACAATACCCGGAGTTATTTTCTTCGAACTCTTATCAAAAACTACTTTCTGATTAGGTGTAAGGATAACTCCGTTTTTCTTATCTGATATCTTCTCAGTCATTTCATAGACTGATACCCGACCAGAGGTAACAGATACTTCAATGGCTTTAGCGTTATCATACGATTTTACATTGAAACTTGTTCCTAAAACCTCCGTTACCAGATCGCCGGTATGCACAATAAAAGGTGAATTAGGGTTTCTCTTCACTTTAAAAAAAGCCTCTCCTTTCAGATAAACATCACGCGTTTCTTTTCCAAAGTGCTTTGGATAGCTGATGCTGCTACTCTTTTTTAGTCTTACTACTGTACCATCTTCCAGCTTTATTTCGGTGTCGGTGCCTGAGGTATTTTTAACCTCAATACCACTGGTATGTTGAGAAGAAGATGCATCTGCAAATGCTTCTTCTTTCTTATTTTTCATGACCAGAAAAATATTAACCAACCCAATCAAAAGCATGGCTGCAATACCCCATTTCAGAACTGTAAATACTTTACCTTTAGTGCTAGGTATCTCTTCTTCATATAGGCCAATAGTATTACTGTAAATTCTGCTCCACAAGCGTTTTTTAATTGCCTCTTTTTCTTCCGAGTTTAAAAGTAACTGACTATTTTTAAGCATATTTTCCTGCCATTCCCAAATCAGTTTTTCCTCCTCCGCATCACATTCACCCGCTAAATATTTTTCTAAGAGTTTGTCGAATTCGTGCTGGTTCATAGACCTAGGGCCCGTAGATTACGGAATCTTTAATTTTAACAAAAAATCAATTATCGCTATGGTAAGCTTTGAGCTGTTCTTTTAAGACCTTAAGCGTTTTGGTCAGGTGATATTCAACTGCCTTTTCAGAGAGATTCATCCGGCTGGCAATATCTTTTACTGACTGGTTTTCAAAACGGTTTAACTTAAAGATTTCGCAACTCTTTTCAGGGAGCGTTTTCATAGCTTCCTCTACTGCCTTTGACAGGTCAGTAAAATGAATGGTTTCGTCTGTTGAGTATGATTGTTGTAACTGACTGAATATCAGATACTCCTGGTATTTTCTTTGTGTAATTTGCGACTTGATGTAGTTTGTTGACAAATGCTTGATAGAAACTACTAAATAAGAACTTAAATGCCTGATTGTACTTGACTGACGGCGGTTCCATAGACTCTCAAATAAATCGTGCACTAATTCTTCGGCCTCTTCTTTGGTTCCAATTTCATGATAGGCTACACCAAACAATTTATACCAATACCGATTATATATTTCTTCAAAAGCGGTTTCATTATCGCTCTTTAGGAAATCCACCAATTCTTCATCACTAAGTTTATGGTACTTCATTATAGGTAGGTCAGTTTTCAACGTATGAATTCTAATATGTATAGTCAATTAACTCGCAAAAATCCCTAAATCATTTTAAATATTCTTAGAAAAATACAAACAAAAACGGTTTAGCAAATTCTTCCACCATAGAATATTTCTAAAAAAATCATTCAATGAAAAGGGTAATTTCAAGAAGATACTCTCTAAAAATCAAACACTTAGCTTTTTTTTGAATACTGAAAAAAAAGGAATAAAGATTTTTAAAATATTTTAAAAATTCTTTGGATAATCCTATTCTATCGATGACAGTTTGTGCCTAATCTTCTGACAAGTGTGAATTCCAATTAAAAAAGATTAAACTTAATCAAGACTTTTCGGGAAAGTTTGTACACTGAAAATTTTACCAGACGGGGTCAATTAGATTTCACGGGCTAGTTAATACTCATCGTAAAATTGAGAATTTAATCATAGATTAAAAAGCAATTAATAATTTTTTTTAAAATATGCGCTTGTTTCTAAAAATGTTCATTTCTTTGACGAATGAATACTTGAACCTTACCTTATTTTTATGAAAAGCTCCGTAACAGAAGATTTATTCACACAAAAAAAACTCCGTAATGCCCGTATTTCCACCCTGGCTATTTTTCTGGTCTGCGGTATTGGCTTAGCTACCTGGGTACCGATGGTTCCATTAGCTAAAATCCGGCTTCAACTAAATGATGCTGCCCTTGGATTGATATTATTATGTTTAGGTGCGGGTGCTATGACAATAATGCCTTTTACAGGTTCATTAATTAATAGATATGGCAGCCGATTGATTATGCTCATAGCTGCATTAATGATTGCTTCTGTATTACCCTTACTCCTATTTGCCAGCACAAGTATTGAACTAGCAATTTCGCTTTATTTATTTGGAGTGGCTATTGGTGCCATTGATGTTTCTATGAATGCACAGGCAGTAATTATTCAGGAGCGGACAGGCAAATATATTATGTCTTCTTTTCATGGATTCTTTAGTCTGGGCGGACTGATTGGCTCTTTAGGATTAGGCTTTTTCCTAGGCTTAGGTTTATCTTCTACTGTTGCCATTTTCTCTATTTCTGCTTTATTAGTGCTAATTTCAGTTAGCCAATACAGCAATTTATTGCCTCATTCAGAAGAGAAGCAAGTGGAAACTTCTACCTTGATTATTCCAAAAGGCAGAGTCTTGATTTTGGGTTTAATGTGTTTTGTGGCATTTCTGGCTGAGGGGGCCATATTAGATTGGAGTGCAGTATTTCTGAAATTTCACAGAAATTTTACGGAATCTACCTCTGGTATTGGGTTTGCAGCCTTTTCGGTGGCAATGGCGGCAATGCGTATATCAGGTGATAAGTTAATTAACCGATTCAATCCTCAAACGGTGGTGCTTTATGGGGCGCTTATTGCGGCTTCAGGTCTATTAATGGCAGTCATTATTCCTATCGGCATTGCCACAATTATTGGTTTTGTATTAGTCGGTATTGGTTGTGCGAATATTGTTCCGGTATTTTTCAGTACTGCCGGAAATCTACCGGATATGGCACCAAGTGCTGCCATTGCAGGAGTAACTACATTGGGCTATATAGGACAATTGGCTGGCCCTGCCCTACTTGGCTTTATTGCTGAAATTACTTCATTGCCATTGGCTCTTGGGCTAGTGAGTATTTTGTTGTTGATAGTAGCTTTTACTTTTAAGGAGAAGTAGTATGATATAAAAAAATATGCCGATTCTAAAAGAAGTCGGCATATATAGCGAATAATTATTTGTATTGTACTAATTCATTATTACAGTAAAGGCATTTTTACCTTTTTGCAACAAGCTTTTGTTTGTCAGGATAATCCGACGAACGGGGTGATTATCCCATTTGGTTTTAAAACTTTTATACTCCATACCTTCTGTCGATGGCAGGTCTGTTGAGACTGTCCAGTTTTTGACATCATACAAAAGTGTTACATTCTGTTTTTTGGGAGTAGATAATATAATCTTACCCGGTGTATCAGTGTTTACTTCGCAAACCGTCATAAACACCTGCTCCAAAGAGCTTGGTTTCTGGGCTAAAGCATAATCATCTGTAATTTCAACCTGATTTTTAGTTTTATTCAATTTTACCGTACGGTTCCATGATTGCACACCTGCTGATTTATCGTACGATGGCGCAATATCCATATTCAAAGTAGCTTCTTTGTCGTTTACAGTGCTTTTTACATTTATCCCTTCGTATTGGCGTCCGGCTAATTGCCCTTTGCCATTAATGATAGGCAGGTTATGGTATTGCGATTGGGTAAACCACAATTCGTAACGCTTTGATGAGAAAGTGCGGGCAGTATAATTGCCACGCCCCGCATCAATAATAATTGGTTCTCCATTGGCATAAAGCAGGAAATCGCCCACATCATTATGATTATGACTTTCAGCATTATGGCCTGCATGAGTAGCCAGATAAAAGCCATTTGAAGCACGGGTTGTCAATACCTGAATATCATTAAACCATGCATCGGCATTTGGTTTATACGTTACCGTAGTCTTTGGCATCTTGTTTAGTGTCAGGATATTGGCGATTCTTCTCATGCGATGGAAACTACCATTTGAAGTAGCCGTAGTGGGGAATCTATCAAAAGCCCATAAACCAAATTGAGTCAGCTTATCATCGTTCAGTGCTTGTCCGAAGCGATACAGCATGAGTCCGTCAGGGCGGAGTTTTGGGTCAGCATCTGCAAAGTTCACAAAGTAGTCGTCGGATATATGCGTTTTATAGATATAAGCTGCCAGTTTCTGAACTATGGGCTGGTCGTAGATATTTATCTTGCCATTTGAAGCACTTGATAAAGTTTCTAGTGCATCAAACACACAAGCTCCCGCTGCAAACCAATAGCTTGGGCCTTCGTCGCAACCACCATCATCACCAAGGCTATTCAAATAAGCATCCATGAAAGTAGAATAGGTATAAGCATTGGACGCTCTTTTGGTTTCGTCTGTCTCCAGAAATAAATCAGCAATTAGCAGATTAGAGACTATCCACGGATTCCAGTTATTAACCGGATTCTTTTTGCTTAAATAACCATATCTTTCTACCTGTTTGATTGGCTCAAATATTTTACGATTGGTTTCAGCATAAATTCTTTTGCGGATAAGTGGTGAAATCTTATCCAGTTTTTCGCCAACGAAATAATCTGTTAATCCTAAGACAGAAGCAGTTTCAGCAGCAAATAAATCTACAATCGGGTCTTCAGAATCGGGCAAACCATTTTTGGCTTTTTGTACACCTAAGTGAGCCGGAACACCCCAGAAGGTCTCCTCACAGATAGCCCATACATAATTCATAATGTCTTCTGTGAATCGTCCTTTTCCCTCAACAGATTCGGCCAATACCAAATCCATCAGATTGACACGACGTCCAAAGGATATTTTTGAATGTTCTTCACGGTCTCCCGAGCGTACATAGTTCATCAGAATGGTTGCCGACATCTGAGGCATTTCTTTCTTAGCAGTTGCTTCACCTGCTTTAATAATCGACTGAATCAATGAGTCAGGTAACGCTGCTTTCCATTCTTCAGGAGTTTTAGGATACGGCTTCCATTGAATTTTAGGAATGATACCAGATTGATAAGATTCCTTTGAGTATTTAGTGCCAATAATATTTCGTGGTGTTACCTGTGCCTGACAAAACAGGCTGAGGCATATGAATATAAATGAGAGGAAGGTTTTCATAAGTTAAGAATTTAGTGAATGAGTGAATGAGCGATTGAGTGATTAAAATTGTGTTGACCAAATATATTTTATTTCTAATCACTCAATCACTAATTCAAACAATCACTCAATATATTTTATTTCCAGTCTTTCAAGGCCGGAATGGTTTGTTTAGTGCCAGTTTTCGCTCCTTCGGGAATTAATAAAATGGTTAAATTCACTTTTGTATTGGCAGGTAAGGATGATTCAAAGCCTACCAGAGTAGTTCCAGGATTAGGGGCATCATAATCGTGTGAACCTTGAGTCAACCATGTTTTCAAGGTAACATTGGCAGGTTCCAGTACTTTTATCTGTAATTTCTTACCCTTCTGCGTTAAGGTGGCCATACCATTGGCTTCAATGTTTACCTCTGCTGGTGTCAGCATTGCCCAACGAACAGTGGTCGGATTTTCGGCAGTGCCTATCTCATCTTTTACAGCTACATATTGCTGGTCTATAATAGCTACGCCTCTCTTTACTTCATTGGCTTTGCCTTTATAAACCGCACTAATATCACTGACTGCACTTAGGAATTTGGGCTGAGTAGTATATTGCTGAATGGCTGTTTTCCCTTCTACCCGTTGAAATTCATTATCAAAAGCCAAAGTACTATGCGCGAGATTATTATATCGATACACTTGCCAGCGCTGAGAATTCTGTGCCATGCCCCAAAGATTTACGCCTTTTGATTCCAGCGATTCATATTCCTGCATCCCAAAATCCATTGACCAGCGTTCGCCATTGGCATCCATTACAAACGAGCCCACATCCATATGCCCGTGACTAATAGATGGAGACCCTGTCTTGAAGCCTACGTAAATAGCGTTGGGGTCTGTCCATGAGGTACGCATTAATGCTACCGGGTTTTTCCCCTGCCCTACCCAGACTAATTGCTTAGGTGTACTGGCTTTATCGAGCGACATATCTTTTCCCCAGATCATAGCCCCCGGTAACAGACGGTCTTTCCCCATAGATTTGCTGTCATTCAGGTAGTTTTTCTCTACATATAAAAGGCTGTTATCTTTATTATGATTGGCAAACCAGAACATCGCAGGACTCAGACTAGCGCCACTACCTGCATCTGAATAATTAAAGTTTTTACCAGATGTACCCACCATATTCTGAAAGTAACCAGCGGTTTTCAGGAAACCTTCCGTTTGTGATAAAGCAAAATCTGTATTGAACACTTTTTGAATGGCACTGATAAACATCACATTGAAACTTGTGCCATAGCCCCAATAACTATATCCTTCGGGATAAGCACCATCGGGTTTATAATCAGCCATCGGGAGTTGAATAGAGCCAACGGCTCTGTCAATGATTTGTCGGGCCAGGGTCGGGTTTTCTTCATAAATAGCCAAAGCTCCATAACTCATTCCGGCATTGCAAACCTGATTCCAGTTATTTGAGCCTTTTAACCAATAGTTATATTTACTGTCTAATGAGGGTTCTATGCCTTTTTTAAGAATGGCTTCTTTTATTATGTCTTTGGATGATTGGGATAAATCATTAAACAACCAGTCATAACCGATGGCAACACCCATAGTCATTTCGGCTACATCTAAAAAGTGAGTCGGGTTCCAATCAGTGAACTGTGAGACTTTTAGTAACTCCTGTTCTGCCCGATTGAAATATTTTTTATCATTTGTTGTTCGATAAGCGTACGAAAGATAAAATACTCTTCGAAGACATTCTCTTGATTTATCTAATAAGCGGCGGCCAATCTGAATACGTTCTAAAGTTGGTTGCGTGAGAAGACGGTCGCTTTCTGCCAGAATAACCTGATGAATCTTTGTCCAGTTCTGGTCAGAAGCAATGTTTTTAAGGATAGTTTTTTCTTCACCTTGCAGCAATAGGAGGCGTGGGTGATTCGGCATTTTTGTCTCCTCTTTCAGATAAACCAATTGCGCCGAGGCATTAAATACAAAGAGCAATGAAAGCAGAAAAATGAAAAATCTTTTCTCCATTGGTTTGTTTGGTTGGGGTTGAATTTGATGTTTTGCTGGTGTGGTAATTTTATCGGACAAGGCTAAATAGTATATAACTACTTACTTTGATTGCTTATAATAACAAATCTACTTCTTCAAAATCAGAATAAAGAATAATCCCGAATTGCTTCGGGATTATTCCTATCATTTCATTACCACTTAGGGTTTTGTTTCAGATTTCCATTCAATGAGATTTCATTGATTGGTAGCGGCCATAAATAATCTCTGGTAGGATCAAATTTACGGAAGCTGGCGGCTTGCACCAGAATAAAATTCTCAGGCGTAACGTTTACAGTGGTAGTAGTTCCGAATTCGTCTTTGAAGAAATAGTTACCCAAAACTGGTTTTGGCAATTCAATTTCAGCGGTTTTCCAACGGATAAGATCCCAGTAACGTAAACTTTCCTGTGCCAATTCTACACGACGCTCGCGACGAAGTTCTTCTCTCATATCCAGACCATTTTCGGCAACAAATGCATTAGTAAGTTTAGCTACTTTTGATCTGTTACGCAATAGATTGACAGAAATATCTAAATCGGCATCGCTGATCTGGTTTTCTAATTCAAATTTGGCTTCTGCGTAAGTTTCTAAAACTTCTCCATAACGTAAAATATCACGGTCCATCAAAGACGCCTGCGTTGTCCAGTCATCGATGTTTGAGTACTTACGGAAAGTAAAACCGGTTTTGTTAAATACCAATGGAGCTATATCAAACACAGGTTTAGTACCCATATAAGCATCACCTCTTTTCATAAAAGTAGCCGACATACGTTCGTCACGATTGGCAAATACATCTAAAGATGCTACTGGAGCTTTATATAAAGGCGATTTTGTGATTGGTAAACCATCTTTCATCAGATAAGAATCAGCCAGACTCTTGGTTGGGCTCAGGTTACCATTTTCCAGACTCCCTCTATAATATGCGTGTGTACTTACACGGTCAGCTACGGTTACACCATACTGTCTTACAATTATATTCTCACGATTCTGACGGCCTTCTCCTTCATATTGGAACAAATTGAAATAGTTTGCAAATAGATCGTGCTGTTTGCTATCCATTACTGCTTTTGCGGCAGCTACGGCTAAGGTAAGATGCGCGTTAGGATCGCCATATTTATGAAACTTTGCGCGTGTACCTTCAAAAAGTGCCACTCTTGCTTTGAATGCATTGGCCGCAGTATTTGAGATACGGCCATAATCTGCAGTGCCCAAAGTTGTTGGTGTTGGCAATTTGCTGGCGGCAAAATCTAAATCCTGATAAATCTGTGTATAAATTTCTGCTCTTGACGCAGCAGGGGCTGTTAATTCCGGTGAATTATCTTCAAGTGTTTTCAGAATTAAAGGCACATCACCATATTTCTGAACCAATGAGTAATAAGCCCAGGCTCTGAAAAAGCGTGCTTCGGCTACATAACGGTCAATTACGGCTTGTCCGGCAGAGGTGGCACGAGGTGCTTTTTCAATGATATTGTTGGCAGCTCTGATTAATACATAAGGGTTACTATAATTTCCATCAGTAGCCGGAGCCAGACGGGAACCATCGCTGATATTATTGGATGCCAGACCAACGGCATCATCAGACCACACATCTTCCGTATTGAAAGCCGGTAAAAACGTATACAAATAATTGGCAGCAGATTTCAGATCAGATTCTGAACGCCAGAAAGTTTCGTCACTGATATTTGTTTCAGGCAGTCGGTTTACATCACAAGCCGATACTCCCACCAAAACAGCGACCCCTAAGGTTATATATTTTATGAATGATTTCATATGTAAAATTCTTTTGGATAATTAAACTAATACCCCCTGATTAAAATGAAAGATTTAAACCAACAGATGCCGTAGCAAAGAACGGATAGTCGTTGTCAACGCCATCCCGTGCTTCAGGATCAAATAATCCTTTGAATTTGCCTAAGGCAGAGATTGTGAATAAATCCTGACCCGAGAAGAACAATCTTGCTCTTGAAATATTAATTTTAGATGTCCAGGCAACAGGTAGGGTATATCCTACTTGTAAGTTTTTCAGACGTGCATAAGCTGCGTTTAGTACCCATTTATCAGATGATACATAGTTATGTGTAGCTCCCACATAAGGTCTTGGATAGAGCGCATCAGGGTTTTCAGGAGTCCAGTAATCGCTGTGAACAGCCAAAGGTTGTTTCCAGGTTACCAACAATGGAGCAATATTTTCTGTATTCGGACGATAGCTACGCTCACCCACACCTTGCATAAAAGCAGAGAAATCGATGTTTTTCCATTGGAATCCTAAAGTAACACCAAACAGATAGCGAGGCTGGGTAGTACCTAATAATACCAGGTCGCCATGGTCAGCAATATTTCCATTACCAATTGTTAGCCTGTTATCACCATTCTTGTCAACATATTTCACGTCACCAGCACCTGCACGGTTATCCTGGAAAGCCCAGGCTTTCACTTCATCAGCGCTAGTGAAATACCCCGCAGTCTGGTATCCCCAGATAGTATTTAATGGATAACCTTCAATCAAACCGTTTGTTCCGGCAGAGATTACTCTACGGCCTGAGAAATTGATTAGCTTATTCTGGTTGTCAGATAAATTAGCCGCTACGTTATAAGAGAAATTACTACCAATAGTGCCACGATAACGTGCTTCTAACTCCCATCCCCACGATTTCAACTCACCATTATTTTTACGAGGGGTACCGATACCAATCGTAGCCGGTAATTGTTGCGGAGTCAACATATTACGGTTATATTTTACGTAATAGTCTCCTGTAATCTGTAATTTATTCTGAAAGAACCCAAGATCTGCACCAATGTTTGAAGTCTCAATGGTTTCCCAAGATAATTGTGCTGATGGAATAGAGCTTTGGTAGATGTATGAGGTACGAGAATCGCCTAATACTAAGTTATTATTACGGCTTAACTGATTCAAATAATCATAATAGCCCAATGTATTACCTAAGGCACCACCTAAACGACCCCATGAAGCTCTCAGTTTTAATTCAGAAATAAATTTCAAAGAGTTTGAGAACCAGTTTTCACGGTGGATGTTCCAACCTGCTGATGCTGATGGGAATACTTTCACCCGATAACCAGGAGCCAATCTTGAACTTTCGTCAGAGCGTAAAGTTCCTTCTACCAGATACTTATCAGCAAAACTATAATTTACTCTACCAAATACTGATTGATAAGCATAAGCGTAGATGTTCTGGCTATTGCTTTTGGTTTTATCATCACCTAAGTTCAATGTTGGCAAATCGTTACTTACGAGGTTAGAGGCAGCAGTATAAGTTGATGAAAAACGTAGGTTTTCCCATTGATACCCTGCAAATAAGCCTAAGGTATGTTTACCGAATTGTCTGTCGTAGTTAGCCAAAAACTGTAAGTTATTATTAGTCGTCAATTCATTGGTTACCTGGAATGAATTAACCTGATTCAAATAACTGAGAACTCTTGATTTACCCCAAAGTGGTACAGTACGGTAGAATGTCTCTCTATCGCCCAAGCGGTATTGTGTTCCTAAAACTGCTCTCAGGTTCAGACCTTTGATGATTTCAGAAGCCTTTAAGGTAAATACGCCGTCAAAGAAATTGCGTTTATATTCATTATACCCGCCTGATTCTAAAGAGGCATAAGCAGTAGCAGCAGAACCAGCACCATTATAACGGCCTTCCGGCGTAAAGAATGGCGTACGCGTACGTAAGCGATAAATCTGATAAATCAATCCTTGTCCGTTCAATCCGGCAGACGATGCTTCTTGTTTATCGTTTGTATAAGAAAGACGAGTATCGATAGAGAAGATTTTATTTAATTGCGCACCCAGATTCAACCGAAGATTATAGCGGTTATAGCTATCTGGCCCAACTTTAAACACCCCGTTTTTGCCATAATACCCACCTGAAAGCAAGAAATTCAACTTCTCTGTTCCACCTCTTATGGTCAGGTTATGGGTACGCATTGATGAGTATTTTCTCAAAATCTGATCAGCTAATGGAACCTGGTTATAGAAAAGATAAGTACTTGTATCTGCCGGATTTATTACGTAGGGAACACCATCTTTTATACGTTGAATATCGTCAGCCGAGTACTCAGGTCCACTACCTGAATTAGCCCGAGCCAGGTTAGCAAATTCTGCTTCCTGCAATAAACTCATTCTTTCAGGTACGTTGATAGACCAGTCGGTTCCTTGTTGAGCTAAATAATCGAAAGAAATTTTGCCAGCTTTCCCTTTTTTGGTTGTCACCAAAATAACTCCACCTGCTGCTTGAGCACCATAGATAGCCGCTGCAGCAGCATCTTTAAGGATACTGATACTTTCTACATCATTCGGGTTCATAGTTTGCAAAGTATTGCTTGGAACTGCTACCCCATCTAATATTAATAATGGACTTACTGAACCATTGGCAGTAGTGGCTCCACGAATCTGAATACCGATGTCTTCACTACCAGGCTGGCCACTTGTACGGGTAATCATTAAACCCGGGCTCATCCCTTGCATAGCAGTTGCCAGATTACTTGCAGGGCGATTTTCAATAGCTGCTGCATCAATACTTGATACGGCACCTGTCATATTCGCTTTTTTCTGTGTACCGTAACCTACTACCACTACTTCTTCCAACGATTTCAGGTCAGAGCCTAACACAATGTCAATTGTCGTTTGGTTTCCAACAGTAATCTCCTGTTTTTCGTAGCCTAAAAAGCTAAATACCAATACTGATTTATCGTTTGGAACCGTGATTGAATAGTTACCTTGCGCATCGGTTGTTATACCTTTTGTTGTGCCTTTAATCGTAACACTTACACCCGGTAATCCTTCTCCACCATCTTTATCAGTAACTTTTCCTTTGATAGGTTGGTCAACAACTGCGATTGCAGTACTTTCGTTTTCAGGATTGGGTGCGGCTTCAATATTTTCTAAAAAAGCCTGTTTATCTTCTGAGTTAAGAATAATCTGCCCGCCAATAACACGGTAGTTTACCTGCATTGGTTTTAATAAGGACTCTAATACATCTGATAGTTTACGTTCAGAGACTGTATAACTCACTTTACGATTGGCATGAATGGCTTTAGAGCTGTACACAAATTTCACATCAGTCTGCTCCTCAATCATTCCCAATACTATGCGAAGACTTTGATTTTCGGCTTTAAATGAAACGGACTTATTCAAGAACTCTTGTGCTCTCGAATCATAAGCATACGAAACAGAAGCGAAAATCATTGCCAATACAAGCTGAACAGCAGAAATTTTCATAGCAAGTAGCAAGATTTTACTTGTTTGTAATCTTTTTTTCATACATTTGAACAATTTTGTTAGAGGTAAGAATTTGACAAAAGAAGCCCTGGTTTTCACGCGCAGCGAAAAGTTTTAAGGGCATTTTAGGGCTGACAATGCTGGTACCATTGTCAGCTTTTTTTATTAGTAAGATGAATACACTTTTTTATTTTTTAATCATATACATACAGTTGGGTTAGCGTTAAATAGATTTAGCGTTTATTTTATATAGTCAAAGTTAAATAGATGGCTTAGTTAAATCGGGAGTACGCCTGCCTGCCAATAGCTAAGCTACATACATTTAAACATACTCCCGTAGCTGAATAGATGGTTAGTTTATTAAGGTTGAATAGATACTATATTGGGTAATCCGGCTTTTCTTACTCACATCCTTTTCCACTAATTAAAATCGTCGTTCCTTTCACTTCGTATTTGCCGTTGATGGTTGCACATATTATGTCAAGCTTGGTATATAATGGCTGTTGCGTAATATTGGCTGTGATCGGACAAGTTTTCAGTTTGTCGTTTTCGAGCTCAATATCAATTCCATATACTCTTTCTAATTTATCTAATACGTCTCCGATTGGTGCATCATCAAATTCAAAGGTTTCAGGCGTGTTGGTAATCGTCTGAATCTGAGGGAGTGGTTTTTGTACCAATCCTGTAATGAAATGTTTTTCAGCAATAAAAAAAGTTACTTTATGATTACGGGTTAGTACTACTCCCGGATTCTCATTATTTACTTTTTCTTTTTCATAGACTGATACTTTTCCGGTCAGTACTTCTACCTCTACCTTTTTGGTAGCTTCAACGGTTCGTACATAAAAACTGGTACCTAAAACCTTGGTAACGAGTTTTTCTGTGATTACATAAAATGGTTTTTCGGGATTTTTACTCACCTCAAATAAGGCTTCGCCTTTGAGTTGCACCTCCCTTTTGTTCGCAGCAAAGTGATTGGGATACTGAAGTTGGCTGTGTGGACTTAGTGTTACGATGCTTCCATCTTCTAAAGCTATCCTGATAGGTTTAGCTGAAGTGTTGCCCATGGAAGTTAATTCATTTTTTGATTGTTGTGTAGATACAATAGTGGATTGGCCGTCTGATTTATTAAGGTACCACCACGCACCAACCCCTAATAAAAGGGTAACAGATGCAGCAATACCAATTCGGTACGAACGCCAGATACTAAAACCTGGAGCGGTTTCAGGCGATAGATCGGCAGGTTCTAATGATTGCTCCTCAATTTTTCGCCATAATTTATATTCCAATTCCTGCCATTCACTTTCGGTATAGTTTTGTCTGGGCTCTTCGTCAATCAGTTCATACCACTGCTCAACCAAAGCCACTTCAGACTCACTACATTTTCCTTCCAGATATTTTTGAAGAAGTTTACCAAACGCTTTACGGCTTTTCATCAGAATAGGGTCTCGTTTCTTGTCTTTATTAACTATGTCTAACAAAGCCACAGAAAACCGCAAATAGTTTTGTAATTTCTATGAATAATACCACAAAAAACGGGTTTTTATAAAAAATTCTTAAAAAAATGCAATGCGCTTTGGAGAGAGGAAAATGAAGAATGGAGAAAGGTTTTCTTTCTCCAAAACCTATTAATTCATTAAAATGACTAAGCACCAGGTCAAAAACTCTTTCAGATGCTCGCGCATGAAACGGAGAGATTGTGAGATATGATATTCGACTGTGCGCTCAGGGATATTGAGAATCTCTACGATTTCTTTAGTAGATTTACCCTCTAGCCGATTGAGGCGAAAAATATGTTGTGTTTTTTCTGGCAGTTGCTCAATAGCCTGCTCAATAGACTGGGTTAAATCGTCATAAGCTATTTTTTCTTCCAGACTATTCTCTTCTTCGTCGCTTTCGGTAGTGGCATAAGCAACGAATTTTTCTTCCAGCACCTGCTTTTTGATATGGGTGATAATCTGATATTTGAGTGCCGTAAAAAGGTAAGGCTCTAAGGTCTGGATTTTCTGAGTAGCACGCTTTTCCCAAAGAGTTACAAAGAGGTCTTGAACCAACTCTTCAACCTCTTCCTTTGCATAGATTTTTCGGTGAGCTTTCTGGAATAATTTACGCCAATATCGACGATAAATCTCGCCAAAGGCCTCTTTGTCTCCCAAACTCATCAGTTTGACCAATATGTCATCACCTAAACTTGCGTACTCCACTATTTGAGCCTTTTTTTAGGTACAAATATAGCTTTTTTAAAGAAAAACAGGACAAAAAACAGTCGTTTTTATACAGTTTCAGCTATTTTGTATCAGTTTAGGTCAAAATTTGCATAGTTAAGCGTTTTAGCTAAAAAGCCTTTGAAAACCTGTCAATTTGACACTTTAAACCATTCTGCATACATCACATAATTGTTGGCTGTGCGCATAAATACTTCTTCTAATTCGGGGCTTACTGCTTTTAAGAATTTTGCAGGATTTCCGGCATAAATAGAGTTAGGTGGAACAACTGTATTCTGGGTAATAATAGCTCCTGCTGCAATGATTGAACCTGTGCCTATCACGGCTCCATCCATGATGATTGCGCCCATGCCTACCAACACTTTATCTTCGATCGTGCAACCATGAACGATGGCATTGTGGGCAATGCTTACATTGTTGCCAATCGTAGTTTTGGTTTTCTGATAAGTACAGTGTATCACGGCTCCATCCTGAATATTTACCCTATCCCCCATAATAATCGAATTCACATCGCCCCGGATTACGGCATTGAACCAGACGGTACAATCTTTTCCCATAGTTACATCACCTACGATTGTTGAATTAGGTGAAAACCAACAATTTTCGCCCCAGGTCGGGCTAACTCCTTTTACTGGTAATATAAGCGGCATCTTGATTGATAATATTGTGCATGAATGTATTTGCACAAAAGTAGTGAAGAGTTGGGAGAATCTATTGAGTGATTTAGTGAATGTGTGATTTAGTGAGTAATTAATAGCAACGAAATCCACTAATTAATTGACGCCAGAGTGATAAATCAAAAATCAAAGAAATTAATCACTCA
Source organism: Emticicia fontis (assembly GCF_054779675.1). NCBI lineage: Bacteria > Pseudomonadati > Bacteroidota > Cytophagia > Cytophagales > Leadbetterellaceae > Emticicia > Emticicia fontis. The sequence goes on from NZ_BAAGXU010000002.1 coordinate 104,562, forward strand.
TTCACTCATTCACTAAATCACTCATTCACTAAATCTGCTCCTAGTGTGGCACTGAGCGTTTTTTAATCATACCGCCTTTGGTATCCTTAATGCTGTTCATGACTACAAAGGCATTAGGGTCTATTTTTTCAATTTCCAGATTCAGTTTACTTACTTCCAAACGGGTAATAACTGTATAGATTATTTTCATTTCACCTTCTGTATAACCTGTTTTGCCGAAGCCTCTTTCGCCTTTATAAACTGTTACGCCACGTCCTAATTCTTCAATAATCATTTTTTTGATTTCAGTGGCCTTTAAGGAAATAATCGTCACTCCGGTATATTCCTCAATCCCTTCGATTACAAAATCTACCGTTTTAGAAGCTGAAAGATAGGTAAGCATTGAGTATAAAGCGGTCTCAATAGATAGTACATAAGCAGCTACTGAGAATATAATTACGTTGATAACCAGGATTACATCACCGATGGTTAGCCCCATTCTACGGCTAAGGGTAATAGCCAATACCTCAGTTCCATCAATCACTCCGCCGCCTCGCATAGCCATACCAATCCCTAGCCCAAGGAAGAAACCGCCAAAAACAGAAGTTAATAATTTATCGTGTGTGATTTCTGGATAGGGAATAAAAGCTACCGCTAGTGCCAGGGCGGTAATACCTATGGCAGTTTTAATGGCAAATTCTTTGCCTACTACTCTTAAACCTATAATAACAAAGGGTATATTTACAAGGATAAGCATCAAAGACAGGGGTACGTCCTGAGCGGCTGTAATAAGGAGCGAAATACCAGTAGCGCCACCATCTATAAATTCATTAGGCAAAAGAAAACCATCCAATCCAAAACCGGCTGAAAGTACACCAACTGAGATTAAAAAAAAGTCTTTAATCAATCGTCTGATAGTGACCTTTATCTCACGAACCTCTTTGGCAATCTGATATTTGGAACGGTCAGCATATTTTTCATCGTCGTCTTTAAGTAGATTTAATAGCGCATTTAAAATAATTTTAGGTAATCGGAGGAAAACATTTTCTTTTTCTTTTCGCATAAGTTTTATCTTTGGTGGGTAAAAGCGAAGATAATCATTATCAGGGACTTTTACCAGTACATTATAATTAATAATTCCTTAAAATATTGCCTATACGTCGATATTTATCCATATAAAATGGCATTTTTTAACCAGAAAACCTATGAATCGTCTGTTAAAATTTTGTTGTCTCCTTGCGCTCTCAGGTGCTGTCTTCACCATCTTTTTATCTTTTCATCGTAAGCCTAAATTTAAAGCTTTAGTTGTTGCCTCCCGTGCGAAAGACCATCTTAAAATGATTGCCGCTGCCAGACCTTTTTTCGAAAAGATGGCTACTGAAAATAATTTCGACCTGGAGTTTACAGATGATACAAGTGAAGTAAACGAAGTGAATCTGATGCAATATAAAGTGTTTATCCAGTTACATCTGGCACCTTTTGATATGTCTCCTGCCCAGCAGTTAGCCTTACAGCAATATATTGAAAACGGAGGTGGTTGGGTAGGTATTCATGCTGCCGGCTTAACAGGTGATATGTTTAAATCTCCCAAAAGAGTATACTGGCAATGGTTTGAGGATTTTATGGGAGGGATTGCTTACTCGCCTCATCCAAAATTTCAGAAAGGTACATTTGTGATAGAAGACCGAACGCATCCTGCCACCAAACATTTACCAAAGCGAATAGAGGTTTCGGATGAATGGTATGAATTTAACAAAAGTCCGAGAGGAAATGTAAGGGTATTAGCTACTGCAGATGAATCGACTTATACACAGAATAAACCAATGGGAGACCATCCGATTATATGGTGTAATGAGAAATACCCTCGCACTATTTATATTGGTATCGGGCATGATGCCTCGCTTTGTGAGAATAAAGATTATACGACGCTGGTGCGTGACGCGGTTTTATGGGCTGGAACTAAAAAATGAAATTATAATGAGAACCATATTTTTAACTTGTTTTCTAATTCTTTTTTGCCTCATTGCTCAGGCACAAAGCAAATTTAAAATATTAGCCATTGCTGAAAAAGGAGGGCATCATATTCAGTATTCAACTCGTGCAAAGGTATGGCTCAATCAACTGGCAGCGGATAGTAGTTTTTCGATTGATTACATTCAGAATACAGATGTGATTGATAGCCTTGGCGAAGCCTATCTGAATCAATATCAATTATTTATCCAGTTAGATTATCCTCCTTATGGTTGGAAGGAGAAAGCGTCACAAACATTTATTAAATATATTGAGCAAGGCAAAGGTGGATGGATTGGTTTTCATCATGCTACCTTGCTTGGCGAATTTGATGGGTTTCCGATGTGGAACTGGTTTTCTGATTTTATGGGTAGTATCAGATATAAAAATTACATTGCTACATTTGTGGCCGGAACTGTAAATGTGGAAGACAAACAGCATCCGATCATGAAAGGGGTACCCATACCTTTTAAGATTAATAAAGAAGAATGGTATATCTATAATAAAAGTCCGAGACCCAATGTGCATGTCATAGCGAGTGTTGATGAAAATTCGTATACACCTGATACTCAAATTAAAATGGGTGACCATCCGGTAATCTGGACGAATGAAAAAATAAAAGCCCGGAACGTGTATATTTTCATGGGGCACTCTCCCGAATTATTTGATAATGAGGCTTATACGACTTTGTTTAAAAATGCTATTTTCTGGGCTGCAGGTAGATGAAATGATAGTGAACTATCAGAAAAATAATGAAAACGATATTAATAATAGATGATGAGGAAAAACTCAGAAACTTACTGGCCCGGATTATTGAGTCAGAAGGGTTTGAGGTAGTAGAGGCAGGAGATTGCAGAATAGGTTTAAAGAAATTGGAGCAATTTGCCATTGATGTAGTACTTTCAGATGTGAAACTACCAGATGGCAATGGGGTGGATTTATTACCTAAAATCAAATCCTCACACCCATTGGTAGAGGTAATTTTATTAACAGCTTATGGAAATATCACTGACGGCGTGCAGGCCATGAAAAATGGGGCTTTTGATTATATTGTGAAAGGTGATGATAATGAAAAGATTATCCCCCTACTCCATCGGGCTATTGAGAAAGTACAATTACAAAAGAAAGTCAGAGACCTTGAAAAGCGGGTAGGTGAAAAGTTTTCTTTTGATGCCATTATTGGTAAGTCTAAAGCCATTCAACAAGCCATTGATTTAGCCAAGAAAGTTGCTCCGATTGATACCACTGTTTTATTGACTGGTGAAACCGGAACAGGCAAAGAGGTTTTCGCGCAAGGCATTCATCAGGCGAGTTCAAGAGCCGGCAAGACTTTTGTAACACTCAATTGCAGTACTTTCAGCAAAGATATTCTGGAAAGCGAGTTATTCGGGCATAAACAAGGGGCGTTTACAGGGGCAATCAAAGATAAAAAAGGACTGATTGAAGAAGCCAATGGCGGCACTCTCCTATTGGATGAAATCGGAGAAATGCCTTTAGAACTCCAGGCCAAATTACTTAGAGTATTGGAAACCAGTGAGTTTATTAAATTGGGCGATACCAAACCTACCAAATCAAACTTCCGGTTGATTGCTGCTACCAACAGAGATTTAAAACAGGAGTATGAAGCCAATCATTTCCGCTCTGATCTTTATTTCCGCTTAAGTGTATTTGAGATTCATTTACCACCTCTGCGTGAAAGAGTAAAGGATATTGAACTTCTAGCCCGGTATTTCATGCAACAGTTTTCAGCGAAAACCAATAAACGGGTTGAAAAAATAGATGATGAGTGTCTGGAAAAATTAGAAAGCTACGAATGGGTAGGTAATATCCGTGAATTGAAAAATATCATTGAGAGAGCCGTTATTTTGGCTGATACCAACACTTTAATTGCCGATTTATTGCCATTTGATATTCAGCAGCCCAGACAACAAAATAAAGGTACACTTTCTGCCTTTTCAATGGCAAGTGTAGAAAAACTCCATATCCAGAAAGTATTGAATTATACCAAAGGCAACAAGGCTGAGACAGCACGATTATTAGAAATTGGGATTGCCACGCTTTATAGGAAGATTGAGGAGTATGGGTTGTAGTTGAAAAATAATTATTTACTCCCTATAAATCTTATCTCAAATACATTTATGGTTTTGATAGATTAATGAAAACGTAATTCATCGAGCGATGAATCGTTTCTTCTCAATTAAATCATCTAACAATTACTACTCCATTTTGAGAAAAGCTTATCATTTTGATAGGCTTTTTTTTTGTCTATATCTTGGCATATCAACCACAATCAACTATCTATCAACTACTTGCAAAATTCCTTTTCGAAACGGCATAAACATTGGCATATAGTTACCAGAACTAAATTTTTAAAAACGATGGTAACGATCATTCTAATTATTGTTGGTGTAATCCTTTTCGGAATATGCTATAAATCAATTCACTTTTTTGAAAAAATATAAACCCATGACAGCATTACTTATTTTATCGATTCTGGTTTTCGGATACCTCGTGTACGTATTGCTTAAACCTGAAAAATTTTAAATCTTATGAATACTGAAATATCAGGCATTATTGCCCTATTTGTGGTTACGCTTCTGCTAGCCATTCCTTTCGGAAAATATATTGCAAGGGTTTACACAGGCGAAAAAACTTTTTTAGACCCTGTTTTTAATCCTATAGAAAAGCTTTTCTACCGCATCAGCGGTATTGATGCTACTCAGGAAATGAACTGGAAACAACACCTGGTTGCCATGCTAGGCATCAACTTCATCTGGTTCTTTCTGAGTATGTTTATTTTGATGAATCAGGGCTGGTTACCGCTTAATCCTGATGGCAATCCTTCCATGTCGCCTGATTTGGCTTTTAATACAGCTATCTCATTCATTGTTAACTGTAATCTACAACACTATTCAGGTGAAACTGGTGTTTCTTATCTCACACAATTAATCGGTCTGATGTACCTGCATTTTGTTTCGGCAGCTACTGGTATGGCCGCCGGTGCAATTGTTTTTAATGCATTACGTGAACGTCAGGCCGAGAAACTGGGTAATTTTTACAATTATTTCTTAAAAAGCTGTACACGCATCTTATTACCGCTATCGATTGTAGTATCAACGCTTTTGGTATTCAATGGTGTTCCTATGACATTCGAAGGGAAAGATACGATAACTACGCTGCAAGGTGATTCGGTGCAGGTTTCCAGAGGACCTGCGGCAGCATTTATTGCCATTAAACACTTAGGCACGAATGGTGGTGGTTTCTTTGGAGCAAATTCAGCCCACCCGCTCGAAAATCCAAACTACTTTACTAATGCCTTGGAAATGATTTCTCAAATGATTATCCCTTTCGCTTTTGTTTTTGCTTTGGGTTATTACTTAAAACGCAAAAAACTAGCTTGGTCAATTTTTGGAGTCATGACAATTGGGTTCTTGCTCCTCACAATTCCGACTGTTATTTCCGAGATAAATGGTAGTCCTGCAATCCAACACTTAGGCGTTTCGCAACCAACCGGAAGTATGGAGGGAAAAGAAGCAAGGCTCGGTACGGCAGCTTCGGGTTACTGGAGTATCGCAACCACGGTTATTTCAACAGGATCAGTTAATAGTATGCACGATAGCAGTATGCCACTTTCAGGTGCTATGCAGATGTTGGCTATGATGATAAATGCTTTCTATGGTGGTTGTGGTGTCGGGATTCTGAACTATTTTATTTTTATCATTCTGGGGGTATTTATTTCAGGATTGATGGTGGGTCGTACGCCTGAATTTCTTGGCAAAAAAGTAGAGGCCAGAGAAGTAAAAATTGCTGCGATTATTGCTATACTTCACCCATTTTTAATTCTGGTTGGTGCTGCTTTATCTTCATACCTGGCTGCCAGAGATGCTGCTATGGGTTGGTGGTTTAATGGAAATGCCAGTGGCTGGTTAAACAATCCGGGGTATCATGGGTTTTCTGAAATGCTTTACGAATATACTTCAAGTGCAGCCAACAATGGTAGCGGGTTTGAAGGGTTAGGCGACAATAACCCATTCTGGAATATTACAACTGGTATTGTACTTTTGCTAAGCCGTTATATTCCTATCATTGGCCCCGTTGCCATTGCTGGTTTACTTGCCAACAAAAAGTATATTCCTGAAGGTGCAGGAACATTAAAAACTGACACATCCACTTTTGCCATCATGACTTTTGCCGTGATAGCCATCATTGCTGCCTTATCATTTTTCCCTGCTTTGGCACTAGGCCCATTAGCAGAACATTTTACGCTATTTAAATAAGTACTCTCATGACCAGAAATAATCAAATCTCGCTATTTGACAGACAATTGGTAAAAGAAGCCATCGGCCAGTCTTTTATCAAACTGAACCCTCGATTGATGTTTCGTAACCCTGTTATGTTCACCGTCGAAATCGGAACTCTTGTGATGTTCATTGTCTGTGTTACTATCTTTTTAGGCGCTACGAATCAGGGTAGTCTGACCTATAATATTATTGTCTTTTTGATTCTGTTGATTACTTTGCTCTTTGCCAATTTCGCCGAAGCGCTTGCCGAAGCACGTGGTAAAGCACAAGCCAATAGTTTACGCAAAACCCGTGAAGAAACACCTGCCAAGGTGGTTCAGACCGTTGGTGAAATGTATTTAAACGAAGTTAAAATTGTTCCTTCATCTTTATTAAAAAAAGGAGATGTGTTTGTATGTGAGCCCGGCGATATTATCCCGACTGATGGTGAAATCATTGAAGGTCTGGCTACAATTGATGAAAGTGCTATTACGGGTGAATCTGCTCCGGTAATTCGTGAGGCAGGTGGAGATAAAAGTAGCGTTACTGGAGGCACAAAGGTATTGTCTGATAAAATCAAGGTAGTAGTTACTACCCAACCCGGCGAAAGCTTTTTAGACAAAATGATTGCTTTGGTTGAAGGAGCGAGTCGCCAGAAAACACCTAATGAAATTGCCTTGACAATCTTATTAGCTGCTTTTACCATCATCTTTATTATTGTCTGTGTAACCTTAAAACCTTTCGCAGATTATGCTCAGACACCTATTACGATTGCGGCTTTTATTTCGCTTTTTGTATGTCTGATACCAACTACTATCGGAGGTCTACTTTCTGCCATCGGTATTGCCGGGATGGACAGAGCTTTAAGAGCAAATGTAATTACCAAATCAGGGAAAGCCGTTGAAACCGCCGGAGATATTGATGTATTGCTTTTGGATAAAACCGGTACAATTACGATCGGTAACCGTAAAGCCACACACTTTTATCCTATTAAAGGTATAAACGAACAAGATTTTATTAAAGCCGCGGTGTTGAGTTCGATGGCCGATGAAACGCCTGAAGGTAAATCAATTATTGAACTGGCTGATGTAAATCCATCCAGCTATAAAATCACCAAGCCTACTTTTATCAAATTCACTGCTGAAACCCGTAGCTCAGGTATTGATTTAGAAAATACAAGAATTCGGAAAGGGGCTTATGATGCGATTAAAAAGCTGGTTGAAAAAGCCGGAAATGTTTTTCCTGATGAAACCGCCGAACGAGTAAAAAGCATTTCAAGCAATGGAGGTACACCTCTGGTTGTATCAGAAAATGAAAAGGTTTTAGGCGTAATTGAATTGCAGGATATTATCAAAACCGGTATACAGGAACGCTTTGAACGTTTGCGTAAAATGGGTGTAAAAACCGTGATGGTAACCGGTGACAACCCTTTAACTGCTAAATATATTGCAGAAAAAGCCGGAGTTGATGATTTCATTGCAGAAGCAAAACCGGAAGATAAAATGCAATACATCCGTAAAGAACAACAATCGGGCAAACTGGTAGCCATGATGGGTGACGGTACAAACGATGCTCCTGCCCTGGCTCAAGCCGATGTGGGTGTAGCAATGAATAGTGGTACTCAAGCTGCCAAAGAAGCAGGAAATATGGTTGATTTGGATAATGACCCCACCAAACTGATTGAGATTGTGGAAATTGGCAAACAATTATTAATGACTCGTGGCACATTGACTACTTTCTCAATCGCGAACGACGTAGCCAAATACTTTGCCATTGTTCCGGCCTTGTTTATTGCCACAATACCTGCATTGCAGGGTCTGAATATCATGAATCTGCATAGTCCTGAAAGTGCGATTCTTTCGGCTGTCATTTTTAATGCAATCATTATCCCATTATTAATTCCACTGGCTTTGAAAGGCGTTGCGTATAAACCTATCGGTGCAAGCGCCATTCTTCGCCGCAACTTATTAATCTACGGCCTGGGCGGTATAGTTGTGCCATTCATTGGTATCAAAATCATCGACCTTGCTGTCTCACTTTTTATCTAATACAATCATGAAAACATTATTTTCAGCTATCAGACTTACCTTGACAAGTATGGTACTATTCGCGGTCATCTATCCTCTTCTTATTACAGGTATTGCTCGGCTGGCACCTAATCAGGGAAAAGGAGAAACTATCCAAGCAAACGGTAAAATCGTTGGTTATCAGAAATTAGGACAATCTTTTACGGATGATAAATATTTCTGGAGTCGTCCTTCAGCAGTTGGTTATAATGCTGCAGGTTCGGCCGGAAGTAACAAAGGCGCAACAAACCCTGATTATCTGGCAACTGTTCAGGCAAGAATAGACACGTTTATGGTACATAATCCTGAAGCGGCCAAATCACAGATTCCATCTGAAATGGTAACGGCTTCGGGTAGTGGCTTGGATCCTGATATTTCTCCGGCATCAGCTAAAATACAAGCAAAACGTATTGCGGACACAAGAAAAATTTCAGAAGATAAAATTCTGGCGCTGATTGATTCACATACGCAGAACCCTTTATTGGGCTTATTTGGTACTGAAACCATTAATGTGTTAGAGTTGAATGTGGCTCTGGATGCTTTGAAATAATTGGAACTTTTAATCATGGAGTATCACACGTTTAAATAAAAAGCTCAGTGAAACTCAGTGCCAAACTCTGAGTTGCTCCGTGGTTAATCACAAAGACAAAGACAAAAACCAAAGAAAATTAATCAAGTACAACAACAGCCTTTTTAAGGCCAAATAGAATGAAAAAACTAATTTTAACTGCATTTGCTTTCATGGTTTTGAAAGCAAATGCTCAGGAAACAACAAAACCTCTTACATTTTCAGGTTATATAGAAACGTATTATAGCTATGATTTCAGTAATCCGGGAAATCATGAGAAATCACCGTTTTTGTATAACCACAACCGACACAACGAATTAAATCTGAATTTAGGCTTATTAAAAGCCAGTTATAATAGGGATAAAATACGAGCCAATTTAGGCGTAATGGTAGGAACGTACGCCCAATATAATTTGGCGGCTGAACAGGGGTTATTGAAAAATTTGTATGAAGCCAATGCCGGAGTGAAAATATCAAGGAAAAACAATCTATGGATTGATGCCGGAATCATGTCATCTCATATTGGTTTTGAAAGTGCCATCGGCAAAGACGACTGGAATCTTACGAGAAGTTTGTTGGCTGAAAATTCACCTTATTATGAATCAGGTATTAGATTATCTTATACCTCAGCCAATGAAAAATGGTATCTGGCTGGGTTGGTTTTAAATGGCTGGCAACGGATTCAAAGGTTGTCAGGTAATCAAACGCCTGCTTTCGGCACACAGCTGACTTATAAACCTAATTCGAACATAAGCCTTAACTGGAGTACTTACATGGGTAATGAACAGCCGGACAGTGTAAGCAAATGGAGATACTTTAATAATCTCTACGGCCAATTTCAGTTGAATGAAAAGTTTGGATTGTTAGCAGGTTTTGATTTTGGATATGAACAAAAAACGTATAAAAGTTCTGAATACAATGCCTGGTTTACGCCTGTAATCATTGCACGTTATTCGGTTAATGATAATTTCAGAATCGCCGCCCGTGCTGAATATTATCAGGATAAAAACGGAGTGATTATTGCCACTGGCACACCAAACGGTTTCCAGACATTTGGCTATTCTTTAAATCTTGATTACACCATTATGGATAATCTATTATGGCGCACAGAAGCAAGAATTTTCGATAGCAAAGACAAAATATTTGCCGATAAAAACCAGAATTTTTATCTCACTAGTGCATTATGTTTTAGTTTCTAATAAAATTCTCAATATCGGCTGTCTCAAAAGTAAAATTGACCAAACGGTGCGCCATAGCGATAATATTTGGAAAAGACCACGTGGCGTCTACCCCACCCTAACCCTCCCCAACAATGAAGAGGGGTTGGGGTGTGGGGTCGAAGCATAGCCAAATATTATTTGGTCAGAAAAACTTTTGAGAAGGCCTCAAAACAGCCAGATTACAATCATGTCAACAACCGATAACAAAGAAGAAAACGTACAGCATTTTCTGGATTTAATCAGAAAATCACGGCAAGGGAAGTTTAAAGTCTATATTGGTATGAGTGCCGGTGTAGGTAAAACTTTTCGTATGCTGCAAGAAGCCCATTCTTTGCTAAGGAATGGCATTGATGTAAAAATAGGTTATATTGAGACCCATTTCCGTAAAGAAACACATGATTTATTAGATGGTTTGCCAGTTATCCCACGCCGGAAGATTTTTTACAGAGGAAAAGAACTCGAAGAATTAGATGTGCAGGCTGTTATCAATCTTAGACCCGAAGTGGTAATAATTGATGAATTAGCCCACACCAATATTGAAGGCAGTAAAAATGAAAAGCGCTGGCAGGATGTACTGGAGATTCTGGAAGCAGGTATTAATGTGATTAGTGCTGTAAACATTCAACACATTGAAAGCCTGAATGAGGAAGTAAAAGAAATTACGGGAATTGAAGTAAAAGAGAGAATCCCAGACAGTATTTTAACAATAGCTGATGAAGTGGTAAATATAGACCTGACAGCCGATGAGTTAATTACCCGTCTGAAAGAAGGGAAGATTTATACAACCGATAAGATTCAGATGGCGCTTAGTAATTTTTTCAAATCGGAACAGATATTGCAGTTGAGAGAGTTGGCACTGAAAGAAGTGGCTAGTCAGGTGGAAAGAAAGGTGGAGACGGAAATTCCACGAACTACTGCTATCAGGCATGAGAAGTTTCTGGCCTGTATCAGTAGCAATGAACAAACTGCTAAGACAGTTATCAGAAAAACAGCCCGGCTTGCAAGTTATTATAATAGCAAATGGTTTGTGCTTTATGTACAGACACCAAAAGAAAGCCCAGATAAAATTGCATTAGATAAACAAAGGCATTTGATTAATAATTTTAAATTAGCCACACAATTAGGCGCAGAAATCATAAGAGTTGAAAGCGGTAATATTTCAAAGATTATTATGGACATAGCTGAACAAAGACAAATTACTACTTTGTGCATCGGCAAGCCCCATCTGAACCTTTTTAATGTGATACTTTCGACCAATATATTTAATGAATTATTGAATAAATTGTCTTTGGCCGATATTGATGTGGTAATATTATCGTAGAATGAACGCCACCCCTAGCCCCTAAAGGGGAATAATCAACAAACACCTCACCCCCTAGCTCTCTCTCCAACAATGGAGAGGGGGCTAGGAGGTGAGGTAAAATTAAAATAAAATGAAAATCAGGACTAAATTGACCTTGGGTGTGGGTCTGCTTTTTATATTGATTACTTTGCTTACCTACGTGGGAGCAAAGTCAATTAATGCTTTGAAAAATGACACTGAAAATATCTTGGTGGCCAACTATAATACCCTTGAGTATTCTCGTAATATGCTTATGGCGCTGGATGAGTTAACTACTGATAAAGGTGCTATCCGAAAAATTGAAGAAAATCTGTTCAAACAATTAGCTAATGTTACAGAAATTGGAGAAAAAGAGGCAACTCAAAGTCTGAAAGAGCACTTTGCCCTGTTGAAAACTAACAATTTTGATGGAACTACTCATTTACAGATACGGAAAGACATTACCGAAATTATGCGGCTAAACATGGAAGCTATCCAGCGAAAAAGTGATGTTGCTAAGCAAACTGCGGCCACTTCCACTATCTGGATTGCAATCACAGGTACGCTTTGTTTTGTGATTGCCTTTACTTTACTCATTAATCTACCCAGCAATATTGCAAGCCCTATTAAAAAGCTAACCGAAAGTATTAAACAGATTGCGGCAAATGATTATTCTCAAAGAGTTTATTTTGAAGATCATAGTGAATACGGAGATTTAGCCAGATCCTTTAATACGATGGCTCAAAAATTAGAAGAGTATAATAATAGCAATCTTTCAAAGCTTCTCTTTGAGAAGAAGCGTATCGAAACGCTTATTAACAATATGCACGACCCAGTAATTGGCCTGGATGAAAACAAAAAAATACTCTTTGCCAATGACGAAGCATTAAAGGTAACCGGACTTAAACCCGAACAATTAATTGGACAACAAGCACAGGATGTATCTTTAATAAATGACTTAATTCGCTCATTGGTAAAAGATTTAATTATGCCTGATGTTGTCGCTGACATAGACAAAAAGCAACCGATTAAGATTTTTGCCAACAATAAAGAGAGCTATTTTGAAAAAGAAGTGGTTGAAATTGCTATTGTTCCTACAGGGGAGAAAGAGTGGAAACACATTGGTCATGTAATTGTCTTGAAGAATATTACTCCTTTCAAAGAACTGGATTTTGCCAAAACCAACTTTATTGCAACTATTTCGCATGAGTTGAAAACCCCCATTTCGTCCATTAAAATGAGTACACAATTGTTGGAAAAACAACAAACAGGGGCAATTAATGATGGACAAAAACAATTGATTGATAGTATTAAGGAAGATAGCCAGAGACTATTAAAAATTACAAGTGAATTATTGAATCTTTCACAGGTTGAAACTGGGAATATTCAATTGAATATTCAGAGAAGCACACCTTATCAGATTCTGAAATATGCAACCGAAGCCGTGAAGATACAAGCTGAGCAAAAGAGGATTGAGATACAGACTTCTATTGAGGAGAAGCTCCCAGATGTAAAAGCTGACACAGAAAAAACAGCGTGGGTACTCATAAATTTCCTGACGAATGCAATTCATTATTCACCAGAACAAAGCAAAATTACCATCAAAATTGCACAATCAGGCAATATGGTAAACTTTTCAGTAACCGATCAAGGCAAAGGCATTGAAAAACGTTATAAAGATAAAATCTTTGATAAGTATTTTCAGATTCCCGGTAGTGCTAAAACTGGTACAGGGCTTGGTCTGGCTATCAGCAAGGAATTTATTGAGGCTCAAAATGGCAATATAGGTGTTGAAAGCGAAATTGGTATGGGAAGTACATTCTATTTCAATCTGGTAAATTTTTAAATAAATCATTTATTAGCCAGTGGTTTAATTAGCCTACATTAGATTTCCAAAACAAAATTCCTGAACATTCTCTGACATTCTTTATTTTTACATCAATAAATAAAGAATTTCTCAATCAACCACTACCTTATGAAATACGCTCAGGTTTTCATTAGTTTTCTCTTTCTTTTATTCAGTTCTCAACCATATTGCTTTGCACTCCCTCCTGTTCAGCCTGATGGTTTAAAATGTGAATACCTCAAAAATCCTTTAGGCATTGACAACCCAAATCCCCGCCTGACATGGTTAATGCAAGACAATAGAAAAGGGGCCAGACAAACAGCCTATCAGGTATTGGTAGATACAGATTCAATGAAAGTTGTGAATGAATCAGGCAGTGAATGGAATACCGGCAAAGTAGCTTCAGGCAATAATCTGGTAATCTATAAAGGCAAGGCCTTGCAACCTTTTACCAGATATTATTGGAAAGTAATTGTGTGGGATAAAGACGGAGTAAAAGCAGCACCAGTCTCAGTAAATAGTTTTGAAATGGGTATGATGCAGATGCGCAACTGGAAAGGCTTATGGATAAGTGATAGCAGAGATGTAAAAACCAAGCCTGCTCCTTATTTCAGAAAGAGTTTTTCAACCCCAAAAGTCGTCAAATCGGCTAGAGCTTATATAGCAGCCGCGGGTTTGTATGAATTATATATTAACGGACAAAAAATTGGTAATCACCGATTAGACCCGATGTACACGCGTTTTGACCGCCGTACTTTATATATTACCCATGATGTAACCGCCAACCTGCAAAGTGGTAAAAATGTCATTGGCGTATTGTTAGGGAATGGCTGGTATAACCATCAATCGACGGCTGTGTGGTATTTTCATGAAGCTCCGTGGCGAAACAGACCTACTTTCTGTATGGATTTACGGATAACTTATGAAGATGGAACCGAAGAGGTTATTTCAACTGGCAAAGGTTGGAAAACAGAATTAAGTCCGGTTATTTTTAATAGCATTTATACGGCTGAACATCAGGATGCAAGATTAGCAAAAGAGGGTTGGAACACGCCTGATTATGATGATAAAGCCTGGAAAGATGTGATTTTCAGAACATCTCCATCACAGAATATTGTGGCGCAGGCAATGGTGCCAGTGCGAAATGTCGAAGAAATACCTGCCAAAAGCCTGAAAAAATTGAATGACACCACTTATCTATTTGATTTAGGCAGAAATATTTCTGGCGTTAGTCAACTAAAAGTAAAAGGGGCAGCCGGAACAGTGGTAAGATTAAAGCATGCCGAACGCTTGTATCAGAATGGTTCGGCTGATATGTCGAATATTGATATTCATTACCGCCCTACTGATAATCAGGATCCTTTTCAGGTAGATATTTATACGCTCAGTGGGAAGGGGGAAGAAACTTTTATGCCACATTTCAGCTATAAGGGTTTTCAGTATGTAGAACTAACCTGTCAGCAGCCGCTTGAATTATCAAAAGAGAGTTTAACGGGTTATTTTATGCATAGTGATGTGGCCCCCGTCGGGCAGGTGACTACTTCTAATGCTACCATGAATCAAATCTGGTGGGCAACCAATAATTCTTATTTATCAAATCTTTTCGGGTATCCGACTGATTGCCCGCAACGTGAGAAAAATGGCTGGACTGGTGATGCGCACATAGCCAGCGAAACAGGTTTATATAATTTTGATGGCATAACAGTGTATGAAAAATGGTTGGCTGATCATCGGGATGAACAACAGGCAAATGGGATATTACCATCAATTATACCCACCAGTGGTTGGGGTTATGAATGGGGCAACGGGCCTGACTGGACAAGTACAATTGCTATTATTCCGTGGAATGTGTATCTGTTTTATGGAGATACCAAGATATTGGCTGATAACTACGATAACATGAAACGTTATGTAGATTATATCAGAACCATCGCGCCAGAACATCTTACCACCTGGGGATTAGGCGATTGGGTACCTGTGAAATCTAAAACTCCGGTTGAGTTCACATCCTCAGTTTATTATTATGTTGATGCAAGTATTGTTGCTAAGGCCGCTAAACTTTTGGGCAAAACCGAAGATGCAGAACATTATGCCGGCTTGGCACAGAAAATTAAAAACGCTATCAATGAGAAATATTTGGATAAAGAAAAAGGTATTTATGGCAGTGGCGTTCAAACCGAACTGAGTGTGCCTTTACAGTGGGGAATAGTGCCGGAAGACTTGAAAGCTAAAGTTGCGGCTGCATTGGCTGAAAGAGTAAAAGCGGACAATAACCATATTGATGTGGGTTTACTAGGCACAAAAGCCATTCTGAATGCCCTGAGTGAAAATGGTTATGCCGATTTGGCTTATACAGTAGCCTCTCAGGAAACCTTTCCATCATGGGGTTGGTGGATTAAGAATGGAGCAACTACCCTTTATGAAAACTGGCCTTTAGATGCAAATTCAGATATTTCGATGAACCATATTATGTTTGGCGAGATTGGTGCTTGGATATATAAGGCTTTGGGGGGTATTAAACCAGATGAAAAACTACCCGGATTTAAAAATGTATTATTAGCACCTCATTTTGTAAAAGACTTGCAAAGTTTTGAGGCAAAACATGATAGCCCATATGGTACGATTATATCATCTTGGAAAAGAGCTGATAATACGATTACCTACAATTTTTCAACTCCTGCCAATACTACAGCAACATTACGTTTAAATATTGCTGCGAATCAGGCAATTTATGAAAATGGTAAAGAGATTAAAGGAACTGTAATTAAGAGTGAAGACGGTAATCTGAAAACGGTGGTGTTTATTTTACAGGCGGGTGCATATTCGTTTGAGATAAAATAATACGCATATGATTTTAATGGAATGTTAGAGTAATTGATTATTTACTCTAACATTTTCTTTTATTGGAGGTATATATACTATATTCACACCCATAATATTGAAAACACACGTATAATTACTGCTGTCAATATAAATCCAATTAAAGCACGCTAGACTTTTATGAAAAAAAACAATGAAGTTCTCTTCTATCGAGAGAGCATCGACTCTCTATTTAAACAATTCAATACCTCACAAACAGGGTTATCCCCCACCGAAGCCGGTAATCGTTTAGAGACAGATGGTCATAACGAATTAGAAGAAAAAAAGAAAACACCACCATGGGTGCTTTTTCTGAATCAGTTTAAAGATTTTATGATATTGGTGCTGGCTGCGGCCGCTATCTTGTCTGGTATTTTTGGTGATCTGGCTGACACGATTATCATTTTCGTCATCATTATTCTCAATGCTGTGGTGGGTTTTATTCAGGAATTCAGGGCTGAAAAGGCAATGGAAGCCTTGAAAAAAATGAGTATTACCAAAACACAGGTGATAAGAGAAGATAAACCACAAGAGATTGAATCAAAAGACTTAGTACCGGGTGATATTGTGGTTTTAGAAGCAGGAAATGTAGTTCCGGCGGATATCCGGCTTTATGAAGTAAATGCCTTACGCATTGATGAATCATCCTTAACAGGCGAATCAGTTCCTGTTGATAAAGAAAGTAATGAACTGAAAGAAGGCAGTATCCCTTTAGGCGACCAACTCAATATGGCTTTCAAAGGTACATTAGTTACCAACGGAAAAGCAGAAGGTTTGGTAGTACGCACAGGGATGAATACTGAACTAGGAAAAATTGCTGGGCTTTTGCAGGAAAAAGAAGCGGTTACTCCCCTGCAAGCTCGCATGACCAAGTTTGGAAAAAACTTGTCTTATATTATTCTGGGTATCTGCGTAGTGCTTTTTGTATCTGGTTTGATTCGCGGTGAAGAGCCTTTTAAAATGCTTCTTCTTTCGGTAAGTCTGGCGGTGGCTGCTATTCCAGAAGCTTTACCTGCTTTGATTACCATTGCATTATCTAGAGGAGCTTCCAGATTAGCGAAGCAGCATGTTTTGGTGAGGAAACTGCCTGCTGTGGAAACTTTGGGCTCAGTTACCTATATATGTAGCGATAAGACAGGAACCTTGACTCAAAATAAAATGCACCTGGTAGAAAAGCATGAACAGGAAATAGAAACGACGGAAGAAGGATTATCAATGCTGAAACTAGGTATGTTACTCAACCATGAAGTAAAGTTTGAAAAACAAGATAAACCCATTGGTGAAGCTACGGAATTGGCTCTGACAGGACATATGGTTGAAGAATTATCTTATAAAAAATACAATGAGCTTTTTAAGAAGTATAAACGAGCGGGCTTGATTCCTTTCGATTCGGAGCGTAAACGCATGACGACCATTCATCAATACGATAAAAAGTATCTGGTGATAAGCAAAGGAGCCAGTGAAGCCATCACAGAAATTATTCATCAGAAAAAAGATGAGAAATTATTAAATGATATTTCGGAGGAGTGGGCAAAAAGAGGTATCAGGGTATTGGCCTATGCATACCAGATATTGGATAAATTGCCTGAAAAAATAACGCCACAAAGTGTAGAAAAGAATCTCTTCTTTGCAGGTTTAGCCGGATTGGTTGACCCACCACGTGAAGAAGCCAAAACAGCTATTGCCGAATGCAAAACAGCGGGTATCAGACCTGTGATGATTACCGGAGACCATCCGGCTACCGCCCAGGCAATTGCTAAAGAATTAGGTATCTTGGATGAAGGAGAGTTTGCCCTTACTGGTGTGGAATTGGAAAAACTTTCAGAAAAAAAATTCTTGTCTCAGGTTGAAGAAACGGCAGTATATGCCCGTGTTTCACCTGACCAGAAATTGCGCATCGTGAAAGCCCTACAATCAAAAGGACATTTTGCGGCTATGACAGGCGACGGAGTCAATGACGCTCCATCATTAAGAGCAGCTAATATCGGGATAGCCATGGGTATCAATGGCACTGATGTAAGCAAAGAAGCGGCTCACATGATTTTGCTGGATGATAATTTTGCTACTATTGTCAAAGCCATTAAAGAAGGACGAAGGATTTTTGATAATATCCGCAAGTTTGTGAAGTATATCATGACTTGTAATAGTGCCGAGATATTGGTTATTGCCATTGCCCCCTTTTTAGGTTTAGAGAATCCTCTCCTACCCATTCATATCTTGTGGATTAATCTGGTAACTGATGGGTTCCCGGCTTTGGCATTGGCTAATGAAAGCGCCGAGGCCAATATCATGAAACGTCCACCAAGAGACCCCGATCAGAGTCTTTTTGCTGACGGTGTGGGTTATCATATTGTCTGGATGGGGATATTTATGGCGGCAATCACCTTAGGTACCGAAGCCTGGGCTTTAAATAATCAACTGGAACATTGGCAGACAATGGTATTTACGGTGCTAAGTCTTTGCCAATTGGGGCATGTTATTGGTATCAGAAGTAATACTTCCGTGTTTAAACAAAAGGGTTTGTTTTCTAACAGAGCCTTGATTGGAGCCGTGGCGCTCACTTTGGCTTTACAATTAGCAGTGGTTTATCTTCCGTTTATGAATACTGCCTTTAAAACTCAACCTTTATCTCTCAACGAAGTAGGTATTTGTGTATTAATGGCATTTCTGGTATTTGTGGCAGTTGAGGCTGAGAAATTAATCAGGACGTTGTTTGTGAAGAAATAGACAATTTTTATCGATTGAAAGTATTATCTTTAAAAGTTATTTTAATCTAACTTCTTTCAATAATGAGTGGTGTTGTACCTGTTAATGTATGTGTCTTTGAATACGAACAATCTGGCTCAATTCTGACCGCAATCGGTTCATCTACTTCAAGTAAAGATGAAGCAATATTGGTTGCCTTAGAAGGACTTGATGACATAAAAAATTTAACGCCAATTCCTATCAAGGTACTTAGAATATATTCAGAATGGGAACCTTCAATTGAGATATATTCAGTTTTATGGAATAGATTTCCAAATATAGAAATAACCTATTCTTTCAAAGATGGAGATGAGGATGCATTTGAGGCAGAAATGGAGAAGATTCATCAATCAAAATCTAGCAAAAATGAATCTCAGTTTAGTCCGAAACAGGAAGAAAATAATTCAAAGCCGTTGAGCAATCCTCCGCAAGAACAGAAAAGGTGGTGGAAGTTTTGGTAAAATAATCAGATAATTTCGATACATTAAAAAACAAAAATCCCTGCTGGCAATACCAACAGGGATTTTTGTTTATCTGTCTAAATTATTTCTTTCTTGGTAGTTTTTCGTCACGCATAGCGGCATTGTATACAAATGAGGCTACAATGGTTGCGGCTTGTTTCAAATCATCTGGTTGCAGATGGTCATACGAGTCCATATTTGTATGGTGTGTACGTGTATTATATTCGATTTCATCCTGAATAAACTGGAAGCCCGGAATACCTACACCAACAAAAGCCAGGTGGTCAGTACCGCCAGTATTACGGATAGTTACTGTTTTAGCACCTAAATCGTGGAAAGGCTCAAACCATTTGGTGAATATCGGACGGCAAGCATCATTACCTTGCAAATAAATACCTCTGATTTTACCTGTACCATTATCGACATTGAAATAAGCTGCTACTTTGTCACCTTCGGCATTGCTCTTTTTGGTATTAGGGTCAGTGAAGTGATTTTTCACGTAGTTTCTTGAACCGTGTAAACCTTCTTCTTCTGCACTCCATAAACCAATACGGATAGTTCTGCGAGGTTGAATGTTTAAGGTTTTCAAGATTCTTACTGCCTCCAGCATCACCGATGAACCAGCGGCATTATCGGTAGCTCCGGTAGCACTTTGCCATGAGTCCAAGTGAGCGCCAAGCATCACTACTTCATCTTTCAAAGTCGGGTCAGTTCCTTTGATTTCAGCTACAACATTGTATCCTTGCAAATCTTGCGTAAAGAATTTGGTTTTTACATCAATATCCATTTTCACCGGAATACCTGCTTTTGCCAATCTGCAAAGTGATAGGTAATCTTCTGCCGCCAACATAATATCCAATAAGTTTTCAGGGTCTGATGCTTTATAAGAACCACCACCTGATACGAATAAAGTACCATCTTTACCTCTGTTGCTCATACTCAATAAGGCCAAAGCACCTTCTTTTTTCGCCATTTCTTTAGTTTTGGTCGAAAGCAAAGTGCTTCTACGCATAGCGGCCATCATCGATCTGAAAGCTGTATCAGGTTGAGAACGGGTTTGTGGCGCATCATTTGCCATTTTCTCCAATTCTTCATCCGTAAAACGTGTAGCATCAGCCTTGAATGAAGGCGTGATTTTATCGTTTTTGTATAATAAAATAATCTTGTCTTTTAGCTTACCTTTGTAGTTTTCAAGGGCCATTGTATCGGTTTCGTCAATCAAAAAGATTTCTGCTTCTTTCAATTTACCTTTTGTTCCGGCTGTCCATGTTTTTGGGTAAGAAATTAACGGACGGTAATAAGGCGCTGTCATGGCAAGGTAGCTTTTTTCTAATTGCCAGCCTTTACCAAATTCGCCCCAAGGTTCTAATTTAGCGTCAGTTAGCCCCCATTCGGTCAATTTACCTTTGGCATAATTGGCTGCACGCATAAAACCCGGTGAGCCTTGTAGTCTTGGGCCACTAACATCGGTTAGGTTGAAAGCGATGTCCATTACTTTTGAATTGTTTAAGCCTTCCTGACGGATTTTTTTCACCATTTCGAGGTCTACTTTTTCTTCCTGAGCACTAAGCCCCAGGGACACACAGAAAAAAGCAATTACAGGTAGTAATTTTTTCATGAGGAGATGTTTAGTTTGTTTGAGTTTTTACAATTTGCTTTGAGAAGTTTAAAGGTATCGATTCATAGACTTCTATCCAAAATATTGAGATTAATGTATGATAATATGCGATTAACAGGGGTTAATGGTTGATATTTGCTATAATTGTTTTTATGCCATTACTGCCAGCATATCAAATATTTTATTACCTACTTCCTGTTTTCCTTCAATTTGAACATAGTTGTGGGCTTCTTGCTTTGAAATGCCCTTGGTGAATAATCGCCAGGCAATTGCTCCATCGATGGTAACTTTACTTACAGGTTTGATGGCATTTTCTTTTACCAAAATCCATTGATTGTTTTCATAATACAGGTTCCATGTTCCTCCGCCATCTCCTGTTATCTCAAATTGAATTATGTCTCCATCCTTACCTGCTACATGCCGATAATGATGTGGTAAAGCTCTCATGGAAGTTTCGAGGTGAGGCCAATAAAACTCTTTGGTATAAAGCTCAGATTCTTTACCAACTGCTAATCTGATTTGCTGTTGATGATGCCACTTTTCGGTATATTCTCTTGCCACATGAAACCACATTTTTGATTCCTGTTCACCTGCCCAGGCAACTGAATAAAGGGCCTTATCGAAAGGATTCAATTGGCTTAAATAATCACAATACTGTCTTCCACTACTCGTCAATAATTCAATCAATATTTTCGGACTCATTCTTTTGAGAGCCTGAACCCAATCTGCATTGAGTTTGTTCAGATAAGCGACTAAATCCTGATAGGAATTGATGTTTCCGGCAGGAGAACCTACGTACTTATCACGCCCAATTGAGAGGGTTCGGATGTTACCATCAAGAAGGTGAGCTGCAATATCTTTTACAATCCAGAGAGGCGCAATTGTTGGTTTATTCCAGTCATCGTCTGTAAGAGATTGCAAAACTTCAATCAGCTTTTCATCAAGTTTATAGAATAAGTCTGAGATGATTATTGGATCTAGCTTGGTCATGTTGTTGTTATTGTAAATATTTGCAGGGTTCAAAATTCTGAGCCCCTGCATTTAAATCATCGATTATTTTATCTCGTAAAATTTAAATCCTGAAAATCGAAACTAAAATCAGTGAGCGGAGAAATGGCTTTCATTCTGAACCCCGAGCCTTTACCACTATTGTCAAGGTCGAACATTACGTAGGCATCGGCATCCATGCTACGGTCTACCCATTTAACGATATATGTATTGCCTTTGTAGGGGAACATTTCACCATTGAGCAAGTGAGAGCGTTTAGAGGTAAACCATAGTTTACCGTTTTTTGTAGCTATTTCTACATCGCCGAACCATTTGTCGTGATAAGTGCCAGTAAACAGATTATTATCTAGTTTCACACCGCTTTTTTGTTGTGCTTCAATATCATTCCAGATTTGGTCGGTCAGTTTCTTGGCATTAGCGATGCCTTGTAATCTTCTGTCATTATTTTCCTTTAAACGGTCGATGCCCTTAATCCCTAAGTAGCTATCTTTAATTGTATTGGTAATAGTAGTAAATGCGGAGCCTTGTTGCTGATTGGTAAAGACAATAATGCCCAGTTTCAATTCGGGAATCAAGGTAACTTGCGTCACAATCCCAGCCAGGCCACCTGTATGAGAGGCTTGTTTATAGCCTTTTACGTCAGCCAGTCCCCAACCTAAACCATAGCTGGCAAAATGAGTATTATAAGAGTTAGTACCACGAACCGGAAGAATGGTTTGAGGTGTCCACATTTCCTCATGTACTTCTTCGCTGAATAATTGCTTGCCGTTGCCATATTTGCCATTATCCATCTGCACGATTGCCCATTTACTCATATCAACAATATTGCTGTACAGACCACCCGCCGAATTGGCGACCTCACTCCAATCTCTGCGAATTACCTTTACAACATCATCTACCGGAGCATGAGGGTCAATCACGTTAGATTTATTTTTTAAGCGGCGAAACGAGGCAGCGGTTTGTGTCATGCCTAAGGGTTGAAGAATGCGTTGCTCAATAAAATCTTCCCAGTCCATGCCTGAGGCACGTTTGACTACCTCTCCTGCCACAATGTATAGCAGATTATCATAATCGTATTTGGTACGGAAACTCGATACAGGCTTCAGAAAACGGAGATTATGGATAATATCCTGCTTGCTGAAATTATTAGAATCAGGCCAGAACATCAGGTCACCGGCGCCTAAGCCCAAACCACTTCTGTGAGTAAGCAAGTCTTTAATTGTAAACTCTTCTGTTACGAATGGGTCATACATCTTGAACTCAGGGATAAAATCACGGACTTTATCATCCCATTTCAGTTTCTTTTCATCAACGAGCATTCCTAACGCCGCTGCTGTAAACGCCTTGCTATTGGAAGCAATACCGAATAGCGTATTTTCATCTACTTTTTGTTTGGTATTGAGCGAACGCACTCCATAACCTTTGGAATGAATTACTTTCCCATCTTTTATTACTGCTACTGCAATACCCGGTACATCAAAGGTTTTTAGTGTTTTTTCTGCAAGCGCATCAATTTCAGCAGAAGTAATTATTTGTGCCTGACTTGTATTGATAAATAAGATAAAAGCAAAGAATAATGAAAAGAGTAGTTGAGGCTTCTTCATAAGAAACGAATCTTTTTAAGGTTTGAGAAGTGAAATGGTTTTGAATTGAGCTATTTAACAAAGATTATTGAAAATGGCTGAAATAGCAAGAAAATGGCAAATTTAGGTTTGTGTCTTTAAAGATAAGTTACCTTTTTAAACAAAAACGCCTCTGATTTTTAGATAGAGGCGTTTTGTTAATTTTAATAATTTTAAAGCTATACTAAGGACAGGCCGCCTCAATTTTAGCCAGAAATACACTCCCTTCTGACGCTTCAAAGCCGGGACTTAACAATACATATTTATTTGCTTTCTGGTCAGATTTACCACCTGTATTGATTTTATTGGTTGCCTGAATATTCTGTGCATAATGATTCTGAACAACGGTATTTAATACGTCATCTGTTGGGCTTGTTAATACCACTGCGGTTGGAATACTTGCACCGGTTGGCAATACATCGACCGTAACAGAGCCTGAAATTGTTCTATTACATTTACCCTGAATGTTTATACTTACTAGATTGAATGTTTTTGCTTCGGTTATTGCGCCTGTTGACACAGTACCCTGGCCATTGCCATCCAGTAGTATAAAAGTATTGAAACCATTTGATTCATAATAAACCATAGCGCCCGGAGTGCCAGAGAACAATATTTTACCTGATGTCCCCGGACAAACAGCTGGGCCGGCTGCCATAGTAACACTTGCTTTTTGTAATACGGTTAAGATGGCATCGTTAGAAATGGCCACTCCGCACTCTCCTGTTACTTTTACTCTATAAGCCGCACCATTATCTGCTATTGTTCGATTGGCTAATGTCAGTACTGAAATATCTGCAAAATCACCTGTGATTGGTCCGTTGGTACCATTTGTGGCAGGAGCCTGGCGTTGCCACTGGAAATTCAGAATACCTTCTCCAGTAGCCTCAGCCGTAAACATGGCTGTTTCGCCGACACAAACAGATTGCGGCACGGGGTTTACCATAATCAGCGTCGGTGCTTTTAATGTTAAGGCTGTATTTACATCAATTACCTTTTCGCAACCACTTGCATTGTTTTTCAACTTGGTAATGAAAATATTCTTTGTATTATTAGCCCAAACCAGAGTTTCTGTAAAGGAAGCATTTCCCAGAGAATCAGGTGTAATAATTATCGTTTTTTCAGTGCCTGCCGCATCAACTTTATAAGTAATTGTATAAGGGTTGGTATTCGGGAAACCTGTCAGGTTAAAAGTAGCTTTTTGTGCAGAACATACCGCCGCAACCTGCGAGACTTCTGATACTGCCGGAACCGGATAAGTATAACGGCTGTAAAAGTATGCTCCTCCCTTACTAGTTTGAAGCGGAAATGGAGATGATCCAAATGCAGCCCCTGCCAGAATAGAAGTTTTACTGATGGCTACCGATGTACCGAATAAATCTCCCATAACCAGATCATTTGGTATTATCGCTTTCTTCTGTACCCAATCGCCTGCGGCATTTTTTTCAAACACTATAGCTGCACCTCTTCCCACATAGTTTGCAGGTGCACCAATAACTGCCATATTATCCTGAATAGCTATTGAATAGCCAAAACCACTCTCATCCGTTACATCATCGCTGGTAAGTCTTGACTTTTCTACCCAGTTGCCCGTAAAATCTTTTTCGTAAACCTGTACTATACTCAGGGTACTTGGCCCACCTGACCCTGACCCGAAAGGGTCTTCAAAACCTGCCGCAATAATCGTATTGCCACTTATGGCTGCAGAAAGACCAAAGGCAGAACCGACAGATAATCCGCTTGGTTCAAATAAACCATGCGCATACCAATAATCTGTACTGCTATCTCTTTCATAGATAAAAATAGCTCCACCGATACCTTCACCCGGAGCACCAACTACAAGGCCATTTCCTGAAAGCCCTACAGAGTAACCGAAAGAATTTCCACCAAAAAAGTCTTTTATTTCCTGGTTATATTGCCATACACCAGAAACATCTCTTTTAAAAATAAACGCTGATTCAACGCCAGGCGCTCCTACGGCCATAAGGCTACCAGAGACAGAAATAGCTCCCCCAAAATAATCACCGGCACTACTGGTAGGAGATACTATCTTGTCAATCTGCAACCAGGTATTATTCACCTGTTTCTTAAATATATATAATGCACCCGTTTCAGAATCCTGCTCTGGTGCAGTTACAAAAACCGTATCCCCAGAAATAGCTACTGACCCTCCAAAACTATCTCCAGCCACCAGATCAGAAGGAGCTAACTGTGCCTTTTGCGACCATTTGCCATTCACATCCATTTCATAAATATAAGCCGCGCCTCTATAACTTGATTTTGACCATGCGCCTACTATTGCCAGATTACCCGATATAGCACAAGAGTTACCAAACTCATCTAAAGCTGTTACATTGTTCGGAACTAATTTTCCTTTGCTGAGAATATCCTCAGGAAAAGCCAAGTAGGCTTCTTCGGTATGGATTGTACAATAAGGCCCAGTCATTAAACAACGGTAAAAACCACGATCGGCCAAAGTTGTGTTGCTAATCTTTAGTGAATCACTATTTGCCCCAGATATATCTTCATAGCTGCCATCAGATTGCTTTTTCTGCCATTGATAGACATAGCTACCCACCACAGATACTGCGAAACTGGTGCTCTCGCCCAAACAAACTAAAACTGAAGATGGATGAGATGTTATCACATCATCAACCATAACATCTACTAAAACCGGATTACTATAACAACCGGGTGAGACAGTACTTGCACAACGGACAGTATAGGTAGTATTGACATTTGGTGATACTGCATTGCCAGGCAATGGAACCCCAGAAGCATTAAACCAGATGGGTTGTGAATCTGCATCGCAAGTAGCAGGTATAACTTCTGAGCTTCCCTTACAAATAAGTACCGGATTTGAAATGGGTACGGGATCCGGAGGTGACGTGACTGTTAAAGTAAAAGTCAGGAAATCACTTGGACAATATGGATTACCTGGATCTTCGCATCTGACATTGTAGGTTATATCAGCTGTGGGATAAATTATTGTTCCTGCTGATTCCATTTCGGTCAGTTGATCTACCGCAAAGAAAAATGGTATTCCACCACTTGAACAAGTTGCGGTTAATTCATATCCGGAAGGGCCACAAATGCTTTCATCTACTGGGCCAGTTGGTAAAGTTAAAGGAGAACTTGTACCATCAGTAAATGTAACCATCTTGAATGGACTCTCACATGCCGTCGGGCTTGTTACTTCGCAGCGCACTACATAACTTGTACCGGCTGATATTGTTGTAATTACGTCGCCTGTTCCAACAGGAGTTGTAGAATCATTTTCGTACCATGAAACTACTCCTATAGGGCATGAGGCTGTTAATTTAACAGTTGTAGATCCGCAAATTACCTTATCACGTGTGGTTAGTGTTACATCTAATTCGGTAAAATTTACTGCCGCAAAATTACTAGATTCGGTTGCTGTTTCGCACGCTACGGAGTACATAGATGTAGAGTTTACAGTAAATGTGAGAACAGTTACCGGGCTAGACCCTAAATACCATTTGGGTGTACCAACATCACAGGTTGCGTCTAATGTAACATCAAGACTACCACAAAATATCTCACTTTGGGTCACATTATAAGGGTCTGGAGGTGGGCTTTGAGCAAAAGTTAATTGTCCACTAAGCAGTACTACAAAAAAAAGTAAGATTTTCTGATAAAGTGGCTGATAGATGTTTTTCATAAGCAATGGGTTACTTTAGGTGTAAAAATTATATGGCATTAATGATGATTCACCCCTACCCAAATGGCAAAGAGTTCCTCGGATTGAATATTCAAAGGGAAAAATTTTAAAGGCGCAGTCTGATAGTTTCACTCATACCAAAGACATAAAGACTTTGGGTCTCTGACAATAATTTTCTAGGGAATTTTACCTGACCTGATTATAAAGATACACCTCAACACAAAAATACCTGCAGTTTGACATGCCAACAGATACTCGATTCAGTGCAGAAAAAAGGAATAAATTGTTTAGTACCTAGCTAAAAGTTATAAGTATTGTCAAAATTAGCTAAAAAAGCCATACGTTAGCAAGAGTTTTCTTTAAATATTGTGGGTATTTATTAATTTTTAATAAACGGTACGCGATAAATTATTCAATTCTCTACTTTTGCCAGATAGAATAAAACGTAAATGTCTGTTTTGGTATAATTATCCTCTAAAAAAATAAGATTGTAGCTCTTATGAGTTTGATAGCGGCATAAATGAGCATGGAGTGGTAAAACTACAGAGAATAGAATTATTTTCAGGCACAAGCAGCTAGAATATTAAATCAGATAAAACGGTTTAGGTTGTTTGATTTAATCACAATTCTAACTTCATCCTTAGCCTGAAACCCATATTTTTTTCTAAATTGCCACCTCATCTGATTCGTCTATTATTTAAACCTTAAATCATGAAAGCCACGCTTATCGGAGTACTTGTTTTATTAAATATCCAACTTCTTTTTGGGCAAAGCAGTAAAGCCCCTGCTTATCCACTCATTACACATGACCCTTATTTCAGCATCTGGTCAACTACTGACGAGTTGACAGCATCACCAACCAAACACTGGACAGGAGCCGACCATTCGTTAATTGGTATGATTGAGGTAGATGGCATGATTTATCACTTTTTAGGCAAAGCCGGAGATAATTATGAAACCATCATTCCGGCAGGAGATGAGGTGAATTACGAGGCTGCCTATACTGAAACCAATCCGGGAGAAAACTGGATGAACCCTGATTTGAACGATAGCCAATGGAAAAAGGGCATCGCGCCTTTTGGTAATAACCCGACTATCTCAAAAACTGAATGGAATACAAAGGATATCTGGATGCGTAGAAAATTCACCCTAAAAAACCTGAATTCTGAAGCACTTTATCTGAAACTGAATCATGATGATGATGTAGAAGTATACCTGAATGGGGAGGTGGTATATAAAGTAAAAGGCTGGACAAATAAATATATTTATGTGCCGATACCTGAGGCTGCTAAAAGCAAACTGAAAACCGGAGAAAATTTACTGGCAATCCACGTAATCAATAATGTAGGTGGCGCTATTCTGGATGCAGGAATTGTAGAAAAGGTGATTGAAAAACCAAATCCAAAACTACAGACAGCGGTTCAGAATTCAGTAAAAATCAATGCCACGCAGACCATTTATACTTTCACTTGTGGCAAGGTTGATTTAACACTTACGTTCACCTCTCCTTTGTTGATTAACGATTTAAGCCTTCTTTCTCGCCCGGTTTCCTATATCAGTGCCAAAATGAAAGCTACTGATAATCTTTTGCACGATGTAAAACTCTACCTGGGCGCCTCAACTGATATTGCGGTTAATACTCCGGCACAGGAAGTACAGGCTAATCAATATGTAGCCAATGGGTTGTCAATCCTGAAAGCCGGGACAATTACGCAAAACATCATGAAACTAAAAGGCGATGATGTGCGCATTGACTGGGGATATATGTATGTAGCCGTTCCTAAAACCGGAAATGTAATACAGGCTATCACGAAAGGCGGTGATTTAGCACAACCTGCTCAAATGATCGCTAATACTAATTTAGGGGGTAAGCACCTGATGCTGAATACCCTTATCAACACCGGTAAAGTGGGTAGTGCTGGCAAGGAGCAAGTTTTCTTATTGGGTTATGATGATATTCAGTCGATACAATATTTTCAGAAAAACCTTTCGCCATGGTGGAGATTAACCAAAGGTGCTACCATTGAGGGGCAATTATCGCAGGCATTGGCTGGTTATCAGACCATTATCAAAAAATGTGAGGCTGTAAACCGTATGATTTATAACGATGCTTTGAAGGCCGGAGGAGAAGAATATGCACGCCTTTGTGAACTGGCTTACCGTCAAGGTCTTGCAGCACATAAACTCGTAAAAAGCCCAACTGGTGATCTACTCTTTATGTCGAAAGAGAATTTCAGTAATGGTTCAATCAATACGGTTGATATTACTTATCCATCTGCACCAATGTACTTAGCCTATAACCCTGCTTTATTAAAGGGGATGATGAACGGCATTTTTTATTATAGCGAAAGTGGTAATTGGCCAAAACCTTTTGCGGCACACGATTTAGGAACTTATCCGCTCGCTAACGGACAAACCTATGGTGAAGATATGCCAGTAGAGGAAAGTGGAAATATGCTTGTTCTGGCAGCAGCTATTTCTAAAATAGAAGGCAATGCCTCATATGCCAAGAAACATTGGAAAACTCTTTCTATCTGGGCTGATTACCTGAGCAAAGAAGGTTTTGATCCAGCGCTTCAATTATGTACCGATGATTTTGCCGGACACCTGGCCCGCAATGCAAATTTATCAATGAAAGCCATTGTAGCTTTGGGTGGTTATGCGCAAATGGCAGAACAATTAGGCGAAAAAGCTACGGCTGAGAAGTATCGTACCATTGCGAAAGATATGGCAAAAAAATGGCAGGAACTGGCAATTGACGGTGATCATTATTCATTGACATTTAATGACAAAGGAACCTGGAGTCAGAAATATAATCTGGTATGGGATAAGATTTTGAAAATGAATTTGTTCCCTAAAGAGGTATATACCAAAGAAATAGCATATTATCTGACCAAACAAAATGCCTATGGTTTGCCTTTGGATAGCCGTAAGACTTACACCAAATCAGACTGGATCATCTGGACATCGGTATTGGCTGATAAAAAACAAGATTTCAATGCTCTTGTTGAACCGATGTATAAATATGCTACGCAAACAACCTCTCGCGTACCTATTAGCGACTGGCACGAAACTACTACCGGAAAACAGGTTGGTTTTCAGGCAAGAAGTGTAGTGGGTGGATATTTTATGAAAGTACTGGAAGATAAATTGAAAGGAAAATAATTAGTTCATATTTCTAATCTATAAGGGGTAATATTATCAGTAAGATTGGTACATTACCCCTTATCTTTTAAGGTCTGAATGAGTACGCACTTTAAATTATTATTCAAAAATTTCTACTACGGTGCAACATTCCTGATTTTCTACTGTCTTTTCAAGGCTATTATCTCACTTTATAAATGTTAAAAATATCCTTTTAACATTATTTAATAGCGTGGTACCTACAAATTGCCATAACTTTGCGGGTAACTAATGCGTATGATTAACCTTTATGAAAAAGCTATTTTTACTTACTTTAACCTTCTTGGGTTACACTGCCCTATATGCCCAGATAGTACCCAAACGACTAGAAGCCAAGCGTACTAACAAGCCCGTTATCATTGATGGACGTCTGAACGACCCTGCCTGGCAAGATGCCTCCTTATTAGATGATTACACAGAATTCCGTCCGGTGGTTGGCCGTAAGGAAGATTTCGATAACCGTACAGAAACGTATCTGATGTATGATGATGCCGGAATTTATTTCGGTGGTACCTGCTATGAACGAAGCCTCGACAGCATTTCTAAAGAACTGGTGGGTCGGGATGGTTTTGGGGCTAATGATTATATAGGTATTATTTTCGATACCTATAATGACAAGCTCAATGGCTTCGAATATTTTATTACGCCTTTAGGCGAACAATGGGATGCCAAAATGACCTCAAACACCAATGACGACAATGGTGGGGAAGATTTCAGTTGGAATGCGGTCTGGAAAAGTGCCGTAATTATTCATGATAAGGGTTGGTCTTTTGAGATATTCCTACCCTATTCAGCTATTCGTTTCAGCAAAGATAAGGTACAGGATTGGGGTATAAATATCACCCGAAGACGACGCAAAACCGAACAGCAGAATACATGGAGCGCTATTGATCCTAATGTCAATGGGTTTCTGACTCAAGAAGGTTTGTGGACGGGTATTTCTGATATAAAACCTCCCCTACGCTTACAATTATCTCCATATTTCTCAGTTTATGCCAACCATTTCCCTGTGAATCAGGCCGACCAGAAAAACTGGACAAATCAGGTTTCAGGTGGGTTAGATATGAAGTTAGGGTTAAGTCAGGCATTTACCTTAGATGCTACCTTGATTCCTGATTTCGGGCAGGTGCAGAGTGATAATCGCGTATTAAATCTGACACCTTTTGAGGTAAAATATAATGAGTATCGCTCTTTCTTTACCGAAGGTACAGAGTTATTCAATAAAGGGAATTTATTTTATTCAAGACGAATTGGAGGGGCTCCCATTAATTCAAGCGCACCCTATAATGATTTAAAGCCGGAAGAAAGAATAGTTTCGAATCCGTCGGAATCAAAATTGATTAATGCATCCAAGATTTCGGGGCGTATGAAAGGGGGCTTAGGTATCGGGATTCTGAATGCCATTACCCGCCCACAGTATGCGATTATTGAGAATACAGAAACCGGAGAGAGAAGAAAGGTTGAAACAGACCCTACTACCAACTACAACATCTTGGTGCTTGACCAGACCTTAAAGCATAATTCAAGTGTAAGTTTTATCAATACCAGTGTGCTAAGAGGAAATAATAACTATAATGCCAATGTAAGCTCGGGTTTGTTTAGTTTTTTCGACAAGAAAAATACTTATAATTGGACAGGAAGTGTGGCCATCAGCAATCTGACTTATAAAATACCTGAGAAGAAACATACCACGGGTTATAGTCATTCATTTGGTTTTGCCAAAACCAGTGGCAGGTTCAATTTTAGTCTTTCCCAGAACTTGACTGACAACAAATATACCAGTAATGACCTTGGCTATTTTACCAATAACAACTTCATTAACCATAATCTTTATGTGGGTTATCGCTATACTGAACCAAAAAAATGGTATAACCGATTGTTTTATAATTTCAATGCAACCCTGAGTTCGTTGTTCAGTCCAATTGGTGATATTAAATCGAAGTATCAACAGGCTTATATCAATGTAAACTTCAATGCCCAAATGAAAAAACTGCATTGGTTTGGTCTTTCTATTGATTTCTATCCTGAGCAAAATGATTTCTATGAGCCACGTATAATGGGGATGATGTTTAAGAGAGGTGCAAGCATAAGTCCGGGGGCATGGATTGAAACGAATTATGCAAAAAAGTATTCTGTTAATGCGCAGATTTCAGAGAAAGTATATGCCAACTTTTATAATCTTCATTCAACTGCCCTGTATTTTTCACATCAGTACCGTTTCAATAGTAAGTTTTCTATCAGACATAGCATTGATTATCTGGTCAAACCGACTGATTTGGGCTTTATTACCTTATTGGCTAATAATACTCCCTTGTTTGCACTAAGAAATGTCAATTCAATCGACCATATTTTATATCTGAAATATAATTTTACCAATAAAATGGGGTTGACATTCAGAGCCAGACATTATGCCAGTGTAGTGAAACCGAGAGAGTTTTTCACATTGAACAATAGCGGCACATTGACACCTAAAAAAGACGTAACGGATAAGCTGAGCCGCAATGTTAATTTCTTTAATATTGATATGGTGTATACCTGGCAATTTGCTCCGGGTAGTTTCCTGAATGTAGTATGGAAAGAAGCAGGTTTTACGGACTCGAATCTGGCTACTAATAATTATATTGATAATTTACAGAATACCCTGCAAACAGAACAGAACAACAATATTTCGCTTAAAGTGATTTATTTTCTGGATTACTTGCAGTTGAAGCAATTGAGGAAGAAGTCGTAGAACATCTCTAATTCGGAGAGCCTTATAGCAATACGGCTCTCCGAAAGGCTGGATTTATTATTTTACAATCCCCACATCCATTCCGGCTTTGAAGAGTTTTTGGGGAGGTTTTGTTTTAATAAATTTTGGCATCTGAAAACCCACCTGAAAGCGTAAGCCTACTTTCTTTTTATCTTTATCGGTGGCATTATTTATCTTTTCTTCTACATTGGTAATTGATAATCGAAAACCAAAACCCAGAAAATTAGTCATCTCGTCTTTTAGTTCGTCGTCGTTTTCTTTGTTCTCTTTGGCATTTTTGGCATCATAATTAACCTTTTCTGCTACAAAGAATTTCTTTTTTTGCTCTTGTGCCTTCAAGGCTCCTCCTATCAGCAGCATTATTATCAGTAAAGCAAGCTTTTTCATTATAATCCGGACTTAAAATTTAGTTTTAGCAATAAGTATACCCTATTATTTGTAAAACTCTGTGTGAAACTTGAACAAATTTAACCTTGCAATTCAGACAAACAAAATTGCCTGCCCTTTTTTATATTAAAATAGGACAGGCATAAGATTATTGATGATGAAACGTTAATAGTCGGGTTGAGCTCCTAACAACAATCACACTATAACTCTACTTTCTTCCACACAATGATTGGTTTTGCCTCATTTACTCTTTTTTCATAGGCCACCAAAACACTATTCCCATCTGAGATAATAGCTGGATAACTACATTCAGCCAAAGGCTCTGACAAGTAAATTGTATTTACTTTAGCACCTAATTTTCTTAAGGCAATAGCATGAAAGTATTCTTCCCCTTTATTCTTAGCTTCGGCATAAGTCAGAAAAGTTTCTCCTGCTTTGGTAGTAGTAATTTGTGGTTGTTTCACTTTTTCTGAGATTTCTGCATTGACAATCCTACCCGTAGCAACCTCACAAACTTTAATGCCAGACGCCTTTTCTTTGCCAGTATACCAGCTCATATAAACACCTTTTGGCGTAACCGTTGCCGATGGGCCCGAGTGTGGGCAAGCCTCTACCTTCCATTTATCAGGGTATACATTTCTGGGTTCTGAAAAAGTTTGTCCATTATCAGTTGATGAGATATAACTCATATCACGGGAGCCATCTTCATACATATCACGGTAGAAAATGTGCAATGTACCTTTTGCATCAACTACTGCTTCAATACGACAACATTCACACGCCTGTTTATCAATTATTTTCTCTTCACCGAAACCTTTACCCGGAGAGGTTTTAGCAAATTTTACACTCCTCCCTTTTGCGGTCAGTTTTTCATCCAGCCAGATGATACCGATTTCGCCATCTGGAAGTCTCACAGGCTTGCTGAAAGAATGGCTTTTAGTCGGGTCTCTATCCGCTTGCACATACATTGGTTTCGACCAGTTCGCGCCGTCACTTGAATACACATAGAGTAAATCAGAACCGAACTTTGAAATAGGGTTATCTTTTTTCAACTCAAAACTCACAATCATGCTACCATCCTTTTTTATAGTTAAACGAGGCATACCTTCTGCGTGCGTAGTAGCAGAATCAACTACAGGCACTTTGATAGTCTGACCAAAACCCTTACCGTCATAAATACTATAAAAAAAGGATATCTTTTTCAGCGCATCTTTTTCTGTCCAACTCAAAACTACTTTTCCATCAGGCATGGTACTGAAAGAAGGAACGGCGGCAGTATTAGATGGGTTTGAAATGGTTGTGTCCTTATCGACTTTCATGAAAGAGAATAAGATAATGAATGAGAAATAAATAAGAGTTTTCATATTTTTTGATTTTGGGAAAATGGAGAATGGAAAACGGAGAAAGGAAAAAGAAAAAAATATCAACTTTATTCTTTCCTTGTTGGTTACTCCATTAACCTTTCTCCATTTTCCATGTTCATTTTTACTATTTTTTGAAATTATATTGTAAGCCCATCACAAAAGTGCGTGGCGCGGCGGCTGTATAAGTGGCCCGGTCTGTCAAGGCATTACCTCTGGTAACATTTGTTGCATAAAGTGCATCTGTCAGATTCATGATATTGGTATAAAGCTCGATCCCTTTCCATTGGTAGCCTAATCTGAAATTCAGCAGGTCATAGCCATCGTAAGTAATAGTATTGGTTTGATTCTGATACCATTTGCTTACGTGCTGCCATTCGACTGAGGTGCGCAATCCTCTTGCCCATTTTGGATAATAACTTACTTCGGCATTCCAGAGCCAGCGAGGGGCTGAAGGCATATCTTTGCCATTGACATCTTTCAACACATCAGAAGCCCTTTGACTTAAAATAAATTCATCAAAACGGTGGATAGAATAAGTGCCCCCTGCTCTGATAAATAATTCTTTTGTAGGTTTATAGGTAATTCCCAGTTCTATGCCTTTATGAACCGTCTTTCCTGCTGCCTGATAGTCGGTTGAATTATCTGGCTGACGTACGCTGAGCAATTCATTTAATCCATTCATCTGGTATAATGAAACATCAACATAGACCTTATTTTTCAGAAGTGAAGCCCATCCACCGATTTCTGTATTGATAAAAGTGGCAGGAATCAGGTTATAATAAAACAAGTCGCCATTCGGTGCGTGGGTTGGTCTTTTACGGAAGATTGCGGTTAAGGCAGACGGTGAGAAACCTTTGGAATAGTTGGCATACAAGCCTTTTCCTTTGCCTAAATCATAAGTTAATCCGAGCTTAGGGGTAGTTTTGGTGTAAGTCTTTGAACCGCCAATACCTTTGCCCGTAGCTGGATCAACATCCAGATTATTCACATAATCGAATGACATATTATCATAACGCAGACCTGCTGAAACACGAAGATTTTTCAAAGGCTCAAAATCATATTGCAGATAGATGGCTGAATTATGAATGTCAGCATCATAATCAGCAAGCTTAATATCAGGGCGTTCCTGTGCAATTGTATATTTTTCTACCGATTTTTTGTCAGCCCTTAATTGTGCATTCAAATCAATCTGATATGACCAGTAATCGTTCGGTGAAAAATCAAGATTCGCTCCAATAATGGCTTTTGAGTTCAGAAATTTAAAGCGTTGCGTATGTTGCGCCAATACTCCCACGCTTCTGAAATTATTAGAATTTATTTCTCCTCTGGCTGTGGTGGCGCCACTTGTCCAACGAATACCATAAGCAGGATTTTGCCCGAGTTTGTTATCTCTGGCATATACAGTAATAAACGATTGAGAACTTTCTGACCAATCTTTTTCAAAAGTCAGGCGTGAGCGTAAGGAATAGGCGTTCCGATAGGTAAAGTCGGTGGTACTCACATATTGGCGGCTGTAAAATGCAGTACTATCCACACTCCCACTCGTTTGTGAATTGTAGTTGACGTAAGATAAGGTATAAATCAATCGTGTTTTCGGTGAGAAATGATATTCCAGTCGGGCATATTGCGAATTTTTGGTATAGTCAGAACTTGTCATCCATGAGTTTTTTTGTTCCCCTACTAATCCTCCTAAATAGATTCCGAATTTGCCTATCGTTGCTCCTGCTCCATACTGTACACGCTTATATCCCCATTGGTCAAACTGAATGCCTATTCTGGCGGTTGGTACAGCCGTTGGTCGTTGAGTAACAAAATTAACTACCCCTCCTACTGCCTCAGGGCCATAAATAGAAGAGACAGGACCTTTGACCACCTCTATTGAGCTTACTGTAAACTGGTTCATTTCAAGCAAAGCATTATGATTAAACACACCCATTGGTCGGATTGGCAAACCATCTTCCATGTATAAATAATAGCCATTGGTGGTCATAGGTTGGCGGATAGCCATCATATGCTGCTCATTTCCGAGGTTTACCATCATCACACCCGGCGTTTTATTGATTACCTCATAAATGGCAGTTGGCTTGGCTTCATCTATTTGCTTGGGTGTTAATTTAGAGATAGCTATGGGTGTTTCTGTACGTAGGCTTGCTTCACGATTTCCGGTTACTACCACTGTCTGTAAGTCTTCCGCAGCGGTTTCAAGGGCAATTGCTAATACTTCATTCTCGCTAACAGTAAGCGTTTTAGTTTGATACCCTATCATTGAGACAATGATTTCTGTACCACTGATTTTTAAGCTAAAATTGCCACTCATATCCGTTTTCGTGCCTATTTCCGAGTGAATTACTTTGATACTGGCACCTACCAGTGGTTCCTGGGTAAGGGCATCATAAACTTTCCCCTTGATATTATTCTGGGCAAATGCGTGCTGGATTATTAATAGGGATATTAATAAAGTTATGTATTTTTTCATTACGGTTTTGTAAGGTGTGAAGAGTATGTTTAAAAATTGTCATTCGACCTACAAGGCAATCTTTTTTGGCTATACTTCGTTGCATTTTTTCAACGTAGCTGTTGGCTACGTCTCCAAAATGGCGCCTTGTCTAGCCAAAAAAGATTTACCTTTCGGTCAGAATAACAAAATTTAAACATACTCGAATATAATTCATAAAATATGATGCTGATTTGATTTTACAGCTAACACGAATATTTTAACCTTGGGGTGGCTTAAACAATGAAAAAATACGGGAATGATGATAATTATTCTGATATAAATAATTCTGAGATTGATGAATAGTTAGTTTGATTGGCTGTTTATCAGTTATATCAGAAGCTTGATAAAAAATCTCCAGCCATAATTTATACACTACTATTTTTGATTGATTTTCTTCCTTTTCCTGCGCAGCCTGGAGTTGCTGCGCCAGATAGCATTTTCCGTCACAATGCAACTGAGGCCGGTTTTTATTGATACAGTAATTCTCGATGATATAGGTTTTGTTAAATTCATAACTAAAAAAGATAATAGGCGCTAGCATGACCCGCATAAACAGCAAGCCACAAAGCATGAGTGTACCTATTTGTTTGAAATTACCCAACGTAATTCTCTTGTTTTTAAGAATAGAGGAACTGAATCAAAACCATCAATGATTAAATTAGAGGCATAGCGTAGCCTATAAATCAGAACAGTCAGCATCTATAAACAGTAAATTTCCTGGTGCTAACAAGAAGACCTTTAATTCTAAGATTTTAAAGAAAGAGAATTAAGCCTGACAAGGCGGATGGAAAATATGGAGGTCAAATAAGCCGGAATAAAGATTAGAATATGTATCTAATGCTGGGGTATAAGCGAAATTCCTTGATTGAAAATATAGATTTGCAACCTCTTCGCATATCATGGTTGGAATCTCATATTTGTCAAAAATATTGTGTTGTGCTTTATTTTCATGCTCTTCTGCGGCCTTTAACCTTTTAGACAGATAGCATTTACCGTTACAATTCAGTTGTGGTTTTTGCTTATTTACACAGAGGGCTTTGGCGATGAAATCTTTGCGAAGCTGATAATCTATGAGATAGTAAGCCTGAGTAAAAGGTCGGACCATTACTGAGAAGAGGAGTAATATGGCGATGGCTTTCTTCAATTACTTACATTTTGCTGCAAATATATAGCAGAACATTTAGAGTTGAGTGATATTTTAGAAAGTATTTAGAAAGTGGAGAGATTTATTGTATAAAATATTCCCATATTATCATTCTAAATTTTGTTAAAATAGTAATTATAAAAGGTGGGCATCTATATCAAAACCTATCCTTTTCCAATGACTCCTGAGAGCTTCAATGACTGGGTCTATGCTCCTTATTTTTATTTCCAAATTTTCACCTTGCCCTAAAAAATCATTAAGCCATTTAGGGGTATTTTCCTTATTTATTAGTTTGACTTTGAATAGATTAGTAAGGGTAAATAATCCTTTTTCAAAAGCTTTATCGTGCATTAAACACAAAGCTAAACCATTTCCTATATTTCCTCTCATTTCTTCATTATCTGCCCATCTGGCAATGTGGCCTCCTATTAAAAACTCTTTTCCTTCAACCTGACAACCAGGATAACAACATCTATAATTATAATTTCTCTTTACTTTTTCAGAAAATGCCTGATGTCCAATTCGCTGCTTTAACTCTTTTGTAATTACTCCTGTTTTAACTATATCAAATCCTATTTTATCATTCGCAGAACTGTTAGCATTACTAATTAAATTTCCTATTAATAATTCAGAAAGTGTCAAGCCAAATTCAGAAAAATATGCTCCATTCAAACATTGAAGTCTACCTCCTTGAACTACATAAAATATTCTTTTTTTGTCAATTCTTTTACTCCTATTATCCCAAAAAAAATTTCTTAAGGACTTATCATTTGTACTAAAAAAATCAGACAAATTCACTTCTGGTATTAATTCTACAAAATTTTCTAAATCAACTTTAAAATACGATTTGGAGAAATTCCATTCATGGTTTTCACTCGTTGGATGTCCATCATGCACTATATATCCATCTGTAGAAGCAGTAGAATATCCCAAAAACTTTTTTTTGTTACCTTGTTTTTTTAAATGGAAAATAATATCTCCTTTAGCAACTTGTTTTATAATATTCCAGAATGGCCATTCCGATCCATCTCTTTTTTTAGTAGGAGCCCATGCACTTTCTTTAAATCTCCAGCCTTCATTATACTCTATTTCATTCTCTCTTAGTTCAATCCAAATCATCTCATTGAGTAGTTTTTATAATTTTAAGTATTTACTCTACGTAATCCATTTCTTTTGTAAATGTCTCGTCTATATTCCAAAGTGCGATAAGGGCAACGGCAGAGGTAAAAACACCAATTACCAAAGCAGCATACATAATACCCATATCAGGCTTCAGTAATTTGAAGGTAGCCAATAAAGGGATGGTTGCTCCACGGACAAAGTTAGGTGCGGTTGTGGCCACAGTTGCCCGAAGGTTTGTACCAAATAATTCGGCTGCGATCGTAATGAAAAGTGTCCAATATCCATTACAAAAGCCTAAAAACGCACAAATAATGTAGAAACTATAACTATTGCTGACAGGGACGAGTAGATAGACTAATACAAACGCCAATGAAAGTAAGATAAATAATAAGATTACTTTCTTACGGCTTTGCATATATTGGCTTAAAAAACCGCTGGCAATATCTCCAAAAACCTGCCCTGTGAATGTGAGCATTACAGCTTTGCCTGCGTTGATAGGCTCTACAATTCCGGCAGCCTTGGCGAATTCGGGAGAGAACGTGATAAGGATACCCACTACAAACCAGATGGGCAAACCTACCAGTATTGACATCAGATATTTAAGGAAACGGGTTTTATTATTAAAAAGCATCAATAGATTTCCTCGGGAGACATGCTTGTTTTTGGCATCTACAAATATTTTTGACTCGAAAATATTTATACGCATAATTAATAATAAAAGGCCCATACCGCCGCCTACGTAATAAGAAACGCGCCATGCAAAAAGCTCAGCTACAAAGTATGCCGCAATTGCCCCAACCAAACCCAGAGTGGCTACAATAGTAGTTCCGTAGCCTCTGATTTGTCGGGGTAAAATTTCAGTTACCAAAGTAACACCTGCGCCTAGCTCACCAGCCAGACCCACTCCGGCAATGAACCGGCACATAGCATATTGAGGAATAGTATCCACAAAGCCGTTGGCGATGTTGGCCAATGAATAGATAATAATAGAGCCAAAAAGAACCGAAAGACGGCCTCTCTTATCTCCCATTACTCCCCAGATGATACCTCCGATAAGCATTCCGTACATTTG
This sequence comes from Emticicia fontis, assembly GCF_054779675.1. Taxonomy (NCBI): domain Bacteria; kingdom Pseudomonadati; phylum Bacteroidota; class Cytophagia; order Cytophagales; family Leadbetterellaceae; genus Emticicia; species Emticicia fontis. The sequence continues at coordinate 145,365 of NZ_BAAGXU010000002.1, forward strand.
GGTATTCAGAAGGTTAGCACCTTCTTCAAATAATTGATCACCTGTAATACCTAATTCCTTAAGACTGGGTACACGCACCACATTAAAAAGAAACAAGTCGTACATATCTACCAGATAGCCCAGGGCGGCCACCAGCACAGGTAATTGTAGTAATTGTTTAAGTATATTTTTCTGGTCAGTCGTAGTATTGGTCATGAATAGGTTTTTGTATAGGGTTGAAAACTCACCGCGCGGCAGCCGCCCCAACCCCTCTCCAACAGTGGAGAGGGGCTTTTTGCTCCCTTCCCTATTGTTGGGGAAGGGCTGGGGATGGGGTTTTAATGAAGAACTACACCTTATTTGGAATCATATAAGGTGCGCGGTATTTGCGGGTTAACATTGCATTGGCTTCTTTGTCGCCCGGAAATGTTTCTGTTGTAGGGTCGAATTTCAATTTTCTACCCAAGCGATAAGCGATATTGCCTAAGTGCGCAATGCTGGCAGCTAAATGACCTGTTTCGATCGGACCGTTCAACAGGGCTTTGTTTTTCGCTCTTACGGCATCTACAAAGTTTTTGTAGTGGTCGCCACCTGCGTTTCTGGCTGGGCCGGGTTCACGATTTTTGCCTAAGAAAGTTTTATAATCGCTATAGCCGTTGATTACCATATAACCCTTATCACCATAGAAGATATTTCCTACTTCTACCCCATCCTCTTTATTGGTCATCCAAGGGCGAACCTCAAACTGAATTACTTTGCCTTGTTTCGGATAGTTATAGGTTGAGGTCAATACTTCCGGTGTTTCTTTACAGTCGTTCCATAAATATTTGCCACCGGCAGAGGTGATTTCTTCTGGTAAGCCTACATCCAAGCCCCACATACAAAGGTCTGTTTCGTGAATACCCTGGTTACCAATGTCGCCATTGCCATAGTCCCAGAACCAGTGCCAGTTATAATGTACATAGTTTTTGCTGAATTCACGGGCTTGTGCAGGGCCTTGCCATAAATCCCAGTTCAATCCAGCAGGAACAGGAGACGGCCCCTGGTTACCAATATCAGGTCTCCATTTATAGACAGTACCACGAGCCATATATACCTTTCCGATCAAACCGTCTCTCAGATGTTTAATGGCTTCCTGAATCCCTTCTGAGCTTCTTAATTGCACACCGTGTTGTACAATTCGGTTGTATTTAGTAGCTGCTTCTACCAGTTTGCGACCTTCAAAAAGGTTATGGCAGGCTGGTTTCTCTACATAAACATCTTTCCCTGCCTGACAAGCCCAGATAGCTGCCAAGGCATGCCAATGGTTGGGTGTGGCAATACTTACCGCATCAATAGTTTTGTCTTCGTAAACTTTTCTTAAATCCTGCTCGGTTTGTACTTTCTTCGAATATTTCTTTTCGAAATCAGCTGCTCTTTCCTGTAGCACTACATTGTCGACATCGCATAGAGTAGCGACTTCAACATTATCCTGCTTCATGAAACCTGAAATATGGTCTTTTCCACGACCATTGATACCAATTACGGCTACCCGAAGTCTGTCGTTCGCGCCAAAGGCAGTAGATGGAATAAGTGTTGGGATGGACATGAGCGCCATAGAGCCGGGAAGGGCTGTTTTGAGCACATCTCGTCTGGAGAAATTTTTCATAGTTAAATAGTTAAAAGGTTGAAATGTTAAATCTATTGAGTGAATGAGCGATTTAGTGATTGAGTGATTAGTTTTGCTTGAACTCTAATATCTAAAATCAGCTAAAATGTTCGCTTTAGCGTCTTAGTTCAAGAATAATCACTCATTCACTAAATCACACAATCACTAAATTCTTCAAAGCCTCCCTAGCGTCATGCCTCCGTCTACCATTATCACCTGGCCAGTTGAGTAGGGAAAATCTCCTTTGGCTAATGCGGCTACTGCTTTACCTACGTCTTCGGGGAATCCCCACCGTTTTTGCACACATAAGCCATTTTCTATTAATTGGTCGTATTTGGAAGTGACACCTGCGGTCATATCCGTTTTAATGACTCCCGGACGTACTTCATAAACCGGAATATTATATTCTCCTAAACGCACGGCAAATAATTGAGTTGCCATACTTAAACCTGCTTTTGATAGACAGTACTCTCCTCTATTTACAGAAGCAATGGTTGCTGAAATCGATGATACATTAATGATGCAACCAGTAAAATTCAAATCTTGATTCCGTTGCTCAATCATCCAATTCGCGGCTGTTTGGGTTAAGAAGTATGTTCCTTTCAGATTGGTTGAAATCACGTAATCGAAACTTTCTTCTGTTGCTTCCAGTATATCGTTGCGTTGCTTGGGTGCTACTCCGGCATTATTTACTAATACGTGTAAATGTCCGAAATGGGCCTTTATTTTTTCTAGCATTGCTTTTCTATCCTCGGTCGAGGCAATATCTCCCTGGCAATAGATAACCTCTGCACCTAATCTCCCTAAATCAATCAATATATCTGTCACGGCTTCTTTAGGGCGCATCCCGTTAATAGCCAGATTAAAACCTGCCTTTGCCAGATGCTCAGCTATACCTAAACCAATTCCTCTGCTACCGCCTGTTATGAATGCTACTTTTTTCACTGTTGCTCTTTGATTTACCTATTTATTGATATAGTTTGAGATACAAATTGGGGTCTTGTAAATGATGGCATTATCTGATTTACTCAATATTAGATACAAATAATCATCTACGACTTGTAACCTGACATTTCCCATATAAAAGCTTTCGATGCTAATAATTTTCTTTTCTACTAGCTTGATTTCAGCGTTGAATACATATAAATAATTAACATGGTCAGCTATAAAAAGAGCCAGAATAATATTTTTTTCAATAATGACATCCTGAAGAGCGCGAGGATCGTTAAAATCTTTTACTACAAAGAAATCTTCAAAAATACGTTCTCCAAACCTCGTCAATTTCAATACCTTGAATTGTATATTATTTTTGTTTAATTCTTCCTCCCCATATTTTAAAACACCCATACTCTCAGTATTTTCGTCATAGAAAATCTCTGTTTTTCCAAATCTGATATAATCAGGGTCGTCAGGTTTTCTTCTTCTGAACTGTCTATCATCTGTTATAAAATGAATATAGATACTGAAAAAAGCATTTAAGGTCATATTCATAATCAGAAGATAATCTCCCCCAATCAGTATTCTGTCTTTAATAACTATTGCTTTATAGGGCCTAATACTTCTGAACATATAGTCCGGTTGTACTAATACGCTAAACCAGTTATTAATCCTGGCCGACAGGCCAACAGGCACTGCAAGATTCGCATCATTGAAATAAGATTTAGTTATTCTTTTTCGCTTTAAGGCAATCTTATTTTTATCTAAATCATACTTAATGATATTGTTACTCGCATAACTATTATAAACGATTATCAGATAATTTTCATGGAGTAAAGAACAAAACTCTCCACCTTGTTCTAAATTATCATCTAGTTCTTTTTGAAATATTTCTTTCCCTTCACTACTAAAAGCAAATAGTCTGATACTCCCTTCGCCACTTTCAACTCTCCCTGATTTCGTTCTTCCATCACCAATATCCAGCTCTTTGGTTATTATATTTCGGATCTTCATTAAGCCGAAATAAATACCCTTGTATTTATGGAAAGATTTAAAACTTAAATAGTCATCTGTATGAAAACTAAATTCAAAATCTACTTTCCCCGTTAATTGCTTGTTTAAAAGAGTTAATTCAATTTTCTCATTCTTTGAAGTATAACTCTCTAAAATAATTTCATCGTTTAATGAATAAGCTTTAGGAAAGGGCGTATTCTCAATAATTAAACGAAAACAATCCTTCTTCCGGAATCTTTTAAAAATAGTATTTGAATTAGTAAAAATGCCTTCTTCCAGAATGCAATCGATAAAATCTTTTATTCTTGAAAAACTATCAGAAAACAGCAGTTCTACTTCCTGATTATATGTTTCAAAGTTGTTATAATCATATATATACCGGCTACCTTTTGTTTCTTTCAATAAGATTGCATTGGTATACATTTGATCTTCTGAAAAATCAAACTCACATGACTTCATTTCCTCATTTACCTTAAATAAGGCATGCAAATAGGGTCTTGGTATTGGTAGATGATGATTTTCTTTTAGCTCATTTAGTAATATCAGCGTACCATTGCCTGTGAAATAAGTAAAAATATAATCCCCTTTTATAGACTTTGCCAAAACTTCATTCAATGAGCATAGTCCATCGTATTCACATGTATAACCTAGAATATTCTGTATTTCGGATAAATAATCCTGATTTTCAGGTTTAATTACTAAACCAGCAAAATTTAACATAACTGAAAGTTAAACTCCTTTTATTAGCTATTAAGATTTATACTTGCTCTTTAATCTGTTTTAATTTATCTGCGATATCTAAGTTTTTATACAATGGGTCTAATGGGAAACAGCCCGAAATCAGGCCATTGCGTGGAGCTGTTGTACAGTCTGAGAATGTACGGCAAATCAGTTTGCGCTGCATTGGTCGGTTGTTCAGGACATCATCAGGTAGCGTTGGATAGGATAGCACCATACGGCCTAAGCCCACAAAATCGGCCATATTGTTTCTTAGTACATATTGGCCAATGTTTGGCAACCAATCCTGTGCATATGAGTAGGCTGAACCCACTATTACCAATTCAGGGAAAGCCTGTTTTAACTCGTTGGTTACATTGATTTGTCTTGCTACACCCAGAAATGGTTCTTCTGGTGGATAATACCCATCAGAAGGTGGAAATGTAGCAGGGCGCATGAGATGTGGGTTATAGTAAGGGCTACCCACCGTAATGCATATCAACTGAATGCCTAACTCTTGTGCTAATGCCAGAAATGCTTTAGGCTCTGTCAAATCAATGGTTGTTCCCTGACCAGTTCCACCAAAGGCATAATTATATTCTTCTCCGGCTGAGTAATCGGGTTCTCCTTGCCCTTCACTGTCCTTTTTGAATGGCACCCAATCAAAAGCACTCAGGCGGATACCCATTTCCAGCCCCGGAGCGTCTCTTTTAATGCCTTCAACGATATTTCTCAGGAAGCGGGTACGGTTTTCGAAACTGCCGCCGTATTTTCCTTCACGGTTGAAAGAGCTCAGGAATTCATGTCCTAAATACCCATGACAATGTTTTAGGTCTACGAAATGAAAACCCGCTTTTTGTGCCAGAACAGCCGCCTTTACAAAATCCTCTACCAAACCATCTATTTCGTCGTCGGTCATTAAGGGATAGTTATCTGCCAGGTGATATTTCTTATCTAATATCGGATGATTATAGAGAATTTTAGACTCGAACTTTGTATGACTATTAGGTTTACAGAATCTGCCGGAGTGAGTCAATTGCAAACCGACCACCAAATCGTCTGTATTTCCAAACTTCTCGGCGTGCTTACTCATCACCATTTGAAAAAGCGCTTCAAATTCAGGGAGATTTGCCTCGTTAATTAATAGTTGATTAGGATTAGCGCGTCCATCATGACGAACAGCCGCTGCCTCGCAACCCCATAATAATTTTGCACCACTGATGGCGAAATTCTCCCAACGTCGTTTGGTATATTCACTGGGCTTGCCGTCTTCGGTTCCATCCCAACCCTCCATAGGCAGAATACAGAAACGATTTCCAATCAATTTGCCCGATTTTAATGTCAAAGTCTCGGCAAAGGGTGATTCTGAGGCATCCACTAGTTCATCGTCAAAATTCAAATCAACCTGCCCGTCTGCCAGATATTTTCGCAAATCAGCTGTTGTCTTTAATTGTGCTACTCTGGTATATTTAGGTTTAAACTTGCCACTCATAATTCAAGTCGTAAATTTTTTATATGCTTAAACAGTTGTAAAAAGTATAATAGCTGTCGTTGTCAATTATTTTTTGTAAGTAAAGTGCCACCTCACGAGCGTGGTAATCTCCCCACATACTTGATTCGCCATAGGCAATTTTGCTACCCTCAGGCACATAATCCCAGCCATTCGGTTGGTGATAAATAGAATGCAATAAAATACCCTGATGATTGGGGTTGGTGCTTAAATAAGGTTCCTGGAAAATGGTATCCAACACTGTTAAGCCTGTTTGCCAGTACTTTTCTCCGGCTTCTACTTCGCCTTTGTTGATCAGGTATCTACCCAAACGCAATAATCCTTGTGCTGCAATGGCGGCCGCTGAACTATCAACAGGCTCGTAATCATTAAAAGGGTTGGCTGGTTGGCTCAGGTAATCTCCTAATTTATGAAGATTTGGTGCGCCAGTATCCCAATACGGAACACCATCAACGGGAGTGTGCTCAATATAAAAATCACAAGTGGCACGGGCAGCTCTTAGCATATAGTTTTCAATTACCACTCGCCCTCCATATGGTTCTAATTCTTCATCGGTGAGAATAGACAAAAATTCCAGTTCTTCGGGGAAACCACAGATTGCCCAGGCTAATCCACGTGTCCAGGTTGAAAATCCTGTATATCCTTGCTGTGAATTCGGGCAACGGAAATTGCCATCTTTGGTATTAAAGATACTTTCGTGAGCCGTCCGCCCCCAGATATCGTAAGAATCGCGACCTTCGCCATAAAACACTGAATAATCGGCAGTGGCTTTGATATGAGCTAAGGCTCTTTCTAATAAGCTGATTTTCACATCGCCCTCAGCCTGAAATACATGGCCTAGTTTATAACTCAACATCAAAGCGCGGCACGAACGGATGGTATCAACAAATAGCGAGTGTGCCCCATTAAATGAATGAATAAAACCACCGGTTTTAATGGTCGTCCAGCGGCTGGCCTGTACTGCTCCTGATATTTTCAAGGCTAATTCGTAGAAATTCTTTTCCCACTTATTCGATTCTATCTTACCTTCTTGCATCAAACGCAATAGATTACCATAGGTACTCACATTGTTGAAGCCATGGTCGTGTACTCCTATATGGCTGATATGTGGTGCCATCACTTCTATGGTTTTCTGACGACCCATTTCCAGAAATTTAGTATCGCCTGTGGCATCAAATTGTATGATGGCTGAGCCAAACTGAAAGCCTTGCGTCCATTCTGTCCAGCCGCGGGTGGTGTATTTTCCAGCGGCAGTAAAAACAGGTGAACCTTTGGCAACATCATAGTTTTGTTCGATAGAGGAAATTTTCTCGGCAGAAAGCTCCCAGAACCTTTTAAGTTTTTCGGATAAGTCGGCAGGTTTGAGCTTATAATTAATACGAATCATCAGAGATGGATTTATTTTTTCAGATTTTTTAAATAGGCAATGGTCTGTGGTACTTGTGTGGCAATATTTGAACTTTCGTCTTCTATATAATAATGTTCAACTCCGGCTTTTTTAGCTGCTATCAGAATCGAAGGAATATCCAGTTGTCCTGTTCCCAAAGGCACATCGTGTTCTGGTGATGTTCCGCCCGACATATTACCTTGTACGCCTTTTTTCAGGTCTTTCAGGTGCATCAATTTGAAGCGATTGCCATATTTATTCAATATAGCGGCAGGATCTTGACCCGGGAAGAATGTCCATAGAATATCCATTTCAAAACTCACATATTTCGGATCCGTTTTTTGAACGATGTAATCGAAGAGTGTTCCACCTTCATAAGGCTGGAATTCATATCCGTGATTATGATAGCAAAAAGTAAGGCCGTACTCATCTTTCAGGATTTTACCAAAATTATTGAAGTCTTCAACCGTTTTTTGTGCCATCGCCAAAGTAAAATCTCCTTGGTGAGGTATCCATGCGACCCTAACAAAAGAAGCGCCCAAAGTTTTGGCATTCTGCGCTACCTCGGCTATTTTGTTTTGCAAGTCAGGATAACCAACTCCATAAGAAGAGCATTTGATACCTCTGGCATCTAATAAAGCGCGCATTTCCTGTGCTGTTTTACCGAATAAGCTTGAAAACTCCATGTCTGTAATGCCAAGCGTTTTGATAGTATCCAATGTAGCAGCGGCATCTTTTGCCAGACTTTTGCGATAAGTATAAGATACCATGCCGGGTTTATCAGGAAAAATCAGTTTTCCTTTTTGAGCAGCTAAGGGGCTGATGCCGACAATAAGTAATAGTACAGAATAAAATAGTTTATTCATAGGAGTAGTTTTTGGGAGTTGAATATAGTTGGACCCCACTCCCCAACCCCTCTCCCCAACAATGGGGAGCGGCCGCCGCGCGGAGGGGCTTAAACCTCCCTCCCTACTGTTGGGGAGGGTCGGGGTGGGGTGATTTTTTTACAAACCGTTATCTTTCAGCCAGCCTTTAAAGACGGTCAGGTCTTTTTTCATGGCTGTGGTAACAATTTTTGGCTCAACAGTAAGGGTTTTAGCACCATTTTCTGCACCGCCAAGGGCATATTCAAAGTGCATCGTGATGGGCACTGAGATATTATACTGTTTCAATAAGCCTAAGTATTTGCCATAATTGACTACCCCTTGCCCAAGCGGACAGCCCTCTTTTACCAACTTGCCGTCTTTCAATACTCTTCTGAAATCCTTTATGGCTATTGATTTAATATAGGGTTCGATGATTCTGAAACCAATTTCCCATGATGTTTCACTTTCATGCGTGGCATGATGCACGTCGTATTGGCAACCTAATAATGGGGAGTTGATTCTTTTTAGAATCGGCTCAAAATCCCAGACAGTAGCACCTAAGAATAATCCTGCGTGGTTCTGGTATTCGCCTGAAATATTATATTTCTTATTCAAAGCAGCTACTCCTCTCATTTTTTCTTCAAAGGAAGCTACCTGCGTAAGAATATCTTTTTTGAGATCGAAACCATACCAACCCATCCGGTAATGTTTGATACCCAAAGAGGATGCCGTCTTTAAAACCAACTCTGTAATCGGGTTAGCTTCAAGAATATTGGTTACAATCATAGGTACGCCAATATTAGCTTCTTTGCAGGCTTCAACTACCTTGGGTAGGTCATCAGCTACTCTTTCGGGGAGTACGTGTCCATCAGGACGGACAGTCAGATCAATGCCATCGAAACCGATTTCAGCAACGGTTTCGGCCAGTTTATTGTAGTCAGGAATCCAATGGAGTGTTTTTGAAAATACACTGATTTTCATCTCATTGGCTGGTTTGGCAAAAACAATATTATTTTTTGCTAAAATACTACCAGTTATGGCTGTGCCTATAAAATGTCGTCTGTTCATGCTTAAAATTAGTAAAATAATTCTGATAGAAGTACAATTTATGGGCTGAAAAATTTAAAGAAAAAATCTAATTTCTAATATTTTTTATGGCGTGTTATGTAATTTCCAATTGAGAAATCCCGTAGGGATGATATATCGGTAGAAGAATCTTTAAAAACAAAATCAAGTCCCGTCAGGGACGATATATTAATATACCGTCCCTGACGGGACTTGAAATTATAAGATTAAATCGACTTCTACCGATATATCATCCCTACGGGATTTTTATAAGAAAGTCTATCTACTAATAGTACTACTTTACAGTATTACATAGCTCGTTGATTAATAAAAATCTGGGTAAAATAAGGATACCCGTCTTTGCCTCTCACCACTCCTATGCCTGTGAGGTTATAGTTGCCTTCTATGTTTCTACGATGGCCCGGGCTTTTTACCCATTCTCTTACTACCTGCTCTGCGGTGAACTTACCAAATGCAACGTTTTCGGCACAGGCATTGGCATTATCAATTTTCCGCATCACTTTATCCATGCGTTCATCGAAACCATCGTGCCCGAATGGAACTCTGCCTCTACCCATATCTTTGCTATGCTTAGTGGCAGCGTCTGTAATAAGCGACACCATCTGTAAAGGTTTCAGGCGTTTAGTGGCTCTATAAGCATTGATTTCGGTCAGGATAGATTGCTCCATCACCGTAAAATCTTCGTCAGAAGTATTTTCTTGTGCACAGGATGGAGTCAGATAACTCATCAGCAAAAAGCTAAAGAGTTGAAGAAATATGGTATGTTTGGTTTTCACTTTTCTGAAGAATTAATTTGACTCATTAACGTTTCAGAATCATGAAATGTTTTATTAGCTGATTATCTCACTCATAAAACTTTCTAAATGGTTCTTCTATATTAATACTCATGCCTATTTACTCAATTTCTCAATCATCTGTCTGGCATTGTTGTTCAAAGGATTTAATTCCAATGATTTCTTATAATTGCTGATTGATAATTCTTTATTTCCGGCAATCATATATGCTTCACCTAAACTATCGAAGGCATTGGAAGATTTAGGGTTTTCTTCAGCATTCAGCGCAAAGAACTGAACTGCCTCATTTATTCTTTTATTATTCAATAGATAATAGCCTAATGAGTTAAACTCACTTTCACTAAAATAAAACCGACCACTATCCTTAGCATTTTTCAGACGTTTATAATTTTCTATTGCAGGTGTCATTCCGATTGTGGTCGACTCCTCAATAATTTTATTCGCCCATGATTTCTTTGGCACCACATAAGGCTTACCCGTTAATACATTATTGATTCCCTCACGAAGCTCTCCGGTTATCGAATGGCGGACATTGCTAATGAAAATAATTGTATTATTCTGTTCAGGCTGACATTCAATATAAGAACGAAAGCCACCAAAACCACCATCGTGCTGTATAATCTTAATGCCGTCTTTTTCTGAAACAAACCAGCCAAAACCATAGCCTTTCTTTCCATACATTTCGTCGGGATTGATAAATTTATCAGAAGTAAAGGCTTTTTCTATGCTTTTCTTTGAGATGATAGTTGGGTGATACAACATTCTATCCCAAAGGTATAAGTCATTTACGGTTGATACCACTGAAGCTGCTCCACCAATAAATGTATCATAGTTATTCTCATCGCCAAAAACGTAGTAGCCAACTGCTCGTTTTCTATCTCTTAAAGCTGCGCTATTCACATAGGTATTTTTCATACCCACAGGAACAAACACATTTCTGGTCAGAAAATCATTCAGCGTTTCTCCTGATATTTTTTCTATTAGCATACCCAACAAGGTATATCCGGCATTGCAGTATTCAAATTTTTCTCCGGGCGCAAAATGTAAGCTTTGTTGTTTGAGTAAAATATTAAATACATCTTTTTCATTCATATCAGGATAATCTCCGAATAGTGCTAAACCTGAAGTATGATGCAGTAAATGTAAGATGGTGATTGGCTGCATGAAGTGTGGCAGTTCAGGAAAGTACATACGGATAGATTGATTGTATTGTAATTTCCCTTTCTCTTCCAGAATCATAATTCCCATAGCTGTAAATTGCTTACTAACTGAACCTATATAGCATGGGGTGTCAGTTGTAAAAAGTTCTTTCGTTTTCCTATCTGCATAACCAAAACCTTTTTTATAAATCATTTTTCCGTGGTCTATCACCACAACCGCCCCGGAAAACTGTCCGTCCCGATGGATAGTTGATAGAAAAGTATTAATCTTCTGGCTTTTACTTGGGATTTTCTGAGCAAAGTCTGAGAAACAAACAATTAAAGTGAGGTTTAGAGTGATTAGTAATTTTTTCATTTTTGACGAGCTAAGGAATGACTAATCCGGAATTATTTCGAACAGTGATTCAGCGTTTAGGATGAGATTAGATGCGCAAAGTTAGGCACAGTTCTGAGAATAGCTTAAAGGGTAGGGTTTAATTTGCGTTTCATTCAGGATTTTAATACGATAAGTTGTGCAGATATAAACCAATAAAAATCTTTGTAATTGTGCAATCCGGCAGTATACCTACCGGATTGTGCTTTTTCATAATTTTGTAAGAGCAGCTTAAAGCCGGATTATTTCGCTTTACGGATATAGATATTTCCGTGCATATTTTTCATCATTACTTCGCTACCGCCGCCATTTACTTTACCTTGAATCCACTCATCAATACTCACTTTGTACATTCCATTCTGGCTGCTGCGGACACCCTTTGGAGCAGATTTATCTATGTCTATGTCAAAATCACTGTACACTTCTCCACGGTCTGATTTTACTTTGGCATTCATTTTAACTGTGGCCGGAAAAGTAATATCTACATTACCATTCAGGGTTGTGAAAGCCATTGGCGAATCTGTCACACTTTTGAAATTCGCTTTTATTACACCATTTACCGTATTAGCCACTGCTGAGCCTGCAACGTTGGTCATGGTAATATCACCATTCACATTATTAATTTCCAATTCTCCGGTTATATTATCAATCATAATGTCGCCATTATTAATAGTGCTTACCTTTAATGAGAACTGTTGTGGTACTTTAATAATCAGGTTAATTGATTGACGGTGGCTACTTGAGTGGACATTTACTTTATTGTTTTTCTCTTCGGCTGAGAGTTCAAGGCCATTACGTGGAGAAATACGTTTCATACCCGTGGCTGACTCATCAAATTTTTCTTTTTTATTGGAATTAGGATTGCTAATAGTTTCGGCATCAATGATTACTTCCTTTCCGGCATATCCTGTTACTTTGATTGAGCCATTGATTAATCCTACGTTTAATGACCCTGATTTGGCCGGGTCGCTTAGTGGTACCACCAGTTGTTCTTTGATTTCGTTCTGAGCAAATGTGGGTGTGATTTTAATAATCGACATTAGCACTAAGACTGCGATGATTGCTTTACTACTTTTCATGTTTACGATTGTTTTTTAATATAAATGTTTCCGTTGAACGTTTCGAATTTGAATTTTCTGCCCCCATTGCCAATGCGAATGGCGGTATTTTTATCGAGCTTGTAGACTGTTTTGTCGCCTTTATGCTCTATGTTTTTGGTCACTTCAGGAGCCAGTACTTCAGTATCAGGGAAATCGGTAAAGAATTCACCATTGAAACTCTTGAACTGTAAATCGCCTGAGAATGAGGCCGGATAAGTTACTCTGATATTACCGTTGAGTGTATAGTAAGACGATTTTTCAGGAGGACTCGCCAGATAATTGATTGTTACATCGCCATTTATCGTATGCACTTCGGTAGCTCCTTTGGCATTAGCTAAAGCGATACCTCCATTAATATTGTTAGCTTTAATTGCACCTGTTATATCTTTTACCTCAATATCTCCATTGTTGACAGTTGATACATACAGGTTAATATCAGCAGGTACTTTTACTGTAAAATTCAGATTGGCACGATACTCAATTCTGCGATCCCAGTTGCGGTTGTTTCTTCTTTCATCATGGGGCCTTGTATACCAGGGTTCAGAGATATATACCAGAATACTATCGCCTGTTTCTTCAAACTCTAATTTGAAATCCCGCTTACCTTCCTCTACAATATCCTGTGTTTTGCCAGAAATTGTTTTCTCAATTTCAATCATTACTTTGCTGCCTGAATAACTTTCTACTTTAATGAATCCGTCGATATTACGGACAGCCAGTACGGTTTGGTTAGCAGGCTTTTTCAGGTCAAATTGTTTACTGAGATGTTCTTTAAACTCTGGCTTCTGAGCCGTAGCAGGGGCACAAGCGAGCACCACTCCTGCTAAAAGTAGGATTAATAAATGTTTCATAATTTTGTATGCTTTTTATTTTAAACTCTGTAAGATAAAGCCTTGAGGGTCTCTTTGATTTTGGTTTTGACTATGACATCGGTATCGTCTTTTTCCAACAATCGTTGCAATGGCTTGATAGAACGTTTTTCTTCCAGTTTCACCATTACATCAGCCAAGGCAGCCTGCACCAGCGGGGTATCCTGTTTTAAGATAGATTGCACCAGGCCTTCTCTTACTTTCGGGTTATCGCCCATCTGCGCCAGTGCTTCCAGGGTTACTAAACGTACGTTTACGTTTTCGTCATTATTTAAGGTGCTTAAGAGTGCTTCCAATACTTGTCCGTCAACCTTATCTATTTCTTTGGTATAGCTTACGGCTTGCAGGCGCTCAGTGGCAGAAGAATTCTCTTTCTCTAGTAAGGTAAGCATCATCTTCTGATTCATTTCCTGTACCTGATTCGACAAGTCTTTTATTTGTCCCTGATAATCAGGTGTTTGTTGTCTGCTCAGGAAATAGCCGCCACCCAGACCTATCAGTAGAAGACACATACTATATGATACTCTCAACAAAAGCTTTGGTGTAAAAAAAGCTTCCAGGTTATTTTTCAGGTCTTCCCAGAAAGCCGTCTTCTTCACTTTCCTGGTCTCGTCGCCTTTAAAGGTTTCGAGCATAGTGTAGAACTGAATCGGGACATTATCGCTTGGCTTTGGTACGGCAATATTGCCCATTACTTCCCAAAGCTGGCGGGTCGCTTTCAATTCTCTCTGGCAATCGGGGCACTCGTTCAGGTGGACTTCAAAAGCTGCCCTCTCAGCTGCCGGCATCTGGTTGTTCAACCAATCTACCATCATTTCACTGGCATTTTCACAATTCATGAGCTTTGCTTCCATTTTCAATTTTTAAAAAGTGTTTTTTTAATTCATTCATGGCCCGGTGCACTCTTACTTTAATGGCACCTTCGGTAGTATTCAGTATTGTTGCAATTTCTTCGTATTTCAACTCCTGATAGCGACTCATAATGAGTACTTCTTTGTGTTCAGGACTTAATTTATCGATGGCCCGTTGCAACATTTCTGTTTCTTGTCTTTTTTCTAATTCTTCGTCGGCTGTTGCGCCTCCGCCTACTCGTTCAGCATATTTTTCCAAATCATAATGCTGCATCGAATGTCTGTTCTGCCTATAAGAATCGTTTATCACATTACGTGCTAAATGATACATCCAGGTATGAAACTCACCTTCAGCCGTAAAAGTATGTCTGTATTTCAACATCCGATAAAATACATTCTGGACCAGGTCTTCGCTAGTCTGGGTATCACCTGTCATGTGATAGAGAAACCCAAACAAAGGGCGATGGTATCGCTCAAACAGGAGACCCATTTTGTCGAGGTCACCAGCCTTTACCTGGAGCATTAGTAGATTATCTTGTGTATTCACACTTTTAAGATATGTTGGTTATCAAATTCGAAGTGGAAACTGTGTAATGGGAGAAAGGTTACAGGGAAATTTTAAAAAAGTTGTAAAATTTTATTGAAGTTAAGGTAATTAATTGATAATAAGGAATTTGTAAAAAAAATATTTCGATAAAATGTTAATTGCCTTAATAATTTTGTTATTCGCTTCGCATAGTTGGAAGGCTGTTACTTTTTTTACCTGCAAAAAGTAACCAAAAAAGCAGCCATCATTCAAACTCACTCAATTAAAAATCTGTAAGATTTTTCCTAATAACAAGATACAATCTCGATTTATAATTGTGCTCAAACAGGAATGACGTTTTAAGGTTACAATTTTTAGTTGTTATTTTATTCTAAGTTAAAATATCAATCTTGTTTAATAAAATGGTTCTACTGATACTTCTACATTTTTTCTTTACTTTCGCAGAAAATCTATCATCTAATCATACACATGAAATATCTGACATTCAGTAATGGCGATTTAATGCCTGCTTTGGGTTTAGGAACCTGGAAATCGGCCAAGGGAGAAATCTATCAAACTATCAGAACAGCCATAGAGATTGGCTACCGTCATTTTGATTGTGCTTTTATTTATGGGAATGAGGAAGAGATAGGTTTGGCTATTACTGATGCCATTAAAAATCATGATGTAAAACGCGAAGATCTCTGGATAACCTCTAAACTCTGGAATAACCGCCACCGTGCAGCAGATGTGCAATCTGCCATCGAAGCTTCCTTGAAAAATCTTAAATTAGATTATCTGGATTTATACCTGATTCACTGGCCTGTAGCTTTGGTCTATGGTGTGAATTATCCGCAAAAAGCTGATGAGATGATTAGCCTGAGTGATTTACCTTTAAGTGAGACATGGCAAGCGGTTGTTGATTTAAAGGCAAAAGGATTAACCAAACATATTGGCGTTTCTAATTTCAGTATCCAAAAAATCAGTCAATTAAGAGATGAAACCGCGGTTTTACCGGAAGCATTGCAGGTAGAATTACAACCTTTTCATCAACAAAAAGCATTGGTAGAATTTACAAAACAAAATAATATAGCCATTACAGGTTTTTGTCCATTGGGTTCAGCTGACCGACCTGCCAGCAGAATTTCACCCAATGAACCTAAGTTATTTGAGAATGAAACAATTTTGGCCATTGCTCAGGAAAAAGCTTGCTCTCCTGCACAAGTAATGCTGGCGTGGGCTGTGAACAGAGGTACTTCTGTTATTCCAAAATCAGTGAATCCAAGCAGATTGAAAGAAAATCTGGACGCAGCAGATATTATACTTGACGCCAATCAAATGGGCCGAATGAGTGATTTAGATAAACACTATCGCTATATTAAAGGTGATTTCTGGTGCCTGGAGGGTAGTGATTATACTTTGGAGGGGCTTTGGGATGAATAAACTAATGATTCTCAATTAATAACAAGACTTTAAAATTTGTAAGCGTATGTTTGCTGTGTTACCCATAGAGAGGTATTATGAAAAAATGTGTTTACTGCTAAATGCTAAACCTGAGCAGCAGTTTAAATTACTTGGACCAGACTGGATATTTGGAAAAATCGGCTGGAAAAACTGGACTAGAACGTGGATTGAAGACTGGATCTGGTTTGAGCATGGAAAATTGCCCAATGGAGAATACTGGGATGAAAATAATTTCTATAATTTAGTTTTAAAAGACTTGCCTAATCAAAAGGTTATGCTTTTGACAGATGAAGGAATAAGAGAAAAAAAATGCTTTAAATTTGATTTAAATTCTTTCTATGAATTCGTTGAGTGGTACGAAGATAAATATCAAATGGAATTTATGCAGCCTCATGATTATATAATCATATTAGAAAATAATATGATTAAGATTCTTCATCACGGAGGTGTTGTTTTAGAGCAAAATTCACCGATGATTGATAAAGAAATTAGTGACGGTATTGGCAAAATAATGGGGTTACTTCTGGCAAAAGGAAGTAGTTAGTTTCTCTAAATCTCCATCTCCAACAAAGCATAACTCAAAGTCTTCCCATGTGTATCAATCGCCAATGAAGTAGTCACGCCGCCCAAAAGTGCATTCTGACAAACGAAAAGTAAGGAATGAATATTTGGTAGTTCGTATCGGATGATTTCACCTGAAACGATGGTTGATAGATGATTTTTAACAGTATCAGCGGTTACAGTTGTGCAAAGCATTGGGTAATCTGATTCATGATATGGAATCAGAGAGAGCGTGAGTGTATTGCCTTTGTCTCCGGCACGGCTGTGGGCTATTTCGTAGAGTTTCATGGGGCTATTGAGTGATTTAGTGAATGAGTGATTTATTCACGACTGGAATAATTGAATTTGAGCTTGGATATTTTGTCTGTCTATCAGAGTTGATACTATACCTATTACCTCAGTTACGTATTTTCTTACACCTCCGCCGCCGGCTGGACCGTTGGTGTATAGGGCTTCTACTTCCTCTCCTATTAAGGTTGCATCAGTTGGGTTAGTGGCTTTTCCGGCTATTCTTAAACGGATTTCGTAGGGGGTTGAGGTATTATCAAAATTTGTTCTATGAATGGCGCTGCTTCCTATATAATCGATTCTCAAATCTGGGAATTGAGATTTCAGGCGTTTTTCAATTATTTCTCCTGCTAATTTTGCTCGTTCCAAAGCCGATGCGCCGGCGTAAGCAATTTCTCCTTCTCCTAAATAAAAGGCTTTGTAGCCAACGCTTACTTTATAGGTTTGTGGTTTGGGTTTACCTGTTCCACCTGTTACCTGTATCTGATTCTCTCCTATTTCTTTCAGATAAACTGTAGTAAAATCAGCGATTACATCAGGTGTATAATATTCGTGAGGATTAATGACTTCGTACAATAATTGTTCTTTGGCAGTTTGCAGATTTATTATTCCTCCAGTATCTTCTACTTTGCTGATAATAGCTGAGCCATCCGCCAATACATCTGCAAAAGGATGCCCGAGCTTATCCATATCCTCAACCGGCTTTTTTACAGGGTCTGCAAAATAACCTCCTGTAATATGTCCGGCGCATTCTAATAGATGACCTATTACTGTGCCTTTGCCCATTAAATCATAATTATCCGTTTGCCAGCCAAATTCGTGAATCATCGGGGCAAGAAATAAGGATGGATCCGCTACGCGACCTGTAATGATAATCTGGGCATCCGCCTGTAATGCTGCTAAAATCGCCTCTATGCCTAAATAAGCATTGGCAGAAATTAATTCTCCGCTTTTTCCCAATGGCTCATTAGTCTCAATAGCTGGGGTATCAGGTGAAATATTCGCAAAAACATCATCCCCATACACGGCTGCTACTTTTATTGTTAACCCTTGTTTTTTGGCAATTTCAATAATTTTCTTTGCGCCATCTATCGGGTTAGCAGCCCCCATATTGGTAATCAGCCTGATATTATTCTGAACCAGCAAAGGTAAAAGGCCTTCGATTCTTCGTTCAAGCAATGGGTCGTAGCCTTTGGTAGAGTCCTGCAATTTGCGTTTCTGGGCTAAAGCAATGGTACGTTCAGCCAGACATTCCAGAACCAGATAGTCTAATTCGCCTTTTTCGGCCAAGATTATGGCAGGTTCTAATCTATCGCCTGAAAAACCTGCGCCGCAACCAATTCTTATTTTTTGTTTCATAGCCATTCATTTATAGATGCAATGAGCCTGTCAGCAATGCTACAATCGTCATGACAATAGTAGTACCCCATGCCCATTTAAAAACAAATTTCTGATGCTCTCCTAATTCTACCTCTGATAAACCTATCAGCAAGAAAGTAGAAGCTGTTAGTGGGCTTAACGGAAAGCCTACGGTCATTTGCCCCAATAAAGCTGCGCGACCAATTTCTAAAGGGTCGATGCCAAATTGAGTGGCTGTCTGACTCAGGATAGGTACTACTCCAAAATAATAAGCATCTGGCGTGAATAACATACTGGCGGGCATACTTGTAAGTGCCGTAAGTGTGGGAAGCCAACCTGCATGGTGCTCAGGAATAAAAGAGACCAAAGTTGTAGCCATTGCTTCTATCATCTTGGAACCCGTCAGGATTCCTGAAAAAATGCCTGCAGCAAATATCATACTGGATACCATAAAGATATTTGTCCCGTGGCTTTTCAATATTTTTTGCTGATCTGATAGTTTGAAATAATTGACCAATAGAGCAATCATACTGGCAATAACAAATAATGCCGGAGCGGGAATCCAGCCTTTCATTAATGTTACGATTAGTGCTATTGTCATAATCGCATTAATCCATATCAATTTTGGTCTTCTTAATTCTCTTTGGGCTTCACTGAGGTTTTCGTGATGATTGTATTGAAAATCAAGTATTCCTAAACGTTTGCGTTCTCTTTTACCAAAAATATAAGCCACAAATAAAACCCAGACAATGCCACCAATAATAGCAGGAATATTGGGATTAAAAATATGAACTGCATCTGATTTAAGGGTTGAAATAGCTCTTGCCGATGTACCCGACCAAGGCACCAGATGCAGAGGGCCAACACTCAGAGCTACAATGCCCGATAATATCAATCGATTAATTTTGAGTTCTTTATAAATAGGCAAAAATGCTGAAAGGACTATCATAAAAGTAGCAGTCCCATCACCGTCCAGATGCACAATCATAGTCAGGATAGCTGTGCCAATGATTACTTTCATGGGGTCGCCTTTTACAGAACGAATGATAAAAGCAATAACAGGATCGAAAAGTCCTGCATCAAGCATAGTGGCAAAATACAGAACGGCAAACATCAGCAAAATACCCGTAGGTGCTACCTGTTTGATGCCTGCCAACATCATTTCACCCAGTTCTTTTGGTTTAAATCCTGCCAGCAATCCAAAGATAATAGGAATAATTACCAATGCTGTAATGACTGACAGGCGCTTGGTAATGATGAGAAATAAGAAAACAACAATGGTGGCAAATCCTAATAGGGCTAGCATTGGTATATTTATAAGATTAGGTTATAAGAGTATATTATTCATCAGGTGTCTACGAATAGAAAAAACCTCTGTCGTCAAAATAAATTCGTCATGCTTTCTGCCTTTTTTATTTCCCTCTCTGCATCTTCTTTCAGCATCAGGCCTTGTTTCACCATTTTTTTAGCGGCTTTCTTTACCAGCTTCACATAGTTTTCATGTGATTGATAGCGTTCTTGTAATGATAAACGGGTATCGCTGTTTACCAATCTCTCGGCTTTTGTTTTGGCAAACGGAATATACATACCTTCTAATACCGCCAGATCCCCTTCGCCATAACCTGCCTTACGCAGGCTCCAACCTGTATAAGTGCCTAAAGGCACTCGCTGAGTGAGTGTAGCCAACCCTCCTATTTCATTATTATCTTCATCTACCTTAGGTACTAAAACTGTATATTGTTTTTCTTTCTTGACAGTTGGGTTTTCGCTTATGATACCTGACATCATTTTTTCATCGAACTGAGGGCCGAAATCTCTTACCTGCAAGCCATCAACCAATCCTCTGAAAGGTACATTGAACATGGTTTGCCAGCCTATATCGGTAGACTTAGCCAGAGTTTTGTTTTTGATTGTCGGATAAATACTTTTGGGTGGCTTCTTCCCTTCTAATATCCATTGCTCCAGAGCAATCTGCAAAGCTCTCCAAGAATCGATATAAGAATTAGGATTTGAAGGAAAGCCAGTTACTTTATTAATATTTGAGCTGAATGCAGGTGAGTGTTGTGTACTTGAAAACAAGTAGATTCTGACATTTTCAGGTATTTCTAAATCTTTTCTCCCATAAACATCGGTAGTACGCAGCGACATTCGGGATTGCCAGTATTCGGTTGAACTTAAAGTATGCATTACTTTCGGAACAAAACCTTGTTTCTGACAAGCATCCAGAATACCTCCTTCAATTCCTGAAAGTGGATCTAAAGTACTTGACCAAGTAAAAGGAGGTTCATTGCCCGGAAAAAATACTTCCTCATGTTGCATTCCTCCTCCACCCGGGCGGCCAAAGCGGACATTCAGGGTAATTCTTCTGGGGCCAATGTGCACATTTAATCCCTCAAAAACAGGCTTATTCTCTTCATCGGCATTGAAACCTAAGTGTAAAAAACTACGCAGGAAATTACCACATTGTGATACCCCTACTGCCATAGCTGCTTTGGTTTGGTTAAGGATTGGGTTTTCTTCTTTTTGAGAATATCTCAAAAATGAAATCATATCTCTTGTGGCGGCAAATCCCAATCCCAGAACTAATGGATTTTTGGCTGTATAATCCAGTTCATAAATATAGTTAGGGTCGAAGCCACCTTTCAGTGAAATTTGTGTCGTGCTGGGTACACCCGGAAAGACATCTTTGGTGCAATCGGCAAAAGCCCAGTCTGAATTAGGAATCCTGACAGGTTCGTCTGCTGCATGAACGCGTTTGGTTAGTGTGGAGGTAGCATTATCTAAAGAAACTGTTTCATAAGCCTTATGAAATTGAGCGCTGAACGCCCCACCGCTTAGATTTTGTGTTGGTGTGGTTTCATTAACGATTAATTCAGCATGAAGCCTCCCGATAATCTCTTTGCCATTTTCGGTGGCTACGGGTACTTTAATTTTAATCTTGTTGTCGCCAATAATATCTCCTTGCCAGCCACCCCATAGATAAATGTATCCTCGTTTTAATAAGGTAGTATCTGCCCCACCGATATTTCCACGGTTGGGTACACTATAATACAATAGGTGATTGCTCTTGTTCAAATCAACAGGTTTCAGCAAAACGAATTCCATTTCGTATTCTACCATTCCTCTTTCATTTCGTGGCGCTAATGCAATATCCTGTATAATGGTATTGTGTATATCTGTTGGGCTCACTTCTCCAAAGGCTCGGCCAGTTAATCTCTGATATTGTCCGACAGCGCCAAACTGTTTACCATTGGCGTACATTTCGGTTTTATCAATGACAATCCGGATAATCTTCGCCTCACTGATAATTGTACAGAAAGATAGAGATAGGAATAGAAATAGTGTTTTTTTCATGGTTAAGGGTATAGGGGTTTAATTTTAACAAATAACTCTCTGACTAATAGACTAGCAGAGAGTTATTTAATAATGAATCAGCGAATATACTGCTGAAACTTATCAACCAAAATAATATTTGACAGAATCACCATCAAATATATTTATTCAACCAAGCGTATGAAACATTTTATTGAGTGAATGAGTGAGTTAGTGAATGAGTGATTATCATTTAGATTGAACCTCACAAATAAATGAGAAGATTATTTCTAAATATATGAGTGAATTAATCACTCAATCACTAACTCACTCATTCACTCAATGCTTATTGCTGCGCTACAACCTCTAATAATTCTTTATCGTGGTGGTAACGGATTGTACTTGTGTTATCGAAGAACATGGTTGCTCCTTTTTCTGCTGTATATGGTTCCCATTTGGGTAGGCCAGTCGCATTAGGATTACCTGTTTTGGCAAAGTTTATCCATGATTGGCTCATTTTTTCTGCCAAAGCATAGGCTTCTTTTCCACCTCCGGTCATTTCTTCGCAGCGGGCAATATTGTTGAATACAAAAGGAATTTCCATACAGTGCAAGGCTTTGTATTTACCGCCTAATACTGGTGATTGCCATGAGAATAAATACATATAAACCGGTGCACCACCTGAGGTAGATTTTGCTTTAGCCTGCGTAACAGCACCCGGACGGAACATTAAATCAATATCCATCAAATCAGATGGCTTTGTGTCATTCGGGAATGCTTTCTTTGCTGCTGCTATATAGGCATCTGTTTTATCTTTATATCTGTTTTTCAAAAAGTCATTCACCTTGTCGGCAGTAGCATTAGACATTCCACTGAATAAAGATGCCATAAATTCGTTTTTCACAGTTCCGATTAGCAATGGGACATTTTTAGATAGTTCAACTGCCTGAGCATCTGTAAATTGATAAGGCAGAAACTCCCCATCACGGCTTGGCCCCCAGCTTACGCCAAATGCACCCGAATTTTTGCCTTCAGCTTTCATTTTATCACCTACAATTTTCAGGGCTTTATTACCTGCCGCCACTAAATCAGCATAAGGAACTTTCTGAATATTGTCAATCTGGCCTGGCTCTATGTTCAAGGCTTTCAATACTTCTGCGCCAATCAATTGGGTATCAGATTTTTCGAGAAGTGTTGTTCTGAAAGCACCACTCTGGTTAACTGCTTTGTGGAATAAACCTTTGGCGCTTGGAGTAGCCATTAGGGTATTTACCTTTGCGCCCCCACCTGATTGTCCGAAGATAGTTACGTTGTTAGCATCACCCCCGAAATTAGCAATGTTTGTTTTTACCCAATCCAAGGCTGCCACCATATCTACAATACTCAGGTTGGCTGATTGTTTATATTTATCACCATACGCTGATAAATCTAAATAACCCAGAATATTTAAACGGTGGTTGATAGATACAACTACTACGTCGCCTTTCTTGGCCAGGTTTTCACCATCATAAGAGGGTAATTCCTGTGAAGAACCGGCAGTAAAGCCACCCCCATGTATCCAGAATAATACAGGGCGTTTTTTACCGTCGTTGATACCCGGTGTCCAGACATTCAGGCGCATACAGTCTTCATTGGTAAAGCCCCAGTCGTGATGAAATACAAACTCTGATTCGTCTTGTACGGTCGTAGTCGGAGTCATCAAAGGAGCAACCGGGCCATAAGTTAAGGAGCTACGCACGCCTGACCATGATTTAGGTTTTTGCGGAGACTCGAAGCGTTTAGCTTCGGCATAAGGAATACCTTTATAGGTATAAATAGTATTATGGATATAACCACGTACTTTACCAGCATCGGTGCTGGTAACGGCTACATCTTCTCCGGTTTGTAATTGTGCTGAAGCACCAGCCGCAAAGCAGAATGCTAAAAGCGATACGATGATTTTTTTCATTGAATAAGACTAGATTGGGATAGATATTGATATTTAGTGATTTAGTGAATGAGCGATTTAGTGATTAATTAAGATTAAATTCTGCTATGAACTTTAAGGTATAACAAGTGAAGTTGCCTTATGCAATTATTTAATCACTCATTCACTAAATCGCCGCAGCGGCGGACCGCTCAATCACTCATTTATTATTGCCATAAGCCTTGTCCAGAAACAGATAACGGGCATCGTCTTTGGCATTTTCGGCTTTTGATTCTGCGTTTAATATCATTACCGGTGGGGTTGAATCACCTGCCTTGGCTGCTGGCCAGTCAGGTAATTTAGCCCCGTTTGGGTTTCCGGTTTTGATAAAATTGGCAAAATAGTTCATCATAGTTTCTGAGGTTTTGTAATCGTCTGGTGTCCAGGCATATTCTTTAATCAGGTGCAGATTACCCATGCAATACTCAATTTCGCAGGCATGCGGCGCGCCAACTGGCTCTGGTGCTTTCGGTGTACTACCATCTTTTTTAACAGTTCCACCGGCAAGCCCGGATGCTAATGTCTGGTCAACCAATGGCGGTCGTACTTTGCTGTATAAATATCTATACACAGGCTGTGAGCTGTTATTGCGGTGCAAGTCAAACCATTTCCAGGTGCTATACGCAATGAAACGGTCAGATGCTAGCGCAGTTGCTGATAACTCAATCTCTTTTTCTGAGCCATGAGGGTAAAGTTTCAATACTTCTTCCGAATCATTCGGATACTCTTTTTTCACACGGGCAATGTAGGCTTCATCCTTATAAGGTTGACCAAACATGAACGCAGCTCCAGGAATCTCGGCTGAGTTCCAACCTAATAATAAAGGTACTTGCGCTTGCTCTTTGGCAGCAAAGATTTGTGGGATAGTTTTAGGGTAGAAATATCCGTCAATAACAGTCGGGAAACCGAATCTTTTTGATTCGTTATAAATTTCATACACTTCGCGAGTACTTAAAGCTCTTAGTTTTGCTAACGAAGGATAACCTGCATTTTTGGCAAAATCTGCGCCTACTTTCTCTGCTTCTGCTAAGGGCACAGGCGCTAATGTCGGATTAATTCCAGCACCACTTTCACCAATTGCACCTGCGATTAAGTTTCTTGACAACGGCGACGCCATTTGTGCACTCACTGAAATAGAACCTGCTGATTCGCCTGCTATTGTCACTTTTTTAGGGTCTCCACCAAAGGCTGCAATATTTTTTTGTACCCATTTCAAAGCCGCAGCCTGATCTAATAAACCATAGTTACCTGATGCTTTATAAGGTGCTTCGGCACTTAATTCAGGATGTGCAAAGAAACCGAAGATATTTAAACGATAATTTACTGTTACTGCTACAATGCCTTTTTTCGCCATTGCTTCGCCATCATATCTTGGCTCAGAAGCATCTCCGGCTACGAATCCACCGCCGAAAAAATATACCAGAACCGGTAAATCTTTTGTATTGCGTTTGGCAGGAGTCCATACATTCAGATAGAGACAATCTTCACTTACGCCATTTGAGCGGGAGTTCATATCACCGAATACCACAGTTTGCATCGGTCTTGCTGAAAATTTTTTGGTTTCTTTTACCCCTTTCCAGTTATCAACCGGTTGAGGGGCTTTCCATCTGAGATTTCCAACAGGTGGTTTGGCAAATGGTACACCGAAATAGGTCTGAATACCGGTTTTAGTGTCGTAATTTCCTTCAATTATACCGTTTTCGATCGTGGTTTGTACGGCAAAGGCATTGTTGTTCTGTGCTTGTGCCATCATGGTACACGTAAAAAAAAGGCTAATTAAATAGCATATTTTCTTCATTTTTTTTGATAAAATTTAGTTATTGTCTCAATTTGTGACAATAATAATTGGTTTTTAGAAATAATCATACTTATTTTTGAAAAATTTATATTTGCATATTATTTAAGCCCCTGTCACTGTGGAAGAGAAAAGATATTTGCCTCATATTGCCTACGATTCGGTTATTTTTGGTTTTTCGGGTAACCAGCTCAAAATTTTGATTATGAAATATCATAATACGGGTTTATTTGCCTTGCCCGGTGGATTTGTGAAGATGGATGAAGATTTGAATGCGGCGGTAAGAAGAGGTTTAAAGGAAAGAACCGGATTAGATAATATCTATCTTGAACAGTTTTATACCTTTGGAGACGTAGCTCGTTATCAGGCCGGAGCTATGAAAACGATTCTGGAAGCAAATGGGCATCATGTTCCTGAAAATTACTGGATGCTTGACAGATTTATTTCGGTGGCCTATTATGCACTGATTAATTATGAGAAAGTAGTCCCTACTCCTGATGCATTATCTGATTCATGCGATTGGTATTCGCTTGATAAACTCCCACCTTTGATGCAAGACCATACCTTAATTGTAGAAAAAGCTTTACAGACCCTACGTGATAATCTTGAACGCAAACTGGTAAGTGTGAATCTTTTGCCATCCTTATTCACGATGAATGAATTGCAGAAGGTATATGAAGCCATTTTAGGCGAAAAACTCCGCCGCACTACTTTTCAGCGCAAAATGTTGAGTCTGAATATTCTGGAACGACATGATAAGCAGTATTCCGGTAAGGCACATAAGGCACCTTATTTGTATAGTTTTAAGGTAGTTGGGTAGGATAACTGTAGCAATTGATTATAGAGTTACCAGCAATTAAATGGTATAAAAATTAAAAAAATCACATTTTATAATTCTTTTCTTCATTTCCTTACATTTTGTTTATATTTCGGATATGAAAAAGAAACTCCTAATCGCTCTGCTCCTATTATTTAATTTAGCTTGTGGCAAAAATGAACCTGTTATATTGGTCTATGAAATTGACCCTCAATTTCTACCTCATGTAACCGAATTTATAAAAGAAGCGGAAAAAGTAGGCATAATCATAAAACCTGAAAATCTCCGAATGACATTTAAGACTGATTTAGCCAAAGTTTGCGGAGATTTTACAGCAGATAAAACCGGACAACGGAATATAGTCATAAACACCAGATGCTGGAAAACCGCTCCCGTACAAAACCGCGAGGCTTTGGTATTTCATGAGTTAGGACATTGTTTTCTGAATCGCGCGCATCGCGATGAGCTTACGCTCAGTAAAGAACCTGTCAGTATCATGTATACTTATAATCAAGGGCCGTATGAACCTTGTATTTATCCTATCAATGGAGATAATTCTTGTAATAAAACATCAAGAAGAGACTACTATATAAAGGAACTATTTAATGAAAAAACACCTGTGCCGTTTTGGGGGAATTGAGTGAGTTTGTGAATGAGCGATTGAGTGAATTAGTGATTTGAAGAATGAGAGATTTAATTTCATTGCAGTAATTTTAATAGTTTTGCCTTTTTATTCTACACATAACAATATAAGAGCACATAACTGTGTTTTCAATATTCAACTTATTATTCAACAGCAAAAGCATACTTTATTACGTCATTTTATAAAATCGAATCGTCTCTGTCCTTGGCCAATATGAAGCAATTACCTTTACTTATTTTGTTTTCGGGTTTGATTAGCTTCTATTCAAAAGCACAAGTACTGACCGGAATGGTTCGTGATTCTGCTGATAATGCGCCGCTCAACAGAGCAGCTATCGTGATCGACTTTGAAAAACATACCAAAGGCACTTATACCAATGCCGAAGGTAAGTTTAGTTTATATCTTTCTCCAGGCTCACATATTTTAGTGGTACGTCATGTAGGTTATCTTCCTTATCGCATCAACATCAGAGGTGGGCAAAATCTTGACCTTTCTATTAAGCTCCTTAGTGTTTCAAGTCAGCTGGAAGAAGTAGTTGTTACCGATAAAGGTTATGACCGTACAGTTCGGGAGCCTTTATTGGGTGTAAGCCGCATCAATATGAAAACCATTGAACGCATTCCTGCGGCTTTGGGTGAAATTGATATTTTAAGAAGCCTGCAATTATTGCCCGGAGTAACCAGTGTTGGCGAAGCTGCTAATGGTATCAATATTCGCGGAGGTAATACAGACCAGAGCCTGATATTAATGGATGAAACGCCTATCTTCAACCCAACGCATATGTTTGGTTTGTTTTCGGTGTTTCCTGCTGATGCCGTGCGTGGCCTAGACTTATATAAAGGCAATGTTCCGGCTAGGTTTGGAGGTCGTGCGGGCTCAGTACTGGATATTTCTTTGAGGAATCCGGGCCTAGATAAATTTTCTATGAAAGGCGGTGTAAGTATCGTATCCAATAAACTGACATTAGATATACCGATTGTAAAAGACAAATTAGGTCTAATGATTTCGGGGAGAGGGTCGTTTAATTCTTCGCTTTTGCCATTGGTTTCAAAAAAATTAGATAGTATCAAAGCCAATTTCGGCGATGTGGTTGGTAAGCTTTTCTGGCGGATGAATAGAAATAATACCATGACAGCCATGGGTTATTTCAGTAAAGACCTATTCAGTACCAAGCTGATTGGTGGTTTAGCTGATATTAATTCAGTCAGTACTCAGTATCGCCACGAGACTATGAATGGGCTATTACAATGGTTTAGTACGATTTCGCCTAAGCTGAATCTGCAAACAACTGCTGTATTGGCACAGTATACGCCTGATATTTTAACTATTGAATCTGGAACTAATAGTGAAGTAACATTAAGGCAGCAAATACAGCAAAAACAAATCAAATCGAATCTGAATTATCAGGGTGCAAACTCGAAAACTGAAATAGGCATCAATGCGATTCATTATCAGTTGAATCCGGGAGAATTATTGCCTGGTGGAAGCCCTAATATTAATTACAGGAAGACTCCGAATGAAAACAGCCTAGAAATGGCCATCCATGCTGATTATGAGGCAAGCCTTTCAGAAAAACTGGTAGTGTCAGCCGGATTACGTTATTCTTATTTTATGAGTCTGGGGCCGGGTTTAGTGCGAAAATATGCACCGGGCGAAGCCATGTATGAAGCGAGCGTAATAGATTCAGTAAAATATGGTAATTGGGAAGTCTCGAAAACATATGGTGGACTGGAACCCCGCTTAGGCATCAGATATGCTACGGGGCCGAATACTTCTTTCAAGATTGGTTATAACCTGATGCGCCAGTATTTGCAGGTTATCACCAATACTACTACCCCGCTGCCAACGGCACGCTGGAAAACCAGCGACCCGAATATTAAACCGCAATTGAGCCAGTTGTTTTCTGTAGGTTGGTTTCAGAATCTGAAAGATAATACTTTTGAGTTTTCGACCGAAGCCTATTGGCGGACTACTCAGAATACCCTGGATTATAAACCCGGGGCTGATTTCCTGCTACAACCCTATCCTGAAACACAATTATTACCTGCCAGAGCCAAAGCCTATGGAGTAGAATTGATGTTAAGCAAGAAAAAAGGTGAACTGACCGGCTGGCTGAATTATACTTATGCCCGTTCGTTTAATCAGGTAACAGGTAATGTAGATGTGAAACAACAGATTAATAATGGAGACTGGTACCGGGCCAATTATGATCGACCACATAGCCTGAATCTGAGTATTAACCTGAATCAGGGAAAAACGCATAGCTTTTCGTTCAATTTTGTATATAGTACCGGGCGGCCTTTTAGTGCACCTAATGGACAGGTTTTTTATATGGGTCGGGTGTATCCGGTTTATAATGAGCGTAATCAGGGGCGCCTGCCTGATTATCATCGCCTTGATTTCGCCTGGAATATCTATAACCCAAGCATGAAAAAGAGACGTTGGCAAGGGCGCTGGGCATTTACAGTCTATAATTTGTATGGCCGAAAAAATGCTTACTCTATCTATTTTAAACAAAGTGAGCTATATCCGTATCGATTAGCCATTTTTGCCACACCTATCCCATCGTTGTCTTATAATTTTGAGTTTAAATAAGTCTATGTTTATATCTTTTCATAAAAAAACGATTGTTTCGGCTATGCTTTTCCTGGCCCTGCTTAGCTGTGTCGACCAGATAGAGTATGATAGAGTAAACAATATAAATATTATTGTAGTAGACGGGATCATAACCGACCGTGACGAAGAACAAATTATAAAAATCAATCGCTCAAAATCAGAATATGGGCAATCAAGTACGATACCTATTAGTAGCGCTATTGTTGAATTAGAGGTTAATTCGACAGAAATTATTGTTTTTAAAGAAAAAGAAGGTAAACCCGGAGAATATGCTTTGCCATTAACATTTAAGGGTAAGGTTGGTGCATCTTATCAATTGCGTTTTCAGTTGACTGATGGCACTAAGTATGAGTCGACCATACAGATTATGCCAAAAGTCCCTCCTATTGAGAAGCTGACAGCCCGATTTGATGCCAATGAGTCTTTTGCCAAAGAAGGTGGCTTTAAAGGTGTACATAGCCTCTATCTGGATGTGAAAGACCCAGCAGACCAGGCAAATTTTTATAGCTGGGATTATACCCTTTACGAAAAAAAGAAATGGTGCCATACCTGCGAAAACGGTGTGTATGCCATCAATGAGATTATTCCGGGTGAATATCCCTTTTCAAGATATTATTTATCAGGTACCAAGCCCTTTGAAAATTGTCTGACACAGGTAGAACCCAATACACGAGGAGCGCCTGCCTATGTAGCCACCAAATGGAAGTATGATTATGAATGTCGGGGCGAGTGCTGGGAGATTTTACAGAATAACGTATTGAATTTATTTGAAGACAGGAATACCAATGGTGGAAGCATTCTGGATAGAAAAGTAGCACGGATACCTTATTACCAGTGTAACGGTGCTTTGGTAGAAGTCAGGCAGTCTTCATTAACCAAAGATGCCTATCAGTATTTTAGATTGTTTCAGGAGCAAACGCAAGGGAACGGTGGTATTGCAGATACTCCTCCGTCCGCTTTGGCAGGTAATATCAGCAATGTAGGAAATGCGCGCGAAATAGTAGTAGGTTATTTTACGGCTTCGTCGGTGGCTACTGTCCGTTATTGGTTAGATAGAAAAGATACGGGCAAGCTTGAGCCTTCTGGTTTATTTACGGCATTAAATCAGCGTTACCCAAACCCTGAGCCCAATCCGCCTGAACTGGCTTATATATTGATTTGGGATGGACCACCCAGAGTACCCAAAGCTCTATGTTTGGAAACAGACATCAGTACCTCACACAGACCAGAAGGCTGGGTTGACCAGGTTGTTGATCCAAATGACCCCAACTGTAAAAAATAATATACTGAAAATACTAATGCCTCTAAAATACTGGTAGCGAAATTTAAAAGAAAAAGTGTGTTTCAGATATGAAAAGACGATATCATGCCGCATCCCACAACTGAAACACACCTAATCAGTGCTGCACTTATTTAATAATATTAAACAAGCGATTCCAACGGACTTTGTTAAGGAAACTACCTTCTGCATCAATTGACATCCAGATGAATACGGCTTTGCCCACAACATGGTCTTCTGGTACAAATCCCCAGAAACGGGAATCGTCAGAGCCATGACGGTTATCGCCCATCATGAAATAGTAATTCTGCTTAAATGTATAGGAAGTAATAGGTTTGCCATCGAGCACGATTTGCCCGTTGATGTATTTAGCATCATCGTTTCCGTCGAAAGTTGTGATGATACCTTTATACATGGCAATGTTTTTTTCATCTAACGAAATCGTCACTCCTTTTTTTGGCACGATGATAGGCCCGAAATTGTCACGATTGTATGGGAACAGGCGCGAATTATAAGGAAACGTATTATAATTGCCATTGCTGGTATCACCTTTGGCTTGCACTACGGTACTTACATTTTTCACAAAGTCCAGACTTTTCATGTCTTTTACTGCCTGTCCCGTCGCTTTTACCAGATACATCGTCTTATCTTCGGCACTTATTTCCTGTCCAAATTCAGTGATACCATATTTCTGGAAGACCTTATCATTTACCTGTGTATTGGTTTCGATTTCATATTCCATCTGCATCCCAACAGTATTATCGAAAATCTTTCCATTTACGTAAGCCTGCCCTGCGCGCATTTCTACGGCATCACCCGGAATACCTATACAACGTTTGATATAATTGGTTCTTAAATCAACCGGATATTTATTGTAGCCACCAAAATCATCTGGTCTTTCAGGGCAACCTGGATAATTGAACACAACCACATCACCATTTTTCACATGGGTAAACCCTGGTAAGCGGTAGTTAGGCAACTGAATCCAATCCAGAAAAGATGGTATTTCAGTTCCCCAAATCTTCTGATGGGTCAATGGAACCTGCAAAATTGTTTTAGGCGTTCGGGTACCGTAATGGAATTTGCTTACGAAGATAAAATCTCCTACTAATAAACTTTTCTCCATCGAACCACTTGGAATGGTGTATGGCTCAAATAAGAGCCAACGAATAAGTGAGGCAGCTACGACGGCAAAGACAATGGAGTCGAGCCATTCACGAAAGGGAGATTTCTTTTTAGGTGTTTTTACCGGCGGTTTTGGAGCTTCTGCAGTAGATGTTTTGTCAGTCATTAGCTTTTAAATAAGATTGTCCGGCTTTGACAGAGAAGGTTTTGAATGGTTTAATATGATGAGAATAATTATTTTGAATTCAATAAATCATACAGGTTTCAGAGGATAATACGGCCAGATAAAATCCAGATAAACTAAACAATTTGTGTAGCTATCCTTAGCGTATTCAGGCTACCTTTGCATTCCAAAACCTTACACACAAATGTCTTATTGCTTCGCTATTGAGCGCATGAGTGGTGCGCAGAAAGAACTACATAAAAACTACCATGACAATCATTATGGTTTTCCAATTCATGATGATAATGAATTATTTGGCCGATTGATTATGGAAATCAATCAGGCAGGTTTAAGCTGGGAGACGATTCTCAAAAAAGAAGAATCTTTCAGAGCAGCCTACGACAATTTCAATATTGAGATCGTAGCTAACTACACCGAAGCCGACCGCGAAAGATTAATGGCTGATGCAGGAATCATCAGAAACCGATTGAAAATCAACGCTGCGATTGAAAATGCCAAAACGATTCTGGCGCTTCAACAATCACATGGTTCATTTGAAAAATGGCTGGAAGCCAATCATCCACGAACCAAAGAAGAATGGGTAAAATTGTTTAAGAAAACCTTCCGTTTTACTGGTGGCGAGATAGTAAATGAATTTCTGATGAGTATCGGCTATCTGGCTGGAGCGCATGCGGCGTCTTGTCAGATTCATGAAAGAGTTTTATTGGAAAAGCCGCTCTGGACTAATATATAAAATTAATTCTCTGATAATCATTTATCAGAGAATTAACCTACTTTAGTAAAGAATATCAATTTTATATTTTCTCATAAGTCATTAAAATAATACCACAATTATAAACTGTTGATTGTTTTAGTTTAAATCGTTGCCAGTCTTGCAAATTACTGAAAACAGATTCCCCATTCCCTAGTGCAACAGGATTAATAAATAAATAAAACTCATCTATTAATCCTGCCTGAACTAAATTAGCGACAAATGAGCTTCCACCATATACAATTATATCTTTACCTTCTTGCTTTTTGAGGTGGTTTACTTCTTCTACTAAATCACCCGTGGCTAATTCTGTATTATTCCATTCTGATTTTTCGAGGGTTTGGGTAAATACTACTTTCTTATGATTGACCACTCTTTTAGAAACCTCATACATTTCATCTTCAGGATTTGTGTAAACACTTTCCCAATAAGGAATATAGTCTATGGCTAATTTACGACCGATGAGAATGGTGTCAGCAGAATCGGCCAAAGCCAGCACATCAGAACTGATTTCTTCCCATGCCCATGTTACCCATTGTTGCTCGTCATTGGGGCCGGTTGATACAAAACCATCAACTGACATCTGCACCTGTAATTTTAGCTTTCTCATTGTATTGTATTTTATTTAAATAAGTGGATAATTGTTCAAAACTAGCACCGAATCCTTCCTGCATACTGGCATTGATGGATTGAAACCCTGCTATTTCTTCCTGCGAAGCTTTGACTGGCTGGCCTGTCATGGTGATTATAGTCTTACCATGCATTTCAGTAAAAATCAATCGATAGAAAATACAGTCAGGTAAAGGAATATCAAAAGGTGCAGGAATTACGTTGGCGTGTTCGTCTGCAAATGAATTAGTGAATTCGAGCAGGTCATAGGGCTGAATAGTACCAAATACGAATCTGCCATAGTTGGTTGCCTGCGGTGATTCCATTTTAAAATGAAAAATCCCTCCAGGTCTGAAATCCAGACTTATGACACTGTTTTTGGTTTGCACCGGCCCCCACCAGGCATTAAGTGCTTCTGCCGTGCTAAAGGCATTGAATACCAACTCTCTTGGCGCGTTGAATTCATAACTAATCACAAAATCGGTATTATTGGGCTGTGTTGTCACAATCGGATGGTTGATTAGATTGTATTTGAGTAAGGTATTTATCTAATGCGCTGAATTGTTCTTTCCAGAACTGACGGCAGAAATTCACCCATTCGCCTACCTGATTGAGTTCTTCAATTTTTACTTCGCAGTAGCGTTCTCGACCTTGTTTTTTAATTATAATCAGGCCGCATTCTGATAAAATCTTGACGTGTAATGATACTGCCTGACGAGTCATCTCAAAATTCTCAGCAATTTCGTTCACGTGTAATGGTTTCTTCACCAACATTTCTATGATTTGTCGGCGGGTAGGGTCGGCAATAGCCTGGAAAACATCTCTTCTTGTATCCATAAAACTTAGGCAATCATTTGCTTGCAAATATATAAGCAAGTATTTGCTTGCACAAATTTTTAAAGAAGATTTATTGAAGTATCATTTAGTATAAGTCATGAATCAATTCAAAAGCATATATTGGCAAGACTGTTGAACTTTCTACGAAAGTAATATTGGGCCTCTGACGAAAACAGAATTATTTTTTATCTGCCATCTTTGCATTGTTATTGAAACAGCAAAAAATGAGCAAAGAACTTTCTATATCTACTTATATGCCTGGCGTAGTGTATTCACATCATAATGCGCAGCGTGTTATCGGCGAACAATTTATTGCCGAACATGGCTTATGCTATATAGTTTCGGGTTATCTGAAAGTGGCCGATTCGGATGGCAACAAAACATTTAGCGCAGGTGATATTGTATTTTACAGAAAGAATTTTCTTTCCAAATTCATTAAACAACCCGAAGAAAGTCAAGACTTTAAATCTATCACGGTTGTGTTTGATAAAGCAAGTCTGCTACAGTTCAGTGAGCAATATGGTATTTCAGAAGAAGCAGTTTTCGAGCAAAAAGGGGCAGTATTCAAGATAAGTCATGATATTTTATTGGAGAATTATTTCAAGACACTTCTCCCCTATTTTGATGCTTCATTGCCCGAAAGCCTGATTAATCTTAAACGCCAAGAGGCACTTATGCTTTTATTAGAGGTGAACCCGGTACTGAAGAATATATTGTTTCAGTTTGATATGCCACATAAAATCGACCTTGAAGCATTTATGCAGCAGAGTTTCCGATTCAATGTAGATGTCAAAAGATTTGCCTATCTCTCTGGCAGAAGTCTCTCTTCATTTAAAAGAGATTTTGAAAAGGTTTTTCATACTACACCTAATCGTTGGATTCAACAAAGAAGATTGGAAGAAGCGCATTATCTGATAAAAGAAAAAAGCCGTCGCCCGTCTGATGTTTATTATGAAGTAGGTTTCGAGAGTCTTTCACATTTTTCTTATGCTTTCAAGCAACATTATGGAATAAATCCTTCAAATATTAACTAACAATCTGTCACATGAAAAAAACAGTATTGATTACCGGAGCTTCCTCCGGCATAGGGAAAGCTACGTCCTTACATTTTGCCAGACAAGGCTGGAATGTAATCGCCACTATGCGTAGCCCAGAAAAAGAAACAGAATTGGTAAACGAACCTAATATTTTAGTAACCCAGCTAGAAGTAAATGATTTGGCCTCTATTGACGCTGCTATTCAGAAAGGTATTACTCAATTCGTGCAAATTGATGCCTTGATAAATAATGCAGGTTATGGGCAGCAAGGTTTGTTCGAAGCCACATCACCTGAAAAAATTCAGGCGCAGTTTGATGTGAATGTATTCGGAGTAATGAATGTTACCCGAGCAATTCTTCCACATTTCAGAGCCAATAAAGGCGGTACTATTGTCAATATTTCGTCTGGTGCAGGTCGGGTAACTACGCCTTTGCTTTCCATTTATAGTGCCTCTAAATTTGCTATTGAAGGGTTTTCGGAATCTTTAGCCTTTGAGCTGGATTCTCAGGGCATCAAGATAAAGCTCATAGAACCCGGCTATATTGCGACACCTTTTTATGAAAGAGCGGTGAATTCTTATGCTTTTGATGCCAATCTAAGTGATTACAATGCTTTTAATGAAGAAATGGGCGAGTTTTTCAAATCATTTGCCGGTGGCAATAAATTTACTCCAGCTGATGTAGCAAACGTAATTTATACTGCAACGACTGATGGTAAGCATCAGTTAAGATACCTTGCTGGCCCTGATCTGGAACAAATGATGCAGGTAAGAACTACTAAACCCGAACAGGAATATGTTGATTTTATGAGGGGGTTATTTACGCCAAATGGTTTTAAAGGATAAACTAAATTGGCCAGTCAAAACTTTGACGCTTAGAACAAAGTAATTTGACTTTCTCAGCAAAATGCGTTTCGCGGGTATCGCCTAATTTTGTCTTATTAAAATATTTAACAAGATGAAATTAACAGATAATTACAACGGAACATTACAAGCACCTCTCAACTCTGGTTTCAATGCACAATCAACGGCACAAGAGGTCATTCAAGGTATTGATTTAAGTGGCAAAATAGCCATTGTTACGGGCGGATATGCCGGCATCGGCCTTGAAACTGTGAAATTTTTTGTTTCTGCGGGAGCCAGAGTAATTGTACCTGCCCGAGATGTTGCCAAGGCAACCAGCAATCTGAAAGGGATTGAGAATATAACAATCGAGCAAATGGACTTGATGGATGCAGCTTCAATTGACGTATTTGCAGAACAATTTCTTGCCACGTATGATACACTAGATATTCTGGTTAATAATGCAGGTATCATGTGGGTGCCGTTGATAAGAGATGCGCGAGGATATGAATCGCAACTGGCTACTAATCATTTAGGGCATTTCCAGTTAACAGCCAGACTCTGGTCTGCGCTGAAAGCTGGTGGAGGTGCAAGAGTAGTTAATGTATCCTCATTCGGGCATCAGATGGCTCCTTTTAATTTTGATGATCCCAATTTCATGAATCGTGCATATGAGACTTTGCAAGGATATGGTCAATCTAAAACAGCCAATAACCTCTTTTCAGTTGAGCTTGATTATCGGGGAAAGGCTTTCAATGTGCGGG
Source organism: Emticicia fontis (assembly GCF_054779675.1). Classification (NCBI taxonomy): domain Bacteria; kingdom Pseudomonadati; phylum Bacteroidota; class Cytophagia; order Cytophagales; family Leadbetterellaceae; genus Emticicia; species Emticicia fontis. The sequence goes on from NZ_BAAGXU010000002.1 coordinate 182,430, forward strand.
CTTTTTCGGTTCATCCGGGTTCAGTAAATGGTACTGATTTAGGTCGTGTGGCACCAATGGCTTTATTTCAGCAAATGGGTACGCATGATGAAGCCGGAAATATCAAACCAGAAGTAGCAGCCAAACTTAAAACGATAGAACAAGGAGCGGCTACGACTGTTTGGTGCGCTACCAGCCAGCAACTGAATGGAATTGGGGGTGTTTATTGCGAAGATGCCGATATAGCTGTGTTAGATGAGGGAAACATTGCGCATAATTATGATGAACCAGCTTCGTTGCACGGAGTAAAGCCTTATTCAGTAGATGCTGATAATGCCAGACGTTTATGGACATTGAGCGAAGAAATGACTGGTGTTTTGTTTCCCGTTGATTGACCAATTGGTAAACATAATTTATCAAACCAAGCCGGAGAGCTATTTTCGGCTTGGTTTATTTTGTACATTTACTGAAGAATGATGGAATTTGAAACCCACTATATTGCCCCGGATATTAAGCTTTCAGAGTTTAATGGAAAGTTTTTTAAAACAGAAGTGATGTTTGAACATCATATTCTGGTCTGGTTTATTTCTGGTGAAACCAAGATTATACAAGCTGATGCCATTTATACTTTTAATGCAGGCGATGTATTTCTGATTCCCCGTAATCAACTGGCAACTGTTATCAATTATCCGAAAGACGGTCTGCCACACAAGGCTGTGGCTATGTATCTGACTTTAAAGAAGTTAAAAGATTTTTATGCCAGACATAAAGCCGTAGGCCGTACACAGCCGTTGCAAAAGGTATATAGTTTCACCAGACATCCTCTATTGGGAAGTTGTCTGGCTTCTTTGATTCATTATTTTGATCTGGGCGAGAACCTGCCGCCAGATTTAGCCGATATTAAGATTGAAGAAGCCATAAGTATATTGCGGTCTATCGATAAAGGCGTAGATGGAATATTAACCAATTTTGAAGAGCCGGGCAAGATCAATTTATCTGATTTTATGGATCGGCACTATATGTTTAATATGAGTCTGGATAGATTTGCTTACCTGACGGGCCGTAGTCTGGCTACCTATAGACGAGATTTCGTAAAGATTTACCAGACGACTCCTCAGAAATGGTTGCAGGAAAAAAGATTACAACTGGCCCATTATCATATAGTAGAAAAACAACGAAAACCCAGTGATGTCTATATTGAGGTGGGTTTTGAAAATCTATCGCATTTCTCTTATGCCTTTAAAAATCACTTTGGGTATCCGCCACATACGCTTCTTAAATCTTTTTAGAATGAACCTCAAATAATACCTGGATACATGAGAGTGCACTTGATTTAATTATTAAAGTTGTTCAGGATTGTTCCTTTTATTTAAAAAAGTAACGAAAATCCTAAACAACTTCATTAAAAAATTCGGCCACTACAAAAAGATTTTATTATGGTTGTTTCTAAAATAAAGATTAACAGTTATTCACTCTTAATGGTTACAGGTTTCGTTGGTACCCATTTTTTCCCGTTCTTAAAATGTACTGATACCAGAGAAATAACTATTTTAGTCGTATTTTCATACCCATTTAGTGTCCACTCTACTTCTTCTCCTTTTTGTATTTCTATTTCACCCTGAGAGATTCCCTTATATTTATTACTTGTGCTAAAAATACGGTTCACAGGACGGCCATAATTATCATAACAGGCAATACTTACCTCATAAGCATCTATTACTTTATCGCTGATATTTAGAATAGAAAGATTTACTACTGGCACATCAATAGCGTTATAAGAAATTGATGTTTGAAAGAATGCTAAAGGGCTGCCCAGACTTATAAAATTCTTAATTCTCTTCTTTTCTGCTTCCTCTGTTTCTGAGTTTTCCTGAGCTTCCTTGGCAGCATTAACCGTATTTTCTTTATCCATTAATGGTTTGAGTTGCTTATACACTTCGGCATATTCTTCGAATTGCACAGCACTTATATAACCATTTTTACCTTTATATAATACTTTAGCATTTCCTTCACTATATCCAATAATATCTATTACAGAACCTGTCGGAATATATTCTTTTGTCGTTCCATTCTTATCTCTAAATAAAACTACCCCTTTCAAGGTAAGCCTGATTGGCTGAAAACCCAACGAAAGTTCTTTAGCAGTAACCAAATCTAAACGACTTTGAGCCACATCTATTTTCTTTTGTAATTCGCTTAAATTTATCGTCACTTGAGCGTGGATACGCTTAAGACTATCAAGTTGTTTTTGAAGCGCTTGTTTACTTTGAGCAAAGCTATTCAGACTTATAAAAAGCAATAGAAAAAAAGTACGCATGAGAATACTTACGATTGTAAATTAAATAAATGTTGAATATAATAGTAATGATTAGGCTACTAAATGAAGTTTTTTTTTAGACACAAGCTTCCTTTTATTCAGTTCAATAATTCCTGAAATTAATGTGTAAATATCAAATAATAAAACCAGCAATAAAAATAGAACTCCATTTTTTTAATAAACCACATTCCCTTCATGAATCAAAGATTTAACAGGGGATACTCTTGAAACTGCTTCAGCTGAGCAACTGGCATCTATCAATACTACATTGGCTACATCGCCAGCTTTAGGCCATTGCTGATTTCCTTTATCATCCAGAGGCAGAATATTGCCGGTGGCCAGTTTCAGGCTTCTCGAAAGGTCAAATTCGGTATTGTATCCATAGAGTTGTGCCATCAGTTTGGTTTTATCCAATACGCTCCCACTCCCCCATGTATTCCAGTGATCTATAATACTGTCATTGCCTGTGCCGATTTTCACACCATACTTATACAAGGTAGGTATAGGCATAATCAGATTACCGAATGGAATAGTTGACATGATACCCACCTGTGCATTTCCCAGTTTTTCGGCTACCTCTTCCTGTTTTGATTTATCAATTCTACCTAATACAAAACAATGACTTATATAAGATTTCCCTTTCAATACTGGGTTCTCGTTCACTTTGTCTATCAGGTATTCTACAGTTTTTAAGCCAGATTCTCCAGTTTCGTGCAAATGGATGTCTATGCCTTTGTTATAATCCAAAGCCAGTTTCACAATAAAATCCATTGTTTTTTCAATGCTCCCGTCTACTGAAAAAGGATCTACACCACCTATATAATCAATACCCATTGCGGCGGCCTCTTTCATTAAGTTCGCCGAATCAGTATAGAAAATGCCATGCTGTGGAAAAGCCACCAGCTCAGCGCCAAAGCCTGCTTTTTTATTGTCTAATGCTTTTTGCAGATTTTTAAGTGAATCCAGTTTAGAAGTAGGCTCAATATTGACATGACTCCGGGCATAGCTTGACCCATAAGATTGCAGTAGTTCAATCATTTTTTCGGCCCGATAGGTTGATGTCTTAAGCATTTCGGGAAGAATTTTCTGTTCCAGGGCAATCATTCCTTTTACACCGCCTTGTCTTTTTCGGGTGGCTTTCCAGGGGCCACCGTAAAATGTTTTATCCAGATGAATGTGCATATCTTTAAATGCAGGCAACATCAATAAGCCTTTGGCATCAATAGCTTTTGTTTTGGTATTATTTGGTAAAACTTTGCTGATTTTACCGTCTGCTATTTCGATACAAAATAAATCGGTCTTTGTTCCTACTACCTCCTCACCTTCATATTCAAATCCTGTTTCCAGTCTTACATTTTTAAGTGTAAGCGTCTGCTCACTATTCATAGTTGAAAGTTTTTTGTCGGAAAATATTTTCGGTGCACTCACTAATCCTGTAAAGGCCAAAGCAGAGCTTTTGACAAAATCTTTTCTTGATAGAGTTTTAGGATTCATAGTTGTAGTTTTTTTCAAAGCACTGAAATTAATGGCGTTCAAAAAAGATACTCCCAAGTTTTCACCTTTAAGCGTTTATGATTGAAAGTTATGAGTATTGATACAATTATTCTTTTGTCATCATATTATAAGGCATCAAAATAATAGCAACTATATATTATAATTCTTTTAAAACACTCAGAAAATCGTCTAGTTTGTATGCATCATCTACAGTTTTTCTATCATACACCATAAAGTATCTAAATGAATTTCCAGCTTTAGTTGCCCAAAGGCGGCCTAATCTGATTTTTTGCTCAGCATCCAGATGGTCACCTTTTGTTTCTAAAATAATAGTTTTATTATTTTTTGTCTGAATAATGAAATCGGGATAGTGATTAATAAAGCCATTAATCATAAAACCTCTTCTTTCAATGTTTCTTGTCCAGAATTTTATATTATTCAAATTGCCTATTTCGTTAATTATTCTCTCTTCAAAACCATTCATTTTGCCCTCCTTTTCATAAAGAGATTTTGTAATATCTTTTGCTGTTTCACCCGGTGAAATACTTTTAGGTAATCTGAAGTTGGGCTTGATATATATTTTGTCAGTGTCCAGAAACTCTTTGAATTTCTTTTCTGCAAATTCTTCCGAAAGGGTTTTTATTTTTCTTTTGATTTTATCGGTATAAGTGTATTCATTGTTGGCAAAATCCTTGAATTGCTCATCCTGAAAATCTTCCAGAATCCGTTTGATGTATTTTTCAATTTCTTTATCGGCAATTGGATACATATTGCCGATAATATCCATAATTCTTTTTGTGAAGTTTTTTACTCTGCTATCTTTCCTTAATGGGTCGAGCATGTATTCCATTACTTTGTCTTTCACACTTCCGTCAATTCTTACAAAAGTTGGCGTATGCTCTTTTTTTGTTTCATCCAAATCTACTTTGTATAGTTCTGATACTATGTTATCGAACATAATATTTGTATCCGACTTACTAAGCTGAAAGCCGGTTAACAAATTTTCTTTCTGAAGTAATGCATCTTCTTTCTGACCAAATAAATCATTCGCAGGTACTTTTAGAAAAAATTGAGGAATTACCACCTGACTGGCTTCTTCCTGAAATATTTCTTTGATTTGATAGGTTTTCACGAGTGATTGAATCGCAGTTGGTAAAATGGCAATATTATTAGTCAAGGTTTCTGATACGATATTTTCAAAAGTCAGATTCTGCTCGATAGCTGTTTTTTCAATTTCAGAAACTGTATTATTGGCTACTTCATTTTCATTTAAAAATGAAATTCTTGTTGTGTCAATATCATAGGTTACATCCTTGGTATTATCTTCTGGCGGGTTTAGTTTTTCTGTTTTGGTTTCATTTGTACCAAACATTACTAATTGCTGTAATGGGTCTTGTGGTTTTTCTGTTTCAATCACTGACTGGTCGGCAACTTTATAGTCTTTTTCACTGAATCCGGCTTTATTGAGCCCTTTAACAATATTATCTAATGTCTCCAGAAATCTGGATGAAGCTGTAAGCACATAACTCATATTAAGCAACGGAAAGTTATGTTTCATGACATAGGGCTGCCTTAGTACCCTTCCTAAAATCTGTTCTACGTCTACGGAAGAACTCTTATCTGCCAGAGAAGCCAGTATGTAAGCAAAAGGACAGTCCCATCCCTCTTTCAAGGCGTTGATAGTAATAATATAGCGTACTTCACAAGTATCACTCATGAGGTCTATACCTTTTATTTCGTTTATACTGGCGGTTTTGATTTTTATCTGCGCCTCGGGTATTTTTAATTCCAGAAGCTTTTCTTTGAGTTTCTGTACATTTGTTTTCTCTTCTTCTTCATTACTGAAAGCAATACCATTTTTAGGCTGTACCTGAAACAAAACTATTGGCCTTATATACCTGCCGCCTTTCTTTTGTTCTTCTTTTGCTTGTAATTCAAGTCTTTGCTGTAGTTGTAAACTTGAATTGATAACCTCTGTTTTATCCTGATGATTATACACAATAACAGGCAATTTTACCATGTTTTCTTTTTTCAGTTCCAGCGCATCAATAAAACTGATAATATTACTGTTTTTGCGCGGAGTAGCCGTAAGGTCAAGAATGAAACATGGGTTTAATTCTTTCAGCATTTCTACACTTAAATCACTTTCTGCATTGTGGCTCTCGTCTACTACCACTACCGGGTTCAGTTGCTTAATGACCGACCCCAATGTAATTTCGGCTTCGGTACCGAGTAATGTTTCGAAAGATTGAAGGTTGCCGTTTTCCTGAAAAACCTTACGGTCTTCTTTATTTCTGGCTCTCAGGCTATCAAAACTAAACAGCATAATATTGAGCTGTTCTTTTACGGTAGTGGCATTAAAACCGCTACCTTGCAAAAGGGTGTTTTTATCGAAAACCTCGACTCTATTGCCGAAGTGAGAATTAATTTTTTGCCGGTACGGATGCGCAGGGTCTTTCAGGTTTTTGAGGGTTTGCTCAAGAATGGTGATAGACGGAACGAGCCACACTACTGCTTTGGGTTTGTCGTAAGCAAAAGCATCAAATATGGTTTTGAGTGCATTACAGGCAATAAATGTTTTGCCACCTGCGGTGGGTACTTTTACACATATATGCGGAACACGCGGTACATTATTTTTATAGGGCTCAATAGTTGAACCCGAGAACGGAAACAATGGAGTTTTGGGGTGTTTAGACCAGAAATCATAGAATGCCAGTTTTACATCTTTTGTATGCTGAATATGCTCTAAGAATAATGTCAGGTCGTTTATTACTTCTTGCTGATAGGGTTTTAATTCCATTGCTTAAAATCTTGTTATATCTCTCGGAATTTTCTTGAATATAATATGGTGCTGAGCCATGAAATCTTTAGTTAGCACACAATTGTCGGCATAGATTACGTATTGCTCAGCTTTGGTTTTGATACCCGCCAGAAAATCATAGTCTAAGGTAGTTATGTCATTAGCTTCATAATAAAAATAGTAAGCTGTTTCGTTTGTCTGCCCCAGATAATAGACGTTATCCGAATTTTCAGCCGTGACTAAAGCCTCTTTTGTTTCGGTGTAATAGATATAGGCTTTTATTTTTTCTATGGCTATGGTTTCGTTCAGGTTGCCGTCTTCTAAAAACATCGGTTGCCCTAATTCATAATAATCAAAACTGCCACCTGTGCCTTCTTTATCTGCATAACCATTTATTACCCTTTTTACCCTTTCGGCGGTTATGCTGTCGGCATAATCTTCCATTTCGATTAGTATGAATTTTCTATTGCCTTCGTCTAAACTGTTTAAATTCATTACAGCATGAGCCGTAGTTCCAGAACCTGCAAATGAATCTAAAACTATGGCATTTTCATCATTATGCAGAGAAACTAGCCATTCAATTAAACTAACGGGTTTGGGAGTATCAAATAATTTTGAACCAAATATCTCTTTGAGTTTTGCTGTGCCATCAGAGTTATAACCTACTGAATTTAACCACGTTGTCCAGCCTACCATTCTTTTTGAGTCTCTAATTTTTTCAAAAGGAACCCATCGTTCTGTCTCTCCATTTACAATGACTCCCGTATCATATGGACAAAGTTCCCAATGGGCTATTTCCGGGTCTTCTATAACTGGTTTCATTTTTTGTTTTTCACCCCATCGCCAATGTCCCTCTTTTCCATCGTTCCTGTAAGGGTATACAACTTCTCCAGTCGGAGTAATTAATGGAAACCACTGTCCTTCTCTATCCTCACGAAGGGAAGTACCTCCCCACTTCCTTAGCTCTCTACCTTTTTTATATAGTCCCCATTTATCTTTTAAATTTAATGTCCCCGAAGACCTTTCTTCTTGTGTTATTGAACTTGCGTTGCCATTATGATATATTAACACATATTCATGCCCATTTCTCAACCACCTTTTTTCTTTTCCCCCACTTGGCTCTGCTAACCAAGGAGCACATGCCAACTTATTTCTTTTTCCAAAAATATCATTTAATAGATATAACCCATTTTCCAATTCGTTATCATCCAGACTCATAAAAATTAATCCATCTTCGTCTAAAAGCTTTTGAAGTAATTTAATTCTTGGATACATCATACTTAACCATTTATCGTGTCTTGTCAAATCATCGCCTTCTTTTCCCACTGTTTCACCAAGCCAACGTTTTATTCTAGGGTCGTTTACGTTATCGTTATATATCCAACCTTCGTTACCCGTATTATAAGGAGGGTCAATATAGATACATTTTATTTTTCCTTCATATTCCGGTAAAAGTGCCTTTAATGCTTCCAGATTATCGCCATGTATAATTTTATTACCACTACTGGTTTCTTTTTCACTTTGAGTACCGTTGTCGAACCCGTAAGTATGCTCCAGCACTTTAAATGGTACATCCAGGTGGTGGTTTATCACTTTCTCTTTTCCAATCCAATGTAGCGTTGGCATAATCTATCTTTTGCTAAAAAACGTGTGTTTAATCATGAATGAATTGCCAAATTTATTAAATTTATTTGCGCATTGCACCATTCGCCCTGCCAATTATCTATGTTTGGTAAAAGATAGCTACTGCTTTACCCAAAAACAAAACAAGCCTCTTCCATACAGAAGAAGCTTGTTTGTATTTACACCAAAAATTCAAGTATGAACAAACCCTTAATTCCACATAGTGCCACTTAAACCTAAAACAATGCCCATCCACAAGCCTACGATATAGATAAGCACTGCCAGAATATTGGCAAGTATCTTTTTATTGCCGCCTTCATTGCGCAGGAAGTCAAGAAAATGATTACATACACCAGCCGCCGCTCCTGCTAAGGGTGTAATGATTAATGGCTGAGCCAGCCAATATTGACCCCAGTCCGGATGATTCGGATTTACTCGTAATACAAAGAAAAGTATTGTTACCAAACCTATTGCAGTGCCGATTAGTACACGCTTAATCAATAAAGAAGTATTGAAACTATTAGATGATAAATTGTTATTTGCTGTCATATTTGTGAAGTATTTATATTGTTCTGGTTAATTGTCAATTAAATTCTGAGTGCTGTTATACTTTAGCCCTCTTGAGATAATTCTGCACGAAATTCCCTGCAAAACCTAAAATTACTCCGCTGGTGATAGACATAATAAGTACCATTCCAGGGGCTAGTTCATCTGATGGAGATGTTTTATCCAATATTAATATTTTAAAAAGTAAAAGAAAACCTGCCATACCTATAGCGAAACCGATGATTTTACCCGCTAAGTTTTTCATAATTGTATTTTTTGATTGAATGATTTGTAATGCTTTTTCAGATTGATTTGTATAGTTGACAAAATAGCTTTTCGCTTACACTAAAAGTACTTTGCAATTCAAAGTTAATAAAAGGAGCTTTGTATTTCAAAGTAAAATCATAAATATTTTTTTCGTCATCGTTTAATCACTTTTAGAAGCTTTTTTTGAAACTGCCTAATCTATTATAAATTTCTCCACGCCTCAATCATTACATGACAAGCTAATGATTCTACAAGTACACCAACAGTATGATTTTATCAAAAACCTCCTCAAATACTTTCAAAAGACAATCTTAAGTCGGAAATTCAGGGGAAGTCCAGTCAAAGAAAGCGCTGCAAGCACAATAGTGCCAAAGTACCAGCTGCCACCCAAGCGGAACCCAAAAAGGTAGACGCTACGGTGAATACCTTTTTGAATCAGGAGTCTGTGAAAGTACCAGCCACCCAAAAAGAACCAGAAAAGATTGCTCTTTATGGTGGGAACCTTTTTTGAAGGAAGACTAGAACAAGTCAATTCAAATAGATAAAATCTATCAAAATATAGAATTTATTGATTTTGATTATAAACACCAAAGCAATAATTTTACACCGGATAAAATTACGACAGTTAACCAGGCCGATTTCATTGATTCAAAACAGAAATATCATGAGCCATACTAATGCTTATCATACTTAATACCCTCTGATAAAATTAACATTGCTCTAATCTATCTTTAGGCTAGCATTTATAATTTTATAAGACAACACCCTATTCAGATACATTTAAACATTATTCATTAAATCTTTAAACTTTTTAAAACATGGGACAAGAATCCGGCGATATTAGCAAATGCCCGTTTCATAATGGTACAATGAAACACAATACGGCAGGTGGCGGCACAAGAAACCGTGACTGGTGGCCAAATCAGTTAAAGGTAAGTATCTTGCGCCAGCACTCATCGAAATCAAATCCGATGGATGGAGATTTTGATTATGCTTCAGCATTTAAAAGTCTTGACCTTGCGGCAGTCAAACAAGACCTTCATGCCCTGATGACTGACTCTCAGGATTGGTGGCCTGCCGACTTTGGGCATTACGGCCCTTTGTTTATCCGTATGGCATGGCATAGTGCAGGTACGTATAGAGTAACTGATGGTCGTGGAGGTGGTGGCGCCGGGCAACAACGCTTTGCACCATTGAATAGCTGGCCTGATAATGTAAGTCTTGACAAAGCCCGTAGATTGCTTTGGCCGATTAAGCAAAAATATGGTCGCAAAATTTCATGGGCCGATTTAATGATTCTTACAGGAAACGTAGCGCTGGAATCAATGGGCTTTAAAACCTTTGGTTTTGCAGGTGGTCGTGCCGATGTTTGGGAGCCGGATGAGGATGTATACTGGGGCTCGGAAACCACCTGGCTTGGAGGAGATATTCGTTATGCTGATGGTTCGGAAGGTGTAGCCAAAGAGCATGGCGTGGTTTCGTCAGATGATAATGCTGATGGACATATTCATCATGACCGTAATCTGGAAAAACCATTGGCGGCCGTGCAAATGGGCTTAATTTACGTTAACCCTGAAGGCCCGGATGGTAACCCGGATCCGATTGCTGCTGCCAGAGATATTCGTGATACATTTGGCCGTATGGCAATGAACGATGAAGAAACAGTTGCCCTGATAGCCGGTGGGCATAGTTTTGGTAAAACGCATGGTGCAGCGCCTGCATCTCATGTAGGTAAAGAGCCAGAAGCAGCAGATCTGGAATTACAAGGTTTAGGCTGGAAAAGTAGCTATAACTCTGGTGTAGGTGCAGATGCGATTACGAGTGGATTGGAGGTAATCTGGACAACTACGCCAACCCAATGGAGCAATAACTTCTTTGAGAACTTATTCAATTTTGAATGGGAGTTGACCAAAAGCCCGGCAGGAGCGCATCAGTGGATAGCAAAAAATGCAGAAAGTATTATTCCAGATGCATTTGATGGTTCGAAAAAGCATTTACCAACGATGCTTACTACTGACCTTGCTCTAAGATTTGACCCGGCTTACGAAAAAATATCAAGAAATTTCTTAGAAAACCCTGATGCTTTTGCAGATGCTTTTGCCCGTGCCTGGTTTAAACTAACACACCGTGATATGGGTCCTCGTGCCCGTTATCTGGGTCCAGAAGTACCGGAAGAAGTATTGCTTTGGCAAGACCCGATTCCGGCAGTTGATCATGAATTAGTGAATGAAGGTGACATTGAAACGCTGAAGGCAAAAATACTGGAATCAGGCTTGAGCGTATCTGAGTTAGTATCAACCGCATGGGCTTCTGCTTCTACTTTCCGTGGTTCTGACAAACGTGGTGGAGCCAATGGCGCTCGTGTTCGTCTGGCTCCACAGAGATACTGGAGAGTGAATAACCCGACTCAATTACAGAAAGTACTAGGTGTATTAGAAGGCATTCAGAAAGATTTTCAGGCAGGTGGCAAGAAAGTTTCTATTGCCGACCTGATTGTATTGGCAGGTGGTACAGGTATTGAAAAAGCAGCAAAAGAGGCAGGACAAGAAATATCAGTTCCTTTCACTGCGGGTCGCATGGATGCTTCACAAGACCAGACGGATGTAGAATCAGTTGGTTTCCTAGAGCCTGTGGCTGATGGTTTCCGCAATTATCGTAAAGCACAAATGCGTGTATCTACTGAAGAATTATTGATAGATAAAGCACATTTGCTTACTTTAACTGCGCCTGAATTGACTGTATTAGTAGGTGGTATGCGTGTGCTGGATACTAATTTTGATGGTTCTAAACATGGGGTGTTTACGGCTCGTCCGGGTGTATTGACCAATGATTTCTTTATAAATTTATTGGATATGAGTACTGCATGGAAAGCAGCATCTCAGGATAGAGAGCTTTATGAAGGAACTGACCGAACAACTGGTTCAACTAAATGGACAGGAACCCGTGCAGATTTAGTATTTGGCTCGAACTCTGAATTGAGAGCCATTGCTGAAGTATATGCTAGTTCGGATGCGCAAGACAAATTCATCAAAGATTTTGTGGCTGCCTGGACAAAAGTAATGAATCTGGACAGATTTGATTTAGCTTGATTTGAAGTTTAGATAGAATGATGGAAACAGCCTTCAATTGCGAAGGCTGTTTTTATAAAAACTTATCTGTTGGCTAAAAACTCTAAAAGATTGTGTGCTGACTGGCTTATAGGGCTATTTTCTTTTGTCCATCATTCGTTCCTTTCAAGAATTTAATCAGCCCGGTCATATAGGTTTGCTGGTCGTCCCACATAGCCATATGGCTCCCGTTGGGGCAGAACAGATAGCTGCCATTTTGTACTCGTGTGCTCATCCATTGCATATGGGTAGGGTCCATGGTATCATGTTTGGCGCCAATTACCAAGGTTGGTACAGAGATATTTTTTAGTTGCGCTTTTCTATCCCAGTTCACCAGATTTCCGCCAATACCAAATTCGCTTGGGCCTTGCATGGTTACATACAGTGAGTTATTCATCTTGCTGAATGTACGGGTAACAGGCTCAGGCCATTGGTCAAGTGGTAAGCGGCAGATGTGCTTGGCATAGAAATTAGGCATTAGCAGTTGCATATAATCAGGGTTAGCAAAATCTTTTTTGGCTTCTATTTCACGAATGCGGGCCAATATTTTCGGGTCGAATTGTGGTGCTAATACACTATCGGCATATTTACCATAATCAGGGCAACTACTCATCATGTTTGAAATAATCAGACCTTTGATATGCTGCTGATATTTCAATGAATATTCCATGGCCAATATTCCACCCCATGAATGACCTAGCAGATAAAAATTACTGTTATCCAGTTTCAATGCCTGACGAACCTGCTCTACTTCTTCAACAAAACGAGGTAATTGCCAGAAAGTAGTATCATTCGGATTATCAGAATTACCGCAGCCTAGTTGGTCATAGTAAATCAGTTCGATACCTTCGGCAGGTAAAAAGCTTTCCATACACTCAAAGTACTCGTGTGTGCCACCTGGGCCTCCGTTGAGCACTAATAACTTAATCTTAGGATTATTGCCAAATCGTTTTGTCCAGACATTGAACTTGCCTTTATGGGTATTGATGCTGACCATCTGAATACCACCCGATTTAATGCCTGAGGTGGTGTCTTTAAAATATTCGGTTAAAGTTGAATCCTGTGTTGAAGATGTTTTCTGGCAGCTGTTAAGGTAGACTATGCTGCATAGTAAAAAGGTGAACAAAAGAAGTTTTTTTGTCATGACGGTAGCGTTTAGTTGATTTATACAAAGATATAAAAAACGGCCGTATTTTATTGATAATCAACAAAATACTCAATCATGACATAGCTATTAGGGATATATACTTTTATTGCCTAGTTAAAAGAACGTTTAAATTCTAAAGGCGATTGGTTTGTTTTTGTTTTGAATAGTTTACTGAACGATTGTGGATGTTCGAAACCCAGTTCATAGGCAATTTCGCTTACTGATGCATTTGTAGTTGATAATTTTTCCTTTGCTTTTTCTATAAGCTTGTGATGAATATGTTGCTGTGCATTTTGCCCGGTAAGCGAACGCAAAACATCGCTTAAATAACTGGGTGATAAATTCAGTTTCTCTGAAAGATAATGAACCGTTGGAATTCCCTGACTCAGGCTTATTTCATCTCTGAAATAACTATCCAGAATATCTTCCAACTTTTGTAATACGCTATTATTAATACTTTTACGGGTAATAAACTGGCGCTTATAAAAACGACTGGCATAATTAAGCAATAATTCAATCTGAGAAATGACTACATCCTGGCTAAAATCATCAATCCGGCTTGTTAATTCATTTTCAATCATTTTGAAAATACCAATCATTGTTTCCTTTTCTTCCTCTGAAAGATGCAGGGTTTCATTGGTTGAGTAGGAGAAAAAGCCATATTGTTTAATTTTTCTGGCTAAAGGATAGCCCAAAAAGAAATCGGGGTGGATTAATAAAGTGTATACCGAGCATACGTGGTCTTCATTATCATTATTTCCAATCACCTGACTCGGGGCGGCAAATAATAAGCCCCCTTCATCAAAATCATAATAACTCTGACCATATTTTAACCTCCCCGTCAGTTTGGGTTTATAGGCTATCTTATAAAAATTCAGCACATGACTTGTTGGATACCTATCTGTATCAATCCGGTTGTTCATACCATTAATCACCGTAATTAAGGGATGCAGAGGTTTAGGCAAACCAAAAATGAGATGCCCTTCAGACAAAGATGTAATTTTCAGTGGGCTATTATCTTCTTTTTTCATATTCTCTATTGCTTAAAAATGATAACTGATATGTATCTTACTATCAGTTATCATTTTATCATTTACATTATTATTTGTCACGGTTTCTTTTAACCGAATTAACCCTGTGCTGAGTTAGAGATTTCTTCCCATGCCTCCCAGGTTGCCATGCGTTCCTGATAAGCAGCGCGTGTCCATGGTAAATTATGGCTACCTAAGAAGAAACGCAATGGAGGATTTTCTGCATCTACAACGGCAAAAAGTGCATTTGGTGTAGCATTAGGGTCTCCCCTCTCCAATGTTCCCAGACTCTTGAAAAACTCTGCTTTGAAATCTGTATAGATATCAAGATTCTGCGAAAATTTCAAAGATTGCTGGCTGCCAAATTCAGTGGCATACGCACCCGGTTCTATGATGGTTACTTTTATACCAAAAGCTTTTACCTCAGTTGCCAGACTTTCATGAATGGCTTCAAATGCCCATTTTGATGAGCAATAATAACCTATCACCGGTAAGGTAACATGACCTAAATTACTTGATGTACCCAGAATATGCCCATAACCCTGCTTTCTCAGCAATGGCAAGGCCGCTTGAATAACAGAAACCGGGCCAATAATGTTCGTTTCATAGAGGGTACGTATCTCTTCTGCACTAGCTTCCTCTATAGTACCTACAAGCGAGTATCCTGCATTGTTGAAAACGATGTCGAGTCTTCCGAAATGTTTGTGGGCCTGCTCAACAACGGCTTTTGCCTGCTCTGCATTGGTCACATCCAGTTCAAGTGTTAATACATTTTCACCATATTTTTCATTCAATCCGGCAATGCTTTCCAGTTTCCGAGCGGTTGCGGCTACTTTATCTCCTCTTTTAAGGGCAGCTTCTACCCAAACCTGTCCGAATCCTCGGGAAGCACCCGTAATGAACCAGACTTTATAAGATGTATCAGGTGTATTTCCTGCATTTTCATTTTGTTGTAACATAATTTTCTATTTAAATGAATTATGTCACAAAGGTCAGCAAGGGGCTAACGAGATTTGTAGTCGAATTGAGGCATTTTGTAACCAAATTGCGGATACGTGGAGATAATGGAATTGAGATGGTAGTTTTGAGACTTAGGAATCGTATAAAACAAAAAAAGTCGCCAATGATTGGCGACTCGAATTAATTCAATATTGTTAAGAATTAAAATGTGGATCTTTCTCTGATAATATTTCTTCCAGATTATTCAACCCCATTGTAAAGCCTTCTTTAAAGCCCATTTTCAGTATCGCATCCAAATCAGCTGAGCTTTCGTGCTGTATTGTAATGTCAACAATTCCATTGCCATTTTCCTCGCTGAAAATAATTGTCCAGAAAGAACCGGGCATAGATGAGCTTTCGTTTCCATCTTCATCACAAAAAGCATCCGACCACGAAAGAAATCTTTTTTCTTCAATTTTCCCGAACTCTGCTTTGCTCCATTGTTTTTCGTCTTGAGGGCCAATCATCGCGTAAAGCCAGATACCACCTTCTCTGAAATCAAAATGTTTTGTTTGAGCCCTCCAGGGTTTTGGCGCCCACCATTGGTCTAAAATTCCAGCCTTTGTCCATGAATCCCAAACCGTATCAAGATTTGCCGGAAATTCACGTCTTACATCTACGGTATTATTATCTTCGTTTACCGTAAAGTCAAATATTAAGTCCTTTGTCATTTTCTTAAGGTTTTAGATTTACAATAAGGTCTTATCACGTCAAATAATTAAAAAACTATACCAGTGCAACAATGTTATTAATATCTGTAGAATATTTTAAGCAGTTCTTATTTGCCCCATAAACTCGTCTCAAATTGCCTTTAGGTTGGCGTAAATGCCCCTTGTATGAGAAAACCAACCATTCTAATTTTGTATACACTAAATGCACAAATATGAGTAATAATGTTAACCCCATTGTAAATTTAGAGCTTGCTCAAATTGGTTGGGTAGTTCCTGATATTAATGCCGCTACAAAACTTCTTTCAACTACTTTAGGAGTTACGGGTTTTCCTCCATCACAACATATCCGAGCTCAGGATTTAAATATGAGTTATTATAATAAAATTGTAGGTTCTGATTGGTTGACTACACAAACTTACCATAATGGGACTTTTGTGGAGCTTATTCAGCCGCTTTCAGGCCAAAGTTTGTTTCATGATTATTTAGCCAAATACCCTAATGGTGGGATACAACACATGGCTTACCGTTTACCCATTAGTGGTTTTGAGGCTATCGTTAACAATTTGCGCCAACAAGGGTATGAGGTTATCAGTGAGGTGAATCATCCTATTGCGAAAATGATTTTCTTTGATACTTATCAAACGCTGGGAGTTGCCACTGAAATTATGGGTATGACACCAGATGGCTGGATGGCTATTGAACAAATGAAGAAAGGCTAATTGGTATTTTCATATTAAATACTCTCAAGTGACCTAATTTAAGATTCATTAAAAAATAATTTATTCACAGGACAGTAAACTAAAGTAATCAAATGAGAAAATTAATTTTTGGTATTAATACTTCACTAGATGGTAATGTTGACCACACTAAACAAGCAAATAATAAAGAAGTACATAAAGATATTCATGAATATTTTACTAAGCTCTTTCAGCAAGCTGACACTCTCCTTTACGGGCGTAAAACCTATGAGTTGATGGTTCCTTTCTGGCCAGATGTAGCAAAAGAACAATCAGGTCCTACAAAAGAAATAAATGATTTTGCAAATGCATTTGATTCAATGAGTCAGATTATTGTTTTCTCAAAAACTCTGGAAAAAGTTGAAGATGGGAAAACGAAAATTTTTCGTTCAAATCTACAAGAAGAGGTAATGAAACTGAAACAGGAAGACGGCAAAGATATATTGCTGGGTGGCGTGGATTTGTCTTCACAATTGATCGAATCCGGACTGGTTGATGAGTTTCACTTTGTGGTTCAACCATTGGTTGCCGGAGAAGGCAGACGGTTGTTGGGAAGTATTGATTTACCTGAGTCGTTGGAATTAAAACTGGCAGAAGCAAAGGTTTTTAAATCTGGCTGCGTGGCTTTGGTTTACGCAAAAGCATAAAATTAAACTTACTATTTTCGACCCGGTAGGATTCGAACAGCAATGGCCAATCGTCTTCGAATTACAGATTAGAAATCTGTTTAGTAAAGTCTACTCCAAAACTAAATTAACATTTTTTTAAAATGAGTTTTGCAAGATAAAATGAAACCGTTATATTTGCACCCACATTCGGAAAAACACCCGAAACGGATCCGTAGCTCAGTTGGATAGAGCAACAGATTTCTAATCTGTGGGTCGCAGGTTCGAATCCTGCCGGGTTCACTTGAAAGTCGTCAATTTATTGACGACTTTTTTATTTCCAATAAGTTTTAATAAATATTCTCTATAAAAATACCTTTGAAACTTTGAGAATATCTAAGAACTTTGAAACTTGATTTCTGAACTAAAGGACCCCTCTGGATGCTATTTAATTCTTTACAATTCATATTCTTTTTTATTGTTGTTACTTTAGCATATTTCAGTTTACCACACCGGGGTAGAATATGGTTGTTGCTTCTGGCTAGTTGTTATTTTTATGCGGTCTTCAAGCCTATCTATATTCTTATTCTATTTGTAACTATTGTTGTTGACTATTTTGCGGGTATTCTCATTGCTGACGCTACAGGTAAAAAGCGAAAGTGGTTATTGGTGCTAAGCTTGATTACTAATATCGGTTTTCTTGCTTATTTCAAATATTATAATTTTCTGAATACCAATCTTGCTATTATTTTATCCAAATTTGATACTCCTACCCCATTCCCTTTTCTTGAATTTGCACTCCCAATTGGTTTGTCGTTTCATACCTTTCAAGCCATGAGTTATACGATTGAGGTCTACAGGGGAAACCAGAAAGCAGAGAAGGATTTTATTATTTACTCATTATATGTAATGTTCTATCCACAATTGGTGGCTGGGCCTATTGAGCGTCCGCAAAACCTATTGTGGCAGTTTCATAGTTATTTTAAATATGACTTTGGTAATCTGAAAGAAGGTTTGATGCGGATAGCATGGGGAATGTTCAAAAAAGTAGTGATTGCTGACCGGCTGGCTCTCATGGTTGATTATTGCTACGATAACCCACAAGACCATAATGGCTTGACGCTATTGATTGGTACAATTTTCTTTACTTTCCAGATATATTGTGATTTTTCAGGCTATTCTGACATTGCTATAGGTACAGCCCGGGTTATGGGTTTTAAGCTGATGGAAAACTTTGATACGCCTTATTTTTCCACTTCTATTTCAGACTTCTGGCGCAGGTGGCATATATCTCTTTCTGGTTGGTTCAGAGATTATTTGTATATTCCTTTGGGTGGTAATCGGGTTAGCGAGGGAAGAAAATATTTCAATCGCTTCTTTGTCTTTATGATGAGTGGGCTATGGCATGGTGCCGCCTGGACATTTGTTATCTGGGGAGCTTTGCATGGTCTCTATCTCATTATGGCGCAGATACGTGACAAGTATTTCAAACTTAAAAACCCAATCCTTCCCGCTTTTCTAAATAAACCCTTAAATATCTTCATCACCTTCGTATTGGTAATGCTGACATGGGTATTTTTCAGAGCGAAGGGATTAACCAATGCCAAAATCATATTTCAGAAAATCTTTTCGTTTGGTAGCTATGGCAATACCATACACTCACCATTAAATGATGTTGAAATGGTTTTATGCTGGCTGTTGATTATAGGATTATTATTAAAAGAGAGATTTTATAAAGTAATTGATACAAGCAATACCAATAAGTTTTACATACTATTTACGGTTTTAATGATAGTCTGTTATTTCTTTGGTGTATTTGAATCGAATCAGTTTATTTATTTTCAGTTTTAGTGATTTAATACTGAATAATATCAAATTTAGTTCCAGTTAATAATTGATATGAATCGAAAAATATTAAAATACACAGCGCTCACTGTCTTTTCAGTCTTGTGGTTATTGGGTTTCTCGACACATATATCGAAATGGCTATATGGACAGGGGTTAATTAAAGACGATTATCGGTATGGCGATTTATATCGTTTTTCGAATTTATCTCAATTCAGAGTACTGAAAGAGACTTGTCCAACCCCTCAAACAAAAATAACTCAGCCGAATACGGCACTTTATTTGATTGGGGATAGTTTTACAGAAGAAGGGAGAATTGATGCAGGAAATTTTGTTAGTGGCAGTTTCCATCGATTCTTTATCGGACATCAGCCTTATGTTAAATTAGACAAAACTAAGAAAAATGTATTGATTATTGAGACGGTTGAACGCCATTTCAGAGAACGTTTTACTACTCCTTATCAAAACTTGACGTTTAAAGAACCAAGCAAGCAAAAAGCCTTGGATGCTTTCTTAAAGCAAGCAAAATCAGATTTCTGGTATGATGCCGAACGCCATGAATCAGTATTATTTTCATCTGACTTTTTTCTGGCTATCAAGGAATGGAAGGCTACTTTGAATGATAAAATATTTGATAGGATCGATGGGAAAGTGGTGGTATCGAAAGACAAAAAGAATATTTTTTATGAGTTAGATGCCCGCCCCAATGGTATTACCTCATCGTTTGATAAAATTTCTGATAAAGAAATTAAGTTATTGGTAGAGAATGTCAACAGAACCTACGATTTTTACCGGAAGAACGGTTTTGATGATGTGTATCTTACGATTGCTCCTAATAAGAGTTCTATTATGGGTAAAGATTTGGGTGAATATAACCATCTGATTGAACGCATTCAGAACAACCCAGCTTTGCGTATGCCAATCTTTGATATTTATACACCAATCAGTAATTCTCAGAAGACCTTATACGATGTCGGGGACACGCATTGGAATTGTGAAGGGAAACAGATATGGATTAATGCTGTAAATCAAAAACTATAATATTTTTTTTATACGGCTACGTTCACTAAATTTGTACTTTATTTAGATGTATATTTTATAAATAATAGCATAATTTTTCTATGAAAAGAGCACTAGTATGTGGAGCAGGTGGTTTTATTGGTGGCCATTTGGTTAATCGCTTAAAGAGTGAAGGTTATTGGGTAAGGGGTGTAGATTTAAAATATAATGAATACGGAAATGGAAATGGGGATGACTTTGTGATTGGTGATTTGACGGATCCGGTAGTTTGTAAACAAGTATTGGAAGGTGGATTTGATGAAGTATATCAATTGGCGGCTGATATGGGTGGTGCAGGATATATTTTTACTGGTGAAAACGATGCTGCCGTAATGCACAACTCGGCACTATGTAATCTGCATATGCTACACGCTGCTCAACAAGCAGGTGTGAAAAAAATCTTCTATTCGTCGTCAGCTTGTATGTATCCTGAATACAATCAGCTTGACCCTGAAAATCCTAAATGTTCTGAAGAATCAGCTTACCCTGCTGCACCGGATAGCGAATATGGCTGGGAAAAATTATTCAGCGAACGTTTATATCTAACTTACCAACGTAATTTAGGTATCACTGTTAAGGTTGCTCGTTTCCATAATATTTTTGGTCCACAAGGCACCTGGAAAGGCGGCAAAGAAAAAGCACCTGCGGCTATCTGCCGTAAAGTAATTGAAGCAGAAGACGGTGGTAGTATTGAAATCTGGGGTGATGGTAAACAAACCCGTTCGTTCTTATATGTTGACGAATGTGTAGATGGTGTACGTCGTTTGATGGAATCAGATTTCTCTGGCCCTGTAAATATTGGTTCGGAAGAAATGATTTCTATAAACGATTTCGCTAAAATGATTATCGAAATCTCTGGTAAAAACATTACAATCAATAATATTACTGGTCCACAAGGTGTACGCGGCCGTAATTCAGACAACGCTTTAATTCAGGAAAAATTAGGTTGGGCACCCTCACAATCATTGAAAGAAGGTATCATTAAAACCTATCAATGGATTTCGGAGCAAGCGAATAAAGAGGTAGCAGAATTAGTATAAGAATTATCGTTTATTGATTATATGAAAGATGGCAGAATTGATTTTCAGCCATCTTTTTTGTTTCCGGAAACACCATCGGTACACGTAGGGGTTCAAAATTTTAAACCCAGAATGGCATTCCCCTTACCTCAGCGAATATCATTTATTTCTATCTGGCATACATTTTTATTCTCATTTTTCGATTGAAAATAAAAATGTACTATGAAGCCCAACTTTGACCTTACGTTGATGCTTGCCCGAATTGAGGAAGCCATTAAACCTTTTCCAAAAGCAGCTATGTTTGAATTAGCCGAACGAGGTTATACTTCTTTATTTGAACAGTTAATTTCATGCATTATCTCTATCAGAACATTTGATGAAACTACTATTCCTGTTTCTCTTAGACTATTTGCGGTTGCCCGAACTCCACAAGAAATACTTAAACTAAGTCATGAAAAACTAAGTGAGCTATTATTTGGCAGTTCATATCCTGAGCAAAAGGCATATACGATGTTAGGAATTGCGAAAACCGCTATTGAGCAATATAAAGGCGAATTACCAGCGGATTTCGAAAAGTTAATAATAATGAAAGGTGTTGGGCCTAAATGCGCTAATCTGGCATTAGGTGTGGCAGCTGGGCAAGCCGCTATCAGTGTAGATATTCATGTGCATCGGGTAGTTAACAGATGGGGGTTTGTACGGGCTAGTCAACCAGAAAAGACATTGAAAAAATTAGAAGCCAAAGTGCCCGTTGAGCAGTGGATTAATATTAATAGATTATTGATGCCTTTCGGCAAACATATTTGTACTGGAAATTTACCTAAATGTTCTAATTGTCCTGTACTAGAATTTTGTGAGCAGGTTGGAGTGGAAAAACATCGATAGAATATAGAAGCTAACTGGAGGCGCCCATCACTAAGATAGCCTCATAATGGCTATAATTCCAGCAAAGTTCTGATAAATGCCTCGCTTGTATGGTCTTCTACAAATTGTCTGGCCTTTTGTGGATACTCTATTTTTTCAGTATTTAAGAAATATTGAAAGGCTTTCTTAATTTCTTCGGATTTGTGTCCGTCAACAGTTAAACCTAATTGGTATTCTCGGGTCTGGTCTCCTACTACGCCGTATTTAGTAGCGATAATGGGTTTATTATGTCGAGAGGCTAATCCGATAACTCCACTTGAAGAATAGAAATTGACATAAGCTAATGAAATCACATCACTTTGCCCTACAAATGCTTCCATTTCATCATCATCCACGAAGCGGCTTTCTAAAGTTACCTGTAATTCAGGACGTTTTTCCTTTGCTTCTACTATGGCTTCTTCCAATGGTGATTGGTATTCTGCTCTTATTTTTCCAACTATTAACAAGCAACTTCTTGATGCTTCTTCAGCAGAAAGCTCTTGCAGTCCTTTTAAAAGATTAATTACATTCTTTTTAGTATCAATCATTCCAAAGGCCAGTAGAATTTTTCTATTAGCTCCAATACGGTATTTTTCTTTAATGACTAACCCTGCTTTTGAGGGATAATCATATACTGGATCTGGCAGATAAGTAAAGATTTTTGTTCCTAATGTTTCATTCATTGTCTTTACTGTCTGCTTATCATTGAAAATAAAGACTTTCCTTAAATGCTTGTTTCGAAGCATCCACCAGGAAGTAAATAGCTTACGGGCCTTGGTAACAGCCGTTTGTTGTTTTGAACGAAGTGTGCCTTGTGCCGGAATCACTCTGGGATAAGGATTGAACATGATACCAGTGATTTCACAGGATGAACGGCTACTGCCGATGGTATGCTGAAACATATCTACCATCATCAGAATCAATTTATCTGCTTTCCAATCACTTACATATTTCATGATGGATTTCCAGATTAATTGGGTCGATTTTATCAGACTCATCCCTGAATTGTGCGGAGCAAAATCTTCGTCGGTAAAGAAAGTTATCTGAACATTTTTAGCAGAAGTACGTATGGAGGGAATGGCTTTTGCCTCCGGATTCAGCAAAAACACGTATTCTGCTTCACTTGGGTTTTGTTCTAAAAATCGTAGAATATTTTGAATATGTCCTAAATTATGCCCTACTAATTTTACATAAATATCGCAGATAATAATTCGCATAATTTGTTCTTTTTGGAAATACGATTAATAATAAAACAACTTTAATAGCTGCTATATTGATTTTAAAATGAAATGTGGCATTTATTTACCAAGCACACTTTTATAAACGCCTAATGTTTTTTCTGCAGTATTTTCAGGTGAAAAATCTTTCAGGCGTTGGTAACCTTTCTTCACTAAATTCAATCTTAGCTCTGCATTATCAATCAGGTTTTCTACCTCGAAAGCGATATTTTCGGTATCATCAGGATTGAAATATAAGGCTGCATTTTGCGCAACTTCAGGAAAGCAAGAACGATCACTCAATACAACCGGGCAACCACAGGCAAATGCTTCTAAAATAGGTATACCGAAACCTTCGTATAAAGAGGGGTAAACAAAGGCTATTGCTTTCTGGTAGGTTCTATAAAGTACTGCATCATTGGGTATTTCCTGATGCAAGACTTGATTACTGATACCTAATTCATGAAAAAGCTTCTGCTCAGTATCATTAAAACCATGACTTCCGGCACATATCAAATGTAAATCCTGCTGCTTTTGTAGCATAGGAGTAATTGACCGAAGGAATACATCAAAGTTTTTATAATTATCCCGATTACCTACATATAGTAAATATCTTTCGGGTGTAATAATATCAAAATCCTCAGCTGGTTTATAAGTAGCAAAATGCGTAGAATGGTAGACTACCTCTATTTTTTCGGGTGCAATATGAAAAATATCCAAAAGATCATTTTTAGTATTCTCTGATACTGCAATCACCTTGGCAGCTCTGTCTAATACTCTTTGTTTATATGCTTTATCAAATCCGTCTAATTCAGCGTATTGAGTAGCAAATTTTTCAGGAATAGTATCATGATGAGTAATCACGTATGGTGTTTTACCCAAAAAAGTCATGAAATAATCGTTGAAATAAGTTGGATGAAATATATCGTAATTATGGCGGGTAATCTGCAAGGCACTATTAGCCCGATTGACATGAGAGAAAAGTGTATTGGTGAGGCCATGACCTAAGAAATAACCGAAAGGAAATACTTTCTTTACATCGGCATTTTTAAGGTATTCATTGTTTGAAAAAAGTAATGACAGGTTCACATCCACTCCCTGATGATATTTCAGATTGTGCATCAGGTCATAAAAATACCTTGCTACACCTCCAAATCTTGCACCTGAAAATGATTGATGATCAAAAAGGACTCTCATAAAAAAAGCTCATGCAGGCAGGGCATATCGGTGTCCAGGAAAACATTACAAGCAAAATCACCTACACTTTATTTTAGTTTTCTACAAAAAAGTTATTCTGTTAAAAAAGATATGCTATAGATTTATTACTAAGTTTTTATCTTTTGAGGCTATTTTGAGATAAAAACTAATACTAAAAGCACGAATAGCACAGGTAAACGCCCTAGACTATTTGATAATATTATTTAGAATAAGGTAAAACCGAATTTTGGTTATTAAGATATAATCCTGATATCTTGATTATTACTTTATCTGAATATGTTGGCAAAAATAATAAAGAATAAGAACATTTCTGCTATAACCCGTTTAGTTAATAATTTATTGAAATGCAAAGTGAATTATATTTATTAAAACACCAGCAGGTAATAGCAGAAAAATCTACTCAGCACATATCTTTTTTCAGCATGTTTTTAAATCATTTTTTATATACCTAATTATAAATCTTTTTGGATGGTATCTGCATCAACAAAACAAAACCAATAATGAAAAAGACCAATATAACTAATACTGAGTTACGCATATTGCCGGTGATCTGCTCAACGATACCAAATAACAGTGTACCTACTGTAATGGCTATTTTTTCTACAATATCATAAAATCCAAAATATGAGGCGGTGTCTTCTGTATTGTCTGGAATCAACTTGGCATAAGTAGAGCGCGACAAGGATTGAATACCACCCATCACTAAGCCTACTACGGCCGCAATCACATAAAATTCATTGGCAGTTGTGGTAAAATAAGCGGCTAGAGGCATTAGCCCCCAGACGAAAATCTCTATCAATAAAGCCTTAGTATTACCAAACTTACTTGATAACCACGAAGCTAAAAAAGAGCCTGGAATTGCAATTAATTGTATCAGCAGAAGTGTAACAATCAAACCTGTCTTTTCTATATGCAATTCTTTATCGGCAAAAATAGTGGCTACATAGATTACGGTCATTACACCCATATCGAAAAAAAGAAATGCCAATAAAAACTTGGTAAGCAGTTTATTCTGTCTTACTTCTTTCAATACTTTACCTAATTCATGAAAACTACTACTCAACCAATTACCTGCTAATGGTTTCACCTGGTCGTCTGGCAGATAATGGAATGGAATCTGTGCAAATAGAGCCCACCATAAGCCAACCGTAAGAAAAGAAATACGGGCTGTAAAACCAGAATCACTATCTTCTTGAGTCAGGCCCACAAATTCAGGTTTCATAATCATAACCAGATTAAAAACTAATAATATTACGCTACCTACATAACCCATCATAAAACCTCTGGCACTCAGGTTATCGAAGCGGTCTTCGGTGGCAATTTCGGGCAAAAATGAATTGTAGAAGACAATACTCCCACCCCAACCCATGATTGAAAGGCCAAATGCAACAACCACCCATGAAACGTTATCTTTAGTAAAGAAGAAGAAATAAGCACAACTAGCTGCTCCTAAATAGCAGAAAATCTTCATAAAAAACTTACGTCGCCCGCTCGAATCGGCTAGAGGAGTAAGAATCGGATTTAATAAAACCAAGAATAAGGTTGCGGCAGAGATAGTATAAGAATAGAGAACAGAATTCTGGACATGGAAGCCAAAGAAATTCACAACGTCGTCCATAACTTTTCCTCTTGCATCTTTCAAAGTAGTAGTTGCCAGAAAGTACATTGGAAACACAACTGTAATAATAACAAGATTATGTACCGAATTGGCCCAGTCGTACATAGTCCAGGCAGTCAGTACTTTCTTCTGATTTTTTTGAAACATTTCTAAGGTAGGTAGTTATTAATTTTCAATAAATACAAAGGGTATAAAGGCCATCAATTGTTTAGAAAACAAAATAAGCGAAGCAATTTATTAAAAAACATTAGAAGTGAGGATAAAAGAGGCAATAAAATATTTTTTACGAAACACTTGTATTATCTACGAATTATTCGTAGATTCGAAAAACATTTCGTAGAAATATGCAAAAACTGACAGCACAAGAAGAACAAGCCATAAAAGTGATATGGCAATTAGGGGAAACTCATATAAGAGCTATATTAGAGCAACTGAACGAAGAAGAAGTGCCCTATACCACGCTTGCATCAACCATTAAAAATCTTGAGAAAAAAGGTTTTCTGAAAAGCCGTAAGATTGGGAACGTAAGCTTGTATGCCCCACTCATTACCGAAGCTGTTTATAAAAATTCTTTTCTCAATAGATTTGTAGAAGACTATTTTGATAGTAGCTATCAGCAAATGGTTAACTTTTTTGTTGAAAATAAAAAGTTGACTCCAAGTGAATTAAAGGAAATTATTTCAATGATTGAATCAGAAAAAAAATGATAACGCTATTACTCATCCTGCTGAAATTCAGCCTGACTATTATGGTCTTATGGGTTTTCTACAAACTTCTTTTAGAAAAACTCACCTTTTTTGTATCCAATCGCTTCTTCTTTCTGGGAAGCATGGTTATTGCCTTTTTCATTGCGATTATCCGATTTGATTGGGCGGATGATTTATTCCGAAATCAGATAAATAATACTAATATAGGCCAGTACGTAACCGTTACAAATCAACCTTTTTCTAAGCCAATTGTTCAATGGCTCCCATTATTAGGTCGAATCTTACTTTTTGTTTATTGCATGGGCGTTATTGTTTTAGGCTTTCATCTAGCTATCCAGTTCCTGTCTTATCTAAAATTAAAACGAAGCGTGCATTTAAAAGAAATGTATGGGCTAAAAGTTCATGTAGTGGCACAGGATATTTTACCATTCTCGTTTGGTAAATCTATATTTATTTCGGAAAGTGCCTTTGAGAATCCTGAAATCGGGAAAATTCTTTTGCATGAATCTATTCATATTCAGCAAAATCATAGTATAGACGTATTATTGGCAGAATTAGTCAGAATCATTAACTGGATAAACCCGTTTGCCTGGTTGCTTAAAAAATCAATTCATCAGAATCTTGAATTTTTAACCGATGCCGTAGTCATCAGCAAAGGTATAGATAAGAAAACTTATCAATATTTGCTTCTGCATTTTTCAGGTAATAACCCTTTTAGTCTAGTAACAAATTTCAATTTTTATTCACTTAAAACCAGAATCAGTAAAATGAACCAAAACCAATCGAACCAATGGCAGTATTCAAGGTTTCTGCTTTTTATTCCACTAATTTTAGTTTTGATGTTTGTATTCAGTTGTATGAAAGAGCAAATAACTGATGAAGCATCAACGCATAAAAAAACAGATGAATTAAAACTGTCCAAACTTAAGCTAAGTCTTAAAGAACCTGTTGTAGAGGTAGATGCTGCGAACCAGATTCAATCTAAGAAAATGGATGAAGTGGCAGTTGTAGCGCTTAAGGAGAAACTTAGAGAACCAGTAGTAGAAATGGATTCTAAAAGTCAGAATCTTTCTCGAAAAATGGATGAAATAGTAATCGAAGAGCCTAAATCCAAGCATCGATCAGGGTTAGAACTAAGACCCGCAGCTCAGGATCAACCTAAAAAGACCTTGATCCTTCAAAAAATGGAGAAATCTTCACAAGCAGAAGAGAAACTCCCACCTCCTCCCCCTCCAGCTATGCCGGAAAAACAATAATCCAATCAAAAAAATTGTTTTCAATTAACTATTTCTGAATTTTTACTCAGAATGTTTAAGGGAGGATTATGCTTATAAATAAACTGCTGGAATAGATTGATTTCTATTCCAGCAGTTTATTTATAATTGAGTACAATTAATTTATAGTAATTAAAAGAAGAAATGAGATTATAAAGCCTTTACCAATAATCCTTCCGTTTTGAGTCTCGCATTGAGCGCCTTAGCAAAATCTACTGCGTGTGTGCCATCGCCATGTACACAAATAGTATCCGCTTTGATTGGTACAAAGTTTCCACCAGTTGAAATAACCATGTTTTCTTTTACCATCCTGACAACCTGACTCACCGCAGTTTCAGGATCCTCAATCATTGAATCGGGCTGTGTGCGTGGGGTAAGGCTTCCATCATTCTGATAGGTGCGGTCTGCAAAAACCTCTGAGGCCGTTCGCAAACCTATCTTTTCTGCTTCGCTGATCAGTGAACTTCCTGAAAGACCATAGAGAATTAAATCGGCCTGGCTGTCTTTTGTAGCTTCTGCAATAGCTTGGGCCAGTTTTGCATCTTTAGCCGCCATATTGTATAATGCACCATGTGGTTTTACATGATGCAAGGTAGTATGCAAAGCCCTAACCACATTCAGCATAGCGCCTATCTGGTAAATACAAATATCATAGACCTCTTGTGCATTCAAAGCCATATTTCGTCTGCCAAAGCCTTGTAAATCAGGAAAGCCCGGATGGGCACCGATGGCAACGCCTTTTTGCAGGGCTAATTGAGCTGTCTTACGCATAATAGAAGCATCTCCAGCATGGAAGCCACAGGCAATATTTGCGGACGAAATATAGTCCATCAATATATCATCATTACCCATCGTCCATATCCCGAACGACTCTCCCATATCACAGTTCAAGTCTATGCTTTGCATTTTTAGTATTGAGTTTATTTAGCAAAAATCTTAACTGAAGCCTTTAGTTTTCTAATTTCTTGTTCTCTCAAAATTAATAATTCTTCTGCTTCAGCTAAAGATATAAACTGAAACTGAATTGAGTCTTTTGCACCACATTGGGCTAAAATCGGCAAATCTACTGAAACTACATTTCCAATACGTGGATAACCTCCAGTTGTCTGATGGTCGGCCATGAGAATAATCATCTGGCCATCGGGTAAAAGTTGAATAGTGCCAAAATCTACCGCTGATGAAATTAGCTCTGTTTTACTTTCCTGTTTTAAAGCCTCTCCTACCAACCTAAAACCCATTCGATTAGAGTTTTGGGTGATAGTAAACCTTTGGTTCTCTAGAATCTCTTTGCTTTCTGGTGTAAGAAAATCATATTCATTCCCTTTAATAAGTCTTATAATAGGAGAAGGCGAATAAGGTGGCAGGATAGAATAGCCTAAATAAGGTAAGAAATCAAGCTTAATATAAATTGCCGTGTCAACCTCATGTCCGAGAGTAATGGTATTAAAATCAAGCAAGCTATTGGTACTTTTACTACCCAGCCATTCTTTCATTGAAAAGCCTCCTTTAATAGCCAGATAGGCTCTTTGTCCCCAGATACGCTTTTTAAATTTTAAAGTGCTCCCGGCCTTCACCCAGTTGCATTGCCAGTTATTTACCTGAATAAATTGATGGTTTTCATTAACAAGATAGGGAGTAAAGTCAGCTCCGCCTATGGCTATCATACAATCCTTTTCAATCAAAATCTCTGGTCCTGGGAAATGGATTTCAATAGCTGCTTCATATTCATCATTCTGCAAAAGTATATTCAATAATCTGACAGCCATTGTATCCATTGCACCATTCGGGTTAATGCCTGAATACCGATAGCCATTTCTACCATTATCTTGATAAGTGCTTAATATGCCGGGTTTTAAGAATTGCATCAATAATTATTGAGTGATTTAGTGAATGTGTGAATTAGTGATTAAAAACTTTTCCAGAGGATATTCACTCATTTACTGTGCGTTGGCTGTTTAATTAAATTATTAAAGAAAACCAATGTATCCACAATATGCTCTTCCCAATATGGCCATTCGTGGGTACCATTGTATTCTTCATAAATATGAGGAATACAATTTTCCAGCAGATCCTGATGTAATTTTCGGTTGGCTTCTATTAATATATCATCTTTTCCACAATCGAATCGAAAAAGAGGTAGTTGGCTTTTATTGGCTAATAGCCATTGAAGCGTACTTTCTTCTGCTAACACACTTTTCTTCAAAATAGTATCATCTTCATTTTCAAGAAATTGTTTGAGTTGAGAAAACTCTGTGATAGATGATAATCCCGAAAAAGACTTAAATACTTGTGGATATTTAGCTCCCAAGCGCATGGCGCCATAACCACCCATCGATAAGCCTGTAATAAACAAAGGCAAATCAGGCTTTAGTTCTGGATGAATTTCATAAATTAAGTCTTTGAGGTCTGCGACAATCCAGTCTTCGTAGTTTTCAGTATGATGTGGTAAATAACCGCTTCCATCGCCAAATAAACCATCCGAAGGCATTATTAAGAGCATAGGCTCTATCTTTTCTTCATTAATCAGGCTTTGGGTAGTTTTATGTATACCACCTTTGAGCGACCAAGCCCAATGAGAGCCATAAACACCATGTAAAAGTATTACTATTCCTTTAATGGCTTCGGGAGCAATATTTTTTGGTATAAAAAGACTTACATCGGCTCTTTTTTTAAGGGCTTTGCTTTTTACCGTTACCCAACGGAGATTGTCAAATTCATAAGTTGGGTCAGATATTTCTATAGTAAAGAATTTTGACATATTTTAAAACACGATTACGCCTTTAGCATTCAAGCCTTGGTGCATGTCTGAAAAGGCTTTGCCGAGTTCGTCTAATTTGTAAGTTCGGGTAACCATTTTATCTAAAATCAGGTCGCCTTTCTGGTAAAGTTCCTGTAAAATGGGAAAATCAATTTGTGGACGAGCCTTGCCATATAATGGATTAATATAGACTTTGTCCCACTCGAAGAGATTCATATCAATTGTAATTTCCTGTTCAATGCCGCTTACTTGTACAGCTATGCCTGCATTTCTTACCATTGCTAAAGGCGCTGCGCCTAATGCCGGAATGGCGGTACATTCAAAAGCATAATCTGCACCTCGTTGTGTCAGTTCTTTTACTTTCTTTGCCGCTTCTAGCAATCCTACATCTTCTTTTGAGGCTAAAATAGTGTGTGTAGCCCCATATTCAATGGCCATTTCCAATCTGGTTGGGTTAATATCTATGGCGATTATTTTAGAAGCTCCGGCAATTCTTGCTCCTTGAATTACATTTAGTCCTACCCCACCCGTTCCCAGAACTACAACCGATGAGCCTGTTTTTACTTTGGCAGCATTAACTACCGAGCCAAAGCCCGTCATGACTCCGCAACTAATAATGGCAGCAGAAGAAAATGAAATATCAACGTTGATTTTAACACAGGCAGCCTCACGCACCAAAGTATATTCAGACATGGTACCAAGGCTAAAAGAACGCTCAATAGGAATATTAGCTAAAGTAGAAGCTTCTATTCTGGCATGCCCACCCGAAACCTTATTTCCAGCCGTAACTGGCGAATTCACTTCACAAATGTGTTGATTACCCTCCTGACATTGAAAACATTGATAACAAGGAATTGCCCAGTTGAGTATTATTTTATCACCAACTTGTAAGTTTTTTACTTCCGGGCCTATTTTGACTACAATTCCAGCACCTTCATGCCCCATTATTAATGGCTTGCCCCACGATTGAGAATCCCAGTCTGTGTGGCAAATTCCCGCGGCTTTTACCTGTATCAGTACTTCATCCCCTACCGGGCTATCGTTTACCTCAATGGTTTGAATAGAAAAATTGCCTTGTCCATCGGCAATGGCGGCCTTTGCCTGTATCATGGGTTTAGTAAATAGAGTTGAATTGTGTCAAAGATAGGAGATTTTTTATGGATGGGGGTGAATGAACTTCAATAATTAACAAAATCTCATATTGAATCATATACTGGCTGAATCTCAGAATAAACATAGCTATCAGACTCATAAGCATTCCATTCAATAATTTTATTAATCAAGCCTTTAAGCTTAAAATCTTCTCCATGAACTTTATACTCCTGCACCGGATAATGGTCATCTCCAAGGTATTCGACTTCCATCTTATTTATGTTTGCACTAAATATAACGGGTTCAATCGTATCCTCATTAAAATTAAGAATATCTTCTATCGTATGGAGTCCATTAAATATTCTTTCGTCTACCCACCCTTCATTTTTATAACCTGTGGTGCCATATTCAAAGTTTTCCAAGACTTGATTTTCATCGAAAAGCCGCAGAAATGATTTGAATGAGGTGGTTTTTATGGTTAGTTGAGCTTTCAATATAGTATACTTTAGTCTTTTTTCCGTAAGATAGAGGAGAAGAAATAGACTAAGTCATTAGAGTTTTTTTCTTTTTAGCAAAGCATCATTTATTCGATTTCAACATAAAATTATCACCTAACTATGTATTCTATTTGCGTAGTTAAGATTTTTTACGTTGAATTAAAAGAGCAATTGTCAAACTTCTTACACACGCACAAACCTCACCAAATCTCCAGCCTTCAAAAGTGTAGGGCTAGAAGAATCAATATTAAATAATGGCAATGAGGTTCTACCAATCAATTGCCAGCCACCTGGGCTTTCGAGGGGATAAATACCAGTTTGTTTGCCTGCAATGCCTACACTACCTGCTAGTACTTTAGTTCGAGGGGTTGATTTTCGGGGAGTGGCTATTCTTTCATCCATTCCTCCTAAATAAGCAAAACCTGGTAAAAAGCCCATCATGTAAACCCGATAGGTTGGTTGAATATGTATTTGTATTACTTCTTCTATACTTAATTGATTGTGAGTAGCTACGAAATCTAAATCTTCTCCATCATAAACTACAGGAATTTCAATTAATAATGATTCTTCTTTTTCGGATGATGATAAGTTTTGTAGAGCTTCCCGCAAATAGTTTTCTACAATGTTATAAGCTATTGAATGAGAAGGATAAGCCTTTCTTACCCTTAAAACATCATAAAAAACGGTCAATGACGCATAGGCAGGAACAGCTTCTTTGAAACCTTCAAAGGGGTGTTTATTACAATAATCAAATAGATAAGAAACAATTGTATTAATTTCAACATCAATCACAGCACCAAAATCAATGGTGATGGATGAATCACTTAAGGGGAATATTTTATATGATGGTATCAGGTTGAATAATCTTTTATTTCATTAGTTCTAATGCTTTGCTGATGTCGGATGTTGGTAAATGACAGGTTTTGTCGTAACAGACATATATCATGGTTTCAGCATCTTTCGCATTTCGGTTTTGTAATAATGGCAAATCAGATGATTTCTGCGTGCCTACATATACTCTATTAGGCGCATAAGTCTCGTCTAAAATGGTTCTTACATTTAGCAGGTCATTGCCTACAATAGCCACTTCGGCTGTTGGTTTGGCAAATTGAGTAGCTAAAGTAGCCCAGTTAGTTAGCCATTGGGTTTCTGTCAGCACCAGTTTTTTCATTTTGCCCAACATCTTTTTGCTTATCTCTATAAAATCCTGACGGTCAAGAATCAATCCTAAATTATATAAATTACCTGCCATAATAGAGTTTGATGCAGGAATTACATTATCAAATAATTCTTTTTTGCGGGCTATTAATTGTTCGCCCTGACTATCTGTAAAATAAAAGAATTCGTCTTCGGAATCATAGAAATTAGCAATTGTATAATCAGCCAGCATTTCAGCTTCTTTAAGCCATTGCTCATCAAAAGTAACCTGATATAAAGATGTGTAGGCATCTATTACACTGGCATAATCTTCCAGATAGGCAACCAAAGTAGCTTTCCCATTTTTATAGTTATGCCATAACCCCCTACCCTCTTTTCCTTCTTCTGTCAATACTTTGGCTGTCATTTTTTCTTTCAGGAAATGGGCGTTATCTAATGCTAATCTTAAAAACTTTGGCTCATTGATATAACGATAGGCATCCACCAAACCTTTTAGCATAAGCCCATTCCAGGAACATAGTATTTTATCATCCAATCCCGGACGAACACGCTTGTCTCTTTGCTCTAGTAATTGTGCAAAAAGTTTACCCCATAGCTTATTATCTATCCCCCAAAGGCGATCTTCTAGATGCAGGATATTATTACCATGCTCCCAGTTGCCCTCTTCAGTTATATTAAATGCCTCACAAAACTCTTTCGATTGTTCGACCAGAACAGAGTCTATTTCTTTTTTTGTCCAGATATAAAACTTCCCTTCTTCGCCTTCGCTATCAGCATCTAAAGCCGAATAAAATCCTGTTTCTTCGCTGGTCATTTCTCTCTCCAGCCATTCAATAGTTTGAGTAACTTTCTCCTTATACAAATGGTCTTTGGTGAGTGCGTATGCTTCTGCATATAACGAGACCAGCTGGCCATTATCATACAACATTTTTTCAAAATGCGGTACTTTCCAGTCTTCATCGGTTGAGTAGCGTGTCCAACCACCACCTAAAATATCATAAATACCCCCTAAAGATAGTCTGTCAAGCGTTAGATTAATCTGTTGCAAGGCACGTTCGTCTCTGGTAACCGAATAATAACGAAGCAGGAATTTCCAAATACTGGGCATCGGGAATTTCGGCGCCCTATTCATTCCACCTTTCTCATAATCGAAATCAACACGTATACGGTTAAATATTGTTACTAATTCCTCCTCTGTAAAAGTTAATTCTTCATCTGCTTGCAAACCATACTTTTCTGATTCTTTGAAAAGCATATTTTGTGTAAATCCTTCTGCCGACTCCTGCAATTTATCGTAATTCTCATCAAAAGCACGTTTGATACTTACTACCAGATTGGCCCAGTTTTGTGGCGGGAAATAAGTACCTCCATAAAAAGGTTGTGCATCAGGCATCAGAAATACATTCAGGGGCCAACCTCCTCTTACACCCATTGCTTGCAAAGATTCCATATAAATGGCATCTACATCTGGGCGTTCTTCTCTATCTACTTTGATACATACCAGATGCTCATTCATCAAGGCTGCAATCTGGCTATTTTCGAACGATTCACGTTCCATTACATGACACCAATGGCAGGCCGAGTAGCCAATACTGACTAAAATAGGTTTATTTTCAGTTTTGGCTTTTTGTAATGCTGTTTCGCCCCATGGATACCATTCAACAGGATTGTGAGCA
Source organism: Emticicia fontis (assembly GCF_054779675.1). Taxonomy (NCBI): domain Bacteria; kingdom Pseudomonadati; phylum Bacteroidota; class Cytophagia; order Cytophagales; family Leadbetterellaceae; genus Emticicia; species Emticicia fontis. The sequence goes on from NZ_BAAGXU010000002.1 coordinate 217,794, forward strand.
TGTTGAAGCAAATATGGGCTTGTTTCGTGAATGAGTTGATTGGGCATATTTTATGAGGAATGATTTTGATGTTAGAAACATCGAAGTGTCTTAAGTTGTTCGAGCTAAATCAAATTATTGCGGTAATCAAAAGCTATTATTTATAACTACGAAATAACATAGTATTGATTCGTAAGTTTCACTGAGTGTCAATACACATTAGTCCTTTATAAATTTCCTTGCCTGATTTAAGGTTCTTATTATATAAGTACCACTGGAAAGGTGTCCAATTTTTATAGTTTTGATGTTTTCTCCTTGTTGTAAATTTGTATTTTCCTGATGCAAGACTTTGCCTCGTGCGTCTATAATTTCTAGTTTAGTCGTTTGTTGAAGCAGGCTGTTAATACTAATAGTCAGATTTTCTTGCGAGGGGTTTGGATAAATATTGAAAGAAGTGAATGATTGATTGGGTTCGTTAGCCAATAAAGTCATATCAAACTTACAAAGAAATACCTCATAACCTTTCAATGATACATTTACTTTCCAGTTGTTGTAGGTGGCTTCTACTATCACTACTTCATTTTCATCTTTAGCGTATGGATTATGAGCCGCCACTAAGAAATCATTTCCTTTAGCTACTCCTCTCCAAATGGGTTTATGACTATCCACATAACTATGCGCAGGTTGAGGAATCACCAATTGATAAGCACCTGTAAACATATCTTTATTTTGAGACAAGCGATAGAGTCCTCGAATGAAGAATTCGTAAGTAGAAAAGTTCTCATTGTTATCAAATAAAGTCGGATCATCCCAAAGCCATAAACCATTGACACCAGAAAAGAAAGGGAAAATAGCAGTGGCCTCGGCCATATATGGTTGAATGAACTTTCGGGCAGCATCAGTTACATAACTGTATCGCAACCAAACAAAGGGAATAATTGATTTACCTGGTGCCCAAGCCTTATTTACTTCTATCTGAAATAAGAGATAAGCCAGATAATCCGGAGCCAATGGGTGTGGATAATCGTAATAATAATAGGCGGCTGGGCTAAAGAAATCTTGCCTATTAAAAACCTCCCCACCTATCGTATTAGTCGAAAAATCATAAAACAAATAGTTTAGTAAACTAGGGTCAGTTGTCCATTTCTGCCAGCTATTTCCGGGTATATTGATATAGGTATTCAGAATAGGCGCATCTGAGTACCCTCCTATTCTTGCCAATTTAGCATTTTTCGCAAACCCAAATGATTCTGCATAAATTGCCTGCAAATCTTTCTTATATTGTATTGTAAAAGAATTATTATCAAGATTCCGATAAGCAACAGGAGTAGTCGGATGATTTTTTAATATCAGAATAGAATCATTTGATTTGATTTGTCTTTCAATATCAGGCACTAATAGATCAACTTCCGGCATAGTTGACAGTTCGTGTTGCCACTTGGCTCTATATCCATCCATATTATTATTCCAGGGGCTTTTGACTGTTTCCCAAGGCTGATTAGTACCAGTATAGGCTACTCCATACCAGGCAATGGCTCGCTGGCTTTTTGGCAGATTATCGTCAGCGCCTTCAAAAGTAGCTAAATGACTGAAACCATGTTTTAATGGAAGTCTTTGATTGTCACCAAATCTGGGTCCTCCATATATTATGGAAAATGGCAAACTGAATTCAGGGAATTTTTGCCAATCTATACTTTTATTCTGGGTAGTCGGATTTAACTGAAAATTAGTTGAGTTACAGGTTTGCGAGTAAGATTGTTGCGTATAAACAATAAATAATAAGACTGCTACTAACTTGATAGTGGTGGTCAATTGTTTAGTAGTCAGTCTTATTATTTTGTTGTGGCTTATCATATACTAGGTTTTATTGATACATTTTTACTCGACCTAATCGACCATACAGTACAAAACTAAAATCCACTTCCCTTATTCTTCAATTCATCAAAAACATACCGAATAGAACTATAAGAGTTGATTAGTGCTTTCTGGATCTGTTTTTCGTCCATCCATTGTAGTTCTTCGATACCTTCTTCCAACTGAGGTCGCATTTCTGAATCGTCTATGCAATTCATTCTATACCATTTGGTGCGTTTCAATATTTTGCTGCCGTTCATGGCATAGGTATGCCAGGTAGTACAAATTTTTTCACCTAATACTACTGTTATATTACATTCTTCTGCAACTTCTCTCACAGCGGTAGCTTTTGATTTTTCATCATCATCGCGCTTACCTTTTGGCAAATCCCATTTATCAAGGCGATGCATCATCAGAATTTTGTTTTCATTATTGAAAACCACTCCTCCCGCTGCCTTTACTACTCGATAATAAGACTTTATCTGCTCTTCAATAGCTTCTTTATCTTCAACTATAAATACAACAGACTGATAACCAAAGTCTTTTATAGTCGATAAAAGGCGAAAAAATTTTTCGATAGTTGAAGCTGAAGCGTTCAATACAATCACATGCCCTTTAAACTTCTTCTCACTTAATTGCTCCAGACGAGCATCTAATATTGTATCAAAATCACTGCCATGCAGGTTATGAAACTTTTTCTTACTAATAATTTTTACAGGTTTGTCGTCAATGAAGATAACCATTTGTTTTGTTCAGGCAGATTTGATTCAGACAACAAAGTTCGTAATTTTTTTGAAAGAAAGAGATACCTCAAAAAAATTATAATACGCTTTTCGTTTACAATATCTATAAAACATATTATTTTGCATCCTAATCATCATCTGACTCGCAAACTGTGGAGTCAAAACCATTTAAATGGAAATTTTAATTATCCTTTTTTTAGTGATACTTAACGGTATTTTTTCCATGTCGGAAATTGCCTTAGTATCTTCCCGCAAAACAAAACTCGAAATATTAAGTAAAAATGGCGATAAAAGAGCCCAAGCTGCGCTCGACCTTGCAAATTCACCCAACCGTTTCCTGTCAACCGTTCAAATTGGTATCACCCTCATTAGTATCTTAACCGGTATTTTCTCAGGCGATAGCTTAACTGGAGGTTTAAAAGCTAATCTTATGGGTTGGGGTTTGCCTGAACAGTATGCCGATGAAATTGCTGTCGGTTTGGTTGTATTAATTATCGGTTTTGTACAGTTGGTTTTGGGAGAACTTGTTCCAAAACGTATAGGTATGGCAAACCCTGAAGCTATAGCCAAGGTAATGGCTGCACCCATGAATATTCTCTCAAAGATTACATCACCTTTTATATGGCTTCTTACGATTTGTAGTGACTTGATTTTCAAGATTTTAGGAATTCAACAATCTGAGAATTCGGTAACTGAAGAAGAAATTAAGTCAATTATTCAGGAAGGTGCTACTGGCGGAGCAATTGATGAGATTGAGCAGGAGATTGTACAGAACGTATTTCATTTAGGTGACAGAAAAATCACTACCCTAATGACAAGTCGTAACGAAATTACGATGCTGGATGTGGAAGATACGGTAGAGGAGAATAAAGAAAAGGTTTTGGAATATAAACATTCGATTTATCCGGTTTGTAAAGATGGTGTCGATAATATTATTGGATTGCTTTATATAAAGGACTTATTAGGGAAAAATCTGGATACTGAACTACAGAAATTAGAATCTTTACTAAAAGAGCCTTTATTTATTCCAGAAAATAATCATGCTTATCAGGCATTAGAAAAATTCCGCGAAGAACGTATCCATGCAGGTATCATAGTCGATGAGTATGGCAGCGTATTAGGTATAATTACGTTAAATGATATTTTAGACGCCTTGGTGGGTGACATTTCGGTAGATGATGAGTTTGAGTATGATATTCACGAACGTGAAGATGGCAGCTTCCTGGTAGATGCCTCTTTGCCTTTTGATGATTTTCTGAATCATTTCGAAATTCAGATAAACAATCGTAAAGAATATACAGGTTTTGATACCCTTGGGGGCTTTGCTTTGAATATCCTGAAAGAAATTCCTGATACAGGTGATAAATTTGAATGGGAAGACTATGAGTTTGAGATTATTGATATGGATAAAAACCGTATTGACAAGATTCTGGTCATGAAAAGCCCAGCGCAAGAATAACAAATGAGTGATTGAGTGATTATAAAAACTCTACTAAACAAGTAAGAAATTTAAATTTGTGATTTGAATATATAGAAATTCGATAAGCAAACACTCAATCACTCATTCATTAAATCACTCATTCACTCAATATTTATTAAATGAATACTTCCCACAAAATTGCTTCTTATTTGTTGTCGACCAAAGCAGTGAAACTAAGTCCGGATCAACCTTTCAAATGGAGCTCTGGCTGGAATTCTCCTATTTACTGCGATAATCGTGTAACATTGTCTTATCCTGAAGCAAGAACGTTTATTAAAAAATCACTGGCGAAAGCCATTAAAAAGCACTTCCCAGATGCGGAACTCATTGCAGGTGTGGCTACAGCGGGCATTCCACAAGGGGCTTTAGTGGCTGAAGCATTAGGCTTACCATTTGCGTATGTGCGTCCGAAGCCAAAGGAACATGGCATGGGTAACCAGATTGAAGGACGTATTGAAAAAGGCCAGAAAGTGGTTGTAATTGAAGATCTCATTTCGACTGGTGGCAGCTCATTGAAAGCAGTTGATGCGCTCAGAGAAGCAGGAATTGAGGTTGTAGGAATGGTTGCCATTTTCACTTATGGTTTTAAAATAGCAGATAAGAACTTTGCGGATAAAGGTGTGCCATTAGTAACGCTCAGCAATTATAATGCTTTAATAGATGAGGCTATTAAACAAAATTATATCTCTTCCGAATCTCTGGAATCATTGAAAAAATGGCGCAGAAAGCCTGAAACCTGGGGCGTTTAATTATTGTAGATATTTCTGAACGAAAGGTGGATTCTTGTACAGAATCTACCTTTTTTATTTAATCTTAGTCTGGGTTTAATACGAATTATGTTTCAATGAAAGTAAATGCCTTCTATTTTGTCAGGAAAAGATGAAGCAGGTTGAATTGATAAGTTCAAATGTGAGAATAAACCTCTTGGTTTAAGGGTGTTTAATATAAAGAATAAAAAGAGAAGAAATGTTTTACTAAAATCAAGTAGACATTTGCTGGTGTTGTTTAGGCCAAACCCTATTTTATTCTTACTAAAATCTTTTATTATGTGGACTCTTTTCTGATAGTCAAGCAATTTTTTACAGATTGTAATAGTATAGCTTCACTACATTAGTTTCTATAAAGAAATGATAGGTGGTTAGGTGTATCAACTTTATAAAAATTATAGCTCTTTATCGTGCTAAAAATCAATGCTCAAAATTGAGAATAAAATTAAAACTACAAATGCGTAAAAATACCTGTTTTTAATTTTGATGTCTTTAGATGAAAAAACTGGTTTCTATTTGGCTTGCTTTTTGAATATGTAATTAAGTAATTTTTCACCTCCGCAAAAACAGGTATTTTTACGCATATGAGTGCCTCTGAAAGCACCTAATTTTGCTTAACCATCAAATAAAATGAACTTAGATGTAAAAGATGCAAATGCGCCGGTAAGTGGTCCAACGGTTAATCCAGATCCTTACAAAATTCCATTAAAAACAGCCAAAGAATGGGTTAACAACTGGCTTGATTTTGACTTACACAAAGCCAAAATTCAACCAAGTGAAATGAAAGCCTTTGCCGTTAGAAAACAGGATTTACAGGATTTGTCGAACCTTGCTCCAGATGCTAACTGGATACGTATGTACATTGGCTTAGAGTTGCTTGAAACAGGGGTTTATCAACCTCACTTATTAATGGTAAATGCAGTAGGGCCAGAGGATGTCAGCCCAGCTACTCGTCTGAAAATTAAAGACCTGATTAATTATGATCCTGCTTCTTTGACAGACCAGTATGTAAATGATTACTCTAAGATTTGTCCACCGTATTGTGATCCGGATAGTGAACTTAATAACTGATAATTGCTAATAAGTTTACTTTAGATTATACATACTTCTATTAACCTTTAACCCTGGTAAAGAGGTATGCGCCGGAAATGTGCATTTGCGTATTTCCGGTTTTTTTTTGCTATTACACTTTTTCTGTGATGATGGCGAATCCTGTCCCCGATTTACTCAAAACAACCTTTGCTTCAGATTTTTATAAATTTAGCTCTGCGAATAGATATATTTGCGGAGCTAAAATTTACCTAACACCTTACCCGAAATGCTAAAAACTATTGGAAATTTTTTAGTGACATACGTATCTTTTGTTTTACTCTTTCCGCTGGCTATTGCTGTATATCGGTGGAAGTATCTGAAAAAAGAATTAAAGCCTATCGGATATTATCTGGCTTTTGCACTTTTTTCACAACTGGTAGCCACGTTTTCAGTCTTCTTTACTAATAATAATACTCCCTATCTGCATTTCTATACAGTTGTGGAGTTTGGATTGATATCATGGTTTTATAAGGAATACCTTGGTAATTTTATTAATAAAAAAATCATTTATGCGTTTTTTATAGGATTCGCAATATTTGCTTTCATAAATGCATTTTACATTCAATCTATTTATGAGCAAAATGCCTATCCGCGCGGGCTAGAGTGTTTATTCGTAGTATTTTATGCCATTATGGCCTATTATAAAACCCTTAAATCATTAGAAATAATTTCTATAGAAAAATCACCTTTGTTTTGGATTAATGCCGGTTTTCTGTTTTACTTTGCAGGCAGTCTTTTTCTATTTGTTCTCGGCAATTTAATCTTAACTCAGGATATACAGCTAAGTATGCTTACATGGGCAATTCATGCAGGGATATTAGGCTTGATGTATATTTTTATCGGAATTGGTTTATGGCACAGTCCTCGTCAGTAGGTGCATCTGTTGATATGTATGTTATGATTATCGGTGGCACCATCATGCTTTTCTTATTGGCCAGTGGTATCATTATCTTTATGATAATGTATCAACGCAGGATGCTTGAGCATAAAATAAGTGTGCAGGCAGCTGAAACCAAGCATCAGCAGGAATTATTCTATGGTACCCTTGAAGCGATTGAAGGCGAAAGAAAAAGATTGGCCAGAGACCTGCATGATGAAGTAGGTGCTTCGTTATCGGTAATGCGCCTATTAGTCGGTGAAATGGCATCTACAAAAGCATCAGAAATGGAGGTTGCTGGCACTAAGTATAAACAACTGATTGATAATACGATAGATAATGTAAGGCGTATTTCGAACGACCTATTACCACAGGGCTTAGAAGAATTTGGGTTGGCTTATGCCATTGAAGGGCTCTGTGAAAAAATTCTCGATGTAGTAGATATTGATATTCAATTGAACATGGGAGATTTGAGTACTATTAGTAATACATTGAATCTGACAGCTTATCGTTTATTGCAAGAGTTACTCAATAATGCGGTTAAACACTCAGAAGCTACCCGGATTCTTATTGATATGGCTAAAGAAGGGGCAATTCTAAAGATTAATTATACTGACAATGGTAAAGGTTTTGATTTCAATGAAGCGTATAAGAAAAGAAGTTTAGGGCTAAAAAATATAGAAACGCGCACAAAAGTATTGAATGGTACAACAAAATTTGAAACACAACCCAATGCTGGATTAAAAGTGAGGATTGAAATCCCACTTACTCATTAATTACCAAACACCTGTTTATCTATCTAAAACTTACTCTAGGAATATCTATTCCAAGCAATGCCTTTGCTTTGCCTGGCATGGATATGCATACATCAACTTAATTTAAAGTTTCCTAATCAAAACTTTCTCTGCTGCTGACTGAACTCTGTTGAAACTTATCAATCAATAATTTATATTGATTAATCATATTTATGAAAAAAATTAATGTAGCTATTGCAGATGACCAGATTCTGTTTCGTAAAGGTATGGCCGCCATTATCAACAGCCTTGAAGATACACAGATAACGATTGAAGCTGACAATGGCAAAATCTTACTTGAGGCAATTGAAGCCAGTGAAACAAAACCTGATATAGTTTTACTTGACTTGTCTATGCCGGAATTGAATGGTGTAGAAACCACTAAAATACTGCATAGTGACTATCCGGAGATTAAGGTTATTATCCTATCGGTGCATAGCGATGAGCGTTTTGTAGCTCATCTAATGGAGTTGGGCATTAATGCTTACCTCTTTAAAAATGTTGAGCCTACTGAGGTTGAAAAGGCTATTTTGACTGTAATTGAAAAAGGATTTTATTTTAACGAAGTATTTCTTAAAGCCATGAAAAACAGAATGCTTGGCAAAAAACCACGATTACTGATTCAGGATAATATTCCTTCTACGCTTACGCAAAGAGAGTTAGAAGTTTTAGACCTGATTTGCAGACAGTATACTGCACAAGAAATTGCGGAGAAATTATTCATCAGTACCCGTACAGTTGACGGGCACCGTAATAACCTATTAGAAAAAACTGGTGTGAGAAACACAGCAGGATTAGTAGTATTTGCTATAAAAAATAATCTGCTTGACCCCTCGGCATTGTTGTAATCACGAATCGTGAATAGCGAATTAGTGAAGACAAAAGTATCACAATTTTTTTAAATTGTGATACTGGAATAAATCTTGAAAAATAGTAAAACTAAATACTAATCTTATTAATTATTTCCTAAGTATTTTAACATTTTTATATGCGAATTGAGCCCATTAGCAAATGAGGCTTTATCGTTATAAGTAATATTGAACTCATGTGCTGTGCTTCTGACGATTGAAGAAATGGCACGGTAATGTATATGTGAAATATGCGGAAAAAGATGATGCTCAATCTGATAGTCTAACCCGCCAATATACCATGACAATGCGTAGTTACGGCTTGAAAAATTCGAAGTGGTTTGCAATTGATGAATCGCCCAGGTGTTTTCAATATTACCTTTTTCATCAGGTGAGGGTTGATGTGCGCCTTCTACCACATGCGCCAGTTGAAAAATAGTACTCAATATCAATCCCGCTACACAGTGCATAGTTAAAAAGCCAATCAACCATTGGCCGAAACTTAAATCTAGCAAATAGATAGGCAAAACGGCTATGATCAATATATAGCTTAACTTGCCAATAACTAATAATATAATTTCTTTGCGCGGGAATGATTTAACCAAACCCGTCTTTGACATTTGATTATAAAGACCAATTTCTTTGAAATCTTTCCACAAAAACGAAATGGTCATTAAGCTATATAAAAAGAACGCATAAATATGTTGAAACCGGTGAATAGCTTTCAGTTTATCACCGCATGAAAGTCTTAACAGAAATTTACCTGTAATATCTTCATCAACCTCATGAATATTGGTATAGGTATGATGCAAACGATTATGCTGAATCTCCCAGTTATACACATTCCCTCCTAGAAGGTATAAAGAAGCACCAAAAAGTTGATTAATCCACTTATGCTCTGAAAAAGAGCCGTGAATAGCATCGTGCATAACTGACATACCAACTCCTGCAACACCTATTCCCATAAGAACAGTTAGCCCTAGCATTTGCCAGTTGGAAAAATTTCCTGTTAAAATCAGGGCATAAGAACCAATATATAAAGTCAGCATACAGGCCGCTTTAACTAATATGGGTTGTCCACCTGTTTTGGAAATCTGGTTATCATAAAAATAAGCATCTACATTGTGACGAAGAGCAGAGAAAAAAAGAGACTTATCCTTGTTCAGGAATTTCACTCTAGCGTATTTGGAGGGTTTCATTAAGGGGTATCGATAGATTAGGGAGGTAAAATTTTTACAATCTACCATTTTTTCTTGGAAGATTATAATTTTAATACGCTTTCTCTAAAAAATTTATTGTCCCCTTAGCACTTTTTATTTCAAAAAATTGTTTCAAACAATTATTATTGCCTTCACCAACTCATTACCTGATTGAAGTAATGTGTCAAAACTATTGGCCACTTCATCAAAATCTATTCGATGCGTAATCCAGGCGTTAGTATCTATTTTACCTTCTTCCATTAATTGAATAATATAGCTAAAGTCTTCTGGCAAGGCGTTACGGCTGGCTAATATGGTAAGTTCACGGCGGTGAAAAAGTGGGTCAAAGAAAGTCATATCTCCCTGAAAAAGGCCAACGAAGATGATTTTTCCACCAAAAGCAGCTAATTCAAAGGTAGACATCATTGAACTTGGATTACCCGTGGCATCAAAAATAGCCGTAGGCATATCGCCACCAAAGTGCGCTCTGATCTCCTCTGAGCTTTTCACTGAAACAACTACGGTGGCATCAGCCTGCATTACATTTCTGGCAAAAGCCAAACGAGATTCGTTTACGTCAAGCATCACGACTTTTGCTCCTTTAATTTTAGCAAATTGCAAGCAAGCCAGACCAATAGGCCCCGCTCCTACTACTAAAACTTTATCTGTTTCAGTTATTCCAGACCTGTTAACCGCATGGCAACCAATACCTAAAGTTTCTACCAAAGCCAGTTGTTCGTAGCTTAGCTGAGCAGAAGGATATAGCTTATTGGCTGGTAATTTCATATATTCTGTCATGCCACCATCAGTATGCACGCCCAAAACCTGTAAGGTTTCGCAACAATTGGTTTTCCCGCTCCGACAAGGTTGGCATTGTCCACAATTCAGGTAGGGTTCTACAGAACATTTATCACCTGTTTTTATATGGCTTACCTCTTTTCCGATAGCTATTACCTCTACCCCTAACTCATGACCTAAAATACGCGGATAAGTAAAAAATGGCTGACGCCCGCGATAGGCATGATAATCAGTGCCGCAAATACCAATACGATGTACTTTTACAAGGGCTTCGTTTGCTTCTAAATCGGTAGGCTCATCAACAGATTGGTAAACGAAACTTCCTGCTTCTTGTAGGGATAGTGCTTTCATTTTTAGGACTAAATAATAAAGTGTGGGCTAGTATATCAAAAATATCTCTTCAAATGAATAATCTGCTCAGGGATAGGTTGTGTATTCCAATGTTCGTGTATAACCAATGCTGCGCCTAAAGCGGAGGCCTGAGCTATTTCAGAAGCAAAAACCTGCTTATTGAAGAAAGCATCGGCCATCAGGCTCATATAAATTTCATTCTTCGAGAAACCACCATCTACAAAGATTTTCTTCACATTGGTACGACCTATAGCCAGTCTTAACGACGCTATCTGCTGTGCCATTAAATCAAGCATGAACTGATGATATGCCTCCTCGTAAGATTTAAAGAGATTGATATTACGCTCTACAAACGGACAATCCAATAAAACATCGGCTGTATCAGGAGTAGCCTGTTTGTATTTGTTCCGCAAAAACATAATTAAATCTCTGTCAAATTTTACTTGTTTGTAGTAATCTACTTTGACATTGAAGTAATCGGCCAGATGTTTGGTTTGGCGCTCGTGCTCATTACCTGCAAATATTCGTGATGCCTTTACAGGTTTACCTTCGTAATTCATGTAGCAAAGGCAATCTTTTGCCAATTGGCTTGCTGTAAGTGGCTCTTCGCTGAAAGGATTCAGACTGATAGCCCAGGTCCCTGTTGAAAGAAGAATAAAATTTTCGTCGAATGATTTCAGGTAAGGAACTAATGCAGAGGAACTATCATGGATACCTATGCCGATTGCCAGGTTTTTGTCGGCATTGGTAAAGACATTATTGCTCAACATTGGCTTTTGTTGAATAGAATGCAGATGCTCTGCCTCTACCCATGCGTGATAATCGTTTTTATCAAAATCCCATAATAAGGTGTGACAGCCTACGCTTGTAATTTCGGATACAGGCTGATTGTTGAATAAAAAGCTACAATACTGTGGTAGATGTAGTGAGTGGCGTATCTGATGAAAAATGGAAGGTTTCTCCTTTTTGAGCCAATAAAGTTGTAGACTAGAGTTAAGCATTCCTAAATCTGGTGAAGCCGTTTCTCTGAAAATATCTTTACCATATTTTTCCAAAAACTCTTTGTGAAGTGGCTTAGGAAAATGTTTCAGATAATTATATAAAGCGGCAACAGGCTTGGCGTTGCCATCCAGATGAACCAGACTTGCGCCATAAGCCGAACAATTTAAGCCTTTAATTGTAAAATCAGGGTTTTCAGAGACTGATTGAAAACTGCTCTTTATCCAGTTTGTAAGTTGAAGCAGGTCATCAGAAGGATAGCCGTCATCATCTAGCCTTTCTTCCAATTTTACTTGTTCTTCTTTTAATACCTGATAATTCTGGTCAAAAACCAATAATTTCTTATTTGTTTTACCAATATCAAAAACGGCACAAACTGGTGTAGAGTTTTTCTTTTCAATCATTGAATGTTCTTAAATTTTCGGTTCAAAAATAAGAAACAGTTTCTATTAAAGTGTTCTGGCTGGGCATAATTCTTTTTCAAAAATTCCAGTATTTTGCTGTTTCGTTTCTATATTTACCATTTATAAGTATATATACTCAAAAATAAAAAAATCGCTATAAGTATATTATACATACAACAAAGATATATTTCATCAATAACGGGAGTTAAATATCGCATAAGTCTGAGTTTCAGCTTTACCTTAAAAAAAAATTAATATGCACAAGTTTAGCAACTTTTCATATAGGCTGTGCGTTTTATAAGTAGTACAACAAAAATTATTCGAAAAAAAGATGAAAGTTATAACCACCTTAGTGGTGTTATCTGCTTTTGCAGTAACATCCACTGTTTTTGCGCAAAGCAAAAGTTCGCCTCCTGCTAACTATAAGCAACAAAACCTGTTGTTAGCAAAGAAAAGTAAACCGGCGCAAGCGTCACAAATTGCGATTTCAAATGATTACTCAACTAATCCGTTAGAGAATCATCGCAATTACAAAGCTCATCTCAATGCACCACAGGCTTCTACAGTCGTTTTCGATGTAAAGTTAGGGAACAGGCATAAAAATTATAAACAAAAAAATCTGCTCACGTCGAGCGGCTATAAAGAAGCCACCAGGCGAGCACAAGATATTGAACAAGAAGAGTTGGTTATGAAATAATAGTGAATGAAGTTCAATAGATAAAAAGGTAGTCCGGTTGGATTACCTTTTTTGTTTGGCAAGTGGCAACTTTATTTCATATGGTGTATTTTTGGGTTCAAATTGATTCTTTACATCTCTTTCAGACTGACAAACCATATAAATCTATTACATCGTTTGACAATAATATATATTTACTTACTTTTTGCAGGACTAATATATTACTCTTCTACACAATCGAGTAAATCTTATGAAAACTAAATTATTACTTTCCTTAACTACTAGTTTGTTTATTTGTGGGTCATGTATTGGACCTAAGACTTGTCGATATTCTATAGTATTTACAAACGACTCAAGTAATGAAATTGAATTTGGCTGGTATTTCCGAAGCCTTAAAACGGGTAAAACGGAGAAGCTCAAGCGCAATAAATCTGTAGAGTTTAGTTTTTGGACTGATGAAAACCTCTTAAGGTTTTTTCCGGCAACAGCAGATTCCATCGTCGTACAGCTATCAAACGGAAAAAGAGTCATAGAGATTAAAGAATGTGAGGCCTGGGGAGCAGATACTACCTGTAAGCCTGGTAAGCGTAGTTTCTTTAATCCAAGAGCCTATGTAGGATTCAAAAATGGTAAGCTTAATAAAAACTGTGGTGGCTTAGAGTATTTATTTTCAGATGAAGATGCTAAACGAGGAATATAATTAATCATTTTCTCTAGCTAAGAAAAACACTCTACTTTATGATACGAGTAGGGTGTTTCTTTTTTATTGAGGTATAGCCAATCGATATTAATGTATAGTTGATTTGTTTTTTTTCATACTTAGACTTAGAACTCTTACCTTTGCACAAAATCCAAAACTTTCGTTGAATGAATATTCTTATTTCTAGTAATACTGCGTTACCTGTGACTAAATATGGAGGTATTGAACGTATTTTGTGGTGGCTAGGTGAAGATTTAACAAAAAGGGGGCATCAAATTACTTTTCTAACTCCTGAGGGCACGAAAAGTGATTTTGCCAGAGTAATAACTTATAATCCTGAAATCCCGCTTGAGCAGCAGATTCCTGATGATATAGACATCTTACACCTGAACGAAAAGCCTAAAGAACCTATATCGAAGCCTTACATTGTGATGAATCAGGGAAACAGGTCAGATTTTGAAGAGTTTGATATAAATACCGTATTTGTTTCTAAAGATCATGCGGCCCGATATCAATCAGATGCTTATGTGTATAATGGTCTGAAGCTGGAAGAATATGGCAAGCCAACATTTACCCAAAAAAGGACTCACTTGCATTTTCTTGCCAAAGCGGCATGGCGTGTGAAGAATGTCAAAGGAGCTATTGAAATAGCTAGAAGAAGCCATAATAAACTGGCAGTTCTGGGAGGAACCAGGCTTAACATTAAAATGGGATTCCGGTTTACGCCTTACCCAAGCATAAGTTTTTATGGCATGATTGGTGGGGAAGAGAAAAACCAACTGCTTCATACCTCAAAAGGTTTATTGTTTCCGGTACTATGGCATGAGCCTTTTGGTATTGCTATCATTGAGAGTTTATATCTGGGTAGTCCAGTTTTTGGTACACCTTATGGCTCATTACCTGAATTAATAACAAAAGAAGTAGGTTTCTTATCAGATAAAAAGTCAGAATTAGTGGCTCAGATTAAAGACATCGGTCAATTCAGCAATAAAAAATGTTCTGAATACGTAGCCGATAATTTTACGATGAAGCAGACCACTGACCAATATCTGAAATATTATGAGATGGTATTGAATAAGCAAAATATCAACGCCACTCCTCCTAAATTGAAAGAAATGCCGCTTAAGTTTTTGCCACTATACGAGTAATCCATTTAATGCATTTTCCTGATTAAAGATTATATACAAAAACGCTCTGCCATCGTAAAATGACAGAGCGTTTTTGTATGAATATATTAGATTATAATCTGAAATTTCGAAGGCTATAAGTGAATGTCAGCATATAATAGCGGCCAAGTACCATGTTTTTCACGTCTTCCACATAGGCGGTTGATATGTTACGACTAATGCTATTATTTTGTTTCAATATGTCGAATACACTCAAACGTAGCTCGCCTGCTTGTTTTTTCAGGAATTTATATCCTAAGCCACCATTCCAAAGCGTATAGCTTCTATTATATCCTGCCCCCAAACCTGCATATGATGTATTTACTACTTCTGTCTGGAATACAAATCCTTTGCCGAACAACCAATTCAATTTAGCATTACTGATCTGCGAAAAATAATTGCTGTTAAGGTTGGTTTGCAAACTGTTACGAACAATATTATAACTTGGTGAGAACGATAATGTAAAATCCAGTTTCTCACTTGCACTACTACTTACTACAACTCCACCGTTGATTCCATAGTTATCAGTGAAACTCTTCACATTATTAATCAGGTTCGGATTCTGAGCATAAGAGAATCCCGCATTGAAGTTCACATTTGATTTAATGGCTGTTACCGGTAAACCATAGCTTACGAATGTGCGAGCACTCAGCATACCATTCATATTGACAGGTTTTGTCAGTTGAGAACCTTTGAAAAGGATGATTCCATTGGCTAATTCGTAATCCTGATCAGCAATAAATGTTGATTGGACAATCGCATTGTTTGAATAGCTAAAGTTTGCAAATAAATTCAGACTTTGCGCTGTTTTCGATTGGGTCAGACCGTAACGTATTGAAATGTTATGAGAATAATCCTGTTTCAGATTAGGGTTACCAGTCGATAATTGTGTTGGGTTACTATTATCAATTACATCCTGCAATTGGTTAACTGATGGTGCATTATTATTGGCACGATAGAATACACGTAAATTCGATTTGTTTTTGAATCGATAATTGAACATCGCATTCGGTAAAATACTATTGAAAGTATATTTTACATTTTGTGCAAGCGGATAAGTTTGTTCACTGGCCAATTGCGCATTCTGATATGCCACTCCAATAACAAAGAACGATTGCTGATCACGAACCCGATAACTTACCCCAGTACGATTAGTCAGGTAACCATTGTCAAAAACGCTGCTTAACGATTGATTCAATAGAGAATAGGTGTCAGTTTTTTCATCAAAAGCATTTACTCTTTTATCTGACGAACTCATAGTATATGAAACATTGTGATCAAACTGCAACTGTCCGGTTTTACTAACTGGTTCTGTATAGGTTACAGTTGCCGACATACGATTACTATTGGTCAACGAGTTGGTGCGTTGATTGATAATCTGTGTTGTGTCAGTTGGTGAGAAATAACGGCTCGTTGAATACTGGTTACTCAGACTTGTCCGGTCATTCAAATTATCCTGTAAACTAATTGAGAAAGTACGCCCTTGTTTTTCAAATCTATGTCTGTAAAGCAATTCTCCTGATAAATTAAAGCCTTTAGTATTGGTATTTCTTGAAGTCTCGGTTGTATTCTGTAAGGCTCCGTCTAATACTGTTTTAGCATTTAAAGTTGATAGTGAATTATTATCCTGCCAGCTGATACGAGGCGTAAAAATGATTGAATTGTTTTTATTGATATTATATTCCAGACGCATATTTACCCGATGGTTCAGATTATCATTATCAGAGGTACTTACGGCATCGTAAGTCTGAGGCAAAGTTCCTAAATACTCACGGTGTGAAGTGCTTACATTACCATTATCTGCTGCATTAAAGAAATAACTAGTGTTCAGTTTTACTTTTTTGCCAAGGTTATCACTATAGTTCAGACCAATCGAAGTTGTGTGTGCAATTCCTGGCTGTTGACCTACCAAGAAGTCTCCGGCATTTCCACCGCCACCACCAGGACGTCCACCGCCACCACCGGCATTGCCACCTCCGCCTCCAGGACGTCCACCACCACCGCCACCGAAGCCGCCGCCACCACCTCCAAAGCCTCCACCGCCTGAAGAACCCAATACTCCTAAAATATCTTGATTGGAGAAGTTTTGCATATTGATGTTATTAGATAAACCAATAACAGTCAAGCGCTGGTCTTTCTTGAAGAAGTTCATACTTACACCAGACTGGTAACGGTCGTTTTCGCCGTAACCCGCATATATCTTACCAAACTGCCCGTTGTTTTTACCCTGAACAGTAGTAATATTAATGGTCTTTACAGAGTTACCATCATCAAAGCCTGTAAACTGGGCTTGGTCGCTCAGACGGTCAAACACCTGTACTTTATCTATGATTTCAGCAGGCAGATTCTTTAATGCCAAAGTAGCATCATCGCCGAAGAACTCCTGCCCGTCAACTGTCACTTTTTTTACCTCTTCCCCTTGTGCTTTTACTACCCCATTTTCAATTGTTACCCCGGGCATTTTCTTTACTAGGTCTTCGGCCGAAGCATCTGGATTGGTTTTATAGGCACTGGCATTATACTGTACAGTATCGCCTTTTTGCTCTACACGGATTTGTTTTTCTTTTACAACTACCTCGCTTAGCTGGCGGGCATTTTCGCCCATCACAATCGTTCCCAGATTTTTGGCAGTTGTACCAATAGTAACTTTTGTTTCGAGGTCGTCATAACCGATTGAGGTAACCCGCAACCGGTAAGCCCCGGCTTGAACTCCGGTAAATTTGAAGAATCCGACAGTATCGGCCTGAACGCCTTTTCGTTGTGTGCTGTCTTTCTGATTAATAAGTAATACGCTTGCGCCAACCACTGCTATTTTGGTTTTTGCTTCCTGAACTGTTCCTGTTACTTCCACTCCTTGAGCAAAAAGTCTGGCAGAAACTAAAAGTGTGAATGACAATAAAAATAGATGCTTATTCATTGTTAGTAATTAGTTAACATCTCATTGGAATAATAAAACTATTTAAAGTTTAACCTGGCCTAAGGGTTAGGCGACCAATATACGTGTTGTGTAGATAAAACACATCAAAAAAGCAGATTATCTACACAATTTTATTGCATTAATCCAACATTTTTTTCAAAGTAATGCAAAAATTATGTTCCGACTACTCATCAAAAAAATGCCTTAAATTCATTAAATTGCAGTATTATTATTCTAAAAAATGGTTTGCTGATTTACTAAAGCACTTGACCTGACAAATCCCTGATAATCAATCATTTCAAACTAAATCGCTATGTGCTTTCTGAATTATTCCTTTACCCGTTGCCTTATTATTTGCTCACTCCTTTCTCTTCTCTGCTTAAGCTGCACTTATGGACAAGCCATTAATAAACCCAAGGCCAGATATAATTATTTGTTGTACTTACCTAAGGATTACGATAAAAAAACTATGCCATACCCTTTGGTTATTTATCTACATGGGAGTTCGCATCGGGGAAATGATTTAAACAAGTTGAAAGGCTACGGGATACCCTATGTGATTGATAAAGGTAAAGACTTTAACTTCATCGTGGCTTCTCCACAGTGTCCTGACGAGAAATATTGGAGTACCGAAAACTGGTTTGATTCATTATATACTGAACTAACTACTAAATATAGAATAGATAAAGACCGTATTTATCTGACTGGAATCAGCTTAGGTGGTTATGGTACCTTTATAGCCGGAATGGATCATGCAGATAAACTGGCTGCTATTGCACCATTATGTGGAGGTCTCAACGATAGTGATATGACCATAATATGTTCTACCATAAAAAATATGCCTATCTGGACTTTTCATGGAACCGCAGATAATGTTATTCCTATCAGCGAAACTGAACGAGTGGTAAAAGCTTTGGAAGAATGTAAAGGAAATATCAAATTCACACGTCTGGAAAATGAAGGGCATAGCATTCAGTATTTGTATGAGGGGAATGAGATTTATGAGTGGATGTTGCAGTGGAAAAGAAAATAAAAATCAAAAGAAATACAATCAGACATAGCTTAGCTTAACAATTATGGAAGTAACAGGATATGATTATATTATCTACTCACAAGTTTCTATTTTTGATGTAGTAGACAAAATACAAGATGAAATAAAGAAGATATGGCCCAATGCTGTAATTAGAGAAACTGAAAATGTACCATCTGAAAAATTATGGTTATTTGTGGGTAAAGATAAAATTATGATTGATGATTTAACGAAAGGGTATGAGTTAGATGAGAATGGTGAAGGCTGTTTTTCAATTATAGGTAGTTCTAAAGAGTTTGAAGACCTACTTCTAGCTAATATAGAGAAGGGTATAATTAATTGTGAGATTAGGTTTTTGATGAAGAGATTTTGGTCATATACGCTTGTCTTACCCGCTTTAATTCATGAAGATCCATTTTCAGCAATGATTTATAATTTAGTTATTAACGTTTTAGAAGATGAATACTATTCTAATGAAGATATAGGCAATACGCCTAAACCTGTGCAGTATTTTTTTGGAGACACAAAATATCCCGTAGAATAATGACCTTATAAAACTATTTAACCATCAACCCTCTCGCTGCTTCATGAAATTCAGCAAGTCTAATATATGCTGTTGTGTATGAAAGTGGAAAACAGTTTTAAAATAATAGAGTCCGTCATTGAGGCTATTGTTTTCTATTCGCCACGTAACCTCCAGCAAATCAATTATAATATCAGTTAAATCATCAATGGCATCGCCTAAGCCTATATTAGTATAATCAGTCGTGTTATTGATATCAATAACTGTTTTATAATAACCAAATCCCTGAAAATTGCTTTCGACATTTTTACGGATATCAGGTAATGTAGACTTATCAAACTCAGGATAGTTATGATGATCAAACTCGTACTCAACTCCAAAATAGAGTTTATAAATCGTTACTAAATGTTTTTCTAAAAATAGCTCTTTATCAGCCACATTTAGGTTTGGATGGAGGCCAAATTTGGCAATTTCGTTGATTGAATGGATTAGCTCAGGCATTAATTTAATTCTAAAAGTTTTAAAATTGATTTACATTTTAAACTGTAATATCTCCCTTTAGCCAGCCTTCTACAAATTTTGTAAGATTCGGCGCAACCCATACGCGACTATCATTTTCATGATTCCAGACAAAAATATCATCTCGGTCGAAATTTCCATTTAGCGTTATAAATCCAAATAAATCCCCATTACCTGCATCTGCTACAAATAATAGTTGCTCAAACGATATATATAAATCTTTAAAGTTGGGATGAGTTCTGAATTCCTTATTAGTCTCAATCACTCTTTCAATTGGCCAGATAAGTTCTCCTATTTTTTCATTATTCAAGATTCCTTCAATATTGAGATACTCCTCAATACCATTTGCCTGTCTATATAAGTCAAGTAATTCCTGTGGTAGCTCATTAAGCTGAAAACTGGTTTGCAATTCTTCTAATTGGTCATCCGCTGCAGGAGAATTGAAATGGTAAGTAGATTTTACATCTGTTAAATCAAGGTTATTTATAAATGCTTCCCAATTCATTAGTTTATTATTAAATTTTACTTTTTCCAATCTATTCTCTCACGCCAATCAAACATTTTCTTATATAATAGCTTTAAACCAAAAGTCCCTTGAAGCCCATAGTCTTCAATACTTTTATTTATACCACTATAACTGATTTGGGTTGTTGCTGTCTGGTCATCAGTCCATCCAACCTCATAATTTCCTTTAAGGTTAGCTAGATTAAGATAGATCAATAATGCCATAAGTTCATCAAATTCTTCAGTAGGGATTGTTGCTCTAAATTCTCCTTGTTTTTTATTATATTGAATAGCATTATAGGTAGCTGTTCTATCTTTATTAACTATTATTTCAAAAACTGGGCATATACCATAACACATAGTAGTAGTAAACCTCATTTTATTAAAGTTAAAATCAGTATTTACTTTTGGATTATATTCTAAAAATCCATCAAATTTATAAATCAGTGTATCTATTCTTGGTTTAGGATGCGCTACCCGTAATACTATAACTTTTTGCCTATCTATTGAAATAAGTGAATCTGCATATATATGAGCAATTTCTTTCTCATTCAGAAAATGGGTTTCATATTTTTTGTTTCCTTTGTCAAGTAATGCTACAATAACCCTATTTTTATTCAGCAATAAGTCTGTAAGGCCATTATTATCAATATCTATCTTAAAGAATTTATTATTTTTAATGTATTTAACTGAATCGGTATACGAATAAAATTCCCCTGGAATTGTATCAATAACTATTTCTCTTCTATAAAAAGATTCTTTATCAATTTTATCAGAAATAAATTGATTGACTTGTTTAAAAGTCTGGAGTTTATCAATTTCATTATTTTGCTTACAGCTTAACAAAATAATAAATAAGAAAAGGGAAGCAACTAAACTTTTCATTACACAGCTTTATTTTAGCTTTAAAAATATATAATTATCCCTATTTTTACAAGGGATAATTATGCATAACTAAGTATCAAGCCCAATTCAATTGCCAGTTAACTCCATATTTATCAGCTACCCAACCAAATTTTTTACTGAATCCATAGTCCCCTAAGGGCATCAGAATGCTTCCTCCATCAGATAGACTCTTGTAAAGTGTCTCTAATTCTTCTTCAGATTCGCAATTGACATAAATCGATATCGCAGGAGTAAAAGTGAATTTATGTTCAAAGCCACTATCAATGGCCATGTAAGACTGTGCGGCAAGAGTAAAAGTGGCGAGTTTTACTGTTCCTTCTTTTCCTCCCGGCTCATTGGCTTTAAAATGTTCGATGCTTTGAATGCCTGAGTCTTTGAATAATGAAATATAAAAATTGATCGCTTCTTCCGCTTTGCCGAATTGTTCGCCTACAAACATCAGAAAAGTGGTGGTCTTTTGCATAGTTTAATTTCTGTTTGAATTGAGTACCAAAAATATCACTTATTTGCAGGCATTAAAGGGAAAACTATTAATTCTATGTTAATAAACTTTATTCTCAATGCGAAATAACCTTTAAGCCTATCACCGAACCAATCAGGGTTAGTAAAAAGAAAATTCTCCAGAAATTAGCAGGCTCTTTAAATACAAGTATGCCGATTAATACTGTCCCGATGGCTCCTATACCTGTCCAAACCGTGTAGGCTGTGCCAATTGGTAGATTATCTAAGGCTTTCATCAATAACAACATACTGCTTATTAAAGATAGTACAAAGCCTGCATACCACCAATACGCTCCAACTCCATTGCTTGTTCTTGCTTTTCCTAAACAGGTGGCAAAGGCTACTTCAAATAAGCCTGCTAAAATTAAAACTATCCAATTCATATCCTTTTTGTTTTAACGATTACACAGTTTTCTTACTGAAATCATGATACAAAAGTCTGGATATTGGCGAGTGATTCCTTTTACAAATGTTAAAAAGCGGACGGCTAGTTATGAATCGTGTTATTTAATTTCTGCTCTGATTCGACTTAAACTTACTTGGGTGATACCCAAATAAGAAGAGATATAACCTAATGATACTCTTTGAAGTAAATCCGGCTGATTTTTCAGTAAAGCACCATAGCGTTCTGCTGCTGTGCTGAATTGTCTGGCAATTAATCGTTCTTCTGTTTTTATCAATTCCTGTTCAGCAAATTTTCTACCCCAATTGGCAATATGAATATCCTGATTAAAAAGCTCTTGTAGTTTGTCGGTTTGCAGTTCGTATAGCTCACAGTCTTCCAATAATTCAATATTCTCGTAGCCCGGCTGATTCATTACATAGCTTTTCATAGAAATAATGGTTTCACCCTCTTTACCAAACCAGAATGTTATTTCTGCCTCGTTCTGATAAGCATAGGCTCTCACAATACCTTTTTTGATAAAATAGATTTTTCGCTCGATAGTATCTGCTTTTAGTAAGAGGTGTTTTCTCAGGAAATGTACTTCAGTGATACAAGCTATTAGTCGCAATAATGATGCTTCAGGAACAGGATAGATTTGTGTGAGGATTTGATAGATTTGCATGGATTAAAAATTGTCAGAGGAATAGTACTGAAAAACAGCCAGTTATAATTTCACCTATCAAAAATGGGGTTCAAAATTCCGAACCCCTACTCTTTTGCAAAAATACGTTCTTATCATCCCCTCTTCTTTGCCAAATAAGCTTCCATTTCCACCAAACTTAAGGCATTGAAAGTCATATCAGCAGTCAATCCACCTTTACGGGCAACCGCTACGCCATAACGCATATCATGGTAGCCTTCCATTTCATGGGCATCTGGGTTAATGCTGAGCATTACGCCCTTTTCTAAGGAGTATTGAATCCAACGCCAATCTAAATCGAGGCGGTATGGACTCGCATTAATTTCAATCACAACCCCATTAGCTGCACAGGCATCAATGATTAACTTATAATCAATCGGATAGCCTTGTCTTGATAGAAGTAAACGACCCGTTGGATGTCCTAAAATAGTGGTATAAGGATTTTCTATGGCTCTTACGAGTCGCTCATTAGCGCGAGGCTCTGTCATATTCAGGTTTGAGTGAACAGATGCCACAATATAATCGAAACTTGCCAGTACTTCATCCGGATAATCTAATGACCCATCACCTAAAATATCAGATTCAATGCCTTTTAAAATCTTGAATGGCTTGCCACCCGCAACATTCAGTTTTTTATTCAATTGCTCTATTTCAGCGTGTTGTTGCTGCACTTTGGTAATTAACAGACCGGAAGCATATTGCGCCGATTGAGAGTGGTCGGCGATACCTAAATACTCAAAGCCTAATTCCTGACAATAGCTTGCCATTTGCTCTAAAGAATGACGACCGTCAGAATAGGTTGAGTGATTGTGCATAATTCCTTTCAGGCTTTCCCATGTCACTAAATCTTCATTTTTGCGATTCTGAATCCAGTCAAATTCAAAATCACCTTCACGCATTTCAGGGATAATGTAAGGGATACCATACTTTTCATAAATCTCCTCTTCGCTTTTCAGCCCTTCGGCTTTACTTAGTTTCAGAAGCGTCTGGCCTTTCTCATTTTTATGATTCAAATGATGAGCATCTGCTGAATAAATAAATTGCTTATGCAAAAGCTGGTTATTTGCCACCCATTTGATTTCCAGATTGATTTTATTGTCGAGATAAGCGCCTCTCCAGGTAAAAGGTGAGGATGATTTCGGGTCTTCAACAAAACTTTCGGGCAAATTAGTAAAGAAGCTTCCTGCATGGTTATCTTCATTTGTCACTAAAAACAACAATGACTCTACTATTTCACTTTTACGTCTTACCTCACCTGATATTTCTACTTTGGCAAAGTATTTTTCCAATTCCTGCTGAATCACTTCTGCCAATGCCTGTGCTTTATCCATACGCAATTTACCTGCCTGACTATTCACAAAAGTAATTGATTGCAGAATCGACTCCTGTGTCTTGCCACCAAAGCCTTTTACTTTGGCAAGGCTTCCGTTTTCGCAGGCAATCTGCAGGTCGTTGATATTATCTATGCCTACTTCTTTCCAGAGAACTTTTATCTTTTTTACGCCAATGCCCTTTATCTTGAACATATCAATCACACCCTCGGGCGTATTGGCGAGCAATTCCTGCAGTTCTTTCAATGTGCCTGAATTAACAATCTCCAGGATTTTGCCAGCCATCGTTTTTCCAACTCCTTGAATCTGCGTAAGTTGTCCGAAATCTAAAGCAGCCAGATCTCCTGTATATTTATCCATATAATAGATTGCATTTGTGAAAACTCTTACTCTGAGTTCATCTGCGTCATGCAATTCCATTAATTTTGCAGTAATTTCAAGCGTCTCTACGATATAGGAATTAGTAACCATGTTTGTATATTTGTTGAAATGTTAGCCTTCACTGGGCGTCCTAAAAAACAGATTCAAAGAACGTAATAAATTATGAGAAAGGTATTGTTTTTTATGCTAATTTCTAGTGCTGCTATGGCACAGAACCCCATGTTAAAAGTAAATATTAAAGGGTTCGAAAATAATAAAGGCACCCTGATGTTAGAGGTATTGGATGCACAAAAGAAATCGGTTAAACGTCTTATACAGCCCATTGCCAATAAGCAGGTATCAGTTGAAATAAAGGATTTAAATGCCGGACAATACTCTGTAAGGGTATTTCATGATGAAAATGACAATAAGAAATTAGACACAGGTTTGTTCGGAATTCCGAAAGAGGGTTGGGGAATGTCTAACAATGTAAAGGCTATCATGGGGCCACCTGATTTTAATGAAAGTTTGTTCTGGTTGAAGGAAGATAAAGCTTTGGAGATTGTGTTGAAGTAAGCTATAAGTTTCAACTTAAATCTTACTGTAAGCCCTATCAAAAATAGGCTTACAGTAAAATGTCTATCGTTTACACCGCAACCGGAGCCTTAATAGCTGGATACGGGTCATATTCTTCCAGTTTGAAATCTTCGTATTTGAAGTCGAAAATGCTTTTGACCTCAGGATTCATCCACATTTTAGGGAGCTTGCGTGGCTCTCTTGATAATTGTAGCTCGACCTGCTCCAGATGGTTTGAGTAAATATGCGTATCACCACCAGTCCAGATAAACTCATGCGCTTCTAAGCCGCATTCCTGTGCAATCATCATGGTCAATAAGGCATAAGAAGCAATATTAAAAGGCACACCCAGAAATACATCTGCACTGCGTTGATATAGCTGACACGAAAGTTTATTATCTGCCACATAAAACTGAAACAGCGCATGGCAAGGCATTAGTGCCATTTGTGACAATTCACCCACATTCCAGGCTGAAACAATAATGCGACGTGAATCCGGCGAGTTTTTTAGCTGCTTTAATACTTCTTTCAACTGGTCAATACTGCGTCCGTCGGTTGTTGCCCAACTGCGCCATTGCTTCCCATAAACCGGCCCAAGATTCCCCTCAGCATCAGCCCATTCGTCCCAGATAGATACCCCATTTTCTTTCAGATATGCCGTATTGGTTTCTCCTTTGATAAACCATAACAATTCATGAATGATAGATTTGGTATGTACTTTTTTGGTAGTAACGAGTGGAAAACCCTCTTGCAGATTAAACCGCATCTGATACCCAAACACACTGATAGTTCCTGTGCCTGTGCGGTCTGTTTTTTTTGTTCCGTTTTCGAGGATATGACGTAGTAAGTCCTGGTATTGTTTCATGGGGTGTTATGCCTATTTGGAATTATTTTGCAAAGGTAATAAATTACATAATACTAGACGTTAATCTTCCAGTGAGCTTCTTTTGTAAATCTTTCTTTGTTTAAAAGATGTTACTTTTTTTACCGGAAAAAAAGTAACCAAAAAAGCCGGCATCATTTAAACTCGTACAATTAAAAATCCGATAGACTATTTATATTTTCATAACTCCTTTCTTGATTTTTAATCGCACTCAAACAGGAAATGATGTTTTATGGTTATAATTTTAGTTGTTATTTTCGAGCAAATTAAAAGGCTCCATTAAAGAAAAAATTTAGTAAAGGCAACGGCAATGCCTTGTCTCGATCTTTAAATGTTCAAGCTCCTAACTACTTTAAATATACAGCTGTAAAACAATTTGAAAAGTGGAAGGCTAATCTCAGACAACTAGCTTTCGTTTTACAAAAACGCAATTGGTGCTGCCAGACATGAGTCTGGTATATCAAATGATTTGACCAAAGGCACGGCATCGGTTCTGATATCCCAACATAGCTGATTGACTAATTTTCTGATAGCTTTGGTTTTAGGGGCCTCCATATAACCTTCTTCCAGATACCAACCTTTGTTTTTTTCAATCTGCGATAAAGCAAATAATTGTTTTAACTTCGTGAGTATGTTTTTGGTTCCTTCGTCTTCATCAGTACTTACAACTTGTTGAAATTGCTCCAACATCAGTCGGTCGAGATAAGCCTGAGCCACATCAAGCATCTGATGCTGCGCTACGTTGAAGGCATCGTAAGAATCGAGACCACTATCAATCAATTTTTTCAGACGTTTCGCGGCAGAAGCCAGTATTACTTTCTCGCGGTATTCAAAGGCGTTTTTATGAAAAGTATCATCCAATAAATGAGCCTCGTCAGTCTTGCGGGTAGCCATTGGGTTTTTCTGCATAATTACGGTCTTGGTCTGTTCGTAGACATAATTCAGCATACCCATGCTATCCATTTTTTCAAATGATTTTCTGAATTCTGCCAGACGACTTTTAGCCACCAATTGCATCAGAACCGTATTATCCCCTTCAAAAGTGGTATAAATCTCTGTATCGTTTTTCAGGGCATCAATGCGATTTTCAGATAAATAGCCTTTCCCACCACAAGCTTCACGGCATTCTTGCAAAATATCTCTGACACTCCAAGTTACATAAGATTTCATTCCGGCAGCGATGGCTTCAATCTCCTGCATTTCTTCTTCTGTGCGATGCAGGAATCGGTTGGTCAGGTATCGCACACCAAAGTGCATGGCATAGGTTTTCGCTAACAAAGGAATCAACCGGCGTTGGTGCATCCGATAATTTAAAATTGGTACTTCTGAGCCACCTTCCGGGCCGAATTGTCGGCGTTGGTCGCCGTATTTAATGGCAATAGTTAAGCCTGATTTTGCTGCCGAAAGTGCCGAACGAGGGATTCCTATCCTACCTCCTACTAAAGTCCCCAGCATTGTAAAGAAACGGCGGTTATCACTTGGTATCGGGCTTTCAAATTCACCATTTTCATTGACCGAGGCGAATTTATCAAGCATATCTTCTTTAGGAATCACTACATTATCAAAAATGATAGTTCCGTTATCAACGCCATTCAAGCCCATTTTATGGCCGCAATCGCCGATGGTAATCCCTTTGAGTATATTCCCTTTTTTATCTCGCAAGGGTACTACAAAGGCATTAACACCATAATCTTTTCCATCAATGATTAATTTGGCAAAAACGGTTGCCATTTGCCCATGTTTGGCGGCATTGCCTATGTATTCTTTTCTTGCATTGGCATGAGGGGTATGAATCGTAAATGTCTGGCTCTCATGATTATAAGTGGCAGTGGTTTCAATACCCTTCACATTAGACCCGTGATTAGTTTCTGTCATGGCAAAGCAACCGGGCAATTCTAATGAGCCAATGGCTTGCAGGTATTTTTTATAATGCTTTTCTGTCCCTAAAAACATGACACTCATGCCCCAGAGTCCGAATTGTACGCCAAATTTTATTACCAGACTCAAATCATGATAGCTGAGCGTTTCCATAATGGCAAAATAATCGGCAATGTTTTCTCCGCCACCATATTGCTTCGGGTATGCCATATTACCCATATTTTCATCGGCCAATATCTTGCACCATTGCAAAACCTTTTCACGATAGACGTTTATATCGGTTGAGGTTTCATAAGCGAACTCTGGCCGGCTGATAATCCCCTTTACTTTTTTGATAATATCTGTATACTCTCCATCCAATAGCTGTGTCAGTTTCTGCGTATCAAAACTGCTGACGGTTTGGTGAACAGAGGTAAAAGTATTTTCAAACGTTTTGAACTGACTAATTGCCTCTTCGCCCGCAAGTCCCAGATTAAATTCAAGATTCGTAAAAACAGGTTCAAGATCGACAATAGTTGGGTCATTTTTGGCTAACCAGACTGAAATATCAAATATATCTTTGGCATCAGGCAATGCCTTTAAACCTTCTTCTATTTCGGCTCTCCATTCAGCTAATTGCTGTCTTGATGGTGGGGCAGCAATATCTACTTCTTCCATCAATTGCTTTTGTTCCTGCTGGCTCAACCAGGTTTGGTCGTCAATAAATTGTTTTAAGGTGCTTAACTCTTTCTGGGTTAAGAGGTCGTCAGACCAGACTATATAAAAGAGCGGAAGAAAAGCTTTCAGTTTTGTGTTCTCCATTTGGTTCGGTTGTGTTTGATGTGGAGGGTAAAATTAGGGAAATAATTGTGAATAGCGAATGGAGAATTGATGAATAAATATTAAGCGAATCTCCCTACTCATCATTCTTATACTTTGGTAACTTTTGCTGTCAGTTTTCAAAAAGGTTCCTACCATAAAGGCAATTTTTTCGGTTCTGCCTGAGTGGTCATTACGCTGAATCATCTTTAGACCGTAGAGGCCTTCAGACAAAAAGGTAGTCACCGTAGTGTCTACCTTTTCTGATGCTATTTGAGTGACTGGTATTTTTACAGTATGCTGCTTGTAGCTCTTTTTTTGACTGGACTTCCTCTTTTCTTCGGTCATGATAATTTTGTTATACGGACGGCTAGTTGCGGACGGCCAGTCGCGGATTGTTACCCAAAACTTAGCGCCTTCCTAAATTTCCGACTTAAAATTGTGTTTTCAAAGTATTGGAGAAGGTTTTTCGTAAAATCAAACTGTTTGGAAAGTGCTTATGTTTGGAGTGGTCTGGTTTTCATCATTTGTTGTAGAAATAACCTAAAAATCACCTATAAAACTTCTGACCTTTTTCAATTTTCTCTAAAGTTTTTACTATTCTATCTGCTTTTGTTTCTTCGGTTTTCGCAGAATAAATCCAATCGATAAAGGCTTTTTTTTCACCATCAGAATAGGACAGGAATTTTTCATAAATACCCAATTCATTTTGCATACATTCTTTTAATTCCTCTGGGATTTCGGTAGGTAAATCATCAGCAAACAGAATTATATGTACCTCATCGCCAGCCTCTTTTTTGATTTTCTTTCTGATTTCCAGTTTCACAGCCAGAAATAGTTTCCCATTGCCCATTGGCATCAGATTATAAGCGCTGATTTCAAAATCATCAATTGTACCCCTTACTCTCACCCAGCCAAAAGGAGAACGTTTATCCTGTGGAATTTCCGGGATTTCTGCATAGGTCCAACCGCCTTTCCCTTCATATTTTTTGAGAGTATACTTACCGTCAATCAATGGCACCTCCATTATTTCTTCGATTTTTTGGCTAATGGGTTAAAGTCCAGACATTTCTGTATCCATTGCTCCAGGTTCTTCTGGCTTTTGAAACCATTTTCTGTTACATATACATAGCCTTTCATAGATTTGCCTGTAAAATCCATCGGCACACAATTGACATCTTCCATAGCGGCTTCATAATCCTGCTCGCTTAGCCGACAAAGTAATACATCATCTCCGGTCTTTTTATCAATATGAGTGGCGCAAAACATCTTGTCATCAACCATGATACAAATGCCACTGAACATTTTCTTTTCTGAAAATTCTACTTGTTTATCTATCAGGATTTCTCTGATTCGTTGCAAGATATTTTCATTATAAGGCATTGCGGTATTATTTGGTTTGTGTGATTATAAAGATAGGAAATTATTAATGAATCGCGAATGGTGGATGCGAGATTAGTATAATTAATATTTGATAAAAACAAAGGCAAAGCCTTGTCTCCTTCATTAAAAGGTAAGGAGGAGAAAGTACAAAAAAAAGTCCCCGAACGCTTCGGGGACCATTTTCTAATAATCAAAAACAGAAAAATGTTATATTACAGGTATTTTAGGTTAAAACGACTTAAATTACCGTGTCTTTTTATCACAACAGGCTTTACCTTCTCTCTTGGCGGCTTCTTTCATTTCTTTCGCACATTCTTTTTCCATAGCCTTGTTGCAACACTTCGTTTCTTGTTTGTCTTTCTTTTTCTTGATTTTCCCCCAATCAAAAGCATAAGCAGAAACTCCGATAAAAACACTAAAAAATGCAATCGTAAGGACACGACGAGACACTGAGGTTTTCATAGTGATAATAATGTTTATAGTTGAAAAACACGTATGTTCTTAACTCATTACAAACACTATGCCAATTGCAATTTGTCTTATAAAATTGCAATTGGGGTTATATCGTTGTTAATTTTATACTTAAATTACTGATTCAATGAGTATGAATGAGTGATTTCGGCTGATGCAGATAATTGGGCAGTAGCCGAACAGTATTTTTCCATAGAGAGTTTGATGGCTCTTTCTATTTTTTCAGGGTCAATCGTGCCTTTAAAAGCAAAATGCACATTAATCTTTCTGAATGGCTTCATTTCTGTACCCTCTATCTGTACACGTTCGCCATCTACCGAAATCCTTAAGTCTTCAATTATCTGGCGTTGTTTCTTTAAAACCAAAATCACATCGATAGCCGTGCAACCGCCTAAACCCATCAATAACAATTCCATGGGTCTTGCGCCAAGGTTGTTTCCGCCAATATCTACGCTGGCATCTATATTTACTGCTACATCTGATGTTCCTTTTGCCTCAAAATGAAAAGCATCATCTACTCTGACTAATTCAACTTTCATATGTTTATTTTGTTGTAATGCGTTGGTTAAAACTATCTGCTAAATCAATTATTCCTACTCAGGCCGACATTTTTATCTGGTGGCAAGTTAGTTTAATTTATGAGATAACACCGAATTCCTTTACTAAAGTTTCCTGATTATCTTATCCAAAATCAGTCTGAATAGTCTCCTAAAACTCTCACTTTCATTTTTGACTACAACAAAAGGCGATTCGGCTACATCCGTTTTAGGGCTATTACTGAATTTTGCATCAACAAAATAACAGAAAAAAATGAAAATAGTAGTAACAGGTTCGTTAGGCCATATCGGCAAACCACTCACACAAGCGTTGGTGCAAAAAGGGCATTCGGTTACGGTTATCAGCAGTAAAGCTGAAAGACAAGCTGAAATTGAAGCTTTGGGTGCAATAGCTGCCATCGGTACGATGGAAGATGCGCATTTCTTGACCGAAACTTTTAAAGGAAACGATATAGTGTATACCATGGTGACACTTAATTCGGATAGTGATTTCGATAAAGATATTGACATTGTGGAGGCTTTGTCTCAAATTGGAAGCAATTATAAACAAGCTATTCAGGAGTCGGGCATCAAGCGCGTGATTCATTTAAGTAGTATCGGCGCGCACATGGAAAAAGGAAACGGGATGCTTGCCTTTCATTATAGAATTGAGCAAACCCTGAATCAATTGCCGGATGATGTTTCTATCAAATTTATGCGGCCGGTTGGTTTTTATTATAATATGTTTGCTTTCATCCCAACCATAAAAAGCCAGAATACCATTATTTCTAATTATGGTGGCGATGAGAAAGAACCCTGGGTTTCGCCAGTTGATATTGCTGAAGTGATTGCAAAGGAAATAGACAAACCGTTTGATGGCAGAGAAATTCGCTATATCGCAAGTGATGAGGTATCTCCAAACGAAGTAGCCCAAATTTTAGGTGAAGCCATCGGGCAACCTGATTTAAAATGGCTGGCGATTCCTGACGAACAATTCAAGAACAATTTAATAACGATTGGCATGAATCCACAAACCGCCGAGGGTTTTATGGAAATGAACGCTAGCAGACGTGGTGGTGTTTTATATGAAGATTATGCGCGTAATAGACCAACGCTCAGCAAAACCAGATTAGTTGATTTTGCCAAACAGTTTGCAGCAGTTTACCAACAACAATAAATTATTTCGACATTGGCAACTACCAAAACTTATCGGATAAAAACCATCAGCGAATTTCACCAGTTACGTGGTTTGCAGAAACCTGAGCATCCACTAATCAGTGTGGTGGATTATAGCCAGATAAAGCATACGGCTGAGCATAATGAATACCATTGTGTGCTGGATTTTTATTCGATTTCTTTAAAACGAAATTCGGTTGCTAAAATAAGATATGGGCAGCAGGAATACGATTTTGATGAAGGTGTGATGTTTTTTATAGCACCCGGACAAGTATTTGGTATTATTGTCGATATGTCTGTTCCATCAACGCATTCGGGGTGGATGCTCCTAATTCATCCCGATTTCTTATGGAATACTTCGTTAGCCAAAACCATCAAAAATTATGAGTATTTTGGCTATGGGGTCAATGAAGCCCTATTTATGTCTGAGAAAGAAGAGGGTATTATGCTTAATATCATCCAGAATATTCAGCAGGAATATCACTCCAATATTGATAAGTTCAGCCAACAGATTATCATTTCACAGATTGAAACCTTGCTCAATTATTCTGAAAGATTTTACCATCGTCAGTTTATTACCCGTCAAAAAGCCAACCATCAGGTACTTGACCGTTTAGAAAAATTATTGACTGATTATTTCAATAGTGAAGATTTATTGAAAAACGGCCTACCCACTGTTCAGTTTATTTCCGAAACGCTCAATATATCGCCAAATTACCTGCGGGGTTTACTGAAAGTGTTAACCGGGCAAAGTACGCAACAGCATATTCATGATAAACTGATTGATAAAGCCAAGGAAAAACTATCTACTACCGATTTATCAGTCAGCGAAATAGCCTATGACCTGGGCTTTGAACATCCACAGTCTTTCAGTAAATTATTTAAGACTAAAACTAATTTTTCTCCTTTAGAATTCAGGCAGTCTTTTAATTGAACGAAGAATGCCTTAGTAGCTTATTTATTCTATTTTTAATGTCTAATGTGAACAAGACGTTCGCGCCACAATTGGGTGGTTTCTGCCTCCTTTTTCCTTGCCTCATTCTCCTTTCTTCTTTTCTTATTGAAAGTTTTTTAAGAAATTGCATTTCCAAATGACTTTTTGAACCAGAACTACTCCACTTAAACGTGCTTTTATCAAGCCGATTTTGTGGCAAATAGACTATTTTTTCTAACGAAAAAGCGAAAAAACCCGACAAAATGGCGAAATACAATTCATTAAAAGAAATTCAGGAGGCTATCAGCCAACAAGAGACCTCCTGTGTCGAATTGGTCAAATATTATCTGCAACGGATTGAAGAAAATAAAAATCTTAATGTTTTTTTAGAAGTATATGCCGACGAGGCTTTAAAGCACGCCGAGGAGGTTGATAATAAAATTAAGAACGGTACAGCCGGACGCCTTGCCGGAATGGTGATTGGTGTAAAAGATGTATTGGCGCACGAAAACCATGGTTTGCAGGCAGCCAGTAAAATACTGGATAAATTTGAATCGCAGTTTACAGCAACAGCAGTACAGCGGGTAATCGACGAAGACGTGATTATCATTGGCCGCCAGAACTGTGATGAATTTGCGATGGGTTCATCTAATGAGAATTCTGCTTTTGGAGTAGTACGCAACTATGCAGATACTTCTCGTGTACCCGGCGGTTCTTCAGGAGCATCAGCCGTGGCTGTGCAAGCTGATATGTGTCTGGCTTCCTTAGGTTCTGATACAGGTGGCTCGGTTCGCCAACCTGCTGCTTTTTGTGGCGTAATTGGCGTAAAACCTACTTATTCAAGAGTATCGAGATGGGGGCTGGTTGCTTATGCTTCCTCATTTGATTGTGTAGGCCCTATTACCAGAGATATTGACGATGCCGCCCTCTTACTGGAAATTATTGCCGGAGCCGATGAATATGATACAACGGTTTCAACCAGAGCGGTGCCTGAATATTCTAAACAACTGGCACCTAAAAAACAATACCGCATTGCCTATATGCGTGAAGCCCTTGAAAGTGAAGGACTTGACGAAGATGTGAAGCAGCGAACTTTTGAGAAAATAAATTGGTTGAGAGACCAAGGGCATGTGGTGGAAGCTGTCGACTACCCATTGCTGAAATATCTACTACCTACATATTATATACTCACCACTGCAGAAGCCAGTTCAAATCTGTCGCGTTTCGATGGCGTTAAATACGGTTATAGGGCCAGTGCAGATAAAATAAAAAATCTGGAAAATTTATATAAGAAAACCCGTGCAGAGGGATTCGGTGCTGAGGTGCGCCGACGCATTGTTTTAGGCACTTTTGTATTAAGTGCAGATTATTATGATGCCTATTATACCAAAGCACAGCGTGTTCGTCGTTTAATAAAAGAATCAACAGATAAAATCTTAGCGTCATACGATTTTTTGATTTCGCCTACTACTCCTACACCACCTTTTAAGATTGGAGAAAAATCGGAGGATCAGTTGCAGATGTTCTTAGCTGATATTTTTACAGTGCAAGCAAACGTAATTGGAAACCCGTGTATTTCTATACCAAACGGCCAGAATTCTGAAGGTTTACCGATTGGAATTCAGGTGCTTGGCAGAAATTTTGAGGAAAGCGAAATGCTCGCGTTTGCCAAATTTTTGCAGTGATAATAAGCACAGAAGTAGTTTGAAAAAACGATGCCTTTACCTCAAAATGACTCTGTTTCATTGAAAATGAAGCCTTATATAACTCATTTTGAGATAAAAAAAATAACTCAAACTAACCCTGAAGCCTTTATTATTTTTTCAGAAAAAATTGAAAATATTAAAAAAAACTTTACAATTACTTGACAAACAAGAGGTTATGGACTATTTTTGGAAAAGTTTGCTTCCTATATCCATAACAAAGGCTAAGGTCCCTTAGTAAAAGAGATTGAAATTATGACATTAATCAAGAAGTTTCTCGTCCTGACGAGCCTTATTGGCAGTGCCAGCTTTACGTCGCACGCTCAGTCTGTAATTCCTCAAGAAGCTATCACAGTTTCTTCTGAAGACACTCTTAAAGAAAAAGAAGAGATAGCAGTTGTTGAATCATTTATTCCGTCAGCTGATGTAAACAAAGTACGTGATGGTTTCCAGAAAATGCAAAAAACAATTCCTCTGGAATACAATGCCGCTGTACACAGTTTTGTAGATTACTTCATCTACAAAAAACCGAGCTTCACCAAGCGTATGCTTGAAAGAAAAGATTTTTATTTCCCGATTTTCGAGAAATATCTCGCAAAGTATGAAATGCCTGACGAATTGAAATACCTTTCAATGATTGAGTCAGGTCTGAATCCAAAAGCCATTTCAAGAGCTAAAGCCGTAGGTCTCTGGCAATTCATGAAACCAACCGGAAAAGAACATGGCCTAAGAATTGATGAGTATGTAGACGAAAGAATGGATATCGAAAAAGCAACAGATGCTGCTTGTAGATATTTCAGACAATTATACCGCATTTTTGGTGACTGGGAACTGGTATTAGCTTCTTATAATACAGGCCCGGGCAATTTAAGAAGAGCCATCCGCCGCGCCGGAAACATCACTAACTACTGGCAACTTCACCCTTACCTTCACAAAGACACCCGTACTTATGTTCCGCAATTCACTGCCATTATGTATATGATGCATCATGCGGATGAGTATGGGATTACGGCAGAGGATTCTTTGAGAATGAGCCCTAGAGAGTTCCAGACGGTAACGGTTGATGGATATGTAGATGTTGAGGCTTTCTGTACTGCCAGTGGCATCAGTATTGATGATATTCAACTGTTGAATCCGCATCTATTGAAAGGCTATGTTCCATCATGGAATCGCGGACTGGAATTGAGAATTCCTTCTGAAAGTTTTGCTTATTTTGAAGCTAATCGTCAGATGATTCTGGACTCTGCCTCAAAAGATCATGGACCTGCGATGCTGGCATCTAACAATCCGCAGACAGAGTCAGGTGTGATTATTATCGGAGGTAATGCCAAATATCCGGCAGCTAATGATGATAATGACGACGGGGACGACAATGCCAATGTGAAACCCGCAAGAACAGAAGATGATGTAAAGAAAATACATAGAGTTAAGAAACGGATTTACGTTGTAAAAAAAGGTGATGTATTAAACAGAATTGCCGATAAGTTTGACGTAGATATGTATGACATAAAAGTCTGGAACAAGTTGAAGTCTTCAAAAATCATGAAAGGCCAGAGATTGGTGATTCTGGATGATGACAACGACGAGGTAGCAGAAGTAGAACGCACAATAAAAGCTGAAAGAAAAACCAAAAAAGAAATTGAAAGAACCAAACCTAAGTATCATGTCGTGCAAAGAGGTGATACTCTATGGAAAATTTCACAACGATATGGAGGGATTTCTATCGAAAAAATCAAAAAAATGAATGGCTTACGTTCTAATAGCGTAAAAACCGGACAAAAATTGAAAATCAGCTAATAATGCTTTTTTTCTTAAAAAAACAGCCTTTGGAATCCAAAGGCCGTTTTTGTTTATGGGTTACCAACAAAATCTTTTATAAGAGCCTTATAATTAACCAGTTCTGAAAAAACCTATTTTCTCTATCCAATTCTCTCTTTCAAATCTGCTGTAACGCCATTTAATAAAAAAAATTTTATTAAAGAGTCAAAAACTTATTTTATGGTTGAAAGTTTTATTAAATTAGATTACCCTTTCATCCATATTACTGAAACTGCACATGATAAACTTTGACTCTGAACCCAGATTGTATCTGGCAATATGTAACTTGCTCTTGGTTGCCTCTGCCTTGTTAAGCTTTTATCCTCTGTTACGTAATCCTGCGGAAAAGCTTAAGTTTTATAACTACTTGTTGCTCTGCGTTTTTGCCGTCACTTACGTGGCTTTTCGTCTGCCTGTCGTTTTCTATAATACATCGTTAAATCCTGATGAAAGCATGTTTATTGTAGGTGCCATGACACTTGCCGAAAACCCAGTGTATTGGGAATCAGTAGATGGATGTACCAGTGGACCGTTCAGTTTTTATTCAATCACTGCTTTCTGCGAGCTTTTTAAACAACCGTACGATTATGTATCTGCGCGCATCGTTGGCTTATTTTTGATGATAGCCAATTTTATATTGAATTTCTCTACCCTGCGAAAGTTTTTCTCAACCCGTGTTGCTGCTATCAGTATCTTTTGCGTAATGGCATTTCTGAGTACAACCAGGCTTCCAGATTTTGTACATTTCAGCAGCGAAAAACTCCCTATATTTTTGTTGAGTATCATGAGTTTTTTATGTGCACTGATGGTCAAAAATCAAGAATTAAAGAAAAGCCATCTTTTCTGGTTTGGTTTTGTGGCAGGCATGGTTCCTTTTACGAAATTACAGGCAATTCCGATTGCAGCTTTATTGGCATTAATTACTTATTGGCTTATCTATCAAAAAAAGAAAAAACAATCTATCTCTTATTTCAGCATATTTACTTTAGGCGGTCTTTGTGTACCGTGTTTGCTCGTTGTGTTTGGTGCTTATTTCGGGTTTCTTGAAAATCTTTGGGTATTTTACATCAAAAATAATCTGAGCTATGGCAGCAATGTTTCTATTCTGTCAGGTTTCATTCACTCATTTAGTGACCCGATTAATATTTTCACTAAGATTATTGTCGTTCTGGGAGGGATGCTTATTGGCTATCAGTTTTTTTATAAAAAGCAGTTTAAACCTACCTTTACTTCCTTATTTATACTGGTTTTCATTAGTAGCAGCATTTTCGCCGTCTTCAAACCCGGGTTTATGTTTCATCATTATTTACTATTTTTAGTTTTCCCTACTGTTCTATTATTTGGCTATTTCCTGAATGAATTCCTGATTTTACCCGATTTCCGACTAAAAAAAATAGTTATAGCCACTACACTATTGGTAATTTTAGCATTTACGGTAAACGTTCAAGGCAAAAATGAATATGTGACGGCAAATCATTCGGTAAGACCCATGAATATTTCGCCCATTAGTCAGGAAATACTCCGGTATACTTTGCCAAATGAACCCCTGGTTATCTGGGGAGAATCCGGGAAACATTATCTGGAAACGAAACGTAAGCAGGGCGTGAGATGGAGCCATACCTATTGGGGTATGTATAGTGAGCCTCAACAGAAATTATTCCGGCAAGCCTATGTAGAGCAATTTCAACGGATTCTTGCCCCTGTTTTTATTGATACACATGTAAATGCCGGGTCGTTTATCGTTCGAAAGGATTGTGGCTATGAAACTGTGCCGGAACTAAAAAAAATAGTTGATGAAAATTATCAGTTTCTGGCAGAGATAGACCAGCAAAGAATCTACATCCGAAATGATAGGCTGGCCGACATCCATCAAAGAAAAGAATTAACGGAGATAAACTCAATGGGTGTGGCAGAGTAAGCTTTGTGCACTCACAAAAGAAAGGGCTTTTACAGCCCTTTTTTATGTAAAATTTAATAATAGGCCTATGTAAGAAATTCAGCAATGGTATTTTCTATTTTTCTCATGGGAACCAGAAAAGGTTTGTCTGTGATAGTTACCTCAATATGAGTCTGAGGACTATCTACTGTAGAAAGTACCAGATAACTGCCTTTGATATCACCAATAGGTGTATCAAGGCTAAACATTCCTTTGTTATTATCACCTTTAAAAATACCACCTTTTTGGGTGATGGCATTATTGGCTGTAACAACAAATTGATTGGAAGTGCCAGGGAAGTCAATGTTAAATGATGATGCCATAGCTGTTAGCGTTTAAAATTGAAAATATTCTGCCACTGCGGATTCAAAAAAATTGTGGACATATGCAGTTGCCGGTTTCTATAAAACCTAAAAATGCGGCTTTGTGTTCCGCATTTAGATTTTTATAATTTTTTCTTCATGTAAATCTATCCTATATATACGAGATTTCCAACATTTATTTATAGGAATAACTTACACCAATTTCACCAACTCATTCAATTTTAACAAAGCCTCAATTGGCGATAAGGTATTGACATCCAAGGTTTTTAGTTTATTCTTCAGTTCTTCCAGTTTCGGGTCTTGTGGCTCGAAGAAACTCAGCTGAATATTATTTTTAGGGGCTTGTTGTATTTTCTCTTTATTATCTTCTTTGATATGGTCTTGCTCCAGATGATGTAATATTTCGTTGGCTCTCAGTACTACTGATTGGGGCATTCCGGCTATTTGAGCTACATGGATACCGAAACTATGCTCACTTCCTCCCTCTTTGAGTTTACGTAAGAATACAATTTTATTATCAACTTCTTTTACCGCCACATTGAAGTTCTTGATACGGGTAAAATCTTCTGTCAATTGATTTAACTCATGGTAATGAGTTGCGAAAAGTGTCCAAGGCTTGTTTTTAGGATGATTGTGCAGGTATTCGGCAATACTCCAGGCGATACTTACGCCATCGTAAGTGCTGGTTCCACGCCCGATTTCATCCATAATTATCAGGCTTCTATCGCTCAGGTTGTTCAGGATGCTGGCCGTTTCGGTCATTTCAACCATAAAGGTCGATTCTCCCCTTGATAAATTATCACTTGCCCCTACGCGGGTAAATATTTTATCGACCAAACCTAATTCAGCACTTTGGGCAGGCACAAAACTACCCACCTGTGCCATTAGCACAATAATAGCCGTCTGACGCAATAAAGCTGATTTCCCGGCCATATTCGGGCCTGTAATGATGATGATCTGCTGTGTTTCATCATCCAGAAATAAATCATTCGGCACATAGCTTTCACCTAAAGGCAATTGTTGCTCAATTACAGCATGGCGACCTTCCTTGATATGAATGATCTTATTTTCAGTAACTTTAGGCTTACAATAGTTATTCTTGAGAGCGACTTTAGCAAAAGACGATAAAGCATCCAGAATTGATATAATACGGGCATTCTGCTGAATCTGTGCAACAAACTCGCCTGCAGTTACTACCAGATCATTGAATAATCTCTGCTCAATCTCAAAAATTTTCGTTTCAGCCGTCAGGATTTTCTCCTCATAGATTTTCAGTTCTTCAGTAATATAGCGCTCGGCATTTACCAGGGTCTGTTTACGAATCCAGTCATTTGGCACTTTGCTTTTGTGTGCATTGGAAACTTCCAGATAATAACCGAATACTTTATTATAAGAGATTTTCAGCGAAGGAATACCTGTACGTTGTGCCTCACGGTTCTGAATTTCAATCAGAAAGTCTTTACCTGAAAAAGCGATCTTGTGTAATTCATCTAAATCAGCATCCACTCCTGATTTGAGCATATTTCCCTGATTAGTCACCACCGGTGGTTCATCCCTGATTTCTTTTTCGATTTTATCTACCAGATACTGGCAATCGGTAAGCTGATGAATATACTTCTGTAAAATAGTAAACTCCTTGCTGCCTATCTCTAATAGTTTTTTGATTGGTAATATTTGCGAAAGGGCTCTTTTCAGCTGCACCATTTCACGCGGATTGATTCGACGAACCGCTACTTTCGAGATTAATCGCTCTAAATCGCCAATTGGCTTTAGAAGAACCGAGAGGTTTTCTGCCATTTCATCGTTCTGCACAAAAAACTCTACGGTATCTAATCGCTCCTGTATCAGGCTTTTTTCTTTCAGAGGTAATACCAACCATTTGCGGAGTAATCGAGCTCCCATTGGCGTAATAGTCTGGTCTAATACCTGAATCAAAGGTACACCACCCTCATGCTGTGCAAAGACGAGCTCCAGATTACGAATGGTAAACCGATCAAGCCAGACATACTTATCTTCATCTAAGCGCGTCAGACGAGAGATATGGCCCATTTCTTTATGCTCTGTATCAGACAAATAGCGTAGAATAACCCCGGCCGCTATAATACCATCAGCCAGGTTTTCGACACCAAAGCCTTTCAGTGACGAAGTTCTGAAATGAGTAGTGAGCAAATTATAAGCAAAATCATATTTATAAGCCCAGTCTTCAAAACAGAACTCATTGAATTTATCTCCAAAAGTACCCTGAAACTCCTGACGATGTTTTTTGCAGTATAATACTTCTGATGGAGCAAAACTTTGTAAAAGCTTATCAATATAAGCCGTGTTGCCCTCTGTAGTCAGAAACTCTCCCGTAGATACATCCAGGAACGCCACACCAAAGTAATCAGGCTTGGCAAAATGGATAGAGGCCAGATAATTATTCTGCTTGGTG
Organism: Emticicia fontis; assembly: GCF_054779675.1. Lineage (NCBI taxonomy): Bacteria > Pseudomonadati > Bacteroidota > Cytophagia > Cytophagales > Leadbetterellaceae > Emticicia > Emticicia fontis. The sequence continues at coordinate 259,043 of NZ_BAAGXU010000002.1, forward strand.
TTCAGTACATTATCATTAAATGATACACCAGGAGTAACCAATTCTGTAACGCCTCTTCTTACGATACCCTTGGCGGTGCTTGGGTCTTCGAGTTGGTCGCATATGGCCACGCGTTGACCTGCCCTTACTAATTTAGGCAAATAGGTATCCAATGAGTGGTGTGGGAATCCGGCTAATTCTTCTTGTGCGCCACCATTATTGCGGCGTGTCAGAACAATGCCTAATATTTTTGAAGCCTTGATGGCATCTTCGCCGAATGTTTCATAAAAATCCCCTACGCGGAACAATAGCATTGCTCCGGGATACTTAGATTTGATTTGATTATATTGTCGGTTGAGAGGGGTCTCTTTCGCTTGCTTTATTAACTCTTCTTTAGACGGACGTGCCACTTGATACGATTTTTATCTCCTTAAACTACAAATTTACGCATTTTTATCGAGGGAAGCTAGATAGAATCAGGAAAATGGTGGTATGATTATGGAGCCCTTAATAACAATCAAAAGCCTCAATTCTACCAGAGAATGAGGCTTTTGCAGGGAGTTAATGTTTTTCTTTTTACTAAGGTGGTAAGCGTTAATAGCCCAGGGTGTTAGGCTCTTAAGGCGTATTTGTTAATTTTTTGAAACAATTCTTTAGGGTTGAATGGCTTGGTTACAAAACCGTTCATACCTACTTGATAAACTCTGTCCTGGGTGTTTAATACAGAAGCAGTCAGGGCAATAATCGGGGTTCTTTTATCGAATTTTCTAATATTTTCAGTAGCTGTATAACCATCCATTTCGGGCATTAAAAGGTCCATTAATACAATCTGGTAATCGTTGGTAGCCAGTTTTTCAACAGCAATTTTTCCGTTGGCAGCTGTATCGTAATGCATTCCCCATTTTTCTAAAAACCGGGTTGCGATTTTGATATTAATCGGGTAATCTTCTACTAACAAAACCTTTGTACCCTTCAGGGTGTGCTGGTCAAAAACCTCTTCTTTTCTAACAATCGTAGTTGGCTGGGAAGTTGCTTTCAGATTGATGGTAAAATAGAAGTTTGAACCCTCACCTACCTTGCTTTCGACCTGAATTTTACTACCATACAACTCCAGTAGTTTTTTTGTAATACCCAAACCTAAACCAGTGCCACCAAAACGGCGGGTAATTTGCTTATCAGCCTGAGCAAATTTCTCAAAAATTCTCGACAGATTTTCTTTAGCGATTCCGATTCCTGTATCCTTCACCGAAACATCAAGCGCCACCGAGTCATCTGTGAAATGATTCATTTGTACTTTGATAGTAATGCGGCCATTATCAGTAAACTTCACAGCGTTGTTCACCAGATTATTCATAATCTGGCTCAGGCGCAATGGGTCTCCGATGAGTTGTTCAGGGATGTTGTCGTCAAATTCTAATTCAATTTCTACCTCCTTAGAAGCCGCGTGTACTTCAATCGATTTCTTGATGTTTGTAACCAGATCCTTAATATTGAAATCAATACATTCAAGCTCAACTTTACCTGCTTCTATCTTGCTGAAATCAAGAATGTCGTTAATCAATACGTTGAGGTTTTCGGTTGAAAACTGTAAAATCTTAAGATTCTCGAGCATTTCCGGGCTATGATTTTCCTGTTGCATGAGGTAGGTCATGGCCACAATGCCGTTGAGAGGTGTTCTGAGCTCGTGGCTCATCATTGATAAGAATTCCGTTTTAGCATCAGAGGCCTTATCGGCATCTTCCTTTGCCTTTCTCAACTGAATTTCAATTCCTTGCTGATAAATCAACAGTTTTTTGATAAAGACTGCCAGCTCAAACAGGTTGTCTCCATCAAAATCAGGCAGTTTGTAATTTTTCGGTAAATCAAGCTTGCTGATACCTTCCGAAAGTTTCTGAACAGATTCACGTCTTTGTTGTATCTCTTCTTTCAGTTTACGGTTGGTTTCAGCATACTTTCTTTCACTCGGGCGTACTAATGCTTTCAGCTGTTCTTTTTCGTGTTCAAACCTGACAAACAGGTCGTTTACCGAATTCAAAAAACCATCCATGAATTTATATCTTGAGTGGTTTTTAGGCAAATGTTCGTTAATCAGTTCAGCGAGCAATAGATGGTAATTTTCGGCATCCATAACGTTTTTCATACTCTTTAGCAAAAAAGATTTTGAGTGTAATTATGATTAAAATATAAATAGTAGCGCGCACACGATACTATTAAAGTTATGACGAAAGCACTTTTTTTATAAATGGGTTGGTAATGTGTTTTACCTTAGTTTTATTTGGATGGCCGTATTCTATAAAAATTCAGTCGGAGTGATGGTGATAAGCAAATTATTGAGCTTAATACCATATCTATTGAAATAAAACAATCAATGTATTTAAGTTGCCTTAAACACAAGCTTATTTTTTAGTAAGAACTGATAGGTACAAATAATTTCTTATAGATAATCACTCTTTATGAATAGCTGTGGGTTCAATTTTGATTGGCATGGTCTTTGTCATTGTAAATCCTGACGAGAAGTCTTTATGTCAATCGGGTCAAATTATCGTGTATTCTTCTACTTTCCTTTTAAATATGGAAAAAGCGATTCTTTTCCGTATTTCTTCGTACTTATATGCTATTAATAAGACAAATATTATACCGATTTTCGTGATTAAACGGTAGATTTTTTTTCTTTAGTGCAATTTCTTACGTATATACTTTTTTTACTCAGATTGCATAAGTATTTTTATTTATGATAAACAGGTAGAATTACCTGAAATATCTGTGAAGAAAAATGACGTCTCTCAAATTAAATAAAAATTAATTTTTTCTTTAAGTCTTATCAACCCAAACCCTTTCAGTTTAATGAAGAGCTTTTTAGTTTTTTTTCTCGTTTTTCTTTTATCAATAATATTTGTCCAAGCGCAAACAGTTGAGGATTATGAGATGGTGGGAGAAAAGAAATATATCAAGGGAGATTATGAAGAAGCCATAGAATATTTTGATAAAGCTATAAAGTTTAATACAAACAAAGTCAATATCTACAATAAACGAGGCTTAAGTCTGGATGCTTTAGGGCACTACGATGAAGCCATTTCAGATTTCAGCAAAGTAATAGATATTGAAGAAGGCAAAATCGCAGAGCCTTATCATAATAGAGGAACAAGCTATAAAAACTTCACAAAATACACAGAAGCCATTCAGGATTTTGATAAAGCCATTTCACTCAAAACAGATAACTCTTTGACCTATTATTACAGAGGTATCTGTTTAGATAATATCGGACGTTATGATGAAGCAATGCAAGATTTCAACAAAGCCATTGAAATGACTCCAAGACAGGCAAATTATTATGCTTACAGAGGAAAAGTCCTGAATCATTTGAGGCGATACAGAGAAGCCATTGAAGATTATAAGACAGCTCTTGCTCTTGACCCGAATCTAGATGAAGCTAAAAATGGGTTAAAAGAGGCTCAGCAAAAGCAGAACAAGAAGCAATAAACATTGTAAATTAAAAGTCCCATAACCTGATGAAGCCCCTTTTAGGAATTATTCTCTATATGTGTTTTGGCTATTGTGAGATTGCAGTCTGGGGTTTTGTGGTTTTGCTACTTAATACCACTTTTATCTCGGCTGAAACCTTGTTATCTCCTGATGCCATGTTTGAATTATATACGGGTGCCCCTGAAAATTATATTCTAGGCAGGCTTAGCATCAATATCATCATCAGTCTGGTATTCGGTACTTTCCTTACATTTCAGTATTGGCTCATCAGAAGGTTCTATATGCTACCAGAGACTATTATAGAGAAGATAGATGCCCGGCTCTTCTTTCAATGGCAAACAGCTGCCCTATTCTGCTTTGGGATTGGGGCCATTGTATGGCGGATTTATAAGATTTTTCATCCATATCCAGAGGCGTGGTAATGTAATAAGCATAAATGATTGAGAAATCCTAAAGAATGCTTCAAGTGTCCTAACTCTTTTCTCTGCAAACGCTGAACTTTGCCATTGTATTAAAAACAATAAAAAATGGCAAAGGAATTTACTTTGATTACTGCTCTGGCCGCAATACTCATTGCAGGCTTATACATTACCCTCTTTTCGTTAGTAAAAGAACCTAACAGACAAATTATCAATGCGCTTATTATTGCCGGAGCAGGAGCTACTTATTGGAGCAGTGGTCTTGGTTTCTACGAATTTCCATTAGGAGTAATAATGATTTATCTGGCGTTTAAAGGACTTAAAGATTATAAATTTCTGGCACTTGGCTGGTTAGTGCATACAGTTTATGATATTCTGCATCATCTTTATGGCAATACGATTGTACCGATGTCTCCCTCCTCTTCCGCCGGATGCGCCATCTGTGATCCGATTTTAGCTTTATGGCTTTGTATGGGTGCACCCAGTGTTTTTGATTGGTTTAAGAAGAAAGCATTGTAAGGTCTGTAACCTTATTTAGTATGAGAAGTTTCCTGCTAAAAATTATCGGCATGACTCCTTCAAAACTACTAAACACTACTTGCCTTATTATTTTAGTGAGCGATTAAGGAAGTTAAAATAGTCAATTATATTCCCTTGAATTGTTCGTCAAGACGACCTTATACCTGCTGCCCGGCATATGCTTAATTTTTATTGGAAATAATATTTTCGGCAATAAACAACCATGATTGTCTACAATATTACGTAAACATTAAGCTAATATATCTTAAATATTACCTTCAAACCGCTTTACCTATCCTATAATTTTAGACACAAAAAACACACACCGCTTAATAAAAAAATATAGTTATTTAAATTTTGACTTCTTATATTTATTTGGACAATTGGTTATCGTATTCTGTTTACAGATAGTGTACAGCAATAAGTTTTACCTAATTCATATAAATCTATTATCATCATGAAAATTGCATCTTTCAATGTTGAAAATCTATTTGACAGGCCCAAAATATTTAATGAGCCTAAAGAAGAAAGTAATAAAATAAATGATATTGTCACTAAACTGAATAATCTTCTAGAGTTAGACATATATACTGCTGCCGATAAGGCAAGAATACTTGAACTCTTGACGGATTTAGACTTAAAAGATAAAGATGAAAGTGAGTTTGTGCTTCTAAGACAAAACCGTGGTAAGCTCATATCAAGACATAATGATGGATCAGTCGAAATTGTAGCCAATGGCAGACAAGACTGGATCGGTTGGATTGAATTAAAAACTGCACCAGTCAATGCCACTGCTATTACAAATACAGCGCAGGTGATCAGAGATGTAAATGCGGATATATTTGTTGCAATAGAAGCTGAAAATAGAATTGCCCTTAAACAATATAGTGATATAATTTTAAAGAGCGTAGGCGGTAGCCCTTATGAGGAGGTAATGATTATTGATGGGAATGACACCCGCGGAATTGATGTCGGGATTATGACAAAAAATGGATTCAGAATTGGGATTATGCAAAGCCACGTACATGATAAAAATGCTACGACTGGAGAATCGATATTCAGCAGAGATTGTCCTGAATATTTAATTCATACTCCAACAAATGAGGAAATATGGATTTTGCCCAATCACTTAAAGAGCAAATTCGGTGGGAATAATGCCTCATCAAAAAAGAAAAGACTTTCACAGTCTACAAGAGTTAAAGAAATATATGAGAGATTAACGGCCGAAGGAAAGGATAAAATAGTAATTCTGGGCGACATGAATGATACACCTGATAGCAATGAATTAAGTCCTCTGCTTCAACATACCGATTTGCAGGACGTATCGAAACACCCTAATTTTGATGCGCCTGGAATTAATGGATTTAAAGGAAAAGGTACTTTTGGTTCAGGTACAGATGCAAACAAGATAGATTACATATTGCTTTCACCCGCGTTATTTGCACGCATTACTGCCTGTGGTCTTTTCAGAAAAGGGGCCTGGCCAGGTGTTCGTCCAAAAAAATGGGACGTTTATCCTGAACTGGTAGAAGAAATTCATGCCGCCAGCGATCATCATTTAATCTGGGTTGAACTACAATAGGAATTATGGTAAAATAATCCCTAACTTGCCGCAAACAAAATCTGATTTCCATGCTAACCAATGTTGAACATATCGGCATTGCCGTGAAAGATATGGCGGCTTCTAATGCCTTGTTTTCTAAATTACTGAACGTAGCCCCTTATAAATCTGAATCCGTAGAGAGTGAAGGAGTGCTGACTTCATTTTTCAAGGTAAATGAAACAAAAATCGAATTATTAGAAGCTAGTAATCCTGATAGTGCCATTGCTAAATTTATAGAAAAAAAAGGCGAAGGTATTCACCATATTGCCTTTGAAGTAGATGATATTCTGGCAGAAATGAAACGACTGGAAAGTGAAGGTTTTATTTTGCTGAACGCTGAGCCAAAACTAGGGGCTGACAATAAACTGGTATGTTTTTTACATCCTAAGAGTAGCAATGGAGTATTGGTTGAGTTGTGTCAGGAGCGGAAATATTAAATAAAAAACCACAGAGTTGTATCAAACACCTCTGTGGTTATCTCAAGCAATAACTTTATTTTCTAATTATCGCCCCCAGTTCCTTCTCATAAGCTCCTATCAGACGTTGCATGGTTTTATCAATGCTTTCGTCGGTTAAGGTTTTTTCTTTGTCCAGAAGCGTGAAGCTTACTGAATAAGACTTTTTGCCTTCGCCTAATTTCTCTCCTTCATAGATATCGAATACGTTTACGGCTTTCAAAAGGTTTCGTTCTACCTTGTAAGCAATGGCCGATACCTGTTCGAAAGTGGTTGTTGTATCTAATACCAACGATAAATCGCGGCGTACTTCCGGGAATTTTGGTATTTCTACGTATTCTACTTTATCAGAATATTGTTTCAATAAGAAATCCCAGTCAAAATCGGCATAGAAAACAGCTTGTTTTACATCGGCTAATTTTGCCACAGATGGTTTCACTAAACCCAGGCTTACAACAGGCTTTTTGTTAACAATATAAGTCAATCCATATTGGAAGATACCTGTGTTAGCCTCTTGCGTGTCAAATTTGCTTACTTTCATGCTCTTCAACACTTTTTGTACTGCCAGAGCCAAATCGTGGAAAGTAACAGGCGTATTAGCCGCTAACCAGGTTTCGTTTTGTTGATTACCTGTAAGCCACAAACCCAGGTGTTTACTTTCTTTATATTTCTTCTCTTGTCCTTCTTCTTGTTTGGTGAAATAAGAACGACCAAACTCAAATAATTTCAAATCTTTCTGGCGACGGTTGATATTATAAGCCACTGATTCCATACCTGTCAATAGCAAGCTTTGGCGCATTACTGAAAGCTCTTCGCTCAATGGATTCAATAAAGTAACTTGTCCGCCTTTGGCAATGCTTTGTACGGCTTCGTTATAGGCAGGTTTCGTAATAGAAAGTGTCTGAATTTCGTTAAAGCCATTTGCAGCCAATAATTCAATCAAACGCATCTGTAATTTATCTGCATCTTTATCAGGGAAGCTCGATAAGAAATCAGCCTGTAAGTTTTCCGAAAGTTCGATATTATCAAAGCCATAGATACGCAGAATTTCCTCAATCACATCGGCTTCTCTGGTTACATCTACACGGTATGGCGGCACGCTTACAGTCATTTCGTAGGCATCGTCGCTCAATACTTTTATATCAAGGCTTTCAAGAATTGTATGAATCAATTCATCTTCCAGATTTTTACCAATCAGACGGTTGATGTTTTTATGTTTAACCGTGATAGTCAGGTTTTCGATAGGTGATGGATAATTATCTATCACTCCATCCATAATCGTTCCTCCTGCCAGTTCCTGTATCAACAAGGCCGCTAGTCTGATCGCAAAAGGTGGCATATTCGGGTCAGTGCCCCGTTCATATCTGAATGAAGCATCCGTCTTAAGACTATGGAATGTAGCGGTGCGTCGCACCCATACCGGACTGAAATAGGCTACCTCTAAAAATACATTGCCAGTCGTTGCTTTAATACCCGATTTTTGTCCGCCAAATACGCCTGCAATGGCCATTGGTTCTTCGGCATTGCATACCATCAGATCATGACCTGAAAGCGTTCTTTCAACACCGTCAAGCGTTACGAATTTCGTTCCTTTTTCAGGTACTCGAACTACAATCTTTTTGCCTTTTACTTCATCTGCATCAAATGCATGCATTGGTTGCCCTAAAGTATGGCATATATAATTGGTAATATCTACAATATTATTAATCGGATTCAGCCCGATAGATTGCAATGATTTCTTCAACCAATCTGGTGATTCCTGCACTGTTATGCCTTGAATCTCTAATCCACAGAAACGAGGACAAGCCTCAGTATTTTCAACAAGTACCTCAAATGTTGATTTCTGTTCAGCGGTAGCAAATTTTTCAATAGAAGGCAATTTGATTTCACGACCTAATACGGCCTTTAAATCACGGGCTACACCAAAGTGAGAGGCCGCATCGGCACGGTTAGGTGTCAGACCAATTTCAATCTGGAAATCAGGTTCTAAAGAGAAATATTTAGCCGCTGGTGTACCATTAGGTAAGTCAGTATCCAAAACCAGAATACCTTCGTGCGAAGTACCGATACCCATTTCATCTTCAGCACAAATCATTCCTTCTGATGGATGACCGTATACTTTACGTTTTTCAATCGTAAACGATTTACCATCGGCAAAATGAATCGTTGTTCCCAAAGTGGCCACAATTACCTTTTGCCCTGCGCGTACATTGGAAGCTCCACAGACAATCGTTGAAGGGGTTTCGGCGCCAATATCAACAGTGGTTAAGCTTAGTTGCTTGTCTTTCACCATGAAAGTTTCGCAGGTAAGTACCTCTCCTACCACAAAGCCTTTTAATCCGCCTTTTACCGACTCTATCTCCTCAATTCCTTCAACTTCTAAGCCTGTGCCTGTTAATAATTTTCCGATTTCCTCTGGTGATTCTTTAATCTCTATCAGACTCTTTAACCAATTATACGAAATTTTCATGCAAACAATAATTGTAGTGAAATGGGGGGAGCAATTGAGTGAATTAGTGATTGAGTGAGTTAGTGATTGATTTAATATCCACTATCTTACAAGTATCAGTAGTTTTCACTGATTAATTCCGCCACAAAATTTTCGCAAAGATAGGGATTTAGGTTTAAATAGTTTGTAAAGGTCTAATTTATTCATGCACCAATATCAGACAGAATCTCGCTTTCTATCTGATTGTTTAGCAGGTCTCATAAATAGAATCCCTTTTCTATGCCTTCCTGTTATATACTTAATCACAGTTGCCTATTTCAGCTTTAAGAATTGTTCCTTTTTCAGCTTTGAAACCTTGATTGAGTATAATCGATTTGCCTGAACGATAAATTACATTGGCCTCACCCGTTATTTTATTAGTAGCAGTAATATTCTGACTTGTATTCTTTATCTGTAACCCAGACATGTAGTCATCCTGTGTACTTATTAAGTTCAGAGAGGCGTTACAATTTGAAACTTTGACTAAAACTGACTTAATGTCTTTGCAATTACCCATATTACTAGCCTTGACATAGTAAGTACCGGAACTGACAATAGCAGAAGGATTGGATAAGGGTATATTTCCGGCAATATCTGTATAATAACTCAAAATCGTTCCTGATGGCAAAAAACTACCTGTAGTGATGGCAGGTGAAGTGAGATTGATAGTTGCCGGATAGGTAACTGAAGACGGATTGGTAATGGAAAGTACGGGTTTGGGAATAACTGAAACAGGGAGCGTATTAGACTGCGGTGTTGTGTAATAGTTGATTGTACAACTGGCAGCCAGGGTAAAATTCTCGTTTGGTGTTATCACCCGGTTATTTCCTGTACCTCCATCACTCCATAAAACTATAGACCCGTTACATCCGGTAGCGGTTAATGTTATGCTACTTCCCTTACAGACACTATTACCTCCAATAGTATTGATTATTGGAGTAGACGGACATAAGTAGGTGATATAGACGGGTACTCGTACAGATTCACAGCCGCCATTTATGTAGCAACTTACATAATATATCGTAGAATTACCATACGCCTGAAAAGTGGTGCCTGTTTCAAAGCCAACTTCTGTAGAATGGGTATACCATCTTACAGTTCCATTACAACCAGATGCAGAAAGTGAGGGGCTCATTCCACAGGCTGTGATGATATGAGTTGAGGCTGGAACCGGAATATTCGGTGCCTCTAATACTGTAAAAGAGATTTCTCCCCTATTGCTAGGCGAAGAACCAGAAATTGTGCAATCGGCATAATAAGAATAATTTGATCCTAAGGGATTATAACTTATGGTAGTTGTAAAAGTCTGTCCTGTTCCAAGCAAATTCCCTCCTGTGGGTTGATTATACCAATTAACTACTCCCTGCGAACAACCGATGGCTGTTATAGTACGCGACTCCGTACCGCATACAGTACTGTTACTTACATATAATGTCGGTTGTTCAGGTGCTCCTGAACGAGGTATATAAACATAGGCTGCCATTAGATAACTCTCACAGCCGTTTACTACACAACTACAGAAGAAAGATGAACTCTGCGTTATATTAGCTTTATTGAAACTACTTCCTGTATGAATTACATTTCTGACAAAGTAATTATCATACCAGTTAATTGTCCCATTTTCGCATCCTTTTGCATAGAGTGTTACATCGCTGCCGTAATTCACCGTAATAGAATAAGGGAATAAAGAGGGGCTATCAGTCCAGGGTTTTATGTTTAATTTAATACTTGCCCGGCTGGTACTTAGTACCCCATTCCTGCGGCAATCAGCGTAGTAAGTCCTGATATCTGGTGATGTCATTACATATTCAAAAGGAGCGTTTTCGTCTGTTTCAAGAAGCTCAATCACATCGGCATAGGTATTTTTATACCATCGCACAACGCCGTCACAATTAGCAGCGCTGATAGTAACTGTTGAAACAGTAGAATAGCAAAAATTATTGGCAGATGCAGACAATGAAGGCGGTTGTGGTGCCTGAGTTGTATCGGATTTTACAGTAAAAGGCACTTTTGCGCTCGGACAATCATTGTTTTCAGTACAAGACACATAATAGGTTTTATCTTTGGTTATTTCTGCCGTAATAAAAGTATAAGGTGACTGATAACTTGTTTCGGTTGGATGATAACTTGTATAACTATTATACCAAGATACTTCTCCGCTACATCCGGTTGCTGTAAGCGTGGCTGTGCTACCACTGAGTATCGTACCAGGAGATACGCTCACTAACGGAGTTCGAGAGCTTGCCAGCATAAGCATATTTACAGGGGCTGACATAGCACTGCAAGCACCTGCAGGTGCACTGGCTTTCACCTGATAATTACCCGCATCGGCATTGGTAGGTGCGTGACCTTTAAAATAGGTATCATAACTTAGCGACTCATTAGCAATAGCCACATTATCTTTAAACCACTGAAAAGTATAACCTTCAGGAAAAGGGGTGTCAGAAGATAATTTTACCTGAAGGGTAATGGTACCATCCGGGCAGTATAAAGCTTGGTTGACAATATACGGAGTTGGCACGCCAATCCGAATTGGCTTAGTGTCGCTGGTATAGTCAATAGAGGATACAACTTTCAGATAATAACCTGAACCACTAGTGGCATTTGCAGGTATGGTGAGCGTAGCCGATGTAGCCGTATTATTTTGAATAAGTGTAGAAGTAAGCGGGTTGACAAAAGAGCCATTCTGGTCCGAAATCATCACCGTAAAAACATTACCCTGCGCTATATTAGCATGAGTAAAATTTATGGTAAGCGTAACACCGGGACATATAATCTGTGGGTTTGTATCAGTAATAGTGATGGTTTGTGACCATGCTTTAAAAGGTATGTTTAAAATAGTAACAGCTAATAAAGTCTTTATTAGAAGAAGTCTGCTCATAGGGTTTAGAAATAGTGTCAGGATCCATTTGTGTCTAGGGGATAACATTTAGTCACAAGCGAATGATTCATGCCAAATATAGTAAAAATTAACCGGCGGCAAAAGAAAACTCATTGGAAAGAACTCTCATTTGACATACTATGCCAGAAAGAAAAAAATCTAAAAAAAATTATTTTGTATCCATTTAATAACATTATACGTAAGAACAAAATTCTGGCATTTCGTTTGTATAGAGTCAATCTGTATAATATACCCTAAAGATTTCTTAATTTTCCCCTATTGTTTCTCTGCGAAAATAAAAAAAATGTATCCGTTTGCTAAGATTACGCCTGAATAATAATTATTGGCATACGTTTCGCATTAGTATGAAATAAGGTATTAAGTGAATAAGCGCTTTAACTCTATAAAAACAATGGCTTTGAGAACGAACATAACAAATGGCAAAGGTTTAATCTTAGGATTGACTCTTTTTGCCGCACAAACTGCATTAGGACAAATAACTGCAAAAACTCAGCTCCCTTCAGACGTAAGCTTTACTGACTATCAATCTGGTGTAGTACGTATCGAGAAAGGCAACAAAGTTGGTTTTCTTGACAAACAAGGTAAAGAGCTTGCTCCGCTTAAATACGAAAGTGCCTATGACATGACCGAAGATATGGCGGCGATTCGTAAAGATGGGAAATGGGGATTTATGAATAAAACAGGGAAGGAAGTTATCCCATTTGAATACGAAGATGTACAGAATTTCTCTCAATCGTTGGCCGCAGTTAAACTGGGCGACAAATGGGGGTTTGTAGATAAAAAAGGAAAAGTAAAAGTTGCTTTCGATTATGATAAAGTTTTGAGTTTCAAAGAAAACCTGGCGTTTGTAAAACAAGATGGCAAATGGGGAGTAATTGATGCTAAAAATCATTTTGTTGTAAAACCTCAGTTCGATAAAGTAGAAAGTTTCTCTGAGGGTTTAGCGATGGTAGCAGTTGCCGGAAAATACGGTTTCATTGATGCCAAAGGGAATCAGGTGATCCCTATGGTACACAAAGGAGCTAAAAGTTTTATCGAAGGCCGTGCAGCGGTGAAAAACGATGCAAAAAAATGGGGATTTATTGATGCAAACAACAATCTGGTGATTCCTGCTAAATACGATGAAGTAGATAATTATGCAGAGGGTCTTGCGGTTGTTCGCAATAATGATAAATGGAAAGTAATTGACAAAACCGGTAGTGATTTAGTGGCAAGTACTTATGAATTTATTCAGGGAGTTTCTGAAGGGATGATTATCGTATATGCTAACAAAAAATTTGGAGTGATTGACAAAACCGGTAAAGAAATTGTGCCTTTAAAGTATGATAATCTTTGGGGCTATTCAGATGGATATGCAAGAGCTATTAATAATGGTAAGTACGGATACATTGACAAAACCGGACAAGAAATTATTCCGTTAATTTATGACGACGCTTATAACTTTTCAGAAGGTATGGCAAGAATTAGTCTTTTCGGAAGAAATGGATTTATTAACAAAAATGGACGTGAGGTCTTTCCTGATAATCAATTGTCAAAAGGTGTAATTTCCAGTGTAACTGATTAAATTTGAGTTTAGGTTTTGTTTCAAAGAGCGAGGTATCGAGAGGTGCTTCGCTTTTTTAATTGTGAATTAGTGAATATCCTTATAGTGGTTGTAAATTCTTTATTTATTTTCCGTTCTCCTCCTCCATTACCTCTTCAATTTTATATTTTATCACTTTTTTAAGTTCCAAATTCTTTACTTTTCTATTATCTCCCCTACCCAACCCTTTCGGTTTCACTTTTTGCATTTTTCGGTTTTTTTCTCCTCTTCCGCTCTCTCTTAATTTTGTTCTTTTTTTTCAGCTTTGTTGTTTTGTTTTCTTTCTACTTTTTCCGTGTTCCTTTCTCCGGTTAAGAATTAGCAAACAAGATTTTTTTCTTTAAACATCTTAGCCATTTTCTTTCTTTCTTTCTTGATCAACTTCATTGTCTCTTTTGTGATTACAACTTTAGAAGATTCCTGAGTTGAATCTGCAGTAGTTGATTTGTTAGTGTCATCGTTAGCAAAAGCGGCAGTTGAAGTTAAAATTGTTACAATAGCAATTGTCAAAAACTTTTTCATGTTACTCAATAGTTATTGGGTTATTTTTCCCTCTTGGTTTAATGATTCAAAATTACATCATTCGAGGAGGGGTTTGGGACGATTTTCGACGAAGTGACAAATTTAAAGTTTTTTTGGAAACATTTGCAAGTTATTTGGTATTAAACGGCGACGAATGGAAGCATAAAGGAGATAACTGGCAGGTTATATCGACAAGTGGCAGGAAACGACGGTTAATTGGCGAATACTTTCGGCCAATGGCAGAAAATCCGGGTTAATTGGCAGAAAATTCCGGTAAGTGGTAACTTATTTTCGACAATTGGCGGTATTGAAAGATAAGTGGTAAGTCGGCTTCGGTAAATGGCAGATAATTCAGGGAAATTGGTTGGAAGATTTTGGTGAGTAAAACTACTGAGTCGGCAAATTTGGCTTGAGAATCACGCCCCAATCCACTGTCTGAATCTGAGGATATTCCCGTTTGGGTCAGTTACATAAAATTCCCTTAAACTCCATGACTGGTCTATCGGGCTTTGATGCACAGGTGAGTTTTTTATAGCAGAAGTATCAAGACCCCGGCAGTTATGGCGCTATCTGAGCGGTGGCTGCACAGATAGCGCCACAAATAATCTATTTGCTCTTAGTAGTTTCCATCTGTTGTTGTTGAGCCGACAACAGGGCTTCAATTTTATCAAGACGACTTTCTAAGGATTGGTTTTTATTTTTCAGATTACTATTTTCCTGACGAAGCTCTTTTACAGCCTCAATCAAATGAGGAATCAGTCCTATATAATTGACGGATAAAAAACCTTTTTCATCGGTTTGAACCAGTTCAGGAAAAATCTGTTGTACTTCCTGTGCTATCAAACCGGTTTGTAAATCTTTATTACGGCTCTCTTCTATCCATTTATAATGATAGCCATGCAGTTGCGTAATGGTAGTAAGAGAATTATTCAATCGGGAAAAATCTTTTTTAAGTCTTTTATCTGAAGTCAGGATAATATTACCTCCAAGATAACCATTCCCAGCACTATTAACCCAGAAACGCCAGGCATTGCCAATGTAAACACCTGTTTCAGTATCACTTTTCATTCCATAAAACGCGCCATCAGCCCCATCTAAACTATTAGTCGAATTACTCATCCAAATTCCTGAGGTATTTGTAGTATGCCGAATTCTTACTCTACCATTAATATCCAGTATTTCCTTAGGTGTATCGAGACCTATTCCGACTCTTCCTTTACCAGTAATCAATGAGTATCCGGTTTGTGAACTAAAATATCCACCAGTACCACTTGCTACAGTAGAGCCATAAACTGCATATCCGAAGGCAGTAACTCCATATACGCCTTTCCCCTCAGTAGAAAGCCCTTCAACTCCGATGCTATTCTCACTTGATCCAAAACTTATTCCATACATCCCAATACCCGCTTCTGAATACCCCACTACACCTTTTCCTGCATCGGCTTTACCATAAATTCCTGAGCCTCCACCCTTATGAATACCATAAACACCATACCCATTCTCATTGGTAGACTCATTGATTCCAATGACCGCACTTGTTTGTCCTGTCGGGCTCACATTACTTGCTCTTCCTTGGAAAGCAGCCGTTGCGTCCTGCGTTGAATTGATAGCTACATAAATACCACTGCTGCCAGTGGTAGTGCTTGTATTCTGAAGATTCAGAAAGTTATTATTTAAACTCCCAAAATAATCGGCCGGAAATAAATCAGCCCACTGAGCATCGCCATCTGTATTAATAGTTTTTAAGAATTTACCACTGGCTATTGTGCCTACATTACTCCCTCCAAACCTTAAGGCACCTGAGGTAATCAATGCCTTACCAGAACCCGTATTCAGGAAATGCCCACCAATACCTGTTGCGTTGCTACTTATACCTTTGATAGCTGCCCCTGACTCGGAACTCCCGACAACAGCTTCAACTTTTGACTGACTATAAACTTGTGTGGTAATAAATAAAAGGGCGAATAAAGTTTTTTTCATGGGTTACAGTTTTAGAAATAATAAACGAAGAAAACATAAAAATATAAATTTCAGCATTATAACCAATGGGAGGCCTCAGTGGTTTTGCGTTAATAATAAATTTCTTTACTATCGTCTGATATTTAGTAGGTATAAGCAATCAAATTAGTTTATATTACATGGTTTTATCGAATCAAGCCCATTTTAACCATTACCTTTAACTATGAACCGCCGAGATTTTATTGGTGCCAGCACCGGAGGAGGCATGATGATGAATGCTATTCAGACTGTTGCTCAGCAAAACCCTTACCAGACTCTACCCAATGCCGACTTAAAACTGAAAGTTCTGGCTACCAACTGGGGATTCCCCGGAAATACAGATGCCTTTTGTGCAGCCGCCAAAAAGGAAAATTATGATGGCATTGAAGTCTGGTGGCCTAACGAGAAAAAAGACCAGATGGAATTATTTGCCGCTTTGGAAAAGCACCAGTTAGAAGTGGGTTTCCTGTGTGGAGGCTATCAGAAAGACCCGAAAGAACATCTGGAAACTTTCAGAAAAGCGATTAATGCTGCTACGCAATCTCCTAAAAAACCATTATATATTAATTGCCATAGCGGCCGGGATTATTTTAGCTATGAACAGAATAAACTATTTATTGACCTGACAACAGAAGCTAGTCAGAAAAGCGGTGTTAAAATTCTACATGAAACTCACCGTGGAAGAATGCTTTTTGCTGCCCATATTGCACATAATTTTATTGAGAAAAACCCCGCTCTTCGCCTGACTTTAGATATATCACATTGGTGCAATGTGCATGAATCTTTATTAGAAGACCAGACTGAAGCCGTGCAAGCTGCATTGGCAAGAGTAGATCATATTCACTCAAGAATCGGGCATCAGGAAGGACCACAGGTAAATGATCCAAGGGCACCTGAATGGGAAAATGTTGTAAAAGTGCACCTGGCATGGTGGGATAAAGTAGTTGAATATAAAGTAAAATCCGGTGATGCTCTGACAATCCTCACTGAGTTTGGCCCACCTAATTATTTACCTACGCTACCCTACACTAAACAACCATTGGCAGATCAATGGGGAATAAACGTATATATGAAAGATTTGTTAAGGAAGCGCTATTTAAAATCATGACGTGATAAATTAATCATAGAAAAGTGTTCCGAATTGGTATAATTTTGGCTTATTATCTATTTTTGTATTTTTAACCGAAAACCAGTTTTGCACAGACACTTATTATGAGACCAACCATTATCACTACCATTCTATGCTGCGTACTAATTATTAACACTTATGCACAAGATGTCATTTTCCTAAAAAACGGAGAAGAAATTAAATCAAAAGTAAAAGAAGTAAAAGACCAGGAAATCAGCTACCTGAAATTTGACAATCTGCAAGGGCCAACCTACACTATTTTAAAATCATCGATATTGATGATAAAATATGAAAATGGCCAGAAAGATATTTTTTCGAATGATAAACCGATTGCTAACGAAGCTTTTGTAGAAAGCAGTTCTTTTGAGTTAAATCCAATGGGCAAAACTTCTCTCTACACTTATGATAAAGGAGTAGCTGATGCCTCAACCTATTATTCAGGCCAGAATAGTGGCAAAGTTGGCGTTCTACTTACCTCATTACTTTTGAACGGCCTGTTTGGCTTGGTGCCTGCGGTAGCATGTAGTGTTTCAAATCCTAAGATGCATAACATGAATGTACCAAATATTGCTGCTTACCAGAGTAATCCTGAGTATGCCAGAGGATACATGACACAGGCCAAAAAGACAAAAGCAAAAAAGATCTGGAAAAACTGGGCTATCGGCACTGCTATTTCTACGGTATTCCTATTAATAGTATCCAACTCTAATTGATTTTGAATAGTCTGAATTAGAATTTATAAACGATTCATAGGCTCGTCTTACATCTATCAGAGACAAGGAATAAGCCTTGTCTCTTTTTTGTTTTATATTTGTTTATAAACGTTTGAAAATCCAGAAAATGAGCCGTAACGATATAAAACGACTTTCCCGATTAACTGCAACTTTAACCCAATTGCAAACGAAACGACTTATCACTGCGGCTGAACTGGCGAAAAGATTTGAGGTAAGTACCCGAACTATTTATCGGGACATGAAAGCGCTGGAACAAGCAGGAGTACCAATTGTAACAGAAGATGGCAAAGGATATTCTTTAATGGAAGATTATCGGGTACCTCCTATCATGTTCACCGAAAATCAGGCAAATGCATTGATATTGGCGGAGCAGTTAGTATTGAAAAACCCGGATGCTGCTTTTATTAAAGATTATATGGAAGCAATAGATAAAATAAAATCAGTACTTAAATATAGCGAAAGGGATAAAGCCAATTTATTAGCCGAAAGAACCAGATTTGATTTAAACCTCAACAGAGAAAGAAATAGTCATATTTTATCAGATTTACAGTGGGCACTTACCAATTTTACTGTGGTCAGAATTGCCTATACTAATAAAGAGGAAGAATCTACTTCTCGATTAATAGAACCTTTTGCCTTGGTAATTACAATGGAAAACAACTGGCTTTTGATCGCTTGGTGCAGATTAAGAAAAGATTTCCGGTATTTCAGAGTTGATAGAATAAAGCATTTAGACGTATTGCCCGAGAAATTCTCTCCTCATCAGATGACCCTGCAGGAATTTTTTGATAAAAGTTAATAGTGCCCAAAATACCTTTGACATATGGTTGTCGCAAGTCCCCTCTAAGTTTGCATCATAAACTTAAAACATAATTTTATGATTAATCAATTAGCAAACCTGAATTGGATTAGTTTCATTATTGCCTTTGTTGTCTATAATGTAGTAGGCGCCTTATGGTTTACTTTATTTTTTACTAAACCCTATAAAATCTCTTTAGGAAAAGAAAACGAAACTTTACCAAACAAACCCATCTTCATTGCCGGTCCGGCCATTTGTACATTTGTAGTTACTCTTACCTTTGCTATTTTATTCTATGCGCTGAATATCCAATCTTTTACCGAAGCAATAGGGTTTTCATTATTGATTGGAACAGGTTTTCTGGTTGCCAATACAACCAATATTGCTATTAACCCTAATATTCCACGGCCTATATTATACAGTGTTATTAGTGGAAGCTATCATCTGGTGGGGATTGTGCTTGCGGGGATTATTCTGGTGGTGATGAAGTAATATAGCTATAGTTAAAAGAGATAAGGAAATCCCATCCAAGAGTTCCTTATCTCAGGCTTTATTTTAAATCAGAACTACTTCATGCCCTCAATAATCTTCTTTTCTAAATACCCCGTAGATTTTACTTCTCTTAAACAAGACCCTCCTGCACTAAGATACGCTGCAGTATTCGCAAGCATAATAGTCATGGAGGTTTTACTATCCTCTTCCTTTACTCTGAAAATAATATCAGTATATACAACCTCAGGTTCATAGGAATAATCCTTTAATTTTTCCCGGCCAATAATTACACGGGAGCTGCTGTCTTCAGGCATTCCATTCTGACTCTCAAATGTAAACGAATCGATTCTATAAGGCTCAGACATAATTAGTCCACTTTTTCTATCTATTGCCTTTAAGGAGATATTATTTTTCAAACAATACTCAATAATATTTGTCATTACCTGGTCGGCAGGTTCATCAATAACTACTGTATAATCACTTGGATAATTGCCCTTTAAAGGAGTATATACGATTCGACAGGCTGACATCAAAAATACTAATATCAGAAAGTTAAAGGTCTTTTTCATTACAGCTTTTTTTGGGGTAAAATTGGCATTAAAAGATTTCTTTGATAATCTGCTTCTCTAAACGACCTGTTGATTTAGCTTCTTTCAAATATCTCCATTGTGAATACCAAGCCGTTAAATCAGATAATCTGACAGTCAACGAAGTTTTATTGTTTTCTTCATTTAACTTAAAAATTATATTAGTCCAGATAATAGTAGGTAACTGGCAATCAGCAATAAGAGTCCCCACTGATTCGCAACCAATAATTACGTTAGCCTCTTTTTCCTGTGGCGTTCCGTCCTGATTCTCGTATGTATAACTTAAAAGTTTGTATGGTCTGGAGATGATTAATCCTGTCTTCCTATCTGTCAGTTTTATCGGAATATTATTTTTAGAGCAAAACGCTAATACATTATTCCAAATTTCGTCGGAAGATTTTTCAGAAACTACAGTATAATCGCTTGGATACGAACCTTTTAAAGGGCGGATTAGCTTTTGTTGACAACTTGAAAAAACAATTGGAGTAAGAAACAGCAATAATATTTTCTTCATCGCAGCAATTTAGTCGGGTTAAAAATACTTGATTCAATAAGATTTGTGCAAAGAAAATCTTTTTTCTCTTATTATTAAAGGTTTTATTTCAATCTTAACTAATACAGACGATTTGCTAAAGGAGGTAACAACGTGTGTTGTTCTTACTATTATATCATTTGCTCTGACTAAGCAAGGACGCTATATATCCTCACCCATCATACTTAAACAAACAAAACATAAATTTCTGACTAACTCCAGTTGGTGTTTTGTGTTCAACTTTCATAGATTTTTTTAATGTCAGGCAACGGGCAAAGACTTCACTTAAATCATCAGCCGAATATTGATTAATTTCTAAATCACTACACTTTTTTGGGCCGCCTTCTGCAAATGTGCCAATCAAAAAATGAGCGTCTGAATTAAGAGACCGACAGATATTCTGCGTATAATTTTCAATTTCTACAATACCCGTCAGAAAATGAAAGGTAGCTCTGTCATGCCAGAAATCGTATTTTTGTTTAGATTTGAATGTTCCGGCATCTGCCACTATATATTGTATAGGTTTGCCTTTATCACCTAATCTCGCTTGCGTCTTTTTAAGGGCTTCTTCTGAAATATCAACAAGCGTGATATTTTCGTATCCTTTATCAAGCAAATAATCAACAAAACGGCTTTCTCCTGCTCCCATATCAATGATGCTGGCCGTTTTAGGCAAATTCAATTTTTCAAAAAACTGAATAGAGGTTTCTGGAGTTGCCTGAAACCAGCTGACTTCTTCAAAGTTTTTGGTTTTATATATTTCTTCCCAGTGGGATTTTAGATCCTTGCTCATTACTTTATCTATAAATTATCTGGTAAAGGTGGACATTCAAATAAACAATTCAAAAAATCATTAAATGATTTTGCAATTAGATACATATTATCATAGCTCGGTTCATCTGTTTCTTCCTCATGATTCCAGAAATAGATAGCGCCATAATCTTTATCATCAGTAGAAATACAAATCTGATTCCCACCATCATCATACGCTATTGGAAAAATATGAGACAACATTCTCTTCTCTATTACTTTAAACGTCTTGAAAGACTTTTCGAAATTTGAATATTTTCCATCATAGATAGAATAAAAGTAGTGTATTTTTGATCTACCTCCACCTTGAGTATTAAAGCATTCTTTATTAGGAAAACCACCATTATATTTTAATATATGTTCCCTATATTGACTTGGCAGGGTAGTATTTAGTCGCTTTTCTAAACTTGCTATTTCGCTTTCATTAGTAGCAATCTTAGTTTCCTCAAATATCAAATCACTGTTCATATAAATCGCAGTTACTTTTAGTTAAATTTCTTTTACTTCAACACCAAATCAGCCCCTTTCTCAGCAATCATGTACACAGGAGCATTGGTATTACCTGATACAATCGTGGGCATAATGCTGGCATCAATTACTCTTAAACCCTCTATCCCTTTTACGCGAAGTTCATTGTCTACTACCGCCATTTCATCATTGCCCATCTTACAAGTTCCAACCGGATGATAGACTGTCTCTAATTGCTTTTGAATATGAAGTAAAATACTTTCATCTGAACTTCTGTCGGGTGGAGTGATTAACCTGTCCCGATAAGGCTCAAAGGCTTTTGAGTTAATGACATCAATGGCTTTTCTTGTCGCTTTTATCAATGTAATTCTATCCTGTTCTTCTGAAAGAAAATTCGGTTGAATAATTGGCGCATCTAATGGGTTATTGCTCCTTAAACCCAAATATCCTCTACTTTTAGGTCTTAATAAAGTTGGCAGAATCGTAAAACCATCATTTTGTGGAAATGTATTGGTATCATACATATCAACTGTATAATCATCACCTATTTGTAAAGAAGCATAATGAAACTGATAATCTACTCTATCAGGGCTATCGATTGTCATACCAAATGCAACGGCTTCCAATGGGCCAATAGTAAGAATGCCTTTCTTTGTAAAAAGATATTGTAATAAAGCTTTTGCCTGATTCCATTTAGACAAATGATGATTTTGTCCGAATTGTTGGCGAGACAAAGCCGTAACACCCATAAACAGATGGTCTTGTAGGTTTTTACCTACTCCCGGCAATTCTTTCTTGCAAGCAATACCCACTTTTTTGAGTTCGTCTTTATCCCCAACTCCTGAAAGCATTAATAACTGAGGCGAATTAAAAGATCCTGCCGACAGAATTACCTCTTTATTAGCTAATATTTTCTCAGTCGTGTTTTTTCCTCTGATAACCTCCACACCAATAGCCTTATCATTTTCAATCAGAATCTGCTTTACTATCGTATTGGTGTATACGGTCAGGTTGGGCCGGCTCATAGCAGGCTTCAGAAAGGCAGTGGCAGCGCTGTGGCGTTTAGCATCTTTAATAGTAAATTGCAAAAGCCCTACTCCTTCTTGCTTATCTCCATTATAATCTTTATTTTCTTTGAAGCCATTTTCAATACAGCCTTGTACAAAAGCATCGGTAAAAGGGGTCTTGAAATGTTTGGCATAGGTTACATTCAGCAAGCCATCTTTGCCATGAAAAATATTATTGATTTGCTCATTATGCTCCGATTTCTTGAAATAGGGCAATATCTCTTCATAACTCCACCCCTCATTGCCTATATCAGCCCAATCATTATAATCTTCTTTATTACCACGTACATACGCCATTGCATTGGTTGAGCTACAACCTCCAAGCGTTTTACCTCTTGGCAAATACATTTTGCGATTCAATACATGTGCTTGTGGTTCTGACCAATATCCCCAATCAACCTCACTTCTATGCAGTTTTGCATAACCGGCAGGAATATGGATTTCCATTTTCTTATCCGGCCCTCCGGCCTCAATCAATAATACTTTATGATTTGGATTCTCTGAAAGGCGATTGGCCATTACACAGCCTGCCGAACCGGCACCGATGATAATGTAGTCGAATGGCATAGGGTTGAATAGGTTTTAGGGTAACTTATTTATCAGATTTTTATAGACAATGGTATTGCATTTTCTCCATCTATTACCAAATCAGGGATTTGTATGGGTTCAAAATTTTGAACCCATACAATAAAAATATTATCCTTCTTATCATTGATTACGGGCTCAAACGCTCAATTTTCCAATTACCATTCATATCCGTAAACAAAATTCTGTCATGCAACCTGCTTGGGCGGCCTTGCCAGAATTCTATTCTTTCAGGTATCAAGCGATAACCTCCCCAATAAGCCGGACGAGCAATAAAACCATCGCCAAATTGTGCTTCCAGTGCCGCTTGTCTTTTCTCTAATTCTTCCCTTGTTGTTACAATTGACTGATGCGAGACCCATGCGCCTATCTGACTACCACGCGGACGAACCTGAAAATATTCGTCTGATTCTGATGGGGTTGTCTTGACGATCTGTCCTTCAATCCGTACTTGTCGTTCCATTGCTCCCCAGAAAAAAGTGAGTGAGGCAAAGGGTACTTCCGCTATTTCTTTTCCTTTATTGCTTTCATAATTTGTAAAAAAAACGAATCCACTTTCATCAAATCCTTTCAGCAATACAATTCGCCCATGAGGTTTACCGTTTGATATAGTAGCTAAGTGCATGGCATTTGGCTCGAGCACATTGGCTTCTAAGGCCTCGTTGAACCATTTTTCGAATTGTTTAATGGGGTTATCTAAAACATTTTCTTCGACTAATTCGTTGAGTAAATAATTAAGTCGGAGCGCGGCTACATCTGTTTTTTTATTCATTTTTTGCAACGTTTTAGGCTTTTTTTACGTATATAAATATAAGCGGATTTATTTTTAAATAGAACAGAGTTAGTATAAATGTTGCTTAATCTGGCAGAAAAAAGCCCTTTTTCTCCGATTAATAATTTTTACACCTACTCTGCGTGGATTGTTAGGCAAAAGTATTTGTATATTTATTACATTTGCAAATCTAATGAAAACATTCCACGTTACTACGAATCGTAACAATTACAAATGACGCATAAAGAACTGGATTTAGCAGAACCTGTTTCTGATGCTGCTGAAGTGAAAGATTCGTCTTTAACAGATGCAGAGGCTTCGGCCAATACTCAAGACTCTAAAGAAATTATGAACGAACCGAAAGATTCCATCGACACTTCGACTGATGAAACTGTTGAAGACAGCACAAAAGAGGTGAAAGATGAAGCGCCCGTTGCTGAAAACACCGACGAAACTCCAGTATCCACTTCAACTGAGCCTGCCGCAGTAGATACCACTACTGATCAGCCGGCTACTGCTGCATTGGATACCACAGCTGAAGCTCCTATTGAAAATGTTGCCATTACTACCAATCCAGACGAGGCAATTGAAGAAACACCAAAACCTGTTTTAGGTGCAGACGAGAGCCCAATGGAAGAAATTGTAGTAAGCAACGACCCGACTGCGATGGTAGAGGTTTCTCCAAAACCTATTGAGCCTGAAACAGCTGCTGTAGAAGAGCTTCCACAATCATTAGATTTAATTGAAGAAGACACCACTTCTGCTCCAACAGAAGAAGTGGATTATAGTAGCTTCTCTAAAAAGGATTTTGTAGACCTGGGTGAGAAACTATTGGCTTCAATCAAAGCTGATGGCGTAAATGTATCGGACGTAAAAAATGCCGACAATGTGATGAAGGAAATCAAACCTATATTTGATGACCTGAAAGCACGCGAAAAATCGGAGGCATTAAAAAAATATATTGCAGATAACGGGAATAACGAAGGCTTTGAATTCAAAAACGATAACTATGTTGTACGTTTTGAATCTCTGAGCGCACAAATCCGTGATGCAAAAAACAGTTTTTTCCAGAAAATAGAACGCCAGAAAGAAGATTATTTCGAACGTAAAACCAATTTATTGCAACGCTTGCGTGAAATAGTTGAGCAAGAAGAGCAAGGTAGTACTAAAAACAACTGGCAGGAATTCAAGAAATTACAGGAAGACTGGAAAGCAGCAGGAAATGTAAATTCTCCGCATAATACTTCCTTATGGTCAGCTTATAATGCTTTGGTTGATAGATATTTCAGTATCCGTCATATCCAGAATGAGCTAAAAGACCTTGACCGTAAGAAAAATCTTACTGCCAAAACTGAAATAGTAGAGCGCATTGAAGCTATAGCCAAAACTTTGGAAGAAAGTGGATTGAGCAATACTACGCTGCGTCAGGCAAATGATTTACTAGAAGAATACAAGCATATTGGCCCTGCGCAACGTGAGGCACAAGACGAATTGTGGAAACGTCTGAAAGCTGCTTTTGATATTATTCATAACAAACGTCGTGAACAATCATCGCAGGCTGGTGCTTTGCAGGAAGAAATATTTCAGGCTAAATCTCGTCTGGTTGAGAACCTGAAACCTTATATCTCTTTCAATACCGATAGTATCAATGAGTGGAATGCCAAAACTAAAGAGATTCTGGCGATTCAAGACCAATGGAATGGCATTAAAGGTGCTATGCCTAAAGAAAAAGGCAAAGAAATCAGCCGTGAATTCTGGTCTTCATTGAAAACTTTCTTCCGTAATAAAGGAGATTTCTTCAATAAACTGGAAGCAGAAAGAGAAAGCAATCTGAAAGCCAAAACTTCGTTGTGCGAGCAAGTAGAAGTATTGTTGGAATCAGGCGACTTCTCCCCTGCCAATACAGACAGAGTTGTAGAATTACAAAAAACCTGGAAGACTATCGGGCATGTACCGGAAAAATTCAAAGATAAAATATACGACCGTTTCAAAAAAGCCTGTGATGCCTTCTTTAATGGCAAACGTGCGAAAGGAAACGAGGTAGAGAAAGAATACGAAACGAACCTACAACAAAAATTGGCTCTATGCGAAGAAATTGAAGCAGCAGCGAAAGCAGGCGAAGCTGATTTGAGCAAACTGGGTGGCTATAAGTCTCGCTACAACGAGATAGGCTTTGTACCACGCAAAGAAATGCAGAATATTCAACGCCGTTTTGTAGATGCCATCAATGCTTATGTAAAAGCCAGCTCGGGTGTGAGTGGTACGGAGAAAGAGAAAATGTTGTTGCAAAACGAGGTCGATGTAACCTTGAAAGGTGACAAAGGCAACTCTAAAGAACTGGATAAGAAAGAAAACGATATTCGCCGCAAGATGAAGAAGTTGGAAGACGACATCAATTTGTGGGAAAACAATATCGAGTTCTTTGCACGTTCTAAAAACGCCGCTGCTGTTCGTGCCGAGTACGAAGAGAAGATTAAAGGTGCCGAAAAAGAATTGGCTGAGATGAAACAGAAGTTGAAAATCATCGTAGCAGCGAACTAAAAATATTTTATTTCTTAACTCGCTGGACGTCAGCGAGTTAAGAAATTGTTAAAAAATATTTCAAATAAACGCTTGCATAGTATATCTGAAAGCCGTAATTTTGCATCACGAAATCAGAACAACGGGTAAACGAAAGTCTGAAATCAAAAATAAATGCCTCCATAGCTCAGCTGATAGAGCAACTGACTTGTAATCAGTAGGTCGCTGGTTTGATCCCGGCTGGGGGCTCTTAGTAAAATACTAGTAATCAAGCACTTAGCAGAAATGTTAGGTGCTTTTTTGTTTTATATTAATTTTAGTATCATTGCAAGTATCACGGGTCAAGCCTAAAACCTGTGGGGCGAATAAAGGATCAATCTAAAAAGTTGGGGAGAATATAAAAAATGGGGATCAAACCTAAAAGTTGTGGGGAGATGAAATAATTTCGACCTTTGCATTTTAAGAAAAGATAGATGCAAGAGAGTTACCAGGATATTTTAAAGTTATTATTACCAGCCATCATAGTTGAGAATTTTGAGCTTACTTCGTATAAGACTACATCAGAAGTAATGCATTTATATCTACAAGAGATTAATCAAATACCGAAAGAATTTGAGAATCAGAAATTAGAATCCAAAGGCTTCTTCGATGAAATTACGGTTCAGGACTTTCCAATCCGAGGGCATAAAGTTTTTCTACATATTAAACGCCGCAGGTGGTATAGCCATACTCTTGAAAAAGGGCTCAAGCGAAAAAGTTGGGGACTAAGCATAAATCTTAGCTAGCCTGAAGAGGAAGAAAGTAATATTTCTTACACCTCTGAACTGATTTCTTAACGCTTTTACTTTTGCATTAAAAGACTCTGCTGAAGCATTAGTACTTCTTCTATCGAAAAAGTGGATCAACCCTAAAAGTTGTGGGGTGATAGAATAATTTCGATCTTTGCATTTTAAAGAAAGCGAAAATGCAACAGGGTTACGGAGAATTAATAAAGTTATTACTACCTGCGATTATTATTGAGAATTTTGAGCTTACTTCTAATAAGACTACAGCAGAAGTACTGCATTTATATCTACAAGAGATTAATCGAATACCTAAAGAATTTGAAGGTCAAAAACTAGAATCCAAGGGATTCTTTGATGAGATTACAGTACAGGACTTTCCCATCAGAGGTCATAAAGTTTTTCTACACATCAAGCGCCGCAGGTGGTATAGCCATACACTTGGTAAAGTAGTCTATAGGAACTGGGACTTAGTAGCAGACGGCACTCGAATGACAAACGAGTTTGCTTCTTTTTTAAAAGCTATCAATCGATTCTAATGCAGATGCTACACAATCGATAGGTAGTTATTATGGAGTCAATGGTAAAAGACTACAAGAGCAGTATAAAAACTATCTAAGTGATTTTAAGAGTTGGTCTCAGCAAAGTCATGCAAAGAAATGGCTTCTTTTCCCTCAGAATATTGGCAAACACTTATCCATCGATGAGACAAGTTTATCAGATGGAGAACTTTATACAATCCTGACTAACAAGGCAGCAAAGGGCAAGAAAAGTAGTATTGTTGCCATTATAGCAGGTACTAAGGCAGAAACAGTGATTGATGTGTTACAGAAAATTCATGTCAATCTTCGTAAGAAAGTCAGAGAAATTACCTTAGACATGGCAGTTAATATGGAGTTAATTGCCAAGAGAGCCTTTCCTAATGCTACCAGAGTTACTGACCGTTTTCATGTACAAAAACTAGCCACAGAGGCTTTACAGGAAATCAGAATCAAGCACAGATGGGAAGCATTAGATGATGAAAATGATGCCATTGAATTGGCTAAGAAAACAGATACAGAA
>NZ_BAAGXU010000003.1:0-56307 GCF_054779675.1 Emticicia fontis
AAAATTAACTATGAACTATAGAAATTATAAAGCATCATACATTTAGAAACATAACCAAAACACTGGCCTCTGAAAAACTTAATATATCAGTTTCTTTAGATTTTCCGTATAAACTTTGTGATTTTAAACCTGCTTATGGTCTAATTTTCCAGGATTATATATCGGAATACAATTTTTGGGGACAAAGCGATATTGATGTAATATACGGTAATCTGCGAGAATTCCTGAATGAAGAGATGCTAAGTTATTATGATTTTATTAGTGTTCGTCATGATTATACTTCAGGATGCTTCGCTTTGTATCGAAACAATGAATTGATAAACAATATTTTTAAACGAAGCAAAGATTATGAAAAAGTCTTTTCAACTACTGCTCATTTTTGTTTTGATGAATGTAATTTCAAACATGATGAATTAACTGCAGGAGCTTCAATCTTTGATTTAAAAACTGATATAGAAAGTTTTACGCATATTATGAAGTCAGCAGAATTGACTAGTGAAATAAAAGTTCATTTTGACTTTATTTTGCTTGAGGGCTATGCCGGACGAGCAAAATTTGACAATGGACGAGTAATTTATAAAAACAAGTATGAGGCTATTCTTTTCCACTTGTATTGGCTAAAACGTGTATGCTTGCCTCACAAACAAATAATTCATATACCTGATAAGTATAGAATAAGCCCAACACGGATATATCATTATTAAGTTTATTTGAAGATATTCTTGCAAGGAAAGGCGCAGCCGAAAGCCTTTAAAGTAGGCATAACATGAATAAATTCTAACAAAATGAAAAAAATGAGTTTGGCAAACGTCAAAGAATCTTTGAGCCGGGAAGAAATGAAAAAAATTCTGGCTGGAAGTTCTGCCGATGGATGTGGTCAATGTATTACTTTTAATGGAACGGTATTACCTTGTTAGGCTATTGGTGGACCGTGGGGCTGTATGTGTTCGACATTCAGTTCGAACAATATTTGTGGATAGTTTCATTCAGAACAACGAGAAATATAACTCGTTGTTCTACAAAATTAAGAATATGAACATAAAATTGGTAGTAATAGTAGTAAGTATTTTTTGCTCATCGCTTTGTTATGCAAACGAGGTAACTATACATATTAAAACGAGCAACGCCAAAATAAAAGAAGTACAGATTTTTTTTGTTGATTTAGATGGCATGAATGTTCTTAGTAGGCGGAAAATTGATGCTAATGGAGAAGCTCTGCTTAATTTTTATATAGGGCGTTCTTATTTTGCTTTTATTAATTTTGGCGAATCAAATCAGGTAATCTACCTAAAGCCTGATGGTACTTACGAAGTTTCGGTAGATTTCTCGAAAAAGTATCTTGATGTCAACTTTGCAGGGAAGGATGCCAATATTAATACCTATCTTGAACAAGCAAAACAGAGATTTCGTGAATTTAAATATCGTAATAAAGAATATTACCAATGGAATAAAGAAGAATATCCTCTTGCAATTCAAAAAATAGACTCTATCTTAACCCTTGAAAGAAAGGCATTTTTTCAAGCAAATACTATTACAAAAGAGGATAAAGAATTGTTGGAGGACCTAGCAAAAGCTGAGATTTTATCTTCAAAAATGAGTCACTTTCTGGCAAATTACAATCCTGTGTCTCTTGAAAATCAAAATATTCCGCCAGTTCTACAAAATTTGAACAAATCAGTGCCATTTAATGAAAACTTGCTTCAAGCGCAACCTGAATCATACTTAATGGTGATAAAATTTTATAGCCAGATTCTCTCAAGGGTTGCTATGCAGGAATCTTTAATGGATGTAAAAAATATGACGGTAGATTCATACCTGGAAATATCTTATCCCATTATTAAAAAATTATCAGCTTCGGCAAAATTCAAAGAATTTATGTTGGCTGATATTATAATGAACTGCTTAATGATTAAAATTCCAGAAAACTTCAATAGCATTTTTAATGAGTTTAAGGAAAGCTATCCAAATTCCGGTTATATACCTAAAATATATTTAAGATATAACTCATTAACAAAAATAAGTAAAGGGAATAAAGCCTTTGAGATAGAAGGGAAAAATATTAGTGATAAAACAGTAAAATTGAGTGATTTTAATGGGAAAATAGTTTATATAGATTTATGGGCTACCTGGTGTGGACCTTGTATAAAAGAATTCCCTAATTCTGTTGCTCTTCAAAAAAAATTCAAAGCGAATAAAGAAATTATTTTTCTATTTGTTTCGCTTGATAAGGATCGTAATAAGTGGAAAAATTATCTTCTTAAACATCCTGAACTGACTGGAATACATATTAATTTATTGGCACCAGAACTCGAAAAAACCATGCAAAATTATAATGTAAACAGTGTGCCGCGCTACATATTAATTGATAAAATTGGTGGGATTATATCTTCAAGCGCAGATGCTCCATCATCAGATAAAATTGAATCGACATTAAGAAATCTGCTAAAGTAAAATGGATAGTAGAGTTGTAATTCTAATCCCTTATTATGGAAAATTTCCTTGGTATTTTCCATATTTTTTGCACTCTTGCTCATTTAACAATACTATAGATTTTCTTATTTTTTCAGATAGTCTTTATCAAAGCGAATTACCTGAAAATGTTAAAATTATAAATATCTCATTTGAGGAAATGAAAACATTGATAGCTGAAAAACTGAAAATAGCCATATCAATAGATTTTCCTTATAAACTATGTGATTTCAGACCTGCTTATGGTTTGATTTTCGCAGATTATATTAAAGAGCATACCTTTTGGGGACAAGGAGACATTGATGTTATTTATGGTGATTTAAGAGGGTTTTTAACCGATGAATTATTGAGTCAAGTTGATTTTGTCAGTGTCAGACATGAATATACTACCGGGTGTTTTGCCTTATATCGGAATAATAAATTTATAAACAATATTTTTAAGCGAAGTAAAGATTACCAGAAAGTATTTACTACAAGCGATCACTTTGCTTTTGACGAATTCAACTTTTTACATCATCATATTAGTGAAGAGAAAACGGTTTTTGACATTGAAACAAGTATCGAAACCTTTACGCATATCATCAAATCTGCAGAAAGTAATAACGAAATAAAAGCCCATTTTGATTTTATTTTATTAGAAGGCATTCCAGGTAAAATTAAATTCGACAGCGGTAGAGTTATCTATAAAAATATGTACGAAGCAGCTTTGTATCATTTGCACTGGTTGAAGCAAATATATAATCCAAAAAGAAATCCTGAAAATATCCCAAACCAATATACTATTAGTCCAACACGAATATATCACCCTAAAAAGAGTAAATAAAACATGGCATATACTTTTAACACCGAGCTAAAAAGCATTGCAAGTGCCTATGCTCAATTGATAGGAGCGAGAGTTTCCAGTAGAACTATTGGGACGGAAATTGAAGAAAATCCGTATTATCCGAGCTTGTTAGCTCTAAGTGATACTTTTAAGAGATATAAAATCCATAATGAAGCTTTTTTGTTGAATGCTCAGGAATTTGACACTGTGGCTATAGAAACTCCGTTTGTGGCATTTATGAAGATCCCTGAGATTGGAACTGATTTTGTATTAGTTACTGATGTTACAGAGCAGACAGTAAGTTATCAACACAAAGGCAATAAAAAACAAATAGTTTCGAAGAAAGATTTTGTGCAGAGTTATAAAGACATTATTTGGCTTGCAGAAACTTCAGAACAAAGCGGGGATACTGAGTACGCTAAAAAGAAGCAAGTTGAAAGAATAAAAACAAATAAAAAAATAGTAAATATTGTTTTTGCAGGCATCATTTTTTTGTTAGTCATTCTGGCTAATATTCCTTCAGGCGCTTTTATACCCTTTAGTATAATTACTATTATAAAAATGTTTGGTTTTTCAACTGCTAGTTTATTGTTGATATATGAGATAGATAAAAATAATGCTTTTGTAAAAAATATTTGTTCTGTTGGTATAAAAACCGACTGTGATGCAGTGCTAAGTAGTAAGGCTGCCAAAATAATGGGGATTAGTTGGGGAGAAATTGGCTTTTTTTATTTTGCTTCTACACTTTTGGGATTATTATTGCCTAATATACCTTTTGAAATAAAAGCTACCTGTCTTGCTATTGCCAATGTTTTTGCTGCCCCCTATATTATATTTAGTATT
The DNA here is from genome assembly GCF_054779675.1 of Emticicia fontis. Classification (NCBI taxonomy): domain Bacteria; kingdom Pseudomonadati; phylum Bacteroidota; class Cytophagia; order Cytophagales; family Leadbetterellaceae; genus Emticicia; species Emticicia fontis. Next base: position 4,136 of record NZ_BAAGXU010000003.1, read on the forward strand.
TATTATCAATGGAGAGTTGTCAGACAATGGTGCCCACTATGTTTAGCAGTTCAATTTACTTTAGCTGCAGAATTATTATGGAGTATGGTATTTATATGGGGAGGTCCAATCGTAAATATTTTGACGCCAGTTGTACTATTGGCGCTATTTTTCTGTACAATAGCCCCTATTATTTTATGGTACACATTAAAGCCTATATTGACTAAAGCACAAGATCATGACTTATATAAGCCTGCCTATAAACGATTACAATATAATCCTGAAATATTTAATAGTTTATTGCAGCAACAGGAAAAATATCCTGATGGCTGGCAACAAGTAGGTATTGATATAGGTAACCCTAACGCCTCAAATACAATTATAAAAATTTGCAATCCTTATTGCAAACCTTGCGAAAAAAGTCATGTTGAGTTAGAAGATATTATTAAACGCAACAAGGATATTAAATTGAAGATAATTTATATTACACGAAATACCGAATTAGATAAAGGCTCAATTATAGTAAAACATTTATTAGCTATAGCTGCTGAAGGCAATATAAATAAAACTCAAAAGGCTTTAGATGATTGGTATTTGAACGTTAGTAAAGACTATGATACATTTTTGGCTAAATACCCTATAAATGGAGAATTATATGAACAAGGGGTAAAAATTGAAGCAATGAGTGCCTGGTGTGATAAAGCGCATGTTACACATACACCTACTATTTTTGTAAATGGTTATCGTTTACCGGAAAATTACAATGTGGAAGAATTAAAGTATATTTTATAAATATTACATTCTTCTTATTTTCTAACTGTATTAGGGAGCGTATTACTATATAAGAAGTATTATACTTGTATCCAGATTAAAGTAAAATATCACATGCTATTCACGCATTATCGGCAACTCGACCAAATGGATTGTGGACCTACCTGCTTACGTATGGTGGCAAAGCATTATGGCAAAAACTTTAATGTACAAACGCTTAGGGCTAAATCAGAGATTGGTAAGGAGGGAGTTTCTTTATTGGGGATTGCTCAGGCGGCTGAGGATATTGGGTTTAAGACATTGGCTGTAAAGGTGGATTTCGGGAAATTGGCAGAGGAGGCTCCCCTACCCTGTATTGTGCATTGGCAGCAAAATCATTTTGTAGTGGTCTATAAAGTTTCGAGAAATAGATTTAACAAAAATACGACTGTGCATGTAGCTGACCCGGCTAAAGGGTTAATTACTTATACCAAAGAAGAGTTTTGCCAGGGGTGGTTGGCTTCAAAGAAAAAGAATGAAGAAGAAGGGATTGCTTTGCTTTTAGAGACTACTCCTAGGTTTTATGAAGAAGAAGGAGAGAAATCTAAGGGGTTAGCGTTAGGTATGCTCTGGCAGTATGTATGGCGGTATAAGAGCTTGTTGTTTCAATTGGGTCTAGGCTTGTTGGTAGGGTCGATTCTGCAAGTGGTTTTGCCTTTTCTGACGCAGTCTATTGTTGATACGGGTATACAAACGCGTAATATTCATTTTATTTATCTGATACTGGTTGCGCAGTCTATGCTGTTTCTGGGCCGGATGTCGGTCGATTTTATCAGAAGCTGGATATTGCTGCATATCAGCACACGTATTAATCTCTCTATCTTATCCGACTTCCTGAGCAAGTTGCTCAAACTTCCGATTTCATTTTTTGATTCGAAAATGACAGGGGATATTATGCAACGTATTGGAGACCATCACCGGATAGAGTCGTTTCTGACCGGGACTTCGCTCAATGTTATGTTCTCGTTGTTTAATCTGGTGATTTTCAGTTGTATTGCTGCTTTTTATAATCTTACCATCTTTGGCATTTTTATTATTTCGAGCCTATTGTACACGCTTTGGATAACGGTTTTTCTGAGGTATCGGCGGAAAATGGATCATAAACGCTTTGCGCTGGCGAGCCAGAATCAGAGTAGTCTGATACAATTAATTACGGGTGTACAGGAAATTAAAATGAATAATGCAGAGCACCTGAAACGCTGGGAATGGGAGAATCTGCAGGTAAGGCAGTTTAAGTGGAGTATTAAGAGTCTGGCTATAGGTCAATATCAACAAGCGGGTACACTTTTTATCAATGAGGGGAAAAATATCCTGATTACATTTCTGGCGGCTACGGCGGTAGTAAACGGACAAATGACGCTTGGAGGTATGATGGCTATGCAGTATATTATGGGGCAATTGAATAGCCCGATTGAGCAGTTGATTCAATTTATACAACATTGGCAGGACGCGCAGATTAGTATTGAGCGGCTCAATGAGATTCATGAAATGGATAATGAAGAGCCTGAAGAAAAGACACTGATCAGGTATCTGCCGCAAAATAAAGACATTAAAGTTCAGGACCTTTCTTTTACGTATACAGGTGCAGGTAATGAACCCGTATTAAAAAATATCAACCTGATTATTCCGCATGGAAAAATAACGGCAATTGTCGGAACAAGCGGCAGTGGTAAGACGACATTGTTGAAATTACTACTGAAATTCTATCAGTTGAACAAGGGAGAAATACGGTTGGGGGAAACTAATTTATCAAATATTAGCCCGCGGGTATGGCGTGCGGTATGCGGTACGGTATTGCAGGATGGGTTTATTTTTTCGGATACGATTGCCAACAATATTGCGGTGGGTGATGAAACGCCGGATATCCCGAAATTGTTGCACGCGGTTAAGGTTGCTAATATTCAGTCGTTTATTGAGGAATTGCCGTTGAGCTATAATACCAAGATAGGCGCCGAGGGGAATGGGATTAGTCAGGGACAAAAGCAGCGGTTACTGATTGCGAGAGCGGTGTATAAGAATCCTGATTTTATTTTTTTTGACGAGGCTACGAACGCTTTGGATGCCAATAATGAAAGCGTGATTATGCAGAATCTTGATGCGTTTTTTAGAGGCAGGACAGTGGTAGTGGTGGCTCATCGGTTGAGCACTGTAAAAAATGCCGACCAGATTGTTGTGCTGGAAAAGGGTGAGATTGTTGAGATAGGTACCCACCGGGAACTCTCGCAAAAGCATGGCAAATACTTTGAATTAGTGAAAAACCAGTTAGAATTGGGGAATTAATGGAAGACACTAAAGAAATATCTGAAAAGTTGCTCAGAACCAATCTGACCGAATTACTGGGAGGAAAAGGCATACCCAGTACTGACATTGTCAGCGAAACGCCTGTTGTACCTCCTGTGCCGCCCGAATTGGGTAAGGGTGATGATGGCAATGACGGTAATTACCGAATGCCGGAGTTGAGGAATACGCAGGTAGATGAGGTGCTGAATCAGCCGCCAGCGTGGTTGATTCGTTGGGGCATCAGTGTTTTTTTCTTCGTTTTACTCATTCTATTAGGTGTTGCCTGGTTTGTAGAGTATCCTGACCTGGTGGGGGCGCAAATGAAAGTGGTTTCGGATAATGCTCCGAAATCGGTAAATACGAAAATAGAGGGGCGCTTGACCAGATTACTGATAACTGAGGGGCAATTTGTGCAACAAGGCGAACATCTGGCTTATATGGAGAGTACGGCCAATGCAGAAGAGGTACTTATTCTGGAGAGTAGTATTAATCAATTGATTGCCTTATCTGTTGCGAATGATTTTGAGGGTATTCACCGGACAAAGATTCCTTTGTTTTTTGCGTTGGGGGAATTGCAGAAACCGTATCAGACTTTTCAGGAAGCGTTGGTGCGCTCGGCTTCATCGATGGCTGATGGTTCTTATCTGAAAAAGAAAGGGGCTGTAAACAGGGATATTCATACCTTGAACAGTATTCAGGAAAATACCAGAGCGCAACTGGAATTGCAGGAAAAAGACCTGCAAATGGCCTACGAAGAGGCACAGAGTCAGCAGCGATTGAGTGATAAAGGGTTTGTATCGAAACAGGATGCAAGGAGTGCCCAGAGCCGCTATTTAAGCAAAAAACAGGCATTTGAACAGGCTAAGGGGTCGTTGGATAATAATTCGATGAGTCAGAATCAGAAACAGCAGGAACTGATAGAACTGGATAAAACGATTACGGAGCAAAAGAATGGATTGATTCAGTCTATTAATTCGCTGAAGAGTGATATTGAAGCCTGGAAACAAAGATATATTGCTATGGCTCCGATTGCAGGCAAGGTTAATTTTCTGACGAATCTACAAGAGAATCAGATGCTCAAAGCCGGGCAGGAATTGCTTTACATTCTGCCGGATGGTGCGGGGTATCATGGAGAGATGCTGGTGGGCCAGTACAATTTCGGTAAAGTGCGTAAAAATCAGGAGGTGATTGTGAAGTTTCAGAGTTACCCGTTTCAGGAGTTTGGGACGGTGAAAGGTCAAATCTCATATATTTCGGATATACCAAAAGATACGGCATATCTGGTAAGAGTAAATTTTCCAGATGGATTGGTGACATCTGCCAATAAAAAACTCCCTTTCAGAAACGGGATGACTGCCTCGGGCGAGGTAGTTACGGAGAATCTGAAATTGATAGAGAAGCTATTTTATGATATAAGAAAGACGATGAAACGTTAATAGATAATTATTTTGTTAATCAGCATAATCTGGGATAAGTTTAGTTTTATATCAGATAAATACGATCAGAAATCTCATCTACTTTAAAAAGCTGATAGTCAAGTATTTGAATTTTACGGACTGAATCTGACTAATTATTGTTAAAAAAATCATCTTTTCTTTTGTCCCTATAAATAAATTTTATAAATTACAAAGCCAGAATTCAATTTCACATGGTGTGAAATTATAAACCCTTTTGGTAAAGTAAACATGAAAAAAGACAAATTATTAGAAAGTTTTGCTGACTTTAAGCTAGAAAAATCTTTTGAGAAAAAAATTGTTGGTGGATTAGTTGGTACAACGAGCACAGGTGAGTGTACAACAGTTACCAGAACATCAGTGCCAAGTCCGGATCACTATGATGATTGTGATGTAGATGAAGAAAAACCAGTTGGATGATTATAAGTAAAAAGGTCGCCTCAGGAGTTTAGAGGGGCGAATATGATGTGGCTAAAAAACTTTTGAGGTGACCTAAAAAACTACAGATTTTAAATCATGATAAGATTTACAATTATCCTATTCTTCTTTTGCCAACAGGGGTTTTCGCAAAATTATTCTGATATTATAAAACTTGCTTTGAAAGCTTATTCCAATAGAGACTATGCGCTTTCGGAGAAATATTTTGAGCAGGCATTTAATCTTGGAACTCCTAATAAGCATGAATTATATAATGCGGCAATGATGTCTTCATTAAACAAAAATCAGGAAAAAGCTTTCAGATATCTGAGAATGTCGATTGAAAAGGGATGGGACGACCCAGTTGCTATTGTTCAAAATGATGGTTTTTTATACTTACACCAGTTTGATGAATGGAAAAATAATTTTGCTGAAATAGCGAAAGGTATTGATGAACCATTGCAAAAAAAACTCTTAGTGGTTTTCAATAATGATCAGAAAATGATTCAGAACATCGCTTCTGTTAATACTACTCTTCCTAATTATAAGGTTATTCTGGATAGTCTGACTACAGTACAGGATTCCATGCAAAATGCCCATTTACAAATAGTAACTCAAGCCTTAGATAGCCGGGGGTTTATCAGTAAGCTTGTGGTTGGTAACAAAGCAAGTCAGGTTCCGTTTTTGGTAATACAACATTCAAACTTATCAACCCAGAAAAAATATTACGAACTTTTTAAGAATGCCGCTGAAAACGGACTTTTTGAGAAAAAGCTATTGGCTCTTTTAGAAGACAGAATATTGGTTTTTGAGAAAAAACAACAATTGTATGGCACCCAGTTATTTTATGACCAGGCAGATTCTACCTATTATTTCTACCCGATTGCCGATGTGAAGAATCTTTCTCAAAGAAGAAGTAATATGAAAATAAATCCTATTGAAGAATACGCTGCGGTATATGGTATAACCTGGAGTATAGAAGCTTATCTGAAAAATTACAGAAAATCAAAAAGGAAGTTAAAAGAAGGATTCGATAAAAAATATACTAAATAATGATTCTAATTTTTTCTAATAAAGGAGATATATCAACCTCTTTTGTTATTCGTTGGCTTAATCATTTTGGGTGTGAATGGACAAGGATAAACGATACAAGAAGTTTTTTTAATTTAATTGCCCATGAAAATACCAGTGTATTAGAAATAGATGAACTGAAACTAATTAAAATAGACTCAATCTGGTATAGAAGAAATATTTTCAGAGATGAGCGGTTCAGATTAAACCATGTATTTAATGACCTGAATAAAAGAGATAAAAATAAGATAGTGAGCCATATTATTGACGAACAGAAGGTTTTACTTTCTTTTTTGACAAAAAAAAATTTACTAGAGAAGAAATCAATAAACTCACCGAATAACGTAAATATAAGCAAACTACAACAATTAGAAGCGGCGAAAGAAGCAGGATTAAACACACCGGATTCTTATATAATTTCAACTAAAAGAGAATTAGAACAATTGCTGAAAACTTATACAAAAGTAGCCACAAAACCCCTTTCGGAAATGCTATTTTTAGATGGTACGCCTCAAGATTATGGAACATATACTGAACTGATAACAATCGAAGAACTTCCTTCTTTCTCCGATTTTTTTTACCCCATATTTGTTCAGAGTTATATAGATAAATTGATTGAAATACGCTCATTTTATCTGATGGGGGATTTTTATTCAATGGCTATGTTTACGCAGAGAGATACCCAAACTACCATTGATTTCAGAAGATACAATTTTGAAAAACCAACGCGTTCTGTCCCTTTTAAATTGCCAGTAACTATTGAAAAAAAGTTGACCAGACTTATGCGCAAATTAAATCTGAATTGCGGTTCTTTTGACATACTGTTTGATAAAAATTATAAATTTCACTTTCTGGAAGTTAATCCAGTTGGTCAGTTTGGAATGGTTTCTATTCCGTGTAATTATTATTTAGAAAAGCAAATTGCTGAAACGCTACAACATTGAAATATGGATATTAAACAACTGAAAAAACTAAAAAAGAAAGGGGCAAAAGATATTCCTTATCATGTAACAAAGATTTCGGAGGTAAAGAATAGCTCTGTTAAAGTAATGAATCTAGCCTTTTTTGAGTCTATGAATGGTTCAATGCTATTATATACAAACTATTATAAACCTATAAGCAGAATTCTAAGTGCAGATAACGAACCGTGTATTGAAGAAATAATAAGCTGATGAAAAAACGAGCGTATTTTTTATTCTTTGGAAATTGCGTGATTGTAAAAGGGGCAAACCGATCATTATTAATTGATTTGCAAAGATCTAGATATAAAGCCGTACCAAATCTTTTGGTAGACATTCTTAAAGAGAATAAGGTTAGAACACTTGAAGAAATCAAGAGCGATAACGAACACCAATACGATGAGGGTATAGATACATATATCAACTTTTTTTTAGACGATGACTGGGGGTTTATCACTGCAAAACCTGAGTACTTTCCAAATCTAAGTCTGGAGTGGGACTATCCCGGCCTTATCTCCAATTCTATCATTGATATCCGGTCGGAAATTCCTGATTATTTATCGGATGCTTTAAAGGAATTAGATACACTTGGTTGTGAAGCAGTACAATTCAGATTGTACGGTTCAATTAATCCAGAAGTATTATCGACCATTAACCGATATATTTCAACTTTAACCTTCACATATATAGAAGTATTTTTAAAGTTTGATGATAATATTATTCATTTCATTAAAGCTAATGCGCATGGTTTTATCAGATTCAGAGGATTTTATTTCTATAATTCGCCGGAGAATAAAACAGTTTTGCTTAAAGATAATGCCGGTACAAGTCTGACAACTATGCGATACCAAAAAGAAGTAATGGATATTCATAGTTGTGGTAAAGTAGAATTGGCAGCATTCGTGCCGGATTTAATGCTATTTACTGAATCTCAAAAACATAATACGTGTCTAAACCGAAAAATCAGTATAGACATAAATGGCGAAATAAAAAACTGCCCGTCTATGTTAAGAAGCTATGGTAATATCAGAGACACAACGCTTATAGAGGCGATAGAAAAGGCTGGTTTTAAGGAGCTTTGGTATATACATAAAGACCAGATAGAGATTTGCAAAGATTGTGAATTCAGGCATGTTTGTACCGATTGCAGGGCTTTTATTGAAGAGCCTGGCAATATTTATTCAAAACCTGCCAAATGCAGCTATGACCCTTATACGTCAACCTGGGGAGATGAAAATCTAACTAATAACCCCTTATATGGTCGGTAAACATGAAAAAGTTAAACACATCCTTATTGTATTTGCTTTGCCAGAAAATTGCGCTTATCATTTTCTCTTGTTTTTTTGCACTGCAAGTGTCGGCGCAGAAAAAATTCAGTCTGGAGCAATGTATTGACTATGCCTATAAACAGAGTTTTGATATTAAACAGCGCTTATTGAAAATAAGGCAGTCGGAGAATGTGCTTCGTCAATCAAAACAGGCCCTTTATCCGAGTGTATCGGGGTCTTTTTCGCAGGGGGTGAGTTCGGGGCGAAGTATTGACCCTTTTACGAATGATTTTATTCAGCATACGGTTTCGTCTAATTCGATAGGTCTGGGTACGAATGTGGTGGTTTTTAACGGGTTTACACTGAAGAATCAGGTGGTACAGAATGAATACAATGTACAAGCCGACGGGTGGGACTTGCAAAGGGGGAAAAATGAGTTGAGAAACCGCATTACGCTTGCTTTTATGCAGTTGCTGATGAATCAGGAGCTTTGGAAGATTAGTCAGGAGCAAGTGGTGAACCTGCAAACGCAATTGGAACGGGTGAAAGAACTGGTAAAGGAGGGCCACATGCCCAACACCAATCTGATTGATCTGGATGCACAATTGGCTACGGCAGAATTTGATGCCCTGAACATGAAAAATTCGATTGAGCTAGCCAAGCTGTCGTTGGCTCAGTTGATGGCTTTTCCGGATTATGAGACATTTGAGGTAGAATCTATGGCTTTTGATGAAAAAGTGATTGCCGTGAATGAGGCTTATCTGCAAACGGTATTATTATCAGTGAATAACCAACCATTGATAAAAAATGCTGAATTAAGGTTTCAGAGCGCGAAAGTGGGCATCAGGATGGCTCATGCCGGTAAGTATCCGAGTGTTTCAATCGGTGCAGGCATGGGAACAGCGTATTCGAGCGCGGCATCAAGAGAATATAATTATTTTAATCAGTTGAACTTCAACTTAAATCAGTATGCACGCTTGAGTGTGAATATACCGATTTATAGTAACGGACAGGTAAGGATGCGGATAAATAATGCCCTAATTTCTCAACAAATGGCTGATACGCAACTATCTCAATCGAAGCTGCAACTGAAACAGGAGATTGAACAGGCGTATCTGGCGGCAACAATTGCGAAAGAGAAACTAAATAGTGCCAAAAGGCAATTGAATACACAGCAAGTGGCTTTTGATTCGGCAAAAGAGCGATTCACTGAAGGGCTGATTCATGCCATTGAACTAAATAATTTCCGGCTGAATCTGGAGAGAGCTAAATCGAATTTTGTACAGACCAAGTATGAGTTGTTTTTCAGAAAGATGCTTCTGGATTATTATCGATGATAATTCTACAATTATAAGACTGGGGTTTTCGTATATAGTATTCTGTTTACCACACCTTTTAACTCCTGCAATACCTCTCTACTAAACCATTGGTTTTTGGCCTGCCAGATATTGTTGCGGGGGGAGGGGTGCGGTAAAGGGAAGAACTTAGGCAGATATTCCTGATAATGCCGGACGGTTTCGGTGAGGGTGTTTTTGACTCTTTCGCCTAAGTAGTAGTTCTGGGCATATTGCCCTACCAACAGCATGAGTTCTACTTTGGGCATTTTGTCTAATAACTGGCGGTGCCATAGTGGGGCGCACTCGGGGCGTGGGGGTAGGTCTCCGGTTTTGCCTGTGCCGGGGTAGCAGAAGCCCATAGGGATTATGGCAAAGAGGTTGGTATCGTAGAAGGTTTCTTTATCTACGTTTAGCCATGTGCGGAGGTTGTCTCCGCTTTTATCGTTCCAGGGGATGTTGGTGTTGTGGACGATTCTGCCTGGGGCCTGGCCTACTATTATGATTTTGCTCTCTGTGCTTGCTGCTACTACGGGGTTGACCCCTCCTACCAGATGTTGTTCGCATGTTTTGCAGTTTTTTATTTGGGAGAGGAGAGTTTGCATGGAGGATTAGAAAAATATATCAGAATGTGTTTTTATTTAATCGGAATCAAATACCTTTGGTGATTATATAAAAATAGCTATAAATATTGTGACTACAAAAGATACCAGATTACAAGACCCTACCTTTCGGTTTGCAGGAAAGAGAGTACAAATGAAGTTCATCATTGTTCTCACCCTATTCATTGCTATTATTTCTTGCAAAAAAAATGAAGTTAATGAAAAGACTCCTGTTTGTAATATAACAAAAGCTATTCCTCCGGATTCACCAGCTGACTCCATCGTGTACAAGTACAATTCAGCTAACAAACTTAGTGAATTTATAAATTACGGATACAATTGTGGTATAAAGTGGATTTTTACTTACCCTAAGCCAAATCAGTTAGTGATTAGCTATGAAGCAAAATGTCCGGATAATTTTCAGGAATTCTTTCCGGTAGTTATTGATTTTGACGATGCTGGTCATATAATTGAAATGAAAAAGAATCCTTCTAATGGACTTATTTTTTCTCCCTCCTATTCAGGCGATAACATCGTTTCATTATTGAGAAAAAGTCAGGGATATACCAGCGAAACTCATTTTGACTATGTCGGTAATAACGTTTCGAAGGTATATACAATTTTAGGTGGAAATACTACGGTTGTCTATTACGAGGGGCTGAAATATGATAACATGAAAACTCATTACACAAAAGAATATATCGCCTTGAGATTATACTCCAGTACGTTTATTAACGGTGGTACGTTTGAATATCTGAGCCAAAACAATGTGTTAAGTTATAACAGATATTTAGGCATAGGCCCTTCAGTAGATAAAGTTGAGTCTACATTTGAATATAATTCAAATAAATATCCTACTAAAATAACTTCAAAAATAACCACTAACTCTGGTTCTTATACAACAAGTGGTAATTATCAGTATTCTTGTCGATAGAGGTTGATGTGTTTTCTGGCGTAGTTTAACAATGACATTGACTTATGTGCTATTAGAGGCTTATTATAGGCTTTGCAGTTTTTATTTAGGAGGAGGGCGCATAACATTAAGTATAAAATTCATACTTGGATTATTTCATGGAATTGACATAATCTGTATTTTTACACTAAATACATAAGCACATTTAAAATTATCTTATGTATTAGCAAATTTATAAATTATAACTCAAATTTAAATTAATGGACTCTATCAGCGATTACGAAAGCATAAGTAAAATAGAAAAAGGTTTGAAGCTAGACCATCCCGAACTAACAGATTTTGAAAGATTATCTTTGGCAATTCAAATCCAAAGAAATCAAATTCTAAGAGTTGGGTTTGTAATAAACTCCTCAAGTCCAAATGGATTAGAAGCCATTGGTATTGCGTTAGGATATTCTAATAACTCATTTTCAGGAAATATTAGTGAGAGATTATCTGATATAGCCTCAGCTCTTGATGATTTTAAGGTAGAAAATTGATACTATTTACCACGGAGTTTCACAGAGTTTTGCATTGAGTTACACGGATAATTTAATAAAAAGCTCTCTATAACTGCTTTATTCGGTGAAGCCCCGTGATTTAAAATTAAAATAAAAGTTAATATTCTCCTTTTTCTAAACTGCTATAAATAATATCCTACCGTTTTTTCCAACTCATTTGACTGTCCATATATATCATCAAGCGTTTTGATTTCAGCTTTTAATTCCTTTTTATCTGCATCAAAAGTAGCTATATACTTTTTATTGGGGTTATTAAAGTATAATCTACAGATAGGTTTTCTATTATTATCATCTAAAAAGATAGCAAAATAAGATTGCGCATCACGATAAGTGATCCTATTAACTGAGACTTTCGTTCTTAATATTGATCTTACAATATAAAATCCTTCCAACTCTTCAGCTGTAGTAACAATTTTATCATCGGGTTCAATTGGGGCAGATATTTGTTGAATTGGCTGTGCTGGTTCTTCTACGATAATAGAGGCATTATCAGGTGTAATAGCGGATTTTAACCTTTCATTTAAAGTATCATTTATGATATTGGCAAATGTACGCTTTACTAATGGGCGAAAAGCGTCTATTACTTTTGCCGTTACCATATTTGGGTAAACTTGTTTAGCAAAATATCTAACAAAATCATCATTAGGTTCTTGAAGTTCTTGTAATATCAAATGCCTGATTTCATTGATATATTTTAGCTCACTGGCCGATTGGTATATATTGGTGCTATCAAAATAGGCTTTATGGAAATCTCTTAATTTCTCAATTTGTCCGTCTTTAATTTCCTCAATATTAAATTCTAAAAATGGTTTTTCATCCATTTTATTAGGTTCTACTAAGTCGGTATAAAATCTAAAAATTAAGCCATTTGTTAAGATAGCAAATTTAGCTTTAGATACATGAAAATATCTTAGCAATTGTCCATCATGAATATTCAGGTTTTGTTTCCAATGTTTACATTCAACCAATATGATCGGCTCACTATCTCTAAAAATTGCATAATCTATTTTTTCTCCTTTTTTTGTACCAATATCGCAAACAAATTCAGGCACTACTTCGAGTGGATTAAAAACGTCATAGCCTAATACTTGAAGAAAGGGCATAATGAATGCATTTTTTGTAGCTTCTTCTGTATGAATATTGTCTTTTAGTTTAGTGACTCTATCACTAAACTGTTTAATATGATCTTTAAAGTCCATTGCATTTGGTTGTTTTAGGTTAATAAAAGGGTTATACACACTCATTTACTTTTCTAAGAGTGATACTTTTAGAAAAGCTATCTTTATCAATTATCTTCATGAAATAATTACAAGAATACAAAAAATATTAATAAAAAAAACAAAATTGGTCTGACATTTATTTAAAGGCATCTGAATAATAAAAGTTAAGTTTCGCGCTTTTTATTCGTATTCAATAAATGAAACCTAGCTTTGCACTGAAAACAGCTTTGCTAAATATTAGCATTGGATACTATGTGGTGGCTGATCTCTTGTCACTCCTTTTCGCAGTTCTTTATTTCGATGTAAGATACTCTCAAAGCAGCTAAGATATGTTCAATCATATACGTTGAAGATATGTTACTAAAAGCCCAATGACCGTTTTCCCTATTCATAGACCAATGGAGACGTAATGTATTACGTCTCTACGATTTGCCAACTCCTCTCCTTCTTCAACAGTCTGATTTTACCAAAAACCTCCTCAAACACTTTGAAAACACAAACTTAAGTTGGAAATTTAGTGGATTGCTTTTTTCTGGAAGTGGCACTGGAAAAAGGTAGACGCTACGGTGAATACCTTTTTGAATTGGGACAGCAGCGCAGCAGCGAAGCGGCGAAGCGATGATTTCCAGGTGCCAACCACTCAAACAGAACCGGAGAAGGTGACGAATATCCGAAAAGGTTGAGCTTGTGGTATCAACCTTTTTGAAAGAGGACAGGGTGGTTGCAGAAAATCAGCGTTTATTTACCACCACCTCACCCAAATCCTCAAAAAATTTAATATTTTTACCAAAAAACACTTCAATAAAAACTTCTCTTAAATGAAACCTAGATTTACCTTGAAAACAGCTTTACTGAGTATGGGCATTGGGTGCTGCGTGGTGGCTGGTGTCTTTGCTTCTAAAGGTCGCAGCTTTTCGCGGCTCTTGCTTTCGTTGCAGGATACTACCAAAGTAGCCAAAGATACGACCAAGTATATACGTTATAAAGATTTACCGCTGAAAGCCTCACGCACCATGCGTATGAACACCAACGAGGGCACGTGGCTATCGGTTGATGTGAGTCCGGATAGCAAAACGATTGTGTTTGATATGATGGGCGATTTGTTTACTATTCCGTTTGCGGGAGGTAAGGCTACGAATGTAACTAAGGGAATGGCTTTTGATACACATCCGCGCTATAGTCCCGACGGTAAAAAGCTGTTGTTTATCTCGGACCGCACGGGGTCAGACAATGTATGGTATATTGATTTTGAGAAAAAAGATACGGTGCAGGTAACCAAAGACCGCGACCAGAATTTTACGTCGGCCGACTGGACACCCGACGGCAAATATATTGTGTACTCGAAAGGCCGGATGAACGTGCAATTGTGGATGGTGCACCACGACGGTGGCGGAGGGGTTCAACTAATTGATGCGCCTGCGAACCTGAAAACAATTGATGCTGCTGTTGGTCATGATGGCCGCTACATTTATTTCTCGCAACGCTTCGGGGCGTGGAATTACAACGCCATGATGCCGCAATACCAGATTGGTGTCTATGACCGTGACAATGCCAAACGTACCACGATTACGTCGAGATATGGCTCGGCCTTTACACCTACGCTGTCGGGCGATGGCAAATGGCTGGTATATGGGAATCGGTATGAAGACAAAACGGGGCTGATACTGCGTAATCTGGAGAATGGCGACGAAAAATGGCTGGCCTACCCTATCCAGCGTGATGATCAGGAGTCTATTGCTACGATGGGGGTTTTGCCGGGAATGTCGTTTACACCTGATAATAAGGCGCTGATTGCTTCTTATGGCGGTAAAATTTATAAGATAGGTGTGAGTGGGGAGAAACCTGTGGAGATTCCGTTCAATGTAGATATGGAGATTGAAATGGGGCCTCAACTGGAATTTAAATATCCGATTTCGGATACTACGCATGCTTTGATTACTCAGATTCGTGATGCAGTGGCATCGCCGGATGGCAAGAAGTTAGCCTTTACGGCCTTGAATCGTTTGTATGTGGCTGATTATCCGAACGGTACGCCTCGTTTGATTAGTACTAATGACTTCACAGAAGCGCAACCGGCGTGGTCGAGCGATGGTAAGAATCTGGTGTTTACGACATGGACACCTGAAGGGGGTAATTTATACAAAGTAAATGTTGATGGTACGCCGAATTTACAGAAATTAACGCAAAGCGCTGCTTTATATGCCCAACCTGTATGGACGCCTAAAAACGACCGCATTGTGTTTATCCGTACCCGTCTGCAAGCGTATAAATCTTCGGTTGGGCCTGTGGCCAATGGCTCGGAAGATGATATTTGCTGGATAGATGCCAATGGTGGCGCTGTTACGGTGATAGATAAAGCCCGTAATCGCTCTACACCACACTTTGTGAGTAACCAGACAGACCGCATTTATCTGAGCGGTAGTGATGGTGACCTACAATCTATTAAATGGGATGGTACGGATGAAAAAACGCACGTAAAAGTAACGGGTATCACAACCTATGGGATGAGCATTGAGGGTGAAGATTTTGCGCATAATTGTATGCTATCAGAAAAAGCGGCTCAGGCTATGGAAGTAAACCGTCCGTCGCCAGCTTCGCAGATTATCATGGCACCGGATGGCGACCAGGCTTTGGCGCAGATTAATAATGAGATTTATACGCTTGATGTACCTAAGACAGGTAAAACGGTGAGTATATCGGTAGCAGATGCGGGCTCAGCCCAGTTTCCGGCTAAGAAGCTGACTGAATTGGGTGGAGAGTTTCCGTCGTGGTCGAGCGATTCGAAGAAAGTGCATTGGTCACTGGGACGTTATCATATTGTATATGATCTGGAAAGAGCCAAGACATTTGATGATAGCGTAAAAGTGGCGAAGAAAGCCGAAGAAAAACGCAAGGCAGATTCGTTGAACAAGGCGAAATCGGATACTATCAAGATTAAAACCGATAGCGTGAAAGTGAAAGATGCCAAGAAAGCAACGGTGAAAAAAGAAGAGCCTAAGTATAAACCGGAAGAAAACGAGATAAAAATCTATTTCAGCAGAGATATGCCATCGGGGGCAGTCTTATTGAAAGGTGCTCGCGTGATTACGATGAAAGGCAATGAGGTGATTGAAAACGGGGATATTTTGATTGAAAATAATCGTATCAAGGAAATAGGCAAAAGCGGGACAATTAAAAATACGGGTAAGGCCAAGGTGATTGATGTGAAAGGGAAGACCGTGATGCCGGGCTTTGTGGATACGCACTCGCATATGTGGCCACAGTGGGGTATCCAGAAGAATCAGGTATGGGTGTATGCCGCTAACCTGGCTTATGGTGTAACGACAACACGTGACCCTCAAACGGCTACTACTGACGTATTTACCTATGGTGATATGGTAGAGGCTGGTAAAATTGCCGGGCCGAGAATCTATTCTACCGGACCGGGTGTTGGTTTCTGGGCGTATAATATCAAGGATTCAACGGGGGCTATTAATGCTTTGAAACAGTATAGCAAATACTATAATTCGAAGTATATCAAGATGTATCTGACAGGGAATCGTCAGAGTCGCCAGTGGATTATCAAGGCTGCGAGAGACCAGAAGTTGATGCCGACAACTGAGGGTGGATTGAATTATAAGCTGAATATGACGAACCTGCTGGATGGCTATCCGGGTCATGAGCATGCCATTCCCGTATATCCGTTATATAATGATGTGGTGAAAAGTATTGCCTATTCGCAAATGGCGGTTACGCCTACCCTATTGGTATCGTATGGCGGGCCGTTTGCTGAAATCTATTATTTTGAGACTGAGAATCCGTATCATGACAAGAAGATGCAGAATTTTATGCCGTATGATGAATTGGCAGAGAAGACACGTCGGGTAAGTACGTGGTTTTTACCGGAAGAACACGTGTTCCAGAAACATGCGAAATCGATGAAATCAATGGTAGAGAGTGGTTCATTGGCTGGTATCGGTAGTCACGGTGAGTTTCAGGGATTGGGGTATCACTGGGAATTGTGGTCGATGCAAAGTGGGGGTATGAAAAATCATGATGCTTTGAAGGTAGCCACTATTTTGGGTGCTAAAGCCCTAGGTTTAGACCAGGATTTGGGAAGTATCGAGAAGGGTAAACTGGCTGATTTGTTGATTATGGATAAAAATCCGTTGGAGAATATCCGTAACTCGAATACATTGAAGATGGTTGTGAAGAATGGCCGAGTGTATGATGCGAATACGCTAGATGAGGTTTATCCGGCGCAGAAGAAGTTGATTCGTACTGAGTGGACTTTTGAGAAGCCTGCTAATACGACGGGGTTGCAAGATTAGGACAACTCCGCCCCCGACCCCTAAAGGGGAGTTTTTAACACAAAAGCCTTTTTTCTTACGAAGAAAGGCTTTTGTACTCAAGATTGGTTTTATTTGAATTTTTCAGAATATATTGAAATTTCTAATAATATTAAATATTTAATTAATTCTGAATCAATAAATTGTTCAATATTTGTAAATAGTTATAATAACAGCAATTTTTAAAGCTTTTTCATGGCAAATATTTACTAAGGTTCAATTTTTTAAGTAATAGCTAATCAATCCATATTATAGGTTCTTTAACAGTTTTCTTAAATCTATGATGCCAAAAAGGAATATAATGCAGGCAATAGGATAGTTAAGAAATTTCTTTAGTGGATTATTGTAAAAAGTTTTCATGGCATTTCTGGCGGTTTTATCTGCTTTTGATGCCACAAAGTTCATTGTAAATATGTGCGTACCCAACTATAAATGCTTGGATGGCAGGGTTTGGTTCTTGAATGGCGGGTTTTGGGGAGTAAATGGTAATTTACTTCAAATAATATTCCCTCAATAGCCTTGTAGCCTCCGAAGCATTTTCGGCACAGGCATCACAGAAGGTTCCTCTGCCTTTAACGGGGCCTTCGTATAGCCAGCGGAAAGTTTTTGAGTATTTGCCGTCGAGACTGGCAATTTTTAAAGTATTGTTCTTTTTGGGGATTATATATAAGCGCAGGTTGTTTGGGAAAAGCACTTTAAATGCCTTTTCACCGTTCAGCATATCACCCCCCTCATACTGGAGTTTCATGCTTTTGATGTCTCCTTCGGGTGTTTTATAAGAATAGTTGATGTCGCCTACCTGATTGGCATTTACCCAGAAGCCGTAGGCTTCAAAGTCTTTGGCGGCAAAATTTTTATAGGCAAAATTGGCTACACGTTGTGCTTGAGAAGTGGCTGGTAACAGCAATACGAGATAAATCAAAAGTCTGTACATGGATTTAATGATTTGTTTGTTAGAAAACAATGTTAAAATACTATGCCAGACCCGTTTACCTTATTTGGTTTGCCATTTCATTAAAAAAGAATATTTGCAACATTGTTGCATTTTCAATTTATTATTATCTTTGCCGAATAATGTTTCAACAATTTTAAAATGCATCATCAAATGGTAAATAGTCAGGAGTTTGAAGTAATCATTATCGGTGGGAGTTATGCTGGACTATCCGCAGCTATGAGTTTAGGCCGTGCTTTAAGAAAAGTTTTAGTAATTGATAGTGGCCTGCCTTGCAATAGACAAACACCTCATTCGCATAATTTTCTTACACAAGACGGGCAAAAACCTAAAGAAATAGCAAATATAGCCTTGTCTCAAATAGCTCAATATAAGACCGTCGAATTTTATAATGGACTTGCCATCAATGCCATGAAAGTCGAAAAAGGTTTTGAGGTTGAAACTGAAAAGAGAGAAGTTTTCCATGCTAAAAAACTAGTATTTGCCACAGGTATAAAAGACATCATGCCTGAAATCAATGGTTTTACTGAGTGCTGGGGGATTTCAGCGGTGCATTGTCCTTACTGTCATGGCTATGAAATACACGGTCAGACAACGGGCATTATTGCCAATGGTGATGCGGCTATGCACTATGCCCAATTGATTAATCAATGGACAAAAGACCTGATGCTCTTTACTAATGGTAAATCGACTTTAACAGAAGAGCAAAATGAAAAGCTTGAAAAGCATCATATCAGGGTTATAGAAACAGGGATAGATTCTTTAGTTCACACCAATGGATATATAGAAAAAGTAGTATTAGCTGATGGTTCTTCTATTGCGCTTGATGCGCTTTATTCAAGACCTGTATTTGTTCAACATTCTAATATTCCACAAGTATTGGGTTGTGAATTAGCTGACAATGGGTTAATACAGATAGATGGTTTTCAGAAAACTACTGTACCAGGTGTGTTTGCCTGTGGTGATAATTCAAATCCTATGCGCTCGGTGGCTATGTCGGTAGCCTCAGGGGCAACTACCGGAGCAATGGTAAATCATGAATTAATTGGGGAAGAGTTTTAAACCAGGATAAAAACCGAAAAATGTAAAAGTATTAGATACTATAAGCGCTTATAAATAACTGTTTTTAGATAATATTGTACTATTCCTGTAAAAATATTTTATTTCATACAACCTATACGTACGTTTATGCATTAGGTCTTTAAACACAACTTAGAAAATTTTCTAAGCTGAGACTTAAAAGACCTTTTGCATGAGACGACTATTCTACCTTTTATTATTGACAAACATTTGCCTTTTCAATTATGCTTGCCAGAAAGATGCTACACCAGCAATTAATCCGGAAGTTGAAGCTTATCTCAGCATTCTTGTATCAAACATGGAAAAATACGCCATTAATCGTAAAACTATTCCATGGGAGGCTTTCAAAAAAAATGTATTGACAAAAGCATCGGGTGCGCAAAGTCTGGATGACTCAAAAGCTAAAGAAGCAATTCAATTTGCACTCACTCAATTACAGGATTCCCATAGTTTTTTTGTAACTGCTAAAGGAGAATACTTATCTAACAATAACCCTGTGTATTGCACTAATACGACACCAATCATACCCACAACAGATAAGACGATTGGTTATGTGAAAGTCGGTACTTTTTCTGGTTCCAGTCAGAGTGCAGAAGCAACCAGTTTTGCACAAGCGATTCAGAATGAAATCAAAAAATCAGATAATGATGATATTAAAGGATGGATTGTTGATTTAAGAGATAACCGTGGAGGTAATATGTGGCCTATGCTGGGTGGAATCGGCCCAATCTTAGGTGAAGGAACCGTTGGTTATTTTATTGACCCTGACAATTATAGTAACGAATGGGGCTATAAGAACGGGGTAACCATTGGATTTCAGATGGACAACCCATATGTACTTAGAAAGCCAAACCCTAAAGTAGCCGTATTGATAGATGAAGCCACGGCCAGCTCTGGAGAAGCCATTGCCATTGCTTTCAAAGCCAGACCAGATACAAAATTCTTCGGTTTGCCAACATGCGGTCTATCAACAGCCAATCAAAATATCAATATGCCAGATGGAGCCATACTTTACCTGACGGTTTCGACGATGGCAGATAGAACCAGGAAAATGTACGGCAAAAAAGTGGCGCCTGATGTCGAAGATCCTAATCAGACGCGGTATATCCAGCAAGCAATAGAGTGGCTAAAACAATAAATATTCAAGACTATGAAAAATTACATTATTCTGATTATTGCCATTACGATTTATTCGACAAGCGATGCTCAAGGTCTCAATTATATGTTGAGCACGCAGATACCCAAAGTAGAGATAGTTGATGGAAAAAAAGTAACAACAGTTGAAGTAAAGGTACAGACAGGTAGTGTTAGTGCAGGAGCAAATTATCTGCCCCGATCGGTTAGTTTTTTAGGCAGCCCATTTTTTATAGATGTTTTTCAACCAATCACTTTTGCTATTGACAGCTCTACTGCTCCTATAACAGCACCTGTCATGCTAGATCTGGCAAACGATGTGCTGTTGGTCAAACTAGCTGATAAAATTACGCCCATAAGTAATGTACATCTTACATTAGATGGTCATGATTTTATCACTGTTAATGGTCGATATTATGAACAGTTATATAGTGGAAAAGTAAAGTTTCTAAAAAAGTATGTGCGCGACCTAGTGCCTATGCTAATAAATAATTCTATCGCCGGCAGCGGTTATGGTAGAAGTTCTCAGCAATATGATGGAGAAATCAGCAATAAAGAAATCTATTATCTGGTTTTTCATGGCAATAAAATGAAAGAAGTAAGAATGACTCCGAAATCTATTATCAATGTTCTGACTAAAGAAAATAAGGGACATTTTGTTAATGGTGATTTTGCGCGAATGAATGAAAACGATGCTTATCTAAAAGCGATGGAGAAAATAATGACAATAGATGAAAAAGGCTTGGTGAAGATTTTAGAAGCAAATGAGTATGTAATATTACCCGAAAATTAACACAAGTATTCAGCGTATGAATAAGCTATTATACATACGCTGAGCTTTATGTTTTATTGCTGATTTTGCATCAGACTAAGCAGGTATTCCTCAATTTCAGCATATTTCTTTATCTTCTCTATGTCTGTTTCTTCTGTCTGCATATACATAGCCCAGCCAAGTGGTGTACCTCCATAAGCAAGGTCTTTTGCTTCAAGATTTGCACCCGCATTCACCAAAATTTTAACTGCTTCTAAATCGGTAGAATGCACTGCCTGATGCAAAGCACTGGCATGATGATGAAACCCTGATGAGGGTGAAAGATAAGCATTAACATTAACCCCATGCTCAATTAACAGTTTAATCATCTTTGTTTTGCCATAAAATGCAGCCATCATTAAGGCAATCTCTTTTTCGGTTTCATTGGCATTTTTTAGTAAGCTATTTACATCATCAATCCTATCAAGACCAATGGCTGTTGCTAAAGTCAGCTCTTCACCTCTTTCTATCAGGTGTCTGGCAGCATCAATATTACCATGCGCTAATGCCCCTACCCCACCGCCCGGAGATGCCCCTGCATCAATTAATAAATCAATCATTTCAATCTGCAAGCCAGAATCACGAGGTATGCTCCCTGTTGAAACCAAACCCAACGTATAATCTATATAGTATTGATAATTATCAAAAGTGTTTTTCTTAGTAGTCTCAATTAGTAATCTGGTAATATCTACAATATTGGCAGGTAGTTTTTTATTCCTGATAGGATTATCGGCCACAAACCAAATCAGATAAGGATATTTAAAATAACCTTCGGCAGGCGAATCAAGTCTAGTGTAAATGAGCTGAGGATTTGCCTCCAGCAAATTTTGTAAAGTAAGAATTTTCCCTTTGTCAATCGCTTCTACCGCCTCCCGGAAGAGAGAATCTTTAATAGCTGAAATTTCCATAATTTTATTCTAATTGACAGGATTTTAGTATAGGTAAAATTAACAAATAATAAAGACATTTTCTCCAAAGAAAAGCACTGACTTTCAATAATTTAATCAGTTAGTTTATGTATAAAACTATTAACTTTGTCAAAGTCGATTAACCTAAAACTATGTCTCATCCTACTAAACTAAAAAAGCAATTCGAAGTGATGGGTTTTAGCGGAGAGTCTCTGGAAACCATTCTGAATGCCTTTACATTGCAGAATTTTAAGAAGAATGACCATATAGTAGAAGAAGGTAAAACCAGTAGGTATATCGGGTTTGTTGAAAGTGGTATGTTTCAATATTATTCACTAAAAGAAGGCGAAGAAATAACCACTTATATTTCTTTAGAAAATACATTTCTGGCATCTTTATCCAGCTTTGTTGGTGAAACGCCTGCCCGTGAGAACATCCGTGCATTGGTTGATAGTAGTATCAGTGTGATTAATAAACCCAATCTGAAAAAACTGGCTGATGTAGTGCCCGGTTTTAAGGAGTTTTATATACAATTGCTTGAAAGATCTATCTGTGGAATTGATGCTAGCCGCCACGACCTGATTGTGCTGAATGCTGAACAACGCTACGAAAAAATGCTGAAAGAGGAGCCCCATCTGCTGCAACATATCCCACTACAATATTTGGCATCGATTCTTGGCGTAACTCCACGCCATTTGAGCCGTATCAGAAATAATATCCGCTGATTATACTTTTTGGATATTTGTCCAGTAGAAACCATTTTGCTGCTCCGAACTGCGATGAGTGCAGAATTAGGCTTTCGATAGATAGTTTGGATCAGTTATTCAGTCGTACTTTACTCAGGATTAATTGATGCAAACCATCATCTGAACCAGATAATTAGGGTTTACTTTCTATTGGCTCTACTTAAGCAAAACCCCGATAAAGCCATTGCATTAGCAAATAGAAAGGGGAATATTGCCTAAGTTTGTAGTTTAGATGGCAGGCTTTTTCAGCACTTTAATTAAAGAATATGATGAATTGGCTTAACAGTTTGAATATCTTTATCTACTTAATCACAGAAATTTACCAGGCCTTTTGGGAATCATTCTACTTCGGCACTGGAGATTTTTAGAGAAACTATTAAATGGTAAAAGAAAAAATAAGTATTTCAGCAAGCAGTTTGTTGCATATTAAGCAATGGTCTGTTTTTGCTTATTTTAAATTGAAGATTTAAATAATAAAATATTATGAAAAGGCCTTTTAATAATATTTTAAAATAAAAATTTGCTAAAAATTCACTAAACCGCTTTATCTTTTTTATATTTACAGAACCAGTATTTAACATCAGCGGACATCTCCCTTTTGTTAACCTGATTTTATATTTAACCCGCAATATCCTACTGTGAAAGTAGTATTGCTTCGCCCAATTTAACTGCTCACGGTATAAAATTTTCTCAATATAATTCTCGTAGTTTTGTTTTAAAAGTTTGTTTATTTCGTAAAGACGCAATTTTTGCGTCTTTACCTTTTTATAAACTATCTGAAAGAATCAAATAAGCGGAGATGCCGGATAATAAAAAGCATCTAAGGCAGCCTGTGGCACCAGATGTTGTTTACCAAACCAATTGTCAATCTTGATTTTGGCTACATAAATAGGCTTGGCTTGTGCCGATGTCATGGGTTCATAAGTATCTTTGGGAATGTGCTCAAAAAATTTATCAAAGAATACCTGCATGGCATTCATGCGCTCGTTTTCTTCTGTTACTATTCGTATTTTACCATAAATTATTACACTCTGGTATTCACAGCCAAAATCAACGGCTTTGGCTGCGGTATACAGTTTTCCATATTTATAGACCGAAACACATACTCTCTTTCCATCTGTTATTTCTTGCCCTGCATAGCCGTGTTTTGAAAAGTGGAAAATAATTTCCCGATTGATCTCATCATACACAAAAAACGCTACATGCATTATCGGAAACCCTTCTTTTTCAATGGCAATTGAGCAGGAAGCTGACTCCTTTAATAAGTCGATAAGAAATTCCTCTTCTGTTTCTTGTCGGTCTGTTCTTCTTACTTTTTTCGAATACTCATCCATTGCAATTTTATTCAATCGTAGTTCTGTCCTGATTAGTTGTTGGTTGAGAGATTACCAGAAACTCTAGGGGTTCATTCGTCTCATTGGCTATATAATGCTTGGTACCAGGCTTTATTAATAAGCCTTTTTGCTCACTTACCAATATTTTTTCACCTTCAGGATAAAAGGTGGCCGTTCCACTCAGAATGAAGAAAAACTGTTGTGCGTGGCTATGAAAATGAAGCTTTTCTCTCGTGTCACCTGGCATAGACTCCTGTTTGACAGATAAGCCTATACTATCTACCAATACCCAGCTATAACAATTATCTCCCCAAAGGTAATGCGATGCTGTCTGTTTGTCAATTGCCTCAAAAATCTTCTCCATATCAATATTTAGTTAGTATTATTCAGCTTCTAATTCAAGCCGCATTTCCAGGAGATTAGCTTTAAATCCGGCTTTTTCGTAGGCTTTCTTGGCAATTATATTTTCATCATATACTTCCAATCGGATTTCTCTGATATTCTGGCTGATAGCCCATTGCTTCAGTGCTTCCAGAATAGCCTTATTTATTCCTTGCCCTCTGTATTCGGGCTTTACATACATAAAGCCTAAATAGGCATAATGCGTATGCTTTTGATAGGGCTTAGCTTCTTTAATTAAGGCATAGCCAGAACCTATCAATTCGCCATTAAATTCGGCAACCACTACCTCTGCAATGGGAGATTCTATCAAATGGAGTAAATCATAATAATGGATTTCGCCCTCTTTCAAAGTACTGTCAAAAGGGCGTTCGGCTTCAACAATGCCTTGTTCAAATGCTATCAGCAGGTCTATTTCTTCTTTTCTTGCGGCTCTGACAATCAGGTCTTTCATTGTGTGATTAATCGTTTTATTTTCAACTGGATATTTTCTTTCAAAATTTTCTAGATTAGCTGAGTCGACTTTTCAAAAGGTAGAAATATTTCCTGACTATCCGAATCAATAATTAATAAGCCTTCCTCATTTGCTACGCTCGCTAGCAATTTACCCTTTTTATTCCAATAAGCGCTTTGTCCTGCTGCTTTAAAGCTATATGATTCACCGCAATAATTAGCCATTAAAACATTCATCTGATATTTCTCTGCGTATTGGCCTAATTGTTCGTAAGCTTCGGCAATACCATTAGGCGTATAAAAAAGACTGGCTATATATAAGTTTGTATGTTTATTGTGCGCATTTTCAGGATGCAGCGGATTAGTAATATCAGCACAAATAGCTACAGAAACCTTCTCATTGGCTATGCTGATGGCGGAATTATTAGCTAAACCGGCTGAAAAGAATTTCTCTTCGCCATCATGTAGAAATTGCTTAGTGTAAATAGTTATGGATCCGTCAGGTTGTATAATAAATGCGCCAATATATAGATTTGAGTCGATTTTAATAGGTGCACCTATAACAATAGTTAACTGATATAACTCCGCTTTTTGAATAAAAGCATTCAATCTTATATCATCAGGTTTGAAAGCCAATTCTTTTGCCCGCTCACGTTCATAGCCCGTCAAAGACATTTCGGGGAAAACAATTAATTGCACTTTGTATTGAGCAGCCTCTTCAATCATTAATAGATGTTGTATGATATTCTCGATGGTGCTTCTTTTATCAGGATTAGTTTGTGCTGCTGCTAATATCATTGCTTACTGCGAGGAAGTTATAAGTGTATTTTTTATGCCAACCAAAAGTACAATATCTGGTCTGATAAATTGAATATTAAGTCTGTTGCTATCTTTTTAATTGTATTTACGCAGTTTTGTCAAGTTGGTAATTGATTAATTAATACTTTAAAAGTTTGTAGTTTCACTTCTTCAACTCTCTCTATAAACACCGATGACAAACCTCTTATTTGCATGTTTAGCTTTAATCTGTTTTTATTAAACAAAAACGTATATATATCTTAGTTTAATAAGATTGATTATAAACTAAGACATATATGGCAAAAATTACGACATATGCTTGTTTTCTTCAAATATAATCCTAAATTTTGTATATAAAACAAATTGAGATAACCCATCGATTTTCTCAAATGACTTTTGCTAATCATAGAAAGTGCACTGCTTTTAGTTTAAACAATTTAGACCGCCGAAAAACAAACATGCCAAAACCTCTGTCAACATGAGGTTTTGCTTTTTATTTAATAGATATACGTAAGACTTAATGACCTATAAAAAAAGAAAAATCGTAAGATAAAATCTTACGACTTTCTAAAACAACTTTTGCTGTAATCAGTCTATAGGATAGACTGATTACAAATTTTATTTTATTTTTTTGTATTTTCCAAAGAAAACCTCACATTCTTGCAAAAAAAAAATTTCTTCCTCTCAAAACTCCTATTTTTTGTATTATTTTAAGCACTTTTCATGCCAAAGATATGAAAAATTTTAATTTTCTTATAATAAACATTAACATTCGGATATATTTTTTAAGAAAAATATTACTATATCCAGGATAGACGTAAATATAAAATTTTGTAAAAGAGGATAAATTTTATGTCCAGAACTTATATTTAATATGGATTTTGTAATTTTATTCTGTTTAAAGAAATAGCACTTTTTCGAGATATTTTTTGAACAAAAATGCGAATTTTTAATTTTTTTTAATAATTTTTTTATTTTTTGAGGAGAAATATCCTTCTCATGTCTCTTACAGAATTTAAAATACTTATCAAGCATTTTAAGTCTTCCAAATTGAATGTTTTCATTAAAGTCATAGAGAAATTTAAATGGACATAGCTTGCAAAATACTTATCGTTTAGGCACTAAAAACTTATAGCTTTTCCCTTCTTTTACTTCAAGCATCACATTCATTAGCTTATTTTCTTCATAGTATTTATCTGACTTTACCGAACCCGGATTATATACCAGCCATGGGTTATAGTATTTAAGGGTTTTATAATTGGTATTATATTTCTTAGCCAACTCTATCAGATTTATATCTTCTTTTATTTCAACTATCTCGGTTGGCTCCGCAGGCTCAGCTTTACTGACGACAAAACCATAATTAGCAGGATTTTCACAAATCAGTTTCAAAGCCAATATTCTGAATACGTAATCATTGGTTTCCAAAGTCAGGTGTAAATCATAATATGACTGCACTGACTGAGTTCGTAGAGTATTCATAATAGTTGTGCGCCCTGAATTATAGGCGGCAGCAGTCAATGTCCAGTTTTTAAAAGTCTTGTTCAGGTTATTGAGAAAATTACATGCTGCTTGGGTTGATAAGTCAAGATCCCGACGTTGGTCAACAAACTTAGTTACTTCCAGCTTGTATTCTTTTGCCGTCGAATCCCGGAACTGCCAGAAGCCCGCCGCTTTACCCGAGTTGGCATAGGGCCATAACTCACTCTCGATGATGGATAAATAGAAGAAATCTTCTGGAATTTTATTTTTGGCTAATATGTTCAGCATTTTCTCCTTATATCGTGCCACACGATTCAATATCATCAAAGTTGATGAATGCTTATATACATTCTTTATCAGTTCTTGTTCTAGCTGTTCATAGACTATGGGGTTATTTAAGGGTACCTTCTCACCTGCAAAGTCTAACGAAGCAGGAATAGGAGGTATAGTAATTTTCTGGGTCACTGGTTGTGCCATAACAAGATTTAATCCTAGCACACAGGTAAGTGTATATAGAACAACTCTTTTATTTATACGCATGATTATCAATTATTATTATTCCTATTAATGTATTTCAAACAAAAAGAAACCTTAAAATAAAAATACCAGAAATACTTTCATTGCAACGTATTTCTTCTACAATTTTATACAAAACCTGAGGCCATCAGCTCAAAATAAATTTTGGGGTCATCGATGTTTATAAACACATCAATATAGAAAATACTCAATTATTTACCTTTCTTATTCCAATGAATTTCTCAGACTTGAAAAACTTTACAAAAATATCAGATTCGGATATTCTTACTACAAGAGTGCTCCGTCCAATGATGCTGATTATTATTCTTTTCTTAACCATTGGCTTAGGGTTTACCTATTTTCAATCAATAGCAAATGGTATGACTTCCTTATTGCTTGCATTGGCATGCTTGCTACTAGGTGGATTTGTGGGTTTTCTTTTTGGGATTCCTCGGGTACTGCAATCAGATGCGCCAGTAGTGCCTCCTGCTGCACCTGCTTCACCAGGGAGCGCTACGCCATCATCCCAAGCAAGCAATACAAATCCTTATAGCCAGAGAGTGAATACTAATTTAGAGCAGATTTCTGATTGGTTAACTAAAATAATTGTTGGTTTAGGATTAGTGAATCTGAATCAGATACCCAATTTATTGAGAGATAACTCAGAACTAATTGCCAAGGGCATTGCGATAACAAAAAACATAGCAGTTGTTACGATTTTCGCTAATGCTATTATTCTGTACTTTCCTATACTTGGCTTCATGAGTGGGTATCTTGTTACCCGAATATTTTTATCTGATCTTTTCAGAAAGGCCGATACTGGCGAACTTATCGTAGGAGGGCAAGATGTGGGTTTATCTGATGTAGTAAAGGGTCTGGTAAATGTGGTGACAGATGCCACATCGTCAGATTCAAAAATATATAATAAAGCTCAGGCTTCAACTGCAAGAGTTTTGCCTAAACGAGTGCTATGGGTAGACGATAGACCCAAAAATAATGTAATAGAACGAGAAATTATGAATAAAGCCGGTATTGAAATAATATCTGCTTTATCGACAAATGAGGCTTTGGAGCAGCTAAACAAACCCAATAATAATTTTGATTTAGTTATTTCTGATATGGGGCGCGATGAGAATGGGCAATACAATTCGTCGGCAGGAATTTCCTTATTAAGTGCTATGAAAAACCCAATCAGGACATTAATTTATTGTTCGAAACAAGGAGCTGATTTATATGGAGTACAGGCACGCCAGGCTGGTGCTGAAGACGTAGTTCAGGGGCCAGATGCTTTGATGAGGGCTATTGGTATAAAATAGTTCTTTAAAGGATTCTAAGTGATTCAGACATATATTCAGTAAGTAAATGAAAAAGAAATTATTCATTTACTTACTATTAAGGATAGCGACAACCAAGCTTTAATGGGCATCTAAAAAAAGTAAGACATCCGTTTTCCACTCATGCTCATATTTATTCAGGTAATTCTCATGCCCTGCTAGAGGATAAGTTTTTAATTGCTTCTTCCCCTGTATATTGGCAAAGATTTCATCAATTTCTTCTCTACTTACTTTGTCATCCAGCTCTCCGTACATTAGTATTGTCGGGCAGTTGATTTTTTTGGCATATTCAATCGGATTATGTCCAAATGCCCAGAAGTTATTTTGTAGCCCTCCCCAGAAAACCAGTAATCCTGCCATCGGGAAGGTGGGTGCGTGCATCAATCTGAATCGTGCACAAACGGTTTTATACATAGAGCCAAAAGGGCATTCAATTATAATACCTGTGGGTTTAATATCATAATCGCTGATAGCTTTCATGATAGCTACTGAACCCATTGATGTACCCCATAAGTAAATTTTACGTTCTCCATGAGTTTTCAGGTAATCAAAACAAGTTTTTACTTCTTCGGCTTCAAAATAACCAATGGTAGTCTGGTTACCTTCAGAGCCACCTGAACCCATAAAATCGACCAACATGGTATTATATCCCATCTGCTCAAAAATAAGCGACTTTTCCAGGAGAGATGATTTCTCACCCGCAAACCCATGAAATAATACCACTGTGCCTTTAGCATTCTCCGTTTTTATCAGCCAACATTCAATAGTTTTGTTACTTTTTAGTCTGATAGTCTGATAAGGTTTTGTCGGAAACTGGCCGTTGGTAGGCCTTGGGTTATTAATACCAAATGCCAAAGACTTAAGCCTACGCACTAATGACAATTGTTTAGGGTCTTTAGTTCTGGCTATATTGTCACTGCTAAAGTGGGTAAATTTATAGGCATGAAAAAAGGCAGCAATATTCATTAATACCAAAAGAATCAACAATCCCCAGCCTATTGGTTTAAGTTTCCTTTTTGAAATCATCAGCTTTTATACAATTTAAGGTAACACATAAAACAAGTTCAATATTAAGCAACAGGCTGGTTTTCAGAAAGAGAAATCGGGCATTCCGTGATTTATATCTTTGAACTCCCCTGATTTTCCTGTGAACCTTGTTTTTAACCCACCTTTAATATAAATTTTAAATCACTTTTAGACTACCCCCTTTACTTTGTTGCATCAAAACGGCAAAAAGCATTTAAAACGAAAGCATAATATAAGATTTTATGATAAGACCTACTTCTACTCTATTCTAATTAAATCATTATATTATTTTAAAACTCAAACAAGACAATGAAAAAGAACATCATTATGGCCGGCATCTTGACCTTGCCATTTTTCGCCAACGCTCAAATAGCCGCTACAACATTGGTAGCCAACAACACAACGACAACATCGTACGCGACAGAGATGCCGCAGAATGGTATTTTCCTGAATGCAAATGAGTTTCAGAGTGGTATACCTGAAATGGGGTTTGATAATAAATCAAAGGATAATCATATCCGTGAGTTTGACAATAAAGTGATTCTGATTGAAAATGCTGAAAAAACTAAATATCCTAAGTCAGCCATCTGGGGTTTCCGTAAAAGCAATCGGGATTATCGTACCTATAATAACGAAGACTACGCCATAGCTTATGCTCCTAAGGGTTTATCGGTGATATTCTATAATCTTGGTCAGACAACCGGAGAAGGTAATGTGGAAGATGAATTCGTGAGCAAATATTATTTCAGCCGTAATAGTCAATCAGCTATTTATCCATTAACGGCTGCCAATATTAAAGAAGTATTTTCAGACCAGCTTCCATTTGTAGAAGCCCTCAGCAAAGTGAATTTATCAGATGAAATGCCGATTCATGAAATAAACAAGGTATTATCGGCTTATGTGAGAAGTGGAGTGAATTGAGTGCAGAAGGCATGGAGCAGAGGGATTTAGTTAAACAGAAAAATGTAAAATTGGAAATGCAAAACTGCAAAATGCTGCGGTTGCTGTAATAGACTTATGAATTGGGTTTAGAAGTGAAAACAATGTAAGTAGCTATGATTTGTCAGGAATAATCAGTCAGGAAAGCAGGTGGTGGGTTGCTATAATAAACGATTGCCAGGTGTGTTTGGGTTTTGCAGGATATTTCGTTTTATTATGGTAGCTCATCGCTCTATTTTAATTCTACGTCTTTTTGTTAGCGAATTTTTTGAAAGAGAGGTGGCCTTTTGCCACCTTTTTTGTTTTATTTCGTTTATATACTAATGATACTATCTGGCATTAATCCTTTTTGCCTTTAGTAACTCTAATTACCGCATTTAATACATTCTGGCTTCTGTTGAGAGTATGGACAGACGAGTACGCATTATTATTATTCTGTTTTTTTTACCAACGATTCTCCTGGGTCAAATCCCCTATTCTCAGCAGCGAGATGTGGCTGATTTATTCAGAAACGTATTCAATGTCAGAAAACCCCGAAAAACTGATTCTACCTCCTTAAAAGAGGGTGGTAGAGTGATTGCCTTTCTTCCTACTCCAGGTTATGCTCCTCAAAGCAGGTTTTTATTACAAGTAGTTACCAATGTGGCTATACGAAATACCAATGCGAATGTTTCAGTACTAAATTTATTAGCCATTTATACCCAGAATAAACAAACGATACTGCAATATACTACCAGCTATTTCTCTAAAAATAATAAATACTATTTCTCTAATGACTGGCGTCTGATGAACTATCCTCAGGCTACCTACGGCTTAGGGATGCATACTTCTTTAGAGAATGCCATTGATATGAATTTCAGGTATCTGAAATTGTATCAGACTCTTATGCGCAGCATTGGCAAAAATCTGTATGTAGGTATTGGTTACCAATTTGATTATCACTGGAAAATACGTAGTGCCATTAAAGGAGATGAGGTAGAGCATATTTCAGATTATACGCTGGGTATTACGGGTAAATCTGTTTCATCTGGCCCCACGCTTTCTTTGCTGTTTGATAGCCGGACTAATTCTTTGAGTGCTACCCAAGGCTTTTATACCAATATTGTATTTAAGCAAAGCCTTAAAAGTCTGGGCAGTAATACCAATTATCAATCTTTGCTGGTTGATGCCCGAAAGTATTTTAATCTGAGTGGAAACACGAATCATATACTGGCGTTCTGGTCTTATAATTTTTTTACCAGTGGTACTGTACCTTATTTAGATATGCCCAGTACAGGCTGGGATACGAATGTCAATACTGGCAGAGGTTTTATTCAAGGGCGATTCAGAGGCAAAAACTTAATGTACTTTGAAGCAGAATATAGATTTGCTCTTACCAGAAATCAGTTTCTGGGGGGTGTATTGTTCTCTAATCTGCAAACGGTGAGTGAGATTACAAACAATAAATTTGAGAAGCTTATTCCTGCCATTGGTGCTGGCTTACGTATCAGAGTCAATAAATTTTCAAGAGCCAATTTAGCGATTGATTATGGTATTGGCGGGGATGGGTCTAAGAACCTGTATTTTAATTTTGGGGAGGTGTTCTAAGAAATTGAGTCTGCGCGGGCCGTTGATTGAGTGATTATAACTAAAGTACCATTTGATAAACATAGATGTAAGAAAATCGTATATTTATATTAATCTTTTCATGTGCGTCTAAATACTACTCTCATGTTTATTGGATTTATTGTTTTGTGTGTAACACTCCTTGAAGGCTTTTTGCTTGTGCTGTTCGGTCAAGCCTATCGGTCTTATAATCAAATAAAGAAGAATGGGCTAAAAGCGCTAGGAGAAATCACTGATTAAATAATTTTTCAGTCTTGGTTGGGTATTTAAAAATCGATAATTTTGTCTATCATATTATTAAAGTGACTAATCAAAATTTTTGCACAATGAAACCCTTTATTATTCTACTTATCATTCTTAAAGTATCTTTAGCGAGTGCTCAAAAAGATACCACTATGTTCTATTATGATAAGGATTGGAATGAAATTAAAAACAAGAAAAATGCTGTGTTCTTCGGAAAAGGGTTTAAAATCAATGATGGTCGTTGGAAGCAGATTGATTATTATGCTCGTGGGAAAGTGCAGATGATTGGCTATTATAAAGATCCTGAATTTACAATAAAAGACGGAAAATTTGAATACTTCCGCGAGAATGGTATGCTCGAAATGATAGAAACCTATAAAAATGATGAGCCTGCTGATAGCATCATGAGTTTCTATAACAACGGGCAGGTGGAGTATTTATATATCTATGATAGAGAAACCCATAAGAGAACTAAGGAATTCTATTATAAGGAAGACGGCTCCGAAAGCATCGTTAAAAAGCCTGAGTTTCAAGGAGAGCAAACTATGAAAGATTTTATTAATAGTAAATTACGCTATCCGGAAGTTTTAAGGAGAGAAAATATTGAGGGTGAGGTAACAGTAAGTTTTCAAGTAAAAGAAGACGGCTCCGTTGATGAGATTGAAATATTTAAAAGATCAAATCCAGCTTTTGAAAGAGAGGCCATAAGAATTATAAAGCTGATGCCTACATGGAAGCCAGCTACTAAAGATGGAAAACCTATGAGTTTTCAGATGATTGTTCCGGTATTTTTTAAATTAGCTGATTGACAATCAAATAAAGCACATTAAGATATTGTGAGTAAATAACTTATTCAAGGCCCATTGCAACCACAGCGATAATGGCTACTACTCCTATTACTAATAATATCTTTCCCCAGATAGGTATTTTAGCCCAGATTGATTTTCGTTCTGTTTCTTCAGAGTCAATATCATCAAAATCTTCTTTGAACGCTTTGGGCTGTCTTTTCTCTTCGAGGTAATCCAGATAATCTAGATAGGAATGAAATTCTCCATACCATTCTATAACCTCCGGTCGCAAGCTGATGGGCTTATAGTAGGTTTCATCTTTTGTTTCTGCATGAGTATTTATCAAACGCTTACTGACAAGCATATAGAGCAGATTCTGATACTGTCTTTCTGATAAATCAGGTATCTCGGCAAACAGTTCCTTGCAAAGGTCATCATAGTTGGGTAATTCTGTCCAATCTAAGTTTTGTTTTACCTGTTTGTTATATAAAACTGCCAGTATCTTATCAATCTGTTGATTTGTCGTCATCTCGCTTTTTTGGATATGTCCAAAGATAGAGAATCTCATACATTCAGTCAATTATCTTCCTATTTTCTTACTTTCATTCAAATAGTCATTATAATGAAGAATAACAAGTTTAAAGAATTCACGCTTAAGATGTGAGCAGGTTCTGATACCAAAAGAGCGCAATACGATTCTCAGCTAAATAGTCCTTATCTTTCATCAATCTTAGTATGCCCGATAGTTTTGATATAGTTATTAAATTTACAGAATTTAAGCCCGATATTTCTACCTGGTTATTAATCACTCAAAATTTACTATCTTGGCAAAGATTAGCATTGTATAAAGCTGATTATTATCATAACCAAAGAAAAATAAACTAACTAGATGACCGCTTCTCTTGCCCGATTTAGCAAACGATATGTTTCGTTTTTGCTGCTCCTGACTGGCTTATTTGCCTGCCAGACAATCAATAAAAAAGTAAAGTATTATTCTACCGAAATTACTCTGAAAAACGGTTCAGTGCTGAAAGGAAGCACCTCGCCCATTGCTAACGATAGTTTTACTTTTAAAGACGCTACAACGAGTAAAAAATCAACGATTCAGAATAAAGACGTGCAGTCTATTACTAAAACTTTACCTGAGGGTACGAGAGAATATGCCCAGTTTGAGGTTGAAAACGATAAAAAGCGAGAGAAAAATGGGACTATTTTAGGGGCTTATGTTGTGAAGGGAGATTTAAGCCTTATTTCGTATGAAGCCACTGAACATACGCGCAAAGCTGAAACGGTGAATAACCGACAAACCTTTGTGAATGAAACCATCCTGGCCAAGCATTACTATCTTAAATGGGGAAATGCCCCTGGAAAAGAAGTAAATATGGGAACTCGCAAGGCTCAGGAAAATGATTTTATGGATACTGCCTTAGAGTTTTTTGCCGATGCACCCGAGTTAATGAAGAAAATAGGTAAGGATGGCTACGAAGCCAAAGACATCAAAAAAATAGTTGAAGAATATAATGCGATAAAAAGCAAGAAATAAGACAAAGCGTGGCTTGTAAGCAAGTTTACAAGCCACGTTCTTTCGCCAATATTAAACCATAAACTTAGGATTCTTCTGAAACAGGTTCCAGTCAGCCAATAGCTTTTCTTTCAATGTATGCATACCTTCTGTAACCAGACTGGATTGTTGAAGCTCTAATTCAGAGATGTACATTATCAGGTTATAACACATCGTAAACTGGCCTGTAGCAATGAGGCATTGTAAGGCTTCCCGATTGACATCATTTTCATCAAACCAAAGAGTAGTACCTACTTTTGAGGCTATTTCTGCAACATTCTGGATTTCTGTGCTTGGCTCTAATTTTGAGGCAATCGTTTTCAAGCCTTTTACTCTATTGGATCTGGCTTCTGTCACTTTTAAATGGTCTTTGCTGAGTTCATAAATCATCACTGATACCCGTCTATTCTCCCAATCTTTGCTTTCATATAATTTACTATACCACATACTACGAATCCGTTTCAGAAAGACATCAGCTACCATGATTCCGGTGGACTTGATTCGTGCCCGGATCATCTGAGAAAGGGACGCTACAGGAATTGTAAAAAAATAGCCCAGGTATTTTCTTATCATTTTAGTCCAGGTATTGTCTTTAGCGGTTCCATCATTCAGTTGTCTGTATAAGATATATCCTAATACAGCAGGCAAAGCCACCATCATGGCAGCAATGGTAATCATTACTTTGCTTTGGGTAAAATAAAATCCTGCTCCTAAGCCAACTATCACTGCCACATAGATGATTCCCCAGAAACGTAAAGAAAACCCATTTAAGAAGGTCTTTTCGACCTTTGGCAATGAGTAAGCATCCATAAAAGGGCTGGTAACATCACAAATAATCAGGGTACCAAACTTCCCATTTCTACGGGTATCAGCCAGCATTGAACTCTGTATTGCCTGATTATCTGCTATACCTCCATCCATCAGCCCAAACGAAAATTTATCCTGATCGTCTATTGAAATTTCTTCGTCTTTTTTTTCCAATGCCTGTGTCAATTGTGTTTCCAGACTTACACCTCTTTTTTCCTGCAAATCTTTATTGCTTCTGTCGCTGGTAGAAATTTCGTCGGCAATTTTCTTATAGGCATCCTGAGATTTCATTATATCAAACAACTCTTTTTTAGATAAAGATTCTTTGCCTGAAATACCGTAAGTAAAATCTTCTGGATACAAGAGGGGTTCAAATCCGAGAGGAAAACAAGATGAAGCGGCAGTAATATCGCCCAATCTTATTTTTTTTAATGTATCAAAGGGTTTACTATCTTTCAGATATAAGGCATAGTTGCCAATTATTCCGGTTCTCTGATTAGTACCTACATTCTGGAAACGAAAGGATAAGCCATTTTTAAACTCGGTAGAGTTCGCACATACCTGTTTGACGTGTTCTTTAATAGTTGGATTAAAGAAATCATTCCATGTACCTCCAGCGAATAATTTTTCGTGATAT
Organism: Emticicia fontis; assembly: GCF_054779675.1. NCBI lineage: Bacteria > Pseudomonadati > Bacteroidota > Cytophagia > Cytophagales > Leadbetterellaceae > Emticicia > Emticicia fontis. The sequence continues at coordinate 40,884 of NZ_BAAGXU010000003.1, forward strand.
ACTTTAGCAAAAGCATTAATCAGGTTACGGCTTTTCTCTGGTGTGGCTTCCCAGGTAGCATCGTCTTCTAATATATCAAAAGCAGCCTTCAGGACTACCTCACCATGCAGAAACTCTTTCATGTGGGCATAATATTCATCAAATGTCTTGCCCTGATAAAGCCAATACGCATAAGACAAACTGGCCAGTGTGCCTCCTGAGGCTGAGGCCATAAAAGATACTTCCGGTAATACACCACATTTATTTAAATAACTAAGACAACCTGTACTAAAGGCAGCGGCACGGAAGCCTCCACCCGAAAACGACATAGCAACGTGTTTAAGCGGCTGATGATTATCCATAAAAGTTTTTTGAGGTGATAAATAGCCAAAGTGGTATCATGATGGAATGTAAAAAAATACCAATTAGCTTGTCGAAATGAAATAGGTAATGAGAAAAATTATTAATAAATATACAAAAAAATACCGATACAATCAAGTTTTTACACCTAGTTTTTTATGACAATCTTAACATTTCGGGCAAAATCAGGTATTTTTACTTAGCTATTTATTTATGAAAAATCCTCTATTAGTCAGAGGAATCAAGTTCATAATACGTTAGGAAAATAGTATTGATAATTTACGATTGACATTTTTACACCTATTTCTTTTTTTGCTGGTCATAGCCACTTTTTTGCAGAAAAGTTAGTGGGTCGTCCATATCAATAATATCTTTAATGGCTTGGGCTTTATCAGTAGCATTGGTATAGTATGCTTTTGCGATTTTATAGCCTATATAGTAGCCTAAATCGGCTGGTCGGTCTTTGGCAGCGTCGCCATTGTAGAGCCATTTCTGTGCATTGGGAGCACATAAAGTTGACTTGAATTCTATCCACAAAGCGTTTTCGTGGGTATCTCCGTATTCATTTACTACCGAGTAGTTGGTTTCTCCTGTTATTAATTCTCCAATGAAATTCGCACTTCCTTCTCTCAGACAACTGTATAGCTGATTACAAACGACGGCCTTTTCATTAAGTTTACCTTTTTGTTGGGTATGTACACATTCGTGCGCTATCATACCTTTTATTTTTAAGGGTATATCCGGCTCTTTGGTTCGGTCTTTAGGTGCCCAATCTCCTTCCAGTTCTGAATAATCAACGTTTTTACCTGTGGTTATCATTTCTGTGCCTAAAAGCACATATCTATCCGAAACCGTTCCACCTGTACGATGCACACCTATAGCAAAACAAACTTTGAAAGGCTTGAAATTGCCATAGATAGATTTCAGTTTGGCAAAGACTTCTTCAATCAATGGCTCGGATCGCTTAGATTCATAAGTATATGGACGAACAGATTGATAATATTTCGGGTATCTGGCAATGGTACGTACAAATTCATCGGCTGAGAAATTACGGACTCTGATGAAATCTATCAGTCCATTAGTAGCTCTATCGAGGTATAGATTCTGGAAAGACAGGACACTGTCCCATTTGGTTTTGCAGTTCTTGAGGTTATCTACTGCTTCCCAGAAATGGTCAATGTCAGCCGTCAGTACATTTTTATTGTTTTCAATGGCTAGTTCCTGCCTTGTTTTTTCTTTGAGTGCCTGTTCGGCTTTTGAATATTTTTTGATATAGTAGCCAATCATTCCCTTATCGGCATTTCCTGCTTCTTCAAACTTTTTGATAGTAAGGGTATATTCCTTTGTTTCCTGTGGTGAATAGTCTGCTATTTCAAAACCATGACTACCGTTAGGTGAGTCTTTTTCTACAATGGTTTTCTTCGTTTCATCACTCAAGGTAAGCATTACATCTATGCCTTGTTGTAAGACTAAAAATTGATAAGAAACGCCTTTTTCAAGCCTTAGTTTCAGAACTAGGTCAGTACCTTTGGCAATGCTAACGTTTTCATAAGGGTGATTAAATTGAGTTGTCTGGGCAAATGTGAATGAAGGGGTAATTAATAGTAAGGCGAGTAAGGTCTTTTTCATTAATAAACGTATAAATAGTTGTCTTACTCAATATACGTATGCTTGGTAGAATTATTGTGTATTAAACTTTGTTATGATTTCATTATGTTTGAAAAAGAAGTCTAACAACTACTATGACTATCAACGTTAATAAACCCTTCTTTAGCTTTCGATTAAAGTATGATATTCTTGTCGATGGCGTACAGGAGTTTATAGCGAAAGCCGATATTATTCATTTGCCTTATAAGCCACAATTAAGCCTATACGATTTATCAAAAAATAAAATTCTCTATATTAAATTAGCTTCTCCTTTTTATATGGAGTATGACTTAATATTTACCAATGGCGAAAGAATTGAATTAAGATTGGAAGAAAACACACGTGAAATTTATTCTTTTCACCATCAAGGATATAAATATATAGTTCATTTTAATAACGACGGCTCTGCTTCCATTTTTAAAGGCAACGAGAAAGTTGCTGATTTCATCAAAGAACAAAAGTTTGAAGACTTTATTATTAGGTGTTATAATGATAACTATAAAATTATAGTCATTGCTATTACATTATCCTATTGTTTTACGCTTAATAAAGCTACAGGCCACCGTCTACGCTCATAAAAAAACAGTCCAGCTTAGCTGAACTGTTTTCTGCCTTTTTACTTTTTATTTAACTTAATCACATACCCCCCACCAGGAGCCAGATGAATTTTCAATGAATCTTTCATACTAAGTGTAGCAGTCGAAATCTGATAATCGGCTGGATATTTATCGGCGTTTATACCGTCTTTACAGATGGTTGCTGTATAAGTGCCTGCTTCCAGAAAATCAAGCGGAATGGTTAAGTCTCGGGCTGTGGCATCAGTCATAGCCGCTACATACCATGTTTTATCCTTTTTACGGGCAGTTACAATATAATCACTTAGTTTGGCCTCTAAGACCTTTGTATCATCCCAAACGGTTGGTATAGCTCCTAAAAACTCCATAAACTTTGGTTCCAGATAACCTTGCGAGGGATTGCCAGCAAAAAACTGAATCGGGCTTTCATAAATCACAAACATGGCCAGTTGCTGGGTTCGGGTAGTCATTGACATCACATTTTCTGAATGTGGCTTAAAGCCTTGTATAGTAGCATTATTCAGCATACCCGGTTCATAGTCGAGTGGCCCGGCTAGCATTCTGATAAAGGGTAGCCTTAAATTATGCTCTGGTGTTACTTTATTGCTCCATATATTATATTCAGAACCCAAGACTGCTTCACGGGCTATTGCATGCGGGAAAGTACGGTTGAAGCCCGCAGGTTTAAAAGCGCCATGAAACATCAGCATCAGTTTATGGCGTGCACAGGCTTCTGCTATTTTATAGAACAACTGCACAGTCTTCTGATCGTCTCTATTGAAAAAATCGGTCATGATAAAATCAACTCCCCATTTATTAAATTGGTCTAAAGCCGGTTCGAGTTGTTTTTCCAAAGTCAATCCCAGTGTCCACATACTAACACCTATGCCTTTACTTTTGGCATAATTCATAATCTTCTGCATGTCAATACCTGGTGTGATTTTAAAGAGGTCGTTATTGTCACTCCATCCGGCATCCATCATGATACGCTCAAAGCCAAAGCGTTTCGCAAAATCAATATAATACAAATAGGTTTCGGTATTAATCCCGCTTTTGAAAGGCACATTGAAGATATTGGAAGTAATAATCCATTCATCTGTTGCTTTGCCTGGTTTTACCCATGATACATCCGCCACTCTTGATGGTGACGCTAACCTATACACGAGGTCATTCGCAGGTAGGTCTTTGTCTTGTGGCGCAATCATTAATACCCGCCACGGAAATACTCTGCTACCTTTGGTTCTGGCAATAAAATCGGCCCGTTTGGTAACATATTTCAAAGAATAGAGTTCTTTTGATTCGGTTTCTTCTGCCGGATAAGGGGCAAAATCTCCTATTAAGGCATTGCTCATGGTGCCTGTCAGAAACATTCCCGGATAATCTTCCAGGTCTGATTCGGTGATAGCCACTTTAGGGGCTTTTTCAGGAGCCACCAATACAGGCGTAAAGAACAAATCATTAGCCGAAATACTATCCATTGGCTGAACTGTATACAATTCTTCGAAACTGGTGTGGTATTTATCCATTTTGGCATCAGGTACTACTTTCGGGAAATAAACGGGATGATTCGTTGGAAAATGGAAATCTGCTACTTCAGCCCGTACCTGAATATCCTCTTTGAAATTGGTTACAATTCGATATGCTATCCCATCATTGTATACCCTGAATATTACGCCAAATGAATTAGATAAAGTAACAGTCAGTTCATTGAATTCATCAGGAATCCGTTTTCTTTTTTCGGGTACTGGCGAGAGAATGATGCTTTTATTTGTTCGCTGCGAAAAGGCAGGGTTATTTAATCCGTCTGAGAGTTTCTTTCCATCAGATAAAATCATATCAATTTCTGAGGGAGAAACCAATGCCTGACTTTTATAAAAAGCACTATAAGTCAGCCGATTCGATACATTCACTAAAAGGCGGACAGAATGGTCAGGGGAACTAATCTCCCTGACCGTATCTGCCTTGGCGAAGTAAGGGTTTAAAACAAGTATAAGGATGAATAGATGCTGTTTCATAGGGCTCTGTTTATTTTTCGAATATGATGTTTCGAAAATAAACAAATCAAAAGGTAAATACTAATAACCAGGATTTTGTGCAGGTACTCCCCCATCGCCCAACTTAATATTCCGGTCGATTTCTGATTGAGGGATTGGTAATAAACCATGTTTATTGGCCTGAAAATACGAGATAGGTTCACCACCTAAAAGGGCCAGTTTTCCTGCAGCACGCCAGCGCATAATATCACGGTTTCGCACCTGTTCTCCGGCAAGTTCTACTTTTCTCTCATGCATGATGGCCTGTAATACCTCATCTTTGGTTTTGCATGGGAACTGCACATTTGGCAATAAGGAGAATTTGGCAGTCTTTAAATCTTCTCGGCTGCGAATCTGATTCAGAAGCGAAAGGGCATTTGCTGTATTGCCAGCCTCATTTTCACATTCGGCCAACATTAATACTACTTCTGCATAGCGAATCATGCGGCGGTTTATAGCGCTCGCCACATTACCTGGATTAGAGTTTTTATAGCTCAGGGTATATTTCTTCCAGGATTCCTGACTCATCGTTCCGCCTGCCCATATGTCTCCTACTTCATACATCGCTACTTTCTTACGGATATCACCTGTTTCAAAGGCATCTTTCAATGTTGAAGCTGGTAATACAATGCCATTGCCTGTATTCATATCATATTGGCGCGTACCATTGGTTGACTCACGATATAAACCCTGTGCATAATCATCTCCCTCGTCTTCTGCTGCCGATGGATATGGAGAGAACACACATTCAAATATAGATTCTTTATTAAACTCGGTTTCTTCTTTGAAGTTATCATTATTATCGGCCATCAGGCTATATAAGCCGGAAGCCTTTACTTTGTCAAGATAGGTTTTAGCATTACTATAATTACCCATCTGCATATATATTCTCCCTAAAAGCGCATTGGCTGCTCCTTTGGTAGCACGACCATTACTAGCAGCAGGATAAGTAGCCGGAAGCGCCTCAGCAGCCTCCTGCAAATCTTTAATAGCCGCCTCATACACTGCTTGTTGAGTAGAGCGTGATACAAAGCCACTGAAATCTGAGATAGGTTTGGTAATCAAAGGCACACCACCCCATAGACTTGCCAGTTCGAAATAAGAGAAAGCACGTAAGAATTTAGCTTCTGCAACTACTCTGTTTCTCAATTGTCCGTTCGGGTCATCCCCATCGTTTGTAATCGTATTGTTGATAACTACGTTTGCTCTGTGGATAACTATATAAAATCCTTTCCACACACGCTCTACATACGAATTGTTGACACCTAAAGTACCACGTAATATTTCGCCACGATCGTCGGCAAGCGTTGTGCCCACAAAATCATCGGAGCGTAAATCGTGTAACCAGACATAGCAATCGCCTACCAGATAACTCCCGTTCAGGGTAGTATAGGCAGCGTTTACCCCTTTTTCTAATTCTGCTGCGGTTTTGAAGAAATTTTCGGAAGTAACCGCATTTGGATTAACTTTATCTAACTGGCTTTCGCATCCGCTAAGCAGGCTCACAGCCAGGATTAATCCGAATATAAGACTATTTTTTTTCATAGGATTGAGCGATAAAATACGATTTAGAAACCCAGTTGTAAACCTAAAATGAAAGAACGTGAGGCCGGATATTGTCCGTAATCAATACCGTTGGTGAGGTTTCCGGCACCACGGTTACTACCTATTTTCATCCCGATTTCAGGGTCATAGCCCAGATTATACTTAGTAAATGTGAGCAGATTCTGAGAGGCTATATATATTCTGAATTTGCTGATAGTGCCGTTTGTTCTCTTGTTCAGCACGTCAGAAGGTATCTCATAACCGATGTTGATGTTTTTCAGGCGTAGATAAGAGCCATCCTGAATCCATCGTCTCGATACTCTTGAATTATCGTTAGGGTCACTCCATTTGATACGAGGATTAGTTGTGCTTGGGTTTTCTACAGTCCAGGCATCTTCGTAAGCTTTTAAACTTCCGCCCAAAGGCCAACGGAATGCGCCTGCATAAACCCCGATACCGCTATAAATATCATTCCCTTGTACACCCTGAAAAAGGATAGACACATCGAAATACTTATAATTGGCTGTCAGGTTCAGGCCATAAGTGAAATCAGGCAGGAACGAGCCGATTACCTTGCGGTCTTTATCATCTACGATACCGTCGCCATTCAAATCACGGAAACGTACATCACCGGGTGCAGTAGCTGCACTTTGGTAGAATGCGCCCGTTGAACCTGTTTTGGCTCTGGCAGCGGCATTATCAGCATCAATCTCGCTTTGGCTCTGATAGATTTTATCGAAATCCCAGCCGTAGAATGATTGAATAGGCTCTCCGGCAACAGTGCGGGTTACAGGCACACCCCAGCTTGAGAAATAGTTACCATCACCGCCATAAATAACCCCACTTGGCGAATCTAAGCGTAATACTTTATTGTTTACCTGACTGATATTGGCACTGATACCCCAGTTGAAATCTCTTTTACCCGGTGAGCGGTAACCCAGTTGTGCTTCCCAGCCTTTATTCTGCATTTTACCGATATTCACGTCCGTAAATTGAACATAACCAAACGAAGGGGGTGTTGGTGCTTTCAGAATCAGGTTGTCTGTGATACGGTCGAAGTATTCGGCTGTAAAGGATACGGTATTATTGAACAAAGAGGCATCAATCCCTATATTCAACTGGTTAGTTTTTTCCCATTTCAGATTCTGATTTGCCAGTTTGTTATAGAATGAAGCATTTACTACATTTTCATTATTGAATGGGTATGATGAATTATATACCAACGATTGCCAAGGATAATTGCTCAATGCAGTTGGGTTTAATCCTGTTAAGCCATAGCTTGCCCGAATCTTTAGGTCAGATAAAAATGAAACGTTCTGCATAAAAGATTCTTGTCCGACATTCCAGCCGATAGAGGCAGCAGGGAAATTGGCAAACTTATTACCGGGTGCCCATACCGATGAACCATCGCGACGGATACTGGCATTGATGATATATTTACCTTTAAAACCATAGCCCACACGTGCCACATAAGAGAGTAGCAAGTTTTCTTCTATCGCATTCAACGCGCTCAGATTCGTAGCACCATTCAGGGTTTTAATGGCCGGATTTGATTGCTTGCCCGACATCATTTCTGTTCTGATTTTGCCGTTTTGTGTTTCAAAAACCAGTGTCGCATTCAGGTGATGATTCCCTATGGTTTTATCTGCCGTTAACTGCTGCGAAAACAAAAGAGATGAATAGGCATTTCGGTTATTTGTGATGGTCGACAGACCATCGTTCGTCTTGAAGATATTCTGTCCATCGTTAACCAGATAGCTATTATCAATGCCATCTTCTAATGAATTAGCATAATCAACCCCGAAGGTACTTCTGAATTTCAACCAATCCAGCAGTTTTATATCTAAGAAAGCGCTTCCCAGGATTTTGGTTGTGTTGCGTCTGAATACAATGTTTTCAATGTCTGCAATCAGATTCGGGAATGGGTGCCCGTCAATAGCATCACCACCAGCTTTTATCCATGCGCCTGTATTCGGGTCTTTGACTGGTAAATGTGGTAAGGCAAATTGTAATAGAGACAAAGGAGTACCCTGGTCGCCGGTTTGTCCGTCAGAATTATTAAATAATTGTGATGAATAAGCTACTAAAAGGTTTTGCCCGAATGTAATGCGCGAACTCAAATCATAGGTAGAATTTACCCGGAAATTATAACGGTCAAATCCCACACCTTTTACAATTCCTTCCTGACGCATATAGCCCCCCGAAGTATAGAAAGTAGAACGATCTCCCCCACCTGAGATAGAAATATTGTTGCTATTCATCAGGCCACTTTTAAAGTACAAGTCTTGCCAGTCGGTATTAGTCTGGGCATAGCTTTGCGTAGCTCCAGGATAAGGAAACTTGGCCATTTCGGTAGGGGTATAACGCGATGGACGAGCTCCTGCATTTTCATTATTCGCACCTGAATACATGCTATTCATGAAAGCCGTGCGCTGGTCGGTATTCATTGGATCAAGCAAACGCCAAGCTGATTCTACGCCTGCATAAGTATCCAGATTGATGGATAGTTTTTTTCCTTTCTGGCCTTTCTTGGTTGTTATCAGAATTACTCCGTTTGTGGCTCTTGAACCATAGATAGCCGCTGCACTGGCATCTTTCAAAACCTCAACCGATTCTACATCGTGGTTATCAAAGCTTGATAAATTAGTTGTCGGAAAACCATCTACTACATATAATGGGTCGGTAGAGAAACTAACCGAGCTTACCCCTCTGATACGGATATTTGGCGCTGTTCCCGGCGAACTCACATTCGTAACGGTAAGCCCCGGTACACGGCCTTGCAAGGCTTGACCCACTTCGGCTACTGGTAATTCATTCAGTTCTTTGGTTGAAACCTTCGAAATGGCACTTGTTAATTCGCGTTTAATCTGTGTACCGTAGCCTACCACTACTACTTCGTCGAGGGATTTAGGATTGGGAACAAGCTGGATATTAATAGCAGTCTGATTATTGATGTTTACTTCTTGTGTCTGATAGCCCACGTAAGAAAAAACCAGCACAGAAGCATTGTCAGGTACAGTGAGCCGATAGCTACCGTTAGCATTGGTCATTACGCCCTGGGTTGTACCTTTCAAGACCACACTCACACCCGGTAAGCCCTCACCTGTCTCGCCCGTTACCGTTCCTGTGATTGAGCGGTCAAGCGAAGAAGTATTTAATGAACTACCGGATTTTTCTTCCTTTTCTGCAGAAGCATTGTTTTGTTGGCTCAATATAATCTGATTGCCAATGACTCTATAATTGATACGCAAAGGCTTAAGCACCGTTTCCAGTACTTCTTTCACCGCCTGATTCTGGATATTAACAGAAGTCTTGCGTTCGGCCTGAATCACCTTCGGGCTATAAATAAACTTAGCTTCGGCTAATGTTTCAATTTTGTTCAGAATGCTTTTCAACGAAACGTCTTCTACCCGAATAGAAATCCGTTTATCAAGCAACTCCTGCGCAGGCGAATCAAAGGCATAGGTGAGTTGAATGCCTATGACCATGAGAATCAATGGTAGTAATGATTTTTTCATAACTGTCAGAAGCAGTTCATACCATAGTATGGTTGGTTTCATAGAATAATCAGGCCTCTCCGGCGGTTTTTAGGTGGAAAGATTTTAACAAAATAGTTTCCAACACCCAGTTACCTGACAAGCAAGCAATGGGTGCACTTTGAAGACTAGCAGCCCGCGGATACTGCTGGTCTTTTTTATTGAGTGAGTTAGTGATTGAGTGATTAGTCTTGAACTTTGATTTAGCTGATTGAATTGATTTAACTGATAATGATTCTTTACATTTAATCATTACTTGATAATAAAACTATCATTCATAGTTCATCAAAAAACAATAATCATTCTAATCATATGAATCAGGTAAATCATAGTTCGAGACTAATCACTCATTCGCTCAATCACTAAATTCTCATCTACAACCTTTCCCATCAATCACAACCTGTCCGTCCATTACTTTGTAAGTTGCCTGAATAGTTTCACAGACGATACTTAGTTTGTCATAGAACGACCCATCGTTTAGCGAGCCTGTCAGGTTGCAATCTTTCAGACGGTCGGCGTCATAGATAATTTTTACTCCGTATAGCTCTTCGAGTGTACTCAGTACCTCAATAATCGGGGTTTCTGAAAACTCGAAGCGATTTTTTACATTTGTATTATTTAGTACAGCAGGTTTTTCAACCAATGTCTTGACAAACTTATCTTCCTTTTTTACAAAAACAGCCTGTTGATTTGGGGTCAAAATGATTTCTTCTGAGCGCAGTGGCTCCATCTGTGATTTGTCTGATTGTTTAAAGACGGTCACTTTTCCGGTACGTACATCTATTGACACATCGGCATCCTGCTCATAAGCTTTTATTCTGAAACTGGTGCCTAATACCTTAGTAACCACTTTGCCTGAATATACCAGAAAGGGTTTATCTGCATTTTTGGATACCTGAAAAAACGCTTCTCCTGTCAGATATACTTCCCGTTTGCTTTGCCCGAACTCCTGCCCTATCCGTAAGCTACTATTTCCTTCCAATATGACTCTACTGCCGTCTGATAGCGTAACTGTCTTACCTGTTTTGCTAATATTAATCTCCTTCGGGTCGATTGTTGATTCTATTGCCGGTGCTTCTGAACCTGCCAATGGCACTATTGTTTTCTGGTTATAATACCAGTAGGTTGCAAGCCCGGCTATCAACATTACTGAAGCTGCCACAGCCCATTTATGTCGGGCATAGAACGGCAAAGTTTTCTTATCAACAGTTTCTGCTAAAATGGCTTCAATGGCATTCTGAATTTCTTCTGGGTCATCAGCAACGGGATTGATTTGTAGGGCAATCACCATTGATCTGGCCTTTTCAAGCATTTCTTCTCGTTCGGGGTGTGTGGTTTGCCATACTTCCCAGAATCGGTCTTCGGGCGATAATTTTCCTAATACCCATCGTCGGAAATAGGGGTCTTGCACGAAGTCTTCTATCTGGTAATTGAGGTAATTTTTCATTGAAAAAAGAATGAGGTAATAGAGCTGATGAATGATAAGAACCAGTTTTTACGAAGTAGCTTTAAAGCTTCATAAATCAGATTGACGGCCGAGTGATAATTGATAGACATCACTTTGGCGATGTCGTCATACTCCATTTCCTGAAAAAAGCGCAGGTAAATGGCCTCTCGTTGCCGTTTCGGTAATTTCTCCAGATTAAACTGTAAGCGTTTTAAATCTTCATGTTGTACTTCGTTATTGACCAGATACGATTCTATGGCAAATTGTACCTCAAAAGCATACTCATCATTTACTTCTTCTGCCTCCCGAAACCAGCGTAAACGTCTGGACTCACGGAAAAGCCGATGGCGCAAAGAAATGAGCAAATAGGGTTTTAGTTTTTCGACTCCTTCTAATCTCTGACGGCGATTCCATAGGTCTACAAAAAGGTCGTGCAGGCAATCCTTTACAAATTCCCGGTCTTTCTGAAACTGACTTCCGTAATTCAGCAATAGCGGATAATAATCGTTCATCAGGCTGGCAAAGGCATTTCTGTCACCTGCCCGAAAGGCTTCCCATACCAGCCGCTCCCGCTCGGTAGAGGTAGCGGCTGGTATATTGCCAGACTGAAATGAGGTGGGATTCAGGCGCGCCATCAGAAATTAGTTTTATCTAAAAATAACACGGATTGTTTATATTTTTACCTTTAAACTAAAGAGTCAGAAATCAATTTTATATCCTGTAAAATTTCAAAAAATTTTCTGAATATTTTTCAGCACGTTTATTGTATAAAGATTATTCCATAGAATTGTAAACGAAACATTCATAATCCGGATATAATTTTCCATTTTTGAGCCGACTAAAAAGTAAAATCTTCCTAAAATAAATGCAAGAGTTTATTACCATTAAAACCTTCCACCACGAAGCCGATTTTTTCAATTTCCTGCAGCTATTGGAAAGCCATCAGATACCTTACCAAACCGAAACGTTTAATTTTACCATTGACCCTGCCACTTTGAGGTCATTAGAAAAGGAATTCCATATAAAGGTGAGACAAATGGATTTTGCACAGGTCATTCATCTATTAGATGATATGGAGGCTGAGGCTATAAAAAATACAGATAGAGACCATTACCTGTTTTCATTTTCTGACATTGAACTCTATGAAATCATTGCCAGACCTGACGAGTGGTCGGCTCTTGATTATCATCTGGCTAAAAAGATTCTTAAAGAAAGAGACCAAACGATTGATGATGATTTTCTGAAAGCGCTGAAAGAAGTAAGGTTAGAAGATTTGAGCAAACAGGAGAAAGCACAACCGATGTGGATAATTTCAGGTTATGTATTTGCCATGCTTGGTGGTATTGTAGGTGTGATTATTGGCTGGCATATGAAGACCCGGCAAAAAACTTTACCTAGCGGACAACGAGCATTTGTATTCAGAGAAAAAGACCGTAAACATGGCTCTTATATATTCTTTGTGGGCATGGTTGTGTTTGTGTTGCTGATATTGATGTATCTTATAACTAACCCGAGGTTATAATTGCCAGTTGATTTAACTATATCTTTTACAAAGGCATCACAAAATGACCCGAAAACTTGGTATTATAAGCGTTCAATAGCAGATTCTGGGTTACACCAGAAGTCTGAGCAACTCTTAATTGTACCTTTTGTCCGGCGTTTAGTTTTATATCAGTAGATAAATTCATGGTTGTTTCAACATTAGAGAATATCTTTTCTTGTACCACAGCATACACACTTCCGTCTACATAAATAGACAGTGTATAAGAACCAACAGTAGATGCCGTTAATTTCCAGGTGACGAAACTATCAAAATGGTAAATACCATTTCTGGGTGCATTATAGTCGTAGTTAGTAGTATTATCGAAGAAACTACCATAGTCATAATCTCTTGTTGAAAAAGGCACTATGGTAAAACCTGATACGGGTACCGGATAAGCTGTTGAGCCTGTATTTTTTACTGAAAAGGCTACGGGAGCCAATCTCATAAGAGTACCTGTTGCATCGCTTGCCAAAGCACCGCTACCAGAGCCTACTAATGCTGAAACCCTTACATTTCCTTCTACATCCAGTTTCTGTTGTGGATTATTAGTTCCTATACCCACATTTCCTAATCCTACCAGATCGTTGATAAGCACTTTAGAAGCATTCTTCCCACCTCTGATATAGGTATCTTCGGTTGTGGAATAATTAAAATGAGAAGCCCAGGTAGTGCCAAAGAAAACGGCGGTTCCATCTGGTGCAATGCCTCTGCTTACAGCCAAAGCGGCAGTTGGATTTGTTAATCCGCCGATGCCGATATTTCCATTTAGGGCAATTACCATCTTAGGGCCACTATCATTGATTGAGAAAAATAATGGATGATTGGTATGTGTTTGTAAATAAGCTACACTGTTGCTTACCCAGGTGCCTACTCCAACACTCCCATTCCCACTTCTATGGTCTAATCCCCGACTGTCTTTGCGTATATTCAATATATCGTCAGCTACACTTGGATCAATAGTAACCGACTGTCCGAAACTAAGGGTAGAAATAAAAATAAGAATAAAGATTATGGGTTTCATAGCTGTAAAAATTAAGAGTTGATTTACTTTCAAATTTTCTACAAAGCTATGATTGTTATAAGCTCCAATCAATTACGGAAATCCGTTATATGAGGCAGTCTATTACTATATTTTTCGCTAAAAAATAAAAGAGGTCTATCAACTATAAAGTCATAAACCTCTCTTTAAATTTTATCAGTATGTATCTTACTTCACTCTCACATATTTCTCAATATTCAATCTTTCAATCCCTGCACTTTCTACTTTTTCTATGCCTTTTTGTACTAAAGTATCGTTTTTGATTTCGATAGTGAAAGTAAAATCATGGCCTTCCCATTCTCTGGCATTGCAATATTCCAGATGCTCTGTGTAAGAGTTATCCTTTAATAAATAAGTACCGCCACCTGCCGAAAACGCGGCCGTTGTTGAGTCTTTTCCATGTGCCAGATCATGGCTTATAAAAGCAAAATGCGTATCGTTGATTATTTTGATAAACGAGGAGGTCTTGGTATAATCTGTTACAGTTGTATCGCCTTTTTCAATCAAGGTGCCTGTCAATAATTTCCATGTACCTACGATTGGTTTTTGGGTATCATTTGTCTCTTTTGTGCAAGCAAATACAATAGTCATAATGACTATTAAAAAGGATAGTCTTTTCAGGTGCTGGTTAATCATTTTTCTATAAAATTAAGGTTGAATTCGAAAGCTACTAGATTTACCGATTTGATGCAAATTTATTTATATACGTCAATATACCCTTGTTTAAAATCCGATAATCAAAATTTTAAACGGGTATCAGGTACTTATTTGCATATTCAGCCGGAATGACCTAATTTTAGCTGATTACCTTAAACACTAAAGAAACTCTTATGAAAACTGAGTATCCAATCGAAATTCCACTAAGTAAGCAAAAGCTTGTTCTGTTATTGATTAGTTCCATAGCCTTTGTGGGCATTGGTGTATGGTTTGTTGTCAGGCCCGAGTCTTTTAAAAATGGTTTATTGGGTAATCCTACCATCGTGTTAAGCATTGGTATTTTATCTATTGTTGTTTTCGGACTAGCTGCATTTGTAATGGCTAAAAAATTGAAGGATAATGCTCCCGGCTTAATCATTGATAAAACAGGTATTACAGACAATTCTACAGGTGTTCCGGCGGGACATATCCCCTGGAGTGATATTAAAGAAATAAAGACTAATAAGGTATTCAATCAGAAATTTCTGGTAATTATGGTTACTAAGCCAGAGCAATATATTAATCGGCAGGCCAGTGGGGCAGCCAAGAAAGGTGTAGAAGCGAATCATAAGATTACAGGGTCTCCGGTTAATATTCCGTCATCTACCCTTAAATATAATTTTGATGAACTGGAAAGTCTTGTCAAAGCAGAATTTGAGAAGAATAAGGGTAAATGAAAACAAAGGGTAAAAGTAACTCGGATTTACTTTTACCCTTTGCTGAAACTTAATAACTTACATACCTGAAAAATCTACTGTCGCCATCATTTCAGCATTAGTTTCTTCTTTCTTATACTTAGCTTTGAATGAAGCAAATCGGTTATTAATACCCTCCAAATCTTTCATAAAGTTCTCTTGTCTTTGGTGATGTTCAGCGGTATTATAGTGTTCTTGTATAGTATGTGGACCACTATTATCCATCATCATAGCAAAAATACCGTAATCACCTCCATTATCGGTATTATAACAGGTTAAACGCATTAAAATTTGAATAGTAAAAATGAATAAAGACCTTTGCTAAATGC